>JBEPUW010000008.1:0-106585 GCA_041691315.1 Caulobacteraceae bacterium | reverse complement strand
CCGTTGATCACCCACAGCAGGTTGACCGAGAAGTGCCACCAGCGCGCGAGGCCCAGTGTATGGCGCAGGCCTGGAATGCCGAGCCACGCCGGAAGGGTGACCGAGTCATCCTTGGCGGTCCAAACTCGATCCTTGGGCACGGGGCGCTGGAAACGAAACCAGTCCATCCCCGGCGTACAATCGCGACGCCAGTAAAGCCGTGGATGGTCGGCGAGGATCTGCAGGCCGGCCCGGATGATGAACAGCATGAAAAACATGTTCGCGAAGTGCTGAACTTGCAGCCACGCCGGGAAGCCGGAATCCACCGACGGCGCCGCCTGGGCGATGCCGGGGTGCCGGACGATGAAGGCCTTCACCTCCGGGCGTTCGCGAAGCGCCTGCGCGAAGGCGATCAGCACCATCAGCGCCGCGCTCCCGATCGGGAGCGCCCAGAGCACGCTGATCCAACGCCGGCCAACGCGCACGCGCGGCACAATGCTGGCTTGCGGCGGCATCCAATGATCCGCCAGCAGTCGATCGTCCGCGTGCGTAAGCGCTGCCTCAAGTGGCTCCGGCGTCGCGGGCTTGTCGCTCATGCTTTCAGCCGGCTGAGCGCAGAGCCCCGGTGCATGGCGATGTGGTCGGTCTTGCTGCTCTTGATCTCGTACTGCGGAGCTTCGGGGCTCGCGTGATGGGTATGGCCTTTGTAGTCCACGTCGCGAGTATGGACGCGGATGATCGTGCCCCTGACCCGGCCGACCTCGGAGTTCCAGCCGACCCGATCGCCAACGCTAAATCGCTTAGCCATCGCTATTTGCCTGATGGTTTGAGGTCCGCTCGTCGATGCCCGCCGATCTGAAATGAGCGGCCCGCTCGACGAGATCGATCATGTGGGCAGCGGCATGCGTTGTCAGCGGATGATGCGTGAAGCCTGGCCTGGGCGAAATGTAGGCCGCCAT
Organism: Caulobacteraceae bacterium; assembly: GCA_041691315.1. Taxonomy (GTDB): domain Bacteria; phylum Pseudomonadota; class Alphaproteobacteria; order Caulobacterales; family Caulobacteraceae; genus Poindextera. The sequence continues at coordinate 105,647 of JBEPUW010000008.1, read as the reverse complement.
CTCGCGAACAATCTCGACCGGACGATCACAACCTTCGGCCAATAAGGCGATGACCAAGTTCTCCAGCGCGATCACGCGCACCCGAAGCTGCACGAGTTCGGCATTGGTCAACTGGGGCTCGCGATCCACCCGCGCCTCGCTGATGGGCGAACCCTCTTGGGGACCCTCGCGGCTCGCGCCGCCTTCGTTATCCCACCTCGAGAGCACCTTCTCGCGTAACTTTGCGCGGTCTGAGGAATCGGGAATTTCATCAGGCATCAGGAACCCCCGTGTGAATGGCAGCGGGCGGGTTTTCCAGCCGATGGGGAACGCCCTGTCTAACGGAACAGGCGGCGCCGGGTCGCGTTCCCTTTTAGTACGCGGTGACTAAACCGCCGCAGTTACACCACGGGTTGGGACACGATCAGATGTCGCGCCAGCTCTCACGCTGGACGGCCCTCGTCGTCGATAGCCAGGGGCGTATTGACCGGCGCTTGTACGAGACCGCGTACCCTGGCCCACCTGCGCAACAAGCTCCGATCAGGGGACGTCTGGGTCGAGCGGTCGACGGCCTATCGCCAGTTCGACAGCTACATGCTGCCGCAGGCCGAAGCCCAGCCGATCACCTCCGGGCTCGGCCTGCCGGCGACTGCCGAGGCCTGCCAGCCGGATTGCCTTTCGCGTCGAGGCGGTGCGCGCGCTGGCATCGGTGAGGTTCGATGCGGCGCAGGCGGCCCTGGCCCATGTCAGCGCGTTGCTGGAGATCGGCAGCGGGCCCTTGGCCGGGAGGGTGCGAACGCTCGGCACGGCCGTGTTTTTCCGTCACGCGGGCGCTGGGAGCTGGCCGCCTTCCACAATACCACGGTGGCCGTTCCGCGGCCGTGGTCGGCGGAACCATAGGCGTAGCTGGCCGCTCGCCAGGCCGGCGCCGAGGCGCCGCTGGCGACGCAAGTCCGCTCACTGACGTTCGAATACAAACAGCATCTGCGCCTTTCCGGGGCGTCCGGATTCGACCACCATGACCTTGCCGTCGGACTCAAGGCGAATAGATTCCTGGCGTTGTATCGAGGTCCCTGCGATCGCGCCTGCCGATTGCCAATCGGTGATCAACCGCCCGTCGTCCCAGTGACTCTGGCCTGTGCTTAGACCCGCCATCTGCGAATTGTTCACGGAGGCCTTGCCCGCCAACCCGTAGGCCGAGTGCTCGACCATCACCTGGCCATCGAAGGTCCCGCTGTCGTCCACCACCAGCTCGGTCGGTGTTTGTTCGACGGTCCGGACGATGTTGGCGCTCGCCATCATGCCCAGGTTGCGGCTCTTGGCCGGGATCAGTTTCCAGTGCCCGGCGAAGTTGGCGCTGGTGGGGGCGGCCAAGGCGGGCGTGGCGAGGAGGATCGCGCTCATCGCGGCGCCGAGAAAGGTCTTGGGGAACATAGGTTGTCCTTTCCGAGGACTATGAGTTGACGGCGAGGGCCAGACGCGACGCCGAACACGGGGGATTGGGCGAGATGCCCGGGGCGCCGGGTAAGGCGCGCCGCGCCGCCTTCCCCCGCGGGATCAGGTTGCTCACAGCCAGAACCCGAGACCCCGTCGCTGGGTGACGATCAGCCGCCTTCGCCATGATGACCGAGAGCCGCATCCGGTGTCCGTGATCTGCGGACACCTGGTTGCCCCCTATACCTAGGTGAAGGGTCAAGACCGATTTTGCGGAAAATTGCGGGCGTCAGCGGCGCATCGCAAAGTTCTGCAAAGTTTCACCGCCGCGCCAAAGGGTCTGGTTGAATGATCCGTGGTGGGCCGGTGTCGGCCCCTGGAGCCGACCCATGCGCCGTTCCTGGCTTATTGCGCCCCTCCTATTGGCCGTCATCGTGTCCAGCGCCAGCGCGGCCGGAGATGGCGAAAATGCGATACGGTTGCGCCAGCCAAAATTCAGGACACTTGTGAAACTTCACCGGGCGGTGAAGGCCGAGTTGATGCGCCCCAACCCTGACGCCGTCCTGATCGCGCGTCTCGCCGGCGAGGAAGCCGAGCTCGTTCGTCCCTTGGTGACGTGGTTCCCAAACGGATCGGGCCCAGGCGGTGGCGAGGAGACCTATGCGATGCCTGAGATTTGGACGCACCCGCAGGACTTCGCGGCGAAGGCGAGTGCGCTTGAGGCGGCCCTAGGCCGGCTCGGAACCGCGGCGCGGCAAGGCGCGCCAGACTCAATTCGCGCGGCGCAACAGAGTGTGGCGGCTGCCTGCCAAGCTTGCCACGATGACTACCTGAACCGTTAGCGAAGATCTCGGCGCAAGTGCCCCCGCCGATCGAAATCGGGGGGCGCTCGGCACGCGGATGTCGCGCGATATCGACGTCAACACCGCCGCCTGCACGCTCAGCTATATCGTCGATGACCAGATCGCCTGGACGACCATGGTTGTTGCGGGCCGCCCGGGACACGAGACGCCGCAACTGCAGGCCAGCTTTGAGCGGCTCGTCGTCAATCCGCCGTGGTACGTGCCCGCGTCCATCGCGCGCCATGAGATCACGCCGAAAGGTTCGGCCTATTTGGCGCGCCACCACATGAGACGGGTGTCCGGCCGCATCATCCAATCACCGGGTCCGTGGGCGGCGCTTGGCGAGGTCAAGTTCGACATGCAGAACCGCTATGCGATCTATCTGCACGATACGCCGTCGAAAGGGCTATTTTCGCGCCATCAGCGCCACCTCAGCCACGGCTGTGTCGGGTGGCCGGCGCAGTGGACTTCGCCCGCCGGCTGGCGGCAGGCAGCGCCACGCGCTTTGATCGCGTCCTCAAGTCGGGACGGATCGGTGTTGTGCCGCTTCGCGCGCCAATTCCCGTGAGGCTGATCTACCTGACCGCGCTGGTCGACGACGACGGCGCGGTGACCTTCCGGCCGGACATCTACGGTTGGGATGTCCGCACCGCGTTGGCGATGGGGCTCATGCCGCCCGTCCGGGGGGTTGAAGCGATCACTGCTGCCCCCCTGGGGCCTTAGTCTTCGATCTGACGTCGGGTTTTCAAGGATCATTGAAATGAAAACTTTTGAGCCGCCTTCGCTGACGCCCGTGCGACCTGAAGGCAATGCCGAAATCACATTTCTGATCACGGCTAACGCCGGTGTCTGGACGGTCACGAAAGATGGAAATTTCTATGGCGACTATCTGAAGGAAGAACACGCCCGTGCGTCCGCGCAGTGTGCCGTTGCGGCCATCCTGGAGAAGGGCGGCGCGGCCAAAGCTTGTCTTATTCCGGCGTCGGCGCCGGGCGCGGCAATGCTAGAGGTTCCAGTCGCTCTTGAGGTTGTCGCTTGCGAAAGACCGTCCCCACATCTGGTTCCGGAGGCGTCTTAGGACGCCTTCGAAGGAGATCATCGCATGGTACCTGGGCAGGAGATAGCGAGGTGCTGGCGCTCTGATCGGCTGGGCGACTGGTTGCCGTGCTGAGCGAGAATTGTGGGTTTTCATCCAATCCCGATAGCGCGTATCAGAGGCCAAGTTTCCCCGCCGGACTGCCCTGGCTGAGCTTGGCCCGCCGCACGTAGCTGCGCATGGTGGTCAGGCTCCGGTGGCGGGTATGACCCATGATCTCCTCGTCGGGCACGCCATTGCGGTAGGCTGTCGTGACGAAGCCAGCCCGCAAACCGTGAGGACTGACCGGCTCGGCAAGGGAACCCTGCACGCCGGCCTGCGCCGCTCGCCGCAGGAGGATCTGACGCACAGCATCCTCGCTGAGGCGACGCGCCTCGACGCGGCCCGCCTTGTTGACCTTCCTGAAAACGGGCCCAGCTGTGATTGCGGCCGCATCGAGCCAGCGACGGAGCGCTTTAACAGGGCAGGTGTCCGCGTGGCGGCCGACGACGATCATGATCTCGGCGCCTTCGCCGTCCTTGTCGGTCTTGGATTTCTCCAGGAGCAACTTCACGCCGTCGTTCGACCACGTAAGCCGCTCCACATCCAGCGCCACCAACTCTGAGCGCCTAAGCGCGCCGGCAAAACCGGTCAGCAGCAGCGCCCGGTCGCGGTCACCGGCCAGGCCTGGCTCGCAGACGCGGCTCAGCTTCCTGAGCTCCACTGTGGTTAGCGCGGCCGAGCGGCGGCCGCGGCTGCCGTGGGTGCGGCCGATGCCGCGTAGGGTCTCGCGGATGGCCGGATGCTTGGTGTCGAGCGGATGGCCGGTGACGCCGGAGGCCCGGGCGATGGCCGCCACGCGCCGACGTAGGGTCTGCATGGCGTAGCCTTCGCCCGCGGCCGCCAGATAGGCGCCGACCACTTCAGGGGTCGCCGGAAGAGCGACCAAGCTGTGGCGCGCGCACCAGGCTTCGTAGTTCTTCAGGTCGGAGGCGTAAGCGCGCAATGTCGCCGGCGCATCGGCGGCGTCTTGGTAGGCCTGGGCCTTGGCCATCGCCATGGCGGCGCGGGCGGTCGGCGGCTTGGATTGGGGCAAGTCCACGTGGGCTCCGGGGCGGCAGATTACACGCGATAAGAAGCCTTCTCGCGTGTTATTTTCGGGTTAATTTCGGGACTCATCGAGCCAAAAACGGGCGCCTTGGATGATCCGTCCAGCGCCTACTCCTCCATAAGCCGCCGCCATGGCCCCTGTGAGATGGGGCGGCCCTACTGTGCGGATATTCGACCCAAATGATCGCATCGCGTGGTGGACGCATATGCAGGTGGATCTCTAGGGGCTGCAGGTCGGAGGGCTCGCTGCCATCACAACGCCTGGGCTTGCGGACCGCGGATTCGCGCCGCACACAGGACGCGTGCGCCGGAAATCACGGGGCTTCTGCGCTTGGGGAAGGACCTCAAATTGGACGTCATCGCCGCAACCGCTGGCCTTCAGGCGATCCAGGCCAGGCTGCGTGCGGCGAGGATCAAGGTTATGGGCGATGGCCGCTAGCTACCCGACGCGGATCATCCTGGCCTTCAGAAGCGGAGGGGTCTGCGCATTCCCGAGCTGCGGTAAGCATCTCACCTACGAAGCCAAGGTCGGTGACGACACCTATGTAGGCGAGGCTGCCCATATCCGGGGCGAGAAATCGACGGCGCCACGCTACGACGCCACGATGACCGACAAGGAGCGCGATGACGTTCACAACCTCCTCTACATGTGTACCGACCACCACACCGTCATCGACAAGATAGAGGCGGATTGGCCGGTCAATGTCCTGCTGGCGCTGAAGGAAAAGCACGAAGCACAGGTTCTGCAAGCCATGGAAGAGGCGTTCTCCGAGGTGGCTTTTCCTGAGCTACAGACAGCGGTGTCTTGGGTGACCACGCAGCCGCCCGCCGCCGACGGCGCGTTCGACCTGCTCGCACCAGATGTGAAGATCAAGAAGAATGCCCTGTCGAATGGCGCGCGGCACATCATTGCGGCGGGGTTGACGTCACGGGCGACCGTAGCCGGCTACGTCGAGGCCGAGACCCAGTTGGACCCCGATTTTCCCGAGCGGCTGAAGGCGGGGTTTCTCGAAGAATATTTCGGCCAGCGAAAGCAAGGCCACAAGGGCGACGAACTGTTCGAGTTAATGTGCGCCTTCGCCCAGCGTGGCCTGCGCAAGCAGACGGACCGGACGGCGGGCATTGCCGTCCTGGTCTATCTGTTTGAAATCTGCGACGTCTTCGAAAAATGATCCTACCAACCAAACACATTCCGCAGAACGAAGCGTTGCTCGGCGTCGGCGCCACAATACTGGCGTGTCTGCACGGCCCAAGGACGGTCTCCAGCCTTTGGGAAGACCTACGCACGGAACCGAACGTCGGCACCTTCGAGCGGTTCGTCTTAGCGTCGAACCTGCTCTACCTGATTGGCGCCATCGACATTGAAGACGGCCTGCTGTTCCGAGCCGCCCCATGATCCGGGGTGTTCGCGCCAACCGGAAGGGCTTCCATGAGGTGGCCTTCGTGCCCGGTCTGAACCTGGTGCTGGCCGATCGCTCCACGACCGCTGGCGACAAGGACACCACCAACGCCCTCGGCAAGTCGACCCTGATTGAGATCATCGACTTCTGCCTGGGCAGCAACACGGCGCCGGGCAAGGGCTTGCGGGTCGAAGCTCTCCAGGGGTGGGCGTTCACCGTCGAGATGACGCTCGGCGGATGCGACATCGCCGTCACGCGCGCGACCGATGTCCCGGGCTTCTTCGCGATCGAAGGGGCGACGGATGGCTGGCCGATCCAGCCGACCCCGAACAAAGACGGCGCGCCAGGGTTCGACGCCAAGAAATGGCGCGGCGTCCTCGGTTGGGCGTTGTTTGGCCTCGGCGAGGCCGGGGCCGAGGGCGGCTACAAGCCGACCGCCCGATCGCTGCTTTCCTACTTCTCGCGCAATCAAACCGCCGCCTACAACACGCCGTTCAAACATTTCGACAACCAGAAGACTTGGGACATCCAGGTCCACAATGCGTTTCTTTTGGGTCTGGACTGGCAGAAGGCCGCCGCCTGGCAGCAACTAAAAGACCAGAAGAACGCGCTCGACGCGCTCAAGCAGGCGATCAAGACGGGCGCCGTCGACGGTGAACTCGCTTCTCTGGGTGAGCTGGAGGCTGAGCGCCTGCGGCTGGCCAAACAGCTCGAACGCGACCGCGAGGCGCTGTCGACGTTTCAGGTCCTGCCTCAGTACCGGGAGATCGAGACGCAGGCGAACAGCCTCACCACCGAAATCCATGCCCTGGTGAACGCGAATATCACCGACAAACGGCGGCTGGAGCGATATCGGGACTCGCTCGTCTCAGAGGACGCGCCGCGGGCTGACCGGCTGGAGGCGCTCTACACCGAGGCCGGTGTTGTGCTGCCCGGCGCGGTCAAGAGGACCCTGTCCGACGCGCGAGCCTTCAACGAGAAGATCGTCGCCAACCGCCGGGACTTCATCGCCGGCGAGGTCTCGGCGCTGGAAACCGGCATCGAGCGAAGAAGCGAACAAGTCGCCCAGCTGACAGATCGTCGCGCGGGCTTTCTCAGCGCCCTAGCCGGACAGGGCGCCTTAGAGGAGCTGACCGAACTCCAAGAGCTACACGCGGCGACCCGGCTGAAGGTCGACGAGCTGACCAACCGCATCGTCCAGCTGCGCCAAATGACCTCGAAGGCCGACACCATCAAGGTGGAGACCGTCGAGCTAAAGCGCGCCACCACCCTCGACTATGAGGAGCGCCGCACACTCTGGTCCCAGGCGTTGAGCTTCTTCTCGGACTTCTCCGAGCAGCTCTATAAGTCGCCCGGTCGGCTGGTGATCGATATCGACGACACCGGCTACCGGTTCGACGTCGAGATCGCCGGAAGCCCCAGCGAAGGCATCAGCAAGATGAAGATCTTTTGCTATGACCTGATGCTGATCGCGTTCGCGCGCCAGCGCGGTCTCGGCATGGACTTTCTGATCCACGACAGCACGATCTTTGACGGCGTCGATCCCCGCCAGCGTGCCCACGCCCTCGAGCTCGCCGCCGAAATGGCCGAAAAGTATAAGTTCCAGTACATCTGCGCGCTGAACACGGACATGGTCCCAAGCAATGACTTTTCGTCAGGCTTTGATCACAAAGGCTCGGTTCGGCTTCGACTGACCGACACGGATCCGAGCGGGAGCCTTCTCGGCTTCAGATACTAAAACCCTGCTCGGGCGGTTCGGCGCCACCGAGCTGGAGATTCTCGACGTTCAAGGCACAAGCACCTCGACCGTAACCGCGGTGCTTGCACTGGCACCGCGAGAATCGGTTCTTGGGATTGTCATCGTAGGACCGATGGCACTGGCTCGGAAAAAGTCGCCAAAACCGCGTTGATCAGCACGTTGATCGATTGGACCGCTGGTCCTTCGAGAAGCATCCCGCACTCTAGATTTGACTCACGCGACCGCCGCAACAGGTTGGCCGATCCAACATAGGCGGCGACGCCGTCGGCTAGGACGATCTTCGCGTGGAAGGTCTCACCGGTTCCTGAGCGGCCATTGTCGGGGACAAAGTTGTAGTCGAGGATTTCGCTTAAGCTCGCTTCTAGCCTGGACGCCGCTGTTCCCAATCCAAGGAGCTGGCCGCGGTCGCGGAGGATCAATACTCGTTTGGCGGCGGTCGTCGCTTCAAACAGCTCTGCCGCCCATTTCGCCCCTGCCCGATCGATGAACGGGATCATGATCACCAGACGTTCGCGGGCCCGGCGAGCCAGGTGCAAGAACGCATCCTGTGTGTCGGTCAGGGTCGTAAAAGCGGCGCCGGCGGTGGCGGCAAGCGCATCCGCGACCCGACTCTGACCTGGAGGCAAGGTCACGACGAAGCGCGCCGTCGCTTTTGGTGAGATCAGGTTGTTGGCCGTCACCGTGCGAGGTCCGGATCGAAGAATCCGATCATTGGCGGCGCCGTCGCCGCTTCCCACGTCGGGGCCGGCCCCCCGCGCAGAGCTGCTCGGGATAGCAACTGGTTAGACGCGATGCAGGTCACTTCGCTGACCATAATGCAGGCCGGGCAGGCGCCCCCGCGGGCGTCGCATAGGCTTCCAGAGCCGCAGCGCAGGAGCCTGGGATCGAGCGCCCGGCGCAAGAAGTCGGCGGAGTGGTTGCGCCACATGGCCGATACGTTGCCCAGGTCGGGCGTCATCCCTTTCCGATAAAGCACAAATGCCAAGTCGGCCGGAAAGATGTGCTCTCCGAGGCCGTCGCGATCCAGCCCTGACACATCCGCCAGGGAGTGGATCAGCTGGTGTGAAAGGCTGTGCAGCAGCAAGTAAACGTACGATTGGAGCGTTCTTGGGGTGCCGGCGCCGCGCTCGCGGTCTTTGTAGTCCTCCATGAACGGTCCGAAATCGGTGTAGCCCTCGATGAAGGCCTGACCGAGGGTTTGGCCTACGGGCGGGACGTTGGGCACGCCGTTAGCGACAAGCCAGCGCCGAACTCGGTCCTCGTCGAGCTTGAAGTACAGCGCTTCGTTTTTCTGCTGAGTGACGTAAACCGGATGCTTGCGACCAGCATTGGTCGGCAGCGCGTCGAACGCCTTCAACCTCACCGGCATGGCCACGGAACGGCCCTGGGATTCCCGGTGATAAATGGGCCCTGAGGAGACCCGCGAATAGCCAAAGCTGAACTCGCAAATCGGAAGGCCACGGATCAGGACAAGTCGCTCGATGCCCATCGGCCTCAGCAGACCGTCCAGCGTAGCCCTATAGCGTTCGAGTCCGACAGGGTCCGAGGCCACGTCGGAGAGTTCGGCATCTGGCGAACGAACGTCGACGGCCTGGTGGATGGGTAGACGCTCGACGATGTGCTCGGTGACAAATGCATCGTGCTGGATCGCCAACCGGATCGGGTCGTACCGACGCGCCCAATCGGCGCGCGCCGTTACGACCCGACCCAACAACGGGCTCTGCACCTGGCCGCGTGGGATGACTCCGGTGTCGTACCAAGTCTCGCGCATGGCATGCATGTCACCGCGCCACTTCCGGGCGCGGTCGACCTGACCGCGAGCGTCAGCCCCGCGCGCCACGTCGTCCATGCTCTGGTACTCGTCCCATTCGGCGTCACGGCCGAGCGCCCGAAGGGCGGCTGCAACCTCATCGTCGGACGGCTCCGCGAAGGGGATATCGTAGATTCGGGCCAGCCGACGCGCCAGGTCGCCGCGACGGGTGTCCATGAGCAAGTCAACGACATCGGAGGTCCTAAATTCGATGAAGCTGCTACGCTGCGGGTAGAAGGCCGAGTTCGCCCTGTAGGACACCGGCAGCATGTCGACTTCGATGAATTCATATTGCCGGCCGCCCGCAAGGCGGTCGGTCTCAAGCTGCTCGTAGGTGTCGCGGTCCTGCCTTTTCAGGTCGCGGCGCACGCCGCAGTCGTCACAGACGAAGCGCCACTCCGAGAAGATGGGCGCCTTGTTGTGCAGCGTGAAATTGCGAGATCCGCACTTGCAAACATCGATCCGCCGGACCTCCGAACTGGCGGCATCGTAGCGGTACGACGACGGGCTCAACGGCTCCAGGTTTCCGGACCAATGCGCATAGACGACGTCCACCTGCGACCAACGGGCCGTGTGGTCGCCACACCGCCGCGGCAGCGGACTCCGGCTCTGTTCCTCGACGTTCAGGTATTCACGGATCTTGCCGCAGACGCCGCACTGATAGACCAGCGGGTACGGGACGTAGCCGATCCGGCTAGGGTCTGTTGTCTGGAAGTGCTGCTGGTCGATCGTCACGGCGCCGGTGCGGGCGTCGTAAAACGCGCTGTCGAGCGCCAGGATAGGTGGCACCTCGCCGGCAGGCCGCGCCGCGAGCGCCCGAGTCTGCCAGTTCTCAACAAACTCGGCGATGCTGTCGAAGATCAGGCGGCGGGTCGTAGGTTCGACAACGAGGTCCTGGGAGATCGGGACTGATTTGCAGATCCCCTTTCCACCCTCCCACGTCAGCAGGACCCCTGGGGCGTAGGATGTGGCGAGCTGCACGCGCGAGCGCGACATCATCGGCGGCTCGCTGCTGTCGTCGACCGCATTGTCCTGCCCACCGAAACGCGCCGGGCGGCGGGACTCGCGCCAACCGGGACGCTGATTTGAATCTGATGGGGGGCGGCTCAAGCTGTATCTCCGTCCCGCTCAGCGTCGGTCTCCGCTCCGTCGCCCCGTTGGCTACGAATGGCCTTCATCACTCTGGCAAGCGCAGCGCGATCGACGCGCGTGTTATTGCCGCGAGATCCCGGATCGTAGGCGGCCGCCACGATGTACCCGGCCTCATCAACGTCGCGCAGCGAGGTCATCGGCTGCTTGAAGACCGGCGCGACGTCCTTCCAATACTCCATGAACCGGCTGGCCGTTTCCTGTCGCTGCATGGCGGTCGAGAAGTCTCGCGACTCCCGATCGACCAAAGCTCTGTAGTGTTCGGCATAGCTCGGGCGCCCAACGGCGTCCCTCCCCCGCCCGGCAAAACCAATGGCCTGCAGGATGAACTCGCCGACCTCGTCGGGAAATTGGACGGGTTCCCGCCGAGCCATGGCCCCAAGGCGGCTGACGACGTCATATGCTGGCGTCATATCCTTGGTCTGATCAGACCGCCGGGCAAAGTCGCAGGCCTCTCGAGTCATGGCCCATGCCTGGACGAACGAAGCCAGCACCCTTCGGATCGCATTCTCCGCCCAGCGCTCGACCGCTGGCGGGGCGATCATGCGCTCAAGGAACCGATGGAAGATGTCGTGGGTCTCAACGACATACCGGTCCCGACGATTTTGCGGCGTCGGCAGTAGCATCACAAAGCCAACGTGGCTCCGGCCAACGCGGCTCGATGCCTGGATGTATTCGGCGATGTCCGACGGAAGGCCGGCGAAAAACATGCTGTTGAAGCGATCGACGTCGACGCCGTGGCTGATCGCGGAGGTCGCCACAATGTTACGCACCGTCGCGTCGATCGCCGGGTACGGCGCGCCCGCGAAGGATGTCTCGGCGTCTTCCATCACCCGTTGGATCTGCTTCATGTCGATCCCGCCTGAGATCAGGCGACTGTCGAACCGATCCATCGAAATGCTGGCCGCGCGATGGCTCTGCCGGACGGCGGCGTCGAGGGCGTCCATGATCTGGTCGCCGCCCTTCTTGTTGGTCACATAGGCCAAGGCGATCCGATGCAGGTCCACGACCGCAATGAGATCGTCGAGGCGGCCTTCTGCGGTAGCCCGATCGATAGCTGCTCGCCGCCAGTCCCCATCGCGACCTGGTCCAACTGCCGCTCGGAGCGCAGCCACCGTTGCGGGACGAGAGCCGGCCTCAAGAAGGCCCCTCCAAAGGCCCGCGATGATCGCGTGGAAGGTGCCTAGAACATGAACCGACGTCACCGTGTGGGTGGCGTCGTTCGTCATCAGCGAAACGTATAGCCGCATCCATGGTGCAGTCGCTTCGGGCGCAAGGGCGGGGGCTAGCTCTCGCGCGAGCGCCAGGCGATCGCCATTGGCAGCGGGTGGCGGCGCCGGCTCGGCAAAGAACGAGTGGTAGATGTCAGGCCCGGGATACGGAAACCGAAGCGCCCGTCGCTGATAGAGAACTTCGATCTGCCGGTCTGGATTCGAGATCGTCGCCGTCGCCGCGATGATCTTGGGCGTACGGGGCGCACCCCACTCGTCGCCGGTCCACCGCCGCGCGACGTGAAGATCGTCGCCGACCGCACCCGCCAGTTCCGAGAAGACGTGCTCAAGCAGCGTGTCGAACAAGCCGCTGAACGTGCCGAGGCTCTCCTCGAGCAAGTGAGCCTCGTCCTGGATGATGAGCGATGGGAACGGATCGACAAAGACCTGCCGACCGCCTCTGTAGGCCGGGAAAACCGGCTCATAGCCAGACGCGGCCGGTCCAGCGCGGAGATCATCGATCCTTCGCGGCGAGTAGAGATGACCTGTCGGACCGATCCACCTCGCCATCCCGAACATGCCGATCACCTTGGTGATCGTTTCGGTGTGCTGACCTAGCATCGCCAGCTTGTCGACAGTTCCCAGGACGACGGCCGGGGCGCGGGCGTAGATGGTGTCGTCGGTCAAAAGGAAGGGGAGCGGTTCGCGGTGACCGTGCGCCTGGTTCCAACTGCAGACGTCGTTGAAGCAGATAATGGCCAGCCGACGAGCGGTCGGACCCTCGACCTCATATCGGCGCAGTCCCGTGCCCTCGCCACAGCACGGGCATGAGGGGACCTTGTTGTAGGCAGCCCTCAGGTCGCGGTATTTGCGGGCGCGGTTGACCCAGGTCTGACCCTCGGCAGCGGGCTCTTCGAGCGGCCCGTCATCCGGAAAATCGTCGTCCGTGAACAAGGGCACTTCCGCTGTGATCGCGGAGTAGTGGTTCGGTGTGTTGGAGGCGCCGACCCAAAATCCAATCTCGAAGGGCCAGCTGCCGATCTGCTCCGCCTTCCGCACGATCTCGGCATGCACAAGCAACTTTAAGAGACGCTGGGCCTGTTGAAGGGTGAGTAGGCGCAGCGGATAGCGGACCATCGCAGTGACGCCGCGATCTTTCCCGCGAAGCCGGTCTAGGAAGAGGCCGAACAGCAGCGTCCCGTAGAACGCCTCCGACTTGCCGCCGCCCGTCGGGAAGTAGAGGAGGCTGACGCTGTCCTCGTCGAGGGCCTGGTCATAGAAGGCGCGAAACTCCGGCATCCGTGACGCCAGGCTCGGGATATGCGCGAGGATGAAGGCGAGTTGGAAGAGACGCCAACCTCTGGTGACGTTGCCGCCGTCGCGCTGCAAGAACGACCGATTGACGAGCGTCCAGGCTCGCCATGGCGCGGCTCGGGCTGTCAATTCAGCGGCCCTGGCTGGCGGCGCGCCGTCGGCAAGCTGGCGCGCCGCGGCCTGCGACTCCACGAGGAGCTGGACCCCCCGTCGGATGTAGTTCGCTTCGGCGCGCTGACCCGCTTCATCGGTCGCTAAGCGCCGCGATTCGATGTCGGCATCTTCGGAGTTCAGCCCCTGCCGGACCTGCCCGGCGAGACTGCCGACGTTGGCCGTAACCCACTCTCCGTACAGCCGCGGTAGTTCCAAAAGATCTTCGACGTCGAAATCAGGGTCCGCCAATCGGGAGAACTGCGTGGGCAGATCGATCGCACGGGGGACGATGCGTGGTTGGACGAAGCGTGGTGACCAACTTGTGGTCAGCCAAGTCGTTCCGCCAGCTTCACTCGCGACGACGCCGCAATTCAAGCCGATTGCGGGATAGTCGAGGAAATGACGAAAGCGATACGACGGTTCGACCCGGTCTAGTCGAAGCGGCTGATGCGCGGCCGTTGGCAGCGACACGGTAAGGCTCGATGCGAAGAGGGCGTTGCAGCGCAATAGCGCAGCGCGCGCATTCAGCTCCGGCGCCTGGTTGTCGAGGGTCACCCTCACGGAGAGGGTCGCCGGATCGAGAAAATCCGTTTGGCGTTCGACCTTCAGCGTCAGACGAGTGAAGTCCGGCGACACTTCGTTCGCCTGGATAGGAAGAGCGCGGACGCCGGCCAGATAGGCGTCGAATGCAGCCTCGTCCTGCACATGCTCGGGCCGGATGGTCGCGTTCCGCCAGACCTGGCGCTGCCCCTCATCCGACGCCAGCCAAGTGGCCACCTGTGTCGCGGCCGCCTGACGGAGCTCCGCGTTGTAGGCGGCCTCGAGGGCTTGGAGATCGGCATCGGATGCGCCGGCCGGCCAGGAAGCCACCGGAAGATCGAGATCAAGTCGCGCCCATTTGCCAGGGATTGGCGCAGGCTCGATCAGTGCGAATGGGATCAGCCGACCCTGCCTGAGAAGCGCGGCGATTGGTGGTCGCGGCGCGGCGCCATCATCGATTTCCCCCCCGAGCTGCGCATCCGGCTCACCGCTGTCCGCCCCGCCCTCCTGGTCGGGTCCTTCTGCCTCAACGCCGCCGATCGCACCGTCACCCCGCTCGAGGCGGATGCCCTGGGCTGCGTAGGCTTCCAACCGGACAGTCTCTTGAATTTCCGAGCGCACGCGCCGGACCTCTGCCCGCGCGGCTTCGGTCAGGTCGCGCCAGTTCGGGCGGTCGACTCCGCGTTCTGCAAAGAGCTGGTCGCGGCGGGCCCGAATGGTCGCGTCAATCCCATCCTGGATGACTCGGTTGAGCTTGAAGTCGATGTCGATGCCACGTCGAGGGTCCTGAAGATCCTCCCAGGTCGGCAGGACACGGATATAGACCGAGAACCGCGGCTGCGCGGTACAATCGCCGACCACACCCGCATGCATCGAGAGGTCGAGACCCAACGCCGCGATACGGATGTCCGAGGTCTCATCTTCCTGTCCAGCCTCATCAAACCGCGGAAGCAGCTGGCCGGAGAAGATCGCCCGCCGCGGTGACCGCCCGAAGATCATTCGCCCCTCGTCATCGCTGCCGCTCACCCGTCTCACCGTCAGGTTCACCAGCGCGTCGCAGACGGCTTCCTTCAGCTCGGGGTCGATCGCCGCCAAGGCGGCCGAGGTGAGGCCGTCCGTCATCCGCGGAAGTTCCTTGTGCTCTGCACCACGGCCACAAAGCTCTCCGCCGCCGCGAGGACGGACTTCACCTCAGCCCGCCGGTCAAAGTTGGCCGTTTGCGCCGCATACGGATTCACCAGGATCCCGCGATAGGCGTCATAGAGGGCAAGGCCGAGCTTCAAACGGACTGAGCGCTGGGCGATCACAGCCCAGGCCCAGTATCTTTCGGCGGTCGGCGCGGACACGCTAAGTGCGCTCACCATAAAGCGCCGAAATGTTGGAAAATCCTGGGGGGCATGTGGAATGACGTCTTGGAGGTCCTTGCCGGCTTCCTCCGCCAGATTAACCCAGTAGCGCACTCGCTCGGCCGGGACGACGGGCTCGCCCATCGCGGCAACGACGGCTCGAAGTCTCGCGGCGGTCGACTCGCCCGGAATGGCGGCAAATCTCTTCGCCACCAGGTCGTGGTAGCTGCGAATCTCCTCGGCGGCGACGGCTGTGATGTTCAAAAGCGGCCGCATGCGCTCGATGAACGCCTGGCCCATCACCACGATCTCGTCACCCCTCGAAACCGAGTCGGCGTCGACCTCGCCGTAGGTGGGGATGGAGCGCTCGCGGTCGCGCGCAACAAGTCGCGTCCGCCTGCGCGCCACGATGCGTTGGCCTCCTTCGAGGGTGATTTCAATGAGCTCGCGGTCGCCTTTTCCCGGTCCCGCGAGATCGACGATGGTTCCGGCCGGAAAGTCGACGTCCTCAGCAGGCGCGTCCAGGCCATCGAGTGCGATTTTCGAAGTGCCCAGACGATTGGCGCACTCCTCGGCCTTGACGCATAGGGCCTTCAATCGCGGATGGAGCGGCTCCAGCTGGGGGTAGGCTGCCAGACGATGCGCGTCGCGCGCCACCGAATGCACCGTATCCACGTCGGCCAGGATGACCACGTCATTGGGAAGCCAAGGCTGCGCCATCGCCGCCAGAACCGCCGTCCGCGTCGGCGCTACCAGGATCAGCTTGGTTATGTGGCTCCGCTCATCCCGCGGGAGCCGGGCCAGATCGTCGGCGCCGGCGCTGTCGGTGAACCGGATCATTCCACGGTCAATCCGGCTGGCCAACGACGGGTGTTCTTTGACGAGCTCCTCGTAGGCCAGCTCGGCAAGCAGATCGCTCCGAAAGACGACGAGACATTTTGAGCTTGCTCGGAGCTGCCGCTGAATGACGTCGGCGAGCAGCAGCGCCATCGGGGTGGCCTTGGTGCTCTGCTGGCGCGCGGCCATGGCCCCCGCGCTCGCGGCGCGAAGCTCCTCCGGAGCGACCTGGGTCAGAACCGATCCCGGGGCGGCCAGATCGTTCAGGGCTTGGCCGATCTCGTAGACCGCCAGCTGTTCGGCGGCGACGGCATCGCCCATTTCCGTAGAGACGAACGACGTCAGCGCCGACAGCGACGCCGGCAGCGACGCCGCGCCGCGGATGCGGCCGATGACCTTTCGCAGAGTTGCTTCGGAGGCTTCGTCGCCGGCCGCCGCGGCGGTGTTCGCCAACGCCCGCAGGGCTTCAATCTGCGCCTGCAGGGGGCCACCAAATCCTTCGACGACGATCTTGTCGGCCCCGTGCCATTCGATGTCGGCGGGAGTCCCCTCCCCGGCAATCTGGTTCTGGCGGGCGAACAGGACCCGGGACGATGACGGGGTCAAGCTGGTCTTTTGCTTCTCCTTACGGGCGGTGCCCAGCACCTCGAAGCGGGTGGCATCGAAGGTCCAGGGGTCGTCGGTTAGCGCGACGACACCAATCCCGGGGAACGCCTTCTCGAAATCCTCGACCGTGGCGCGGGCGGTTGCCCTCCATCGCAGCCCCAGTCGATTTCGGCCGGTGCGCGTCAGGTCCAAGAGCAGGAGGTCCGGCGGCGTCTCCATCCCTCGAATATGCTGAGCTGGTGAGTCTCCAGCGCGCAGAGCGAAGACGAAAAACCTCGCCTTCGCACCTAGGTCAGCGTCCCCCGACCGGCTGATGATTTTCAGATCGGTCTTCTCGAGGGCATGCCAAAGCAACTTGCCGTTGGCCGGCATCGCGCCGTGCCCCGGACCAATCGGGACGATCTCATCGAGGTTCGGGTGCTTGAACTCGTCGTAGACATGGCCATCTCGAGCCCGACCCGACAAGGTTTTCACGCGCGACAGGGCCGTGTGGTAATCCGCCAGGGCCGGATCCTGGCCAGGTTCGAGGGCGCGGGTCGCGTGTCGGATGTGGCAGGCGGCCAGCGTAGCCTTATCGACGTAGACTTCCCTGAGCGGGCTCCGAGAGGTTCGCGCGAATGGGAAGACAACGGTCCGGAGGCCCAGCGGCGGTGAGGCGGCCGGCAGGTCCTCGCCACCGTGGCGGACCGTGATGTGGGTTGCGGCCAGGCAGTCGGCGACGCAAGTCAGAGCCGCAGCCGCTGTGGCCGATATTCCGCCGGCAGGCCAGAATAGAAGCGTTTGGCGTCCACCCGCAGTCGTCGTTTCACAGATCGCGTCGACCAGCTGGAGGTATTCCTCCGTGAGCCCAAGGGGCGCGTCGATTCCCACCTTATGCAGCTTGAGACTCCTCAGAGCCGCCAGGAAACTGGACGATGGTCGGGCGATCCTGATCGGCGGCGCGGCCAGCCGCGCCTTTTCAGCGAGCCTTTCAGCCATCTTGCGAGCAAGTTCGCCGCGATGGTCCGCTGCCGCCTGCTTCTGGTCAAAGCGGTCTCGAAACCCCGCTCCGGGCGCGCGACTGAACCCCTTGTTACGCGACATCTCGGGCGCCTGCAGCGATCGGGGCGGCGGCATAGGCCGCCGCAGCCGCCGTTTCGGCGTCCGCGTGCAACTTGGACTGGGCCGCGAAGGTCGAGGGGGGCGGTAGGTCTAGGATCCGCAGCAACTGCACTGACACTGCCGCCGTGCCCGATAACTGTCTGTAACGCTGGTCGACAGCTTCAGTGTTCAGCAAGCGGCAGACCTCTGCCAGGTCGCGTTGTCGCTTAGCGGTCAGGATGATCGTGTGGTTCTCGGACACAAACCCGCGCCACCTTCCTATCACGGACTTGTCTACCATCGCCGCCACGAGCCGCCTGGGCTGCTTGTTGTTGGTCGTCCTTTGAAGGACGACGGCTGGTTCGCGGACGACGGGCCCCTCGTCGTTCGGGAACCAGACGAAGTCAGCCTTCTCGCCCTTCTTGCCCATCGGTCGGCAGGGCTCGCCTGCACGGACGTTGCGCGCCCAGATGAGCGGGTAGGTCGTTGCGCCGGCGGCGTCGCGGAGCCGGTCCTCCTGACGATTCCAGACAAAATACCCTGCGCGGACCGTGACCCCGTAGTCGGCGAGTGTCGCGCCTCCGACGGCGACGTCCCCTGACGAAGGCGTCGGCCACGGCTCGTTGGCGTCTGCAGGTAGCAACCAGTCGGCCAGGACCTCCACCTTCGGGCCGGGCCCGATGTGAGAGAAGCGGGTGGCGACCTTCGACGGCGTGGATGTCTTGCGGACGAGCAACACGCTGACGTCCTGCGCGACATCGACGAAGACATCGTCCCGCGTCCCAACGGTGCCGACGGTGAGCACCTCGCCCTGCTCACGGATGAACGTCCGCATCAGTTTGTAGAGGGGGCCCGTCCGGAAGCTCGACGGGATGACGAGCGCCACCAGCGCCCCATCCTTTGCCGCGCGAAAACAGAGCTCGGTGAAGACCGCATACTTATTGATGTGGCCGCTGTGCGCCACCTCGCGCCACCGGTCGTTCGGAAGGGAGTCCGCCGTGACCCGCCCATACGGCGGGTTCGCCACCACCAGGTCGAAGGCCTTCTCCCAGGATGCATTCAACGCATCCTTTGCGGCGATCTTGACGGCTGTGGTCCTGCGGAGCCCTAGCCGCTCGGCCAGGAGGATGCGCGCTATTCTTGCAAGGCCGGGATCGATCTCTGCCCCCTCGAGGCGGGAGCAGATCGACTGGCTGTCGACGCCCTCTGCGACCATGCGGCCGGCGATCGTTGACAGAAAGGCCGCGCCGCCCGCAGCCGGGTCCAACGCGGTGTGCGTTTTGAGATCAAACCCAAATTCGCCTGCAAGATCCAAGACGGCGTTGGCGAGATACGGAGGTGTAAAATAGGCCGCCTGATCGCGACGTTGTTGGTCTGACAAAAGCAGGGTGTAGAACACACCGGCCCAGTAGTGTCGGTCGTCGGTTGAAAAATCGGCGAGCAAGCCGGATAGCGCGACAAGACCTGGATCAGATGCGCCGCCGTTTAGAAGCTGCCGACAATAAGTGACGCGCTGGGTCGAGTTGCTATTAGCAACCCGCAACCCTTTCGCGACGCGGCGGGCTTGCACAATGATCGCGCGACCGTCCTCTCCCCAGCTTACCATTCAAGACACGCTCCCCAGTTGCACCATGCCGTGCGCATAGGGGGGCCGCAAGCGCCCGAGAGATGGATACGAGACATTTGATCGGCGGATTTAGACGCGATCAGAAAACCTATCGTAGGCGTCGATCCGGCGAACCAGCAGGTCGATCTCGCCGCGGTAGATCTCGGCCCTGAGAAACGCGAGTTCCGACTCCCGAATGGCTTCTGCGACGTCGATGTACCAGCCCTGGGCAGTGCGGTCCCCTCCCCTTTCCCGCTTCCCCATGGCCAGGCGATGAATTCCATTGCGGCCCGCCGGCGCCAGATTCTCGCGGCGGACAATTCAGAGAGCCGGCGGCCAGGGGCGCTTACGTCCCGGGCCCGCACAGCGAGACGCTCAGGCAGAAGGCGCGGAACTTCCACCGAGCGGACCGGTGTCTTGGGGCGGGCCCGAAAATCTGCTATTGTGCCGCTCGATCAAGTGGGGTCGGCGAAACCGGCCCTGCTGTGGAGGAATCCACGCCAACCTGACGCAATCGGAGTTGAACATGGCTGCCACGCCTCAATACTCGACGCTGTTTTCTTGTCTTTACGACGAGCCCGATCCGGTCGGCCAATTGGGCCGCGGCACGCACTACTCGGTTATGCGGAGCGTAGAATGGCTGGACGTCACCCGCAGGCCCCTGGCCCTGCCTGAAATCCATGACTTCGCGGTGATCTGGGACGAAGACCACGATACCCGGGTCATTGAGGCGGTCGAGCAAATCTACATGGCGGGCCTGCTGTCGCCGGTCCAGTTCATTGGTGAGCGCAAAGGGATGCTGACGGTCATCGTCGCCGCCCGCTTCTATTTCTGGTCGGACTCCGGGATCGAGGCCTACACGCGGGCGATCAACGACATTTCCCAATCGCTGGACGATTCCTGGCCTGCGGAGGTGGGTTCGTTCGATCGCTCGCCTGACTCGGTCCAGATGGGCTGGCTCCAGACCTCAACGGCCGGTCTGATTTCCGACACCGACCATCGCGTCAACACCTACCTCACCAACGTCGACTCGCTTTGGCGTCTCGGCACCAAGCCGTTCGTCGTCGCAAAGGAGACGGAATGGCCGCCCATGCCGCCAGTCGCGGCGGTGGAGCCGGGGGCGGCGAGCCATGGGTGAAGCCAGCCGCCGGCGCGCCGAGCAGCGCAAGATCATCCTGCTGGAGCTCGACGCATTCCTGGCGCCGGCCTCTCAATGGGAGAGCGACCTAGTGGCTGAGATCAACGCCTTGCCCACCCTCACGGTGCCCAGGGCGTCGGCCGACCAGTTGGCCTGGGCGAAGATGAAGCCGCGCGCGTGCCATCAGAACTGCCAATGGCAGGAGGCCAACGATCCCGAAGGGAAAACGACGTGCGTCGATGGCTGGTGGAAGCAGCCCATTGGCCTCTACCTTCACCACTCCGTGGTTCTGCGAGACGGCCAACACATCTGCATTACACCGACGCCCACCTGGCCTTTCGAGGAAATCGAATTTGCGCCAGATCCTAAGCTGGTGTGGCGCGACATCGACGGCGGACGGTTCTGCGAGCGCAACGGGCGGCGGGTTGGGCTCGGTGTGCGGGTGAACCCGGCGCGGACGATCCGGGAATATACCCTGGTCAGGGACCGCGTGCTGGCGGGTATGGACCCGATGAAGGCCGGTGTGATCAATCCGGGCGACCTGGACCCTTAAACCTAGACGACCTGGGTGACCTCGCCGCGAAGGTAACCATTCGACGTCATTTGCATCTTGTCAGAAGTTTTCTTATATTCCTGACAGAGAGATCACCATGCAACCACTCGCCGAACAGATTCTGGCGCAGACCGCCACCCTGCCTGAAGGCGCCGCCTTTCGGGCCAAGGAGCTGTTGCACCTGGGCTCGCGCGCGGGCGTCGATCAGGCGCTGGCCCGTTTGCAGCGAACCGGTGCGGTGTCGCGCATCAGCCGAGGCCTCTATATCCGGCCGACCGCCGGGCGCTTCGGTCCTCGCACCCCATCACCGGGCAAGGTGATCAGCGCTCTCGCCAACGCCACCGGCGAGGTCATCGCCGTGCACGGCGCCGTCGCCGCTAACGCGCTTGGGCTCACCACCCAGACGCCACTCCGCGCAATCTACCTGACCTCGGGCCGGAGCCGAAAGATGAAGGTGGGTGGCCAGTTGGTCGAGCTACGTCATGCGCCGGAGTGGCAGTTGCTGCTCCCTGGCCAAGCCGCAGGCGACGCCCTGCGCGCTGTCTCATGGGTCGGGAAGGATCGGGCGCACGAGACGATCAACGCCCTGCGACACCGACTGAAGCCGGCCGAACAGCAAAGCCTGCTGGAGCTGCGTGGGCGGCTGCCAACTTGGCTAGCCCAGGAGGTGTCGAGTCTCGCGCATGGCTGATCCGTTCCTCAGCCTGACGCTGGAAGGCCGCCGCGAGGTCCTCGAATCCGCCTTCGACCGGGGGCTGACCCGATCGACCGCCCTCCTGGAGAAGGACGTCTGGGTCGTCTGGACCCTGCAGACGCTCTTCGCGGCCCCCTTCGCTGACGACCTCGTCTTCAAGGGCGGCACGTCTCTGTCCAAAGCCTACGGCGTCATCCAGCGATTTTCCGAGGACGTCGACCTCACCTACGACATCCGCAAGCTGGCGGACGAGCAAGCGGGCCACCCGGAGGCCTTGACCGACGCTGAGGCAAAATCGCTGGGGCGCAGGATCCGCGAGAAGCTGCTGCCCCGGCTCCTTGAGAGGGAAATCCAACCCTACCTCGAAGCGCAGATCGCCTCGGCCGGACTGCAGGCGACGGTCGAACGCGAAGACGAGAACCTCTTCGTCGTCTACGAAGCTGCGGCTGAGTATCCGGCCTACGTCAGCCCTCGGGTGAAACTCGAGTTCGGCGCCCGGTCGACAGGGGAACCGGCCGCTCCGCGAGCTGTCTCCTGCGATCTCGCCCCTGCCTTCCCCGAGCTTGGCTTTCCCGCCGCAACGCCAAGAGTCATGCGCGCCGAACGGACCTTCTGGGAGAAGGCCACCCTGGCGCACGTCTATTGTCTTGAAGGCAAACTGCGGGGCGCGATGGGCTTCGCCCGCCACTGGCACGATCTCATTCGTCTGGACGAAGCTGGCTTCGCAGCCGCCGCGATAGCCGATCGGGACCTGGCCAAGGCGGTCGCCGACCACAAATCAAAGTTCTTTCCGGCAAAGGACGCCAACGCGGCGCCGGTCGACTACCACGCTGCGGTCAGCGGACACCTCCAGCTGGTCCCGCAGGGAGAAGCCCGCGATCTCCTGCAGGCGGACTACGCGGCGATGATCGAGGCAGGATATCTTGAGGGCGCCCCCGAGGCATTCGAGGCGCTTATGGCCCGGTGCGGCGATCTTCAGAACCGGATCAACGCCGGGGCCTGACAGCGATGTCGCCAGCGCGATGTCAGTGCGGCGTCATGGCGTTCACGGCCGTCGCCCAGCAGGACAAGATCGCGCCCTCTCCCGCGTCGGCCTCCGCCACCGTGTCAGCGAAAACCGCCAGCAGCTGGCCGAACTCGGCAGTGGACACGATGTTGGATCGCTGCAGCAGGGCGGCGAGAAACACCACCAGCTTGCCTTGGGCCCCAGCGAGATCGTGCCGTTCGTCCGTGTCCTCCACCGCTGGTAACGCCTCTCAGCCGAACCCTGGATGAATGGAATACTCCGTGGTGAAATACTCCACAACGCCGTGCTCTCTTGGCGATGGAGATTCGAGAGATTCTGGCGTTCAATCTGAAGCGGCTGCGGGCGGAAAGAGGCCTGTCGCAGGAAGAACTCGCGCATCGCTCAGGCATTGATCGCACCTACGTCAGCTCGCTCGAACGCTCGCTTTATGCCGCCGGCATCGACCTCGTGGATCGCCTGGCAAAGGAGCTTGGTGTCGATGCGGCTGAGCTGTTGCGCAAACCTGAAGAGGTGAAGTGAACTACCGCGCCTGCGTTTCGACGGGCTCCAGGACGTAGGCCTCATCTTTGCGCCCCACGACCCGGCTGACGTCGCCAACCAGGCGGCCCGTCGCAGTTCGCTCGATGAACACGACCATGTTGATCGCCTGGACGATGGCACGATGGGGCACGCGCTGGGTCACCTCGCCGATCAGGTCCTCCAGTCGGGTCAGCGCCTCGGCCGCGCTGTTGGCATGGATGGTGGCGAGCCCGCCAGGGTGGCCGGTGTTCCAGGCCTTCAGGAGATCCAGCGCCGATCCGTCGCGCACCTCGCCGATGATGATCCGGTCGGGACGTAGCCGCAGGGTGTCGCGCACGAGATCGGTCATCGTCACCGCCGGCTCCGTTCGCTTGGTCAACATCTCGATCTTGTCCTCGGCGGCGCACTGCAGTTCGGCGGTGTCCTCGATGAGCACGACACGGTCCGCGGCGAAGGCCGGCTCCGCGAGGATGGCGTTGGCCAGGGTGGTCTTGCCTGACCCCGTACCGCCGGCGATCAGGAGATTCTGCCGCGTCTCAGCCGCCACCCGTAGCGCCGCCGCCATCGCCGGCGTCATGAATCCGCGCTCGACATAGTCATCGAGGCTGAAGACCACTTCGGGCCGCTTACGGATGGCGAAGGCTGGGCTGGCCACGATCGGCATGAAAGCCCCCTGGAACCGCTCGCCGGTGACCGGCAGGGTCGCGCTGATCCGCGGCCGGTCGCGCGTGACCACCTCGCCGACGTGATCGGCCAGTAGACGAAGGATGCGGTCTGCGTCGTCGTGGGCAAGCTTTTCGCCGGTGAACGACCGGCCCTCGCCGATCTTGTCGATCCAGATCTTGCCATCGGGATTGACCATCACCTCGACCACCAGGCGGTCGGCCAGGGCCTTAGCGATCACCGGGCCCATGGCCTGGCGCAGCGCGGCCACCTTGCGGTCACTGACGATGGAATTGGTCTGAGCCATGCCCCGGTCCTACGCCAGGCCGTCGTCGAGGGCGTGAGCTTGCAGATGATGCACAGACAGAGGGGTCAGGTAGTCGTCCGGGTCGATCGCCTCGGGGGCCGTCTCCCCTCCAGCGCGCGTCGGGCGAGGCGTCCTGACCCCCTGGAACGGCGCGGGCGCGGCGCCGACGGCGCGAACCCCCAACCAGTCGATGTGCGCCGGACCTGGCAGGTCGGCGTGGCCGGGCTTCTGTTCGTAGGCGGCCGGGACGCCGTGGAAATAGTCGCCTGTCCGCGCCTTGAAGAACGGCTCCTCGTAGTAGCGGATCTTGTCCGCCAGGATCGGCTTGGTGTTGTTGACGAACAGGAACTGCTTGTCGTCGGCGAGGCCGCGCACGTCCTCCTCGGAGAGGATGTAGCGCTGCTGCTCCGACTGGGAGGTCGAGCGGTGCGCCTTGCTGAACAGGCTGCGCGGATCGCTATAGCTGTCGCGCAGTTCCAGCGCCTTTCCCGCCCGCCGCGTGACCTTCTCGATGCTGGTCGGCTCCGAGGTCGCGAAGGCCGCGGTGATGTGCATGTTGTCGAACAGCGGGGTCTTGTCGCCGTACTTCGAGAACACGTCGTTGAAGCTCTGGCAGATCAGGTGGGCGGTGATGCCGTACCCGGCCATTTCGCCCATGGCGTTCTCCAGGAACGGCAGCGCGCCCAGCTTTGGAAACTCGTCCAGCATCATCAGCAGCCGATGGCGTTTGCGCCGTCTGCGGCTGTCGACGTGCTCGCTTTCCATCAGGCTGTTGATGGTCTGACGGGTGAAGACCCGGACCAGGAAGGCCAGCCGGTCGGCATGGGCCTGCGGCGTGATAATGTAGAAGCTCACCGGCGCCTCGGCGCAGACCAGGTCGCCGATCGAGAAGTCCGACCAGCTGGTGGCGTATTCCACCATCGGGTCGGCCCAGAGGTTCAGCGCCGCCCGGCAGGTGGCCAGCACGTTGGACTTTACCCGCTCGTCCATGCTGTCGAGCGCCATGGCGCCCAGCAGGACCTCGGGATGGATCTCCGGGACCGGTTCGCCCCGGTCGTCCCGCGCCAGCCCGTCGCGGGCCTGCAGGTCGGGTTTCAGGCGGTGATGGGTGTTCATCATCGCGTGCAGGGTCGGCTCGATGTTGATCAGCAATCGGCGGACCTGGGCGAGGTTCTTCTTCTCGTCCGCCTCGCTGTAGAGCACGTGCAGGATCACGGCGGTGAAGAAGTCCATCGCGCTCTGATCCCAGAAGTTCAGGTCGCCGGCCTTGCGCCCCAGCGGGTCGACCAGGATGCCGACCACGTTCTGGATGTCGGCGATCTCCATCACGCCTTTGCGGACCTCGAACAGGGGATTCCAGCGCACGGTGTTGGGGTCGGTCGGCGCGAAATAGAAGACGTGGCTGAACCGCTTTCGATGGTCTGCCGTGATGTGCCAGAGCTCGCCCTTGCGGTCGTAGACGAAGACGCTCTGCGGCCAGGCGACCAGGGTGGGCACCACATGACCGGCGCCCTTCCCGCTTCGCGACGCCCCGACGATGATGGCGTGTTCGATGCCGGCATAGGTCAGGTAGCGGCCGGCGAACCGCCCGAGGACCCGGCCGCTGATCGCGCCCTTCGGGTCGATCAGTCGGGCGCGCTTCACATCAACCTGCTGAGCCCAGGCCCCGGCGCCAAAGGCCGGCGGCGCTCGGCGGAAGCGGCGGGCGGCGCCGATGGCGATCATCACCGGCAGGAAGGCCGCCAGCAGGCCCCACAGGCTCGCCTCGTCGAAGACCTTCGGGTAGCTGCGTTCGTAGCGGAGATACCAGCCGGCGAAGGCCCAAGGCGAATAGATCCTGACCGGCCCGACGTCGGCCAGGCCACGGCCGAACTCCCGCGGATAGTGGAAGGCGCCGGCAGCGTCCTGGGTGGCGACGGCGAGGCCCGCCAGGAGGGCGAGCACCGCCAGGGGGAAGATGATCCGCGCGCGCTTGGCAAAGGTCATGACGGGCTCCTAGCGGCCGGGAAAGAGGCTGCGGATGACGGATCGGCCCTGACCACGGTTGAGGCGCTCGATGGCCTCGCGGCGGGCCGGGGCGGGGTAGCGGGCGATGGCCAGTCGCGCCGGCACGCCGACGTCGCGGATGAACCGCGTTGCGTCCGGCGAATGCCCGGGCACCCGCAGCCGCTGCTGGCCCAGCTCCTGCGCCACGGCCAGGTCCGTCAGCGTCCGGGTCGCCGCCTCGATCCGCCGATCCATGCGCTTGATCTTCCGCACCAGGGTGCGCTGCTGGCGCGATGCCTGAGCGGCCTTGTCCAGAGCGGGCTGGCGGCGCGCAGCGACCATGGCCTGGCCCGCCTGCGAGCGGACCCAGGCATGCCGAAACCCGTAGGCCAGCTCCGCCTTTCGCACGGCCGCGCGGGCCCTGGCGAGCGCATTGAGCTCGGCGTGTTTCGCCCAGATCATCCGCGCTGGGTCACGTATCCAGCGCACCAGACCGAGGCGACGATTGCGGGTCCGCGTCACCCTCTCCTCGGTGCTCGCCAGCCGGCTGCGCGCCGCCGCCCTGGCCCGCGTGTCCGCGGCGAGGAACTCGGCCTCCACCTGCCTGGCGCTCGGCGGCCGCGGGCCCTGCAGCGCCTTTTGCTGGGCGTCCCAAGCGGCCCGTTCAGCCATCAGGGCGTCCCGGACCTGGCGCGCTTCGGCGATCAGGCGGGCGATGGGTGTTTCGACAGCCGGCGCGGCGGCGGCGAGCCGATCGGCCGTCTCGGAATAGTCCCGCCGGGTGCGGCCCACGGCGTCATTGCGCACCCCGACCTCGCGGTTGCGCTCGCCTCGCTCGGTGCGCCGGCTGCGGCGCTCCATGGCCGTCGCCGAGGGGCCCATGTGTGCGGTTGGCTGGCGGTCGACGCCCTGTTCGGCGAGGCTGAGATGGGAGACCTGCGGCGCCGTTGGACCGAGGTGGCGGCGCAGGTGTTCGTTCTGCATGTCGGCCCAGGCCGCGCGCCATTCGCGGACCTGCTGCGGCGTGCGCCAGTCGGTGTTTTTCGGACCGAAACCCTCCGGCGTCACGGCGCGGGTCGTCACCAGGATGTGGGCATGGAAGTTGCGCTGGTCGCCCTCCTTGCCGGGGCGGTGCATGGCGATGTCGGCGATCATCCCGCGGGCGGTGATCTGCTCGCTCACGAAGGCCCGCACCAGCGCGCGGCGCTGTTCGAAATCCAGCTCGTGCGGTAGCGCCAGCAGCAGTTCGCGGGCGGGCACCGCGTCCTTCCGCGCCTCTGCGCGCTCAGCGGCGTTCCATAGCGTCTCGCTATCCTGGAAGGCCGCCGGAGCATTGGCCGGCGCAAGGACCTCGCTGTGTTCCACGCCCGCCTTGCCGGCGAAGTCGAACTCCATCGCCAGCCGTGCGTCGACCAAGGCCTGGCCCGAGCGATAGGCGGCCGCCGCGACAGCCGAACGGCCAGCTGCCCGCTGGATGGTCTGCACCTGCATCAGGAACGAGGCCACTGCCCTACCCTCTCCTTCCGGCCCGTGGCCGGCGGGATCGCTAAGGGCTCTGCCCTTGGCTCATCCGACCAGCCGGCGCTGTCGTGGGCGGATTGAGGGTGTCGGGCGCCGCCTGACCGCGCGGTCGGTGGGCGTAGCCCAACCGACCGGTATATGCGCCATTGTCCTCAACTTGCCTTGCTGACCACCATAGACCGATAAGCCGGATATGTGTAGGAATACTGCTGTTAGACGGATCACAGGTGTTTTCCTGCAATGGAGACCTCGACCGACAAGCGCCGGCGCAATGCCCGGCCGTCGCAATATCGACCCCGCAGCGAGGCTCAGAAGCAGAGGCGGCGCGAGTTGTGGGAGGCCCGGGAGGACGACCGTCGATCGCGCCAGACCCTGGACGATGAAGCGCGCCTGACCGCCAGGCTGGCCGATCTGGAAACCGCGCTCAGGGAGCAGGGACGCGGCGGTGTTCACGGCCGCCGCCACACCCGCCCGCTTGACTCGATCACCGATGACGCCGAGCGGTTTGGCGTGTTGAAGGCCCGCGTCGAACGCCTCGAAGCGCTGTGGTCGATCGACCGGCGCAAGCGCGAGACACGGGGCAAGATCATCATCGGCGGCGCGCTTTTGGCGGAGCTGATCGATGCGGTGGCCGCAGGCGATCCTGGCCTGCTGACCGTAGTGTTGGACATCCTTGACCGGCGGGTGGACACGGTGCGCGACCGCCTTACCGTGCGAGAGCTTCTGGGCGGCGCGCCCCTGTCCCTGCGACCCGGCGCGGACCTGGATGAGACCGTTGCCGAGGCGCTCCGGACGGCCGGCGCGGCGGCCCCTGACTTCGACGCCATGGTGCAGGAAGCCATGGCGGAGGAGACCGTCCTGCGCCCCTCCGAGATCGATGCCGACTATGCCGACCTCGACGAAAGCTGGCGGCTGCAGGCCTAGGGTCGGCTGGCGCTCACCTGCCCCGCGCGAGACACGAACAGGGCCTGCGACGGGTCGCCGACCGTCGCCACCGGCGGCGGCATGGGTGCGGCCGTTTCTGGCGCCAGATCGACGCCACCTGCGTCGTTGCTGGACGAGGCCGCGCGGTTTTCGCCGATGAACATTGAAGCCTCCGACCCGGAGCGCGGCGGAGAACCGGCGACCAGGATCACGGGGCGCCCTCCCCTCCCCGGTCCGATGAAGAAGCTATGCGCCCCGATGACGGCGGACGGCGTTGCGCCTCCGAAATTGACCAGCCTCGCAGAGACCTGGCCGGTCCGCGCCCGGCTAGCGACGATGACCGGGTTCTGGAAGTAGCGCGCGCCGTTTGTCAGGTCGGGGAGCCGGCCCTCCAGGGCCAGGTTGAGGATGGTGTCGATGCGGGCCTGGGCGGTCGCTGAGACCGGCGGCAAGGCCCGCCAATCCCCGCCAACCCGGAGCACAGGCTCGAACTGGGCGCGGGCGTTCAAGACGGCGTCGACCGTATCGCCCCAGCGCCCATCCTGCAGCCGGTTCAGGATCGTATAGACGACGGCCGCCAGCCCGGAGTCGCCCTGGTTTCCTGCCTCCGCATAGGCGACGCGAGCGATGCCGTCTCGAGCGGCCGGCGAGGCCACGCCAGCGGCCAGGCTCGCGGACGCCGGACCCCGCGCGCTGAGCGGCGCTGCCGCCGCGGCTGGGCACGACAGGCCCTGCGGCGGCGGCGTAACGGCCTTGCCTTGCGCCAGAAGGGCGCACAGACCGGCGAGCGCGGAAGGATCCATCACGAGGCTCCGGGGCCAGTTGAGAGGGGCCGGTAGACCCCGATCATCACCGCCTTGGGTACGGGCCCGAAGTAGCGGCTGTCGAAACTGTTCGGCACGCGGTCCGAGAACACGAAGACCTCGCCGCCGACAAGCCGGCGGCAGCCGAGCCAATGCGGCAGCGCGACGCCGCGGCTGTCTCTCTGGGCGATCGCAGCCCGGTCGCGACCGTTGATGCGCAGCCGCCCTCCCAGGGTGCAGACATCGTCGCCCGCCACGGCCGCGATCGCCTTCAGCATTGGGGTGCGATGAAGATAGGCCAGACGCAGGTCGCCATAGGGAAAGGCTGCTGAAGGCGCGCGGAAGGCGGCGATCTGGCCGACCGACACCGGCGCCAGCGAGACAAGATAGAGGCCCAAGGGCTCGCTGGGCGTTGTGTTGAAGAGAACCACGGGACGGGCCGTCGAGGCCGTCGCCAGGATCATCAGGCCCGCCAGCACCGGGACCGCGCCGAGCGCCTTGTTGGCGCGTCTGGGCCAGCGCGTCATCATCACGGGTGTTGCGGCCGATGGCGCCATGTTGTGTTCGGTCTCGGCAGGATATTACACAATTTACTGCCGTACCGAGGCGCCTGGCAAGAGATCGCGCCTCTTCACGCTGCGGCGATCCCAAAGGGCTGCGAGCGCCGGACCAAGGGCCCCTTCGCAGGCCCTTGATCCGACGCGACGGTGCAGCGCGCCATTAGTCTTTTTGTTATTGAGAAAGTTAAGTCAGTTAAGCGCCCTCAGGACCGCGAATTGGATAGCGATTCCCGTGCCTTGGCGGGGGGCCGAGCGGGCGTTCCCCCGTGGAACGGTGTCTGTTCCCCCGAGGGCGTCGAGGGTGATCCCCCGACGGTCTAGTGGGCGATCCCCCGAGGCTATCCACAGGCTGAGACCGATCCGCCTGGTGTGTGAAACCCCGACGGCCGGTCTGAAACCAAGGTGGGTGATCCCCCGAAGGCCGGGCTCCGGTGTGTGAAACCCCGAAAACGGGGCCGGCCGACCCGTTCGGCGGCGTGCAGGGGTGGGTGATCCCCCGAGATTCGGCGGACCGGGCCCGCCGCAAGGCCCTCAGGCGCCCGTCCGCCTGAGACCGAGCCCCGGCGCCACGGGAAATCGCCGCCACCGGGTGCGAATTAGGGGAAAATTAACCACCCTTCGGAACCAGGGAGAGTCTGTGGTGGGCGATACCCCGTGCTTCGACCGCGAGAGCCGGGATTACGATTGCGCAGCAAGTCACGGAAACAACGGCGTTTTCGGGATTGCGGTGTGTGATAGACCGTTAGCTGTCCGCGCCGGACGTCCGGCGGCTGGCAAAAGGCTCGGATCGCCCATCGATCTCCGCGGCGCGGAGATCTTCTCGCGTCCGCCGGGCCCGCTTGGCGGCGTCGGCTTCCAGTTCAGCGCGAATGACCGCCCGCTCGGCCGCTGATCTGCGGATGAAGTGGACCGCGGCGGAGTTGTCGCCGGCGGTCGTGAAGGTCAGGTCGTATTCGGGAAGGTCGTTGTTCTCGACGATCTTTCGCAGCATCCGGGCGAATTCCTTCGGCGCACTGTCGGACCCGGACTTCTCGTGCAGCAGGGAGACGCGGCAGGTCCACCCCTGCTCCTGGTCGCCGGCATGTTTGCGGGCGATCCGGTAGAGCGCCCGCTCCAGGCCGCCCGAGAGCTGGAAATAGTCGGGGTGCATGGTGAGCACGGACTTCTCGTTGACGATCCCCTCGTAGACCCAGTTGGAGAGCACGATCTTCAACGCGATTGGCTTTTCGGTGATCGGGTCAACCTCGACGCTCCATTCGTCAAGCCAGCTGAACCGGCTGTCGCGCCCGCGCTTGGCGCGGATCGAGGTGAAGATGGTCGTCGTCGCGAGGCGATCCAGCGCGGCCTTCAGCTCCACATAGCCTTTTCCGCCTGTGTCCCGCTGGATGGACCGCAGGAGGTCGTAGGCGGTCGTCTTGAGTTCGCGGGGGATGTCATTGCGCCCTTCGGCCCTGAGCCGGTTCAGGGCGCTCGCCGCCCAGATCAGGATGTCGCCATCCCAGATCGTCGCCATGCCATAGGCGGGCACGGCCTCGACCTTCACCCGGACTTCCCCATCGGCGCTCTGATACTCGATGGGTTTGAGGCGCTTGCGCTTCTGCAGGCTGAAGAACGGCCGCTCCATGGTCTCCCGCTGATCCTTCAGCGGCAGGTCCCGCATCAGCGGGATGAAGAGGTCAAACTGGGCGCGTGGCTTGGGAGCGGTCATGTCCCCTCCCCTCGCCCGCGTGTCAGGACGCGCGCCAGCCGGCCGACTGCAGACTGTGCGCGCGCGGCGGCCATCAGGAACGGCCGTTGGCGTCGGCGGGGCCGGACGTGGCCTCGAGGGCCTCCATGGCCCGTTCCAGGATCTCCCAGGCGGGCCGCCCATTGGCCGAGGCCACGAGCTGGCGCCAGCGCAGCACCACTGGGACCGGGGCCAGCAGGTTCAACTGCGCCCGCTGGGTCTCGGGATAGCGGTCCTCGATGCCGAGCAGGTCGTTGATGTTCACCCTGCCCTTCCCGCCCCTGTCGGCTGTCTTCCCTGCCTTGCCGGTCGCCTGCGTGCGCGGCCTGCGCTCGGATTTGGTCGGGGCGCGGCGGGTGAAGCCCGCGACTTCCGCCACCTCGGCCGCGGCGTCAGCCGACACGCGGTCGATCGACTTGGGCTTCGGTTCAAAGGCGGTCAGGTCGACTTCAGCGTCCTGGCCGATGGCGCCGAAGCCAAAAGCGTCGCTCTCGTCGCGTTCAGTGCGGGCCATCATGCCGCCTCCGTCTGCTTCTGTTGGGCTTCCTTGAGGACCGCGAGGACCTCGGAGACGTACTGCGCGGCGTTACGGCGCGCGCTGTCCAGGCCATTGATGCGCGCCTCCGGCAGTTCGCTGATCGTGGCGTCGAGCTTGAAGAGGCCCCGGTAGGCGGGTCGCTCGCAGAGCGTGGTCTTCATCAGCGGAAGACCATTCTTCTCAAGGCTTTGGCGGATTTCGCGCTCGTCGCGGGTCATGACGGCGCCGGCGCCGGCCCGCGTCAGGAGGATCCGGTATTTGACTTCGCGACGAGAGAGCTTGCCGACCTTCTGGAGCACGCCGACGGTGCGTGACACCTGCTTGGCGTCCAGGGCGGACGGGGCGAAGGGAATGATCACCAGGTCGGCCTGAGATGCCACCTGCGTCAGCCACTCATTGGGGCTGCCTTCGGGGTCGGCGATCACGAAATGGGCCCAGGACGCAGCGCCTTCGATCCAGTCGAACACCCCTTCCTGGTCGTCGTCGTGGACCACGGCGAGGCGCCCGCCGTCGGCATCGACGACGGCCGCGCCTT
Organism: Caulobacteraceae bacterium; assembly: GCA_041691315.1. Taxonomy (GTDB): domain Bacteria; phylum Pseudomonadota; class Alphaproteobacteria; order Caulobacterales; family Caulobacteraceae; genus Poindextera. The sequence goes on along the minus strand of JBEPUW010000008.1, from coordinate 72,902 downwards.
CGATCAGCCGCGCGGCTTCCGCCGGCGACGAGACCCGCAATTTGGAGGTCTCCAGCACCGTCATGCCGCGGGCGGTCGCCCAGTTCATCATCGGCCGGTTCGGGTCGCCCTCCAGCAGCACCACCTTGGCCTTGTGCTTGACGAGTTCGCCGGCGAGCACGAGCGCGGCCGTCGTCTTGCCGCTGCCGCCCTTCGTATTCGCAAAAAGTACCAGGGCCATTGGGTCTCTCCGTTGGCGGGCTGATGGAATCCTGCGCCCTAGACGTCCGGAGGTCATGGCCTCCGGAGGGTTAAGACATCCTGAACGCCGGACCTCCGGGGGGCCGGAGCTCCGGGGGTCAGGCTACTCCGGTCGGTCTATTTGTCTAGGCGGTCTAGCGCTCCGGTGCGTCTAGACGTCTAGGGAGGCCTCCCGGTCTAGCACTCTAGGTGTCTAGGGAGTCTAGACCACCTAGACCGCCTCGACCGCCTTGCGAGCCAGAAGCGGCTCCGGCTCTGGAGAGCATAGGGAGATTCGCCCCCAAAGCCCTGCGCGGACGGGGAGAAAGCCGCCCAGGCCGGCCCTGGGGCGCGTGTGCACATGGTTCGACATGCGGTCCCTTCGCCAACCGACAGTGAGCGCGCCGACCAAAGTCCGAACCCGACAAAGGCCCCGCCCGGACGATCCGGGCGGGGCGGCAGGTCTTATTCGTCGCCGGCCGGGGCTTGCTCGGGCCGATCCAGCGTCTTCAGCTCGTGGCCCGGCATCGCGACGACCACCTTGGTGAAGTAGCGGTCCTGCTGTTCCTTGTCGGTGTAGTGCTCGTTGCGGATTTCACCCTGGACGAACACCTTGGAGCCCTTCGGAAGGGTGCGGCCGGCCAGCCAGTTGACCGTGGCCTGGTTCCAGATTTCGACGTGGTGCCAAGTGGGGTAGTCCTTCTTCTCGCCGTCCTTCTTGGTGTAGCGGCTGGTGCAGACCCGCAGGGTGGCGACCTTCTTGCCGCCGTTGGTGGTGCGGATCTCCGCTTCGGCGCCGGTGAAACCGATCAGTTGGACTTGGTTCAGCATTGTCTTTCTCCATCTTCCGCCCGGAAACGCCCGGGCGGCTCGCGGTCCCTGCCGCGATCACGCGACCGCCCAGGCCGGGGACAAGCGAGGGGATGAAGCCCGGCGGGGCTGGAAACCGGCCTGCACGGAGCGCAGCGCAGGAAGGCCGGAGGGTCCGGTCCCGCCGCCTCGCCAGCGAGGTCGGCTTCAACCCCGAGAGACCCGGCCTAGGTTTGCGTGATTGATCGCAAAGGACCGCCTGTCGCCGCGGCCCCAGGCGAAGATCGAAGACGCTGAACCCACGACCTGACCGCCGCCGCGCGCGAAGCGTCGCCCGCCTCGTGGCAAGATCGTCCCCCGTGCGTTCCAGCCGCCACGGAGAGGGCAGGGGAGGGGACCACACCGACAATCACTGACAGAACGAGCCGCCACGGCTGTCCCTGCCGCCACGTGCCTTCCATGGGATTCCAGGCGCTGTCCAGGACGCCGCTCAGCTCGCCGCACCGACCAGCTCCCGTGCTTTCGACAGGGCTTAACCGTTGCCATGGCCGGACCTGCGCTTGACCGGACCAAGCCCCCCGCCGGCGCGACGCAGCGATCCTGGCCCTCCGACCCCGCAAAAGGAACGAATCACCAACCCCAAGGGCTCGAAGGTCACGAGGCCCAAGCCGCTAGAGCTTGTTTTCCGTTCCGGGGCTGTTCACGCAGAAATCCGGGCGGCCGCCACAGCGGCCGCTCGGCGCCTCTCAGTGCAGCGTTCGGTTCCTGACCATCAGGTCGGCGAAATGGGAGATCGCCCCAGCTTCGAGATGGAAGGGAACCTTGGTCTTTTCCTCGTGAAGATCGAGCTCCTCGAGCACCGACCAGAGGTCCCAGCATTCGGCGACCACGTACCAGTTGTCGACATCGTAGAATTGGTGGGCGTGCTCCAGAACCGCTTGCGCCAACGCCATGCTCGCCATCTTGCTTCTCCGCCTGTTCGGACCGGCGGGCTCATCCCGCGATCGTGCGACCGACAGGGCCGGGGAGACGGCCGCGCTCAGGGCCGGCGGCGGTGGAAACCGGTCTGCACGGAGCGCTGCGACGGAAGACCGGAGGGTCCGCCGCCGCCGCCTCGCCGCGGCGAGGTCGCCTTGAGCGCGGATGGCCCCAGACCAGGTTCGCTTCGAGATCGCGCTTGATGCCCGCCCCTCGTGCTGGCGGAGCCCTGGCGACCCATCGCATCAGACGCCACACGGTTTGCCCGTCCCCTCGCGGTCCTCAGACAACGAAGAAGCGGCGACCTTTCGGCCGCCGCTCCTCAAGGTTCAGGCTCGGGCCTTCACCGGCTGGTGACGCAGGCCCTTCTCGGCCGCCTTCTGCGCCAGGTTCAGCGCCGGCCCGAAGGGTTGCAGCCCCTCGCTGCGGATGGGGTTGAGGGAGTTCGCCAGGGTCAGGACACACACTGGATCGAGTTCGAGCAGTTCGTCATTGGCCCGGAACGGGGCCGCCCGGCCATGCCGGTCGAAGTCCGCCTTGGCCAGCACCAGGGTGACGCCCTTCTGCTGGGCCCACTTGATGGCCAGCTTCTCGCCACCCCTGGCCCCGGAGGTGGCCAACGCCATGTCCGGCCACTGGCTCTTCGCCCAGTTCAGCGCGTCGAAGATGCGCCCGGCGTCATCGGCCGTGTCGGCTTGCGGCGCGGCGCGGAAGGCCACGATCGTCGATCCCGGGAACGCCATGCTGTGCTTGCGAGCCTTGCTGGCGCGGATCGCATCGCGGGCTTCGATCTGGGCGGCCGTGGTCCTGGAGGCCTTGACCGAGCCTCTCCAGGGGCTCCAGACCTCGCCGGTCGAGGTGGTGTAGCTCGCCGACGCCGCATCGCGGACGATCTCCAGGGCGAGCACGGCGACATCCGCCGTCCTGGCTCGGCGCGTGGCCTCTTGCAGCTCCATGTCGAGCACCTCGGACCCGTCGAAATCCCGGATCAGGCCGTTCAGGGCGTCACGGGCCTTGTCGGCGTCGCGCTCGATGCGCTGGGCGGCGGAGTGGAAGGCCCCGATCAGGGTCTCGCCGATGAGGATATGGAAGTCCTCAAGCGCGGTTTCGCTGATCAGGTCGATCACCTCGTTCATCAGCCCATGGCCGAGCTGGAGGAGGGCGTCTTCCCGCGGGTGGGTTCGCGGATCTTCGAGGAGGAGCGCCTGGGCTTCGTAGTGCGTCAGATGCTCAGAGGTGGGTAAGGGGGAAAGCTGCATGGGAGAGTCCCTTTCAGGGGGGTGGGGGTCGAGCCTGTCGGCTCGTGACCGTCCCGCGCCGACAGGCGGCGGCGCGCACAAGGGCTTTGAGCGCAGCGTCCCTTGTGGGGGTTGCCGGATGGTGGCGAGGTCCATCGAGCCAGAGGGCCGTCCCCGCGCCCCGCGGGCTTTCCACACCCAGCGCCTAGCCCCGCTCCCGTCGCCGACGCTCCGCGCGAAGCGCCTCCACCACGTCAAGATCCCGATGCCGCTGGATCAGCCCGTCCAACCGCTCATCCGGCAGGCGGGACGGATCGAGGCTCGGACCCTTGGCGCGCGGCCGCAGACGCCACATTGCCAATTGACGACCCAGATTGGTCGCCTCGGTGACCAGCACCCTCAGCTCGGCGCGGCTCCAGACCCGGTCGAGGCCATGAAGAGCCTGGCCGCCGGGATGGCGCGCCGCCCGAAGACGTGGCTCCAGCGTGGTCAATGCCACGCCGTCGCAACAGGCGCGGATGCGCTCGGCAGTCAGCAGTCGCGCCGTGGCGTCGAACCGCTCGTAGAGCGCCCGGCGAGGCCGCATCAGAGCCGACTGCCGGTCAATCTCCACCAGCCAGGCCGCCAGCCCGCGCCAGGGCGGCCTCCGCATCAGGCCCGTCCGGCCAGCGCCAGCCGAATGACCGGGTCGCGATCCGCCCGCCACGCCGTCCCGGGACGAAAGGCCTGCGCCTTGTGCGTCGGGCAGTAGGGTCCATGGGCGAGCCGGCCACAGAAGGTGAAACTGTCCGCCTTCGGATCGCCGATCGGCCATTTGCAGACATGGGCGCCCAGCATGGTCACCGAAGACGCCAGTCCAGGAGCTTCCGGAAGCGGATCAGGCCGGGAGGGGAGGGGAGACTGCCGGCTCGCGAGCGTCGCCCGAGGCCCTGCCGGGCGTCGCGACACGCGCATCTTCGGAGGGCGCACCATCCGCGCCGGCTTGGACGGCTGCGCCCTGCCGCTCAGGCCGAGGCGATGGATCTTGCCGATCACGGCGTTGCGGGTGACGCCGCCAAGCTGCGCGGCGATCTGGGAGGCGCTCAGGCCGTCCAGCCACAGCGACTTCAGGGTAGTGACGCGGTCCTCGGACCAACCGGCTTGGGACATGGGGAAATCCTCCAGACGCGCTCCTCATGAGCGCACCCGACCCCGGCCCTTCCTCCACCTCCGCAACGGCCGCCTACATCAGCCCCAGGGCCTGCAGGCTGGCCACCTGATCGCCCGCGACCACCATGTGGTCATGCACGGCGATCTGCAGGACACGGGCGGCGGCCACCACCTGCTTGGTCATGTCGATATCGGCGCGCGAGGGGGTGGGGTCGCCCGAGGGGTGATTATGGGCGAGCACGAGCGCGCTCGCCGACAGTTCGAGGGCGCGCCGAACGACCTCGCGAGGGTAGACCGGTGCATGGTCCACGGTCCCCGTGCCCATCCGCTCATCGGCGATGAGCTGGTTCCTCTTGTCGAGGAAGAGGACGTGGAAAACCTCACGCGGCAAGGCGGCGAGCCGCGCCCGCAGATAGGTCCGCACCGCCTCTGACGAGGTGAGGATCGCGCGCTGACGCAGCGGATGCTCCAGCGCCCGCAGGAGCAAGGCGTGGAGCAGCCCGAGCTGGCGCGCCGCCACCTGGCCGATCACCAGGGCGAGATCGGGCTCTGGGGCACCGAGGACCCGCGCCACGCCGCCGAACCGCGCGAGCAGCGCTTCGGCGGCGGCGACAGCGTCCGCGCCGGGCGCCAGGCAGCGGGCCAGGACCAGCGCCAGGGTATCGCCCTCGTCGAGACCGTCGACGCCGCTCACGGCGAAGCGGCTCTGCAGATCATCGCAAGGGCTGGAGGCCGCGAGGATCGACGCCGGGGCGGCTTCGGCGACGCCGAAAGCGAACAGGTCGGGCTGATCAGCCATCGGCCGGCCCTCCAGAACCTTCGGGGACGCCAAGCAGGGCCGCGTGCTGCGGATGGTAGACCTGAACCGTGCGGATGGCCGCAGCCCACGCTTCGGCGGCCCGCGCCGCATCCGCCTCGAACGCGTCGAGGCCGAGGGCGAGGTAGGGCAGGGCCCAGTCGCAGTCCTCCTCGAACCAGCCATCGCGGCTGTAGGCAGTCTCTCGGATCGGCTCGGGCATGCGAGCGAGCGCGGCCAGCGACACGCGCAGGCCACCGTGCGAGGCGGTCGTCACCGAGACCGCGTCCGGCCCGAGCGGCGTGACAGTCTGGATCGGTCCGCAGGGGGAGGAGGATCCGCAGGTCGGAGGGAAGGGGTAGAGCATGGCCGGTTCCAGCACCGGACAGGACCCATTACCCGGCCGGCTCGACCGGCCTCGCCCTTCCTTCAACCTCCAACCGCGAACCTGGACACCGCACAGACTGCGGCTCTCGAGGTCCCGCTTAAGCCGCCGCCGCCAGCACCGTCTGGACCGGCCACTTGGCGAGAACCGCCGTCAGCACCTCGGGCTGGTCGGTCGGCACGAACACGCGCGGCGTATAGGCGATGATCTCGACGAAGCAGCCGAGGGCGACGAAGCTGGCGCGCTGAGCGGCGGCGCCCACCACCTCGATCCGGTAGCGATCCATCACCTTGGCGCGCCGCAGCCACAGCCCTCCGGCCAGGCTCAGCGACGCGCCCTCCTGCAACACCAGCGGCGCGGTCGCGGCCCCGTCGCCGAACGCCGTGGCCAAGTCGGTCAGGCCCAGCGCGATCTTCAGCTGCGGGACCTGGGCGGGGTCGAGCACCCGGCCTAGCCAGCGTCGGCCATCCGGGGCCTTCAGCCGACGGACCGCAGCCGCCTTGTCGGGCAGGCTCGACCAGATCGGCAGCAGCAAGCCCGAGACCAGCACCAGTTCGCGGGAGACCCAGGGGTCGGCCTGGGCGATCTCGGCCTCCCAGGCGGACCGCCACGCAGCCTCGCCAGCGTCTTCCCAGGCGGATTCCTCAAAACCCTTGAGCGAGGCGACGCTGCGCTTTTCCGGGCGTATCAGACGGACGGCCGGGATCAGCCGGTCATCGTCATTGGTGGTGGTCAGGCCCTGAACGACCAGGGCCGCGCGCCCGGACTTGCTGTTCACCGCGAAGATCACGCCGTCACGGTCAAGGCCGGCCAGCGCCTCTTCGGCCGGCGTCAGCTGTCGCCGGGTGCGGACCTTGAAGGAGGTCAGCCGGGTCTCCGCCCCGGTGACGGCGTCGGTGCGGATCACCTCCTCGTCACAGATGACGACATCGTCAGCGACGATGTCCTCCATGCCCCGGTCGAGCGCGCCCGACGCCTGGGCCCGCTCCAGGATCGAAGACAGGATCGCGTCGAACGCTCCGAACAGGCCGTTCTGGTCGGCGATCCTCAGCGCCAGGAGCCGGTTCAGGAAGGTGTTCATCGGCGGCATGTCGTCGGACTTGCGCAGATTGCCCTCGTGATCCAGCAGCCGCAGGCCGGTCTTGGCCTCAAAGGTCTCCCGGTCCATCGCCTCGACGTTGCCGAAGTGCAGGGCGACATAGAAGGCCTGCAGGGCGCGGTGCGCCCAGGGGCTTTCCAGATTGTCCTCGGCGCGGAACAGACCGTTGCCGGCGGTCCGCCGCTCGCCCTGGGTCAGGGCCCCCAGACTGTCCAGCCGGCGGGCGATCGTCGAGGTGAACCGCTTCTCGCCGTGGATGTCGGTGATCACCGGCCGGAACAGCGGGGCGATCGCCTGGTTGGTCCGGTGCGACCGTCCCAAGCCCTGGATCGCCGCGTCCGCGCGCCAGCCGGGCTCCACCAGATAATGGACCCGGCGTTGCTGGTTCGCCGCGCCAAGGTCGGCATGGTAGCTGCGCCCGGTGCCGCCGGCGTCTGAGAACACCAGCACCCGCTTCTTGGCGGCCATGAAGGCGTCGGTCTCGGTCTTGGCTGACGAGGCGCTTCGCCGCTCGACGACCCGGCGACTGTCGCGGCGGACCACGCGTCGGCTGCGGCCGGTGATCTCGGCCACCAGCTCCGTCCCCAAGGCGTCCAGGACGGCGTCCAGGACACCGGCGACCGCAGGCAGGCAGGCCAGGTGGGTGACCAACTCCTCCCGCAGCCGCAACGCCGCCTGGCTGACCACGGGCGCCCCGTCGAGGATGACCGGAACCATGGTCACACTCCCGTCCTCGTCCTCGACGGCGTCCATGGCCATGATCGGGAAGGCGCCCATCAGGTAGTCGAGCACCTGGTCCTTCGGCGTCAGGTCGACCGCCAGGTTGTTCCATTCCTCGGCCGGGATCTCCGCCAGGCGGCGCTCCATCACCGCCTCATTGGTCGAGACGATCTGCACCACGGCCGAGCGGCCGTCGGCGAGGTCCCGCCGGATCGAGGCCACCAGGGAGGGGGATTTCAGGCCGGCGAGCAGGTGGCCGAAGAAGCGCAGCTTGCAGCCCTCGAACGCCGACATGACGGCCGACGCGGCCTGGCCGGACTTGGCCTTGCCGTCCTCGGTGACGCCGATCGCCTCCAGGGCCGCGCGCAGGTTGGCGTGGATCAACTGGTAGGCGTCGGCCCACGCGTCCCAGATGGCAATGTCATCCTCCGTGAGCCGATGATGCAGCGCCTCGTATTCCACCCCGTCGAACGAGAGCGAGCGGGCGATGTAGAGGCCCATGGCCTTCAGCTCGCGCGCGATCAGCTCCATCACCGCCACGCCGCCAGTCTCGACCGCATCCATGAAGGCGTCGCGGGTGGGGAAGGGGGCTTCTGGGCCGCCCCAGAGGCCCAGCCGGGCGGCATAGGCCAGGTTCTCCGGCGTCGTCGCGCCGGTGGCCGAGACGTAGAGGATCCGGGCGCTGGGCAGGCGGTTCTGCAGGGCGAGGCCCGCCATCCCCTGCTGGGAGGCCTTCTTCGGACCCCGGCTGCCCTTGCCGCCGCCGGCCGCGTTGGCCATGGCGTGGGCTTCGTCGAAGACGATCACCCCGTCGAAATCCGCCCCCAGCCAGGTCACGATCTGGTCGAGGCGCGAGGCACGGTCGCCCCGCGCCGGCTGGCGCAGGGTGGCGTAGGTCGAGAACAGGATCCCGCGATCGAGGCGAATGGCGTCGGCCTGCTTCCAGGCGGATTGCGGGGTGATGTCGGCATTGGCGCCGCCGATGGCGCCCCAGTCGCGACGGGCGTCTTCCAAGAGGGCGTCGTTCTTCGACAGCCAGACGGCCCGCTGCCGGCCCTGGGCGATATTGTCGGCGATGACACCGGCGATCTCCCGGCCCTTGCCGCAGCCGGTGCCGTCGCCGAGGAAGAAGCCCTTGCGGAACGAGACGGCCCCGGGGTGGTCGTCCTTGACCAGGATGACCTGGTGCGGCGCTTCGCCCAGGATCCAGGACCCGGGCAGGATTTGAGCGTGCGCCTCGCCAGCATAGACGACGCACTCAAGCTGCGCGTCGGAGACCAGGCCCTCGCCGGCGATCCGGCTGGGCAGGACCGGCCGGTAGGTCGGGGCCGGCGGCGGGACCGACGCCATCGGACCGGATTCCACCAGCGGGGAGGGGTGCGGGTTCGAGGTCGCGAAGCGGACCCGGCCGAGCGCATAGGCTTGGTAGAGGCCGACATCGTGACCTTCGCCGGACCAGGGATGCGTCTCGTAAGCCAGCGCCGCCGCCCCGGCCAGGAAGGCCAGCCGATTTGACGGAGCGGCGAGCGCGCGGGCCCGCGGGGCCAGGAACGCCACCTGCGATACCGCGCGGAACGGGCGGGGCAGGGCGGTTGGCCGGGGGGCAACGCCGGCGGCGGCCCGCGCCGCGTCCGCCAGGGTCTCGGCCGCGACGACCGACGGCGTCTCGCCATCGGGCGCGCCACGGTCGATCACCAAGAGGCCCGTTTCGACCGAGGTCCCGTGCTTGGCGTAGGCGCGCGCGGGAAAGGCCAGGCGCAGCCGGATCGGACCCCGCGCGGCCAGGGCGCGCATCGCGGGTCCGTCGTCGAACAGCCGGGTGGGCACGATCGCCGAGAGCCGGCCGCCGTCGGCCAGGCAGTCGATCGCCGCGTGCAGGTGCGCCTCGAGCTGCTGGAAGGGCGGGTTGGCGAGCACGACGGCGAAGCCGCCGGATCCGGGCAACGCGTCCCGCAGATGTCGCGCGTCCCGCTGCGTGCGCGCCGCGAGCGGGAACAGGCCGTCCAGCAGCCCTGAGCGTCCGGCGGCCAGCTCGTTCAGGGTCAACTCCGCGCCGCAGGCCTCGGCCAGAATCGCCAGGAGGCCGCTGCCGGCGGACGGCTCCAGGACCCGGTCGCCTGGCCGCACCTGCGCGGCCAGGACTGCCAGCGCGCCCAGCTGCGGCGGGGTGGAGAACTGGTCCAGCGCGACCTGCTCCTCGCTGCGCCGGGTATGGGTGAGGCTGAGCTCGGCCAGGTTGGCCAGGAGGGCCACGATCTGCGCCGGCGCGTCCTCCAGCCGGCCGACCTGGGGCGCGAGGCGGCGCACCTGCAGCACCCGGGCCGCTTCGACGGCGTCATAGGCGTCCCGCCACAGCCACGCCCCCTCGGTGTCCGATCCCCCGAAACTGGTGGTCATGACATTGGCGACCAGACGGCGGTCCAGCGGCCGAGAGCGATTGAGCTGCGGGATCAGGGCCCGCGCGGCGGCCAGGATGTTGGCGGCCTTGTGGTCGGCGGCGTCGCCAGTGGCGGCGAAGAGGGGCAGCAGGGCGTTCATGACGGGATATCCGATCACCCGCCGCGGAGGGCTCCTCCCTCCAGACCCGACGGGCTCGCCCGTCCGCCCCCTGCCTTTCGCTCCTAACCCTGGGCCAGCCGCGCCCGGAACGCCTGCGCCCGGCCCCGCTCCTCGGCCGAGCGCGAGGGATCGACGGACGCCCGCTCCAAGGCGGCGGCCTCCCGAACGGCCCGGCCGGGACCAAGGTCCAGCCCGTCCAACAGGGCCGCGACCTGAGGATCGCCGGCGACCGGGGCGGGGCGGCTGGCGATGTGGAAGAAGGTTTCGAGGTCGTCGATCATGGCGCGCTCCAATTGGGTTCTGAGGAGGTCAGGATTTCGTCACGACGGCCGCAGACCAAGAGCCCCCGCCGCAAGGCGAGGGCTCCATTCGTCTTACGCGGCGATCGGTTCGACGACGTCCGGGAGCGCCTCCGCTCCGGCATCGCCGTCGCCAGCCTCATCCTCGGCGTCGACTTCGACCACGGCCCGGTCCCAGGCCAGGACCGCCGGCGACCATTGCCGCTCGGCCGCCGCCTCGGCCACGAAGGCGACCAGGTCGTCCTTCTTCAGGGTCCTGGCGCGATCGTCCTCGACGCCCATCTCCTCCAGCAGCGCGGCGAGCTGCTTCTTGGAGTGGACCGCGAGGTAGGCCTGGTCCGGCGTCCAGTGCGCCGAGATGTCGGCCCCGCAGAGCGCGGCGATCTCCGCGGCCTCGGCCCGCGCGCCGTGACGCAGGCTCGAGGTCCGCTGCTCCCGGACATTCAGTGACAGCGCGGTCAGCTCCGCCATCAGCGCCATCTTCTCGCCGTGCGGCAGGGTCTCGACCCAGGAGATGGGCCGAAGGCCCGAGGCCTTGTAAGCGGCTCGGCGGACGTCGAGACGCGCCCTGACCTCGCCGTCCAGGGCCGGGATCGCCGGCGTCGTGCCCCGGCTATAGCGGCTCGCCGCGATCTGCGCGGCCGACTCGTCCAGAGCGCCGGAGTTGTGCAGGGCCAGCTGCTTGAAGAGCTGGGCCACCAGGACGGTCAGGGCGGCGCCCGGATCGTCGGCCAGGTCACGGATCAGGCCCCGCGTGGCGACATCGGTGCGGGTCTCATGGAAGACGTGGCTGGAGCCCTCCACCTCGACGTCGGCGCGCGGGACCTCGACGTCGTTTGAAGCCCGGCCATGGCGGCCGACGGCCTCAACCGCCTCATCGTCGTCCTCCTCAACCTCTTCCGGCAGTTCGTCGACCGGAATCGGGGAGCTGTAGAAGGTTGCCGAGACCCCGTAGCCATCCGCCGGACAGAGCAAGACCGCGCCGATCCGGCTGCGGGTGAGCGGCGCGGCCACGACCGCCATCTGCGCCACCAGCAACGGCGCCAGGGCCGCCGGCGCCGCGTCCGCCACGGCCTCGATCGACTGCAGCTCGCCGGCGATGCGGGCCAGCTCGGCTTTGGCCTCGGAAAGCCTCGCCGCCTGGGCCTCGGTCAGGTCGGGGCGATAGACGTAGGGCAGGGGGAAGTAGCCATCTGGCGCGCGGTAGCCGGCGTCCTGGCCGATGTAGACCGCCAGGCCCTCGGCCTTGAACCGCTCGGCGATCGGTTCGACCCGGGCGCGCCAGGCGTCCTGCAGGATCTGCGGGTCGAGCAGGCAATCGGGCATCTCGCCGAACAGGTCGGTGACCACCCGCCCTCCAGCGGCGACGTAGCGGTCCATGCCGACCAGCACGAACCGGTCGTCCTGCGCCGTCGCGCGGTCGCGCTCGACCAGGTGACGCAGCTGATAGTCCTGGAAGTAGCCCTGGAGCGCGGTCTCGGCGATCTCGGCCTGCTGCTTCTTGTCGGGCAGGCGGGCGAACAGGCGCACCTGCTTCAAGGTCAGCTTGCCCTGACGCAGGGCCTGCAAGACCTTCGGATGAACCCCGGCCAGGGCGTCGAGGCGGCGGATCTCCAGGTCGGCGTAGCCCAGCGCGGCGGAGATGGCCCGGGTGTCCATCTTCGCCTTGCGCAGCTTGCCGATGGCGGTGATGACATCGGCGATGTGGACCGGGGCGTGCTCGGTGTTGGGCAGCAGGATCGCGGCGGCCTGCTGGGCCGGCGTCACCGCCAGCTTGCAGACGACCGGATAGTCGTCGTCGATGTCGCCGCGGTCGCGCAGGATCAGCAGGCTGAACCGCCGGCGACGGCCGTCGAGCGCCATGAAGGGCTGCTCGCCCTTGCGACCAGTCCGCACGATCGGCGGGATCAGCACGCCGGCGGCCAGGACGGTTTCGGCCAGCTGCGGCACGCCGTCGTCGGCCGGCTCCCGGAAACGCAGGTTCTCGGCGCGAGGCCGAGGTCGCCAAGGCGGACGATGATCTCGTCCATCGGGGTCGGCGAAACGGTGGGGGTCTCAGTCATCGGGGTCAGGCTCCAGCGCCTGGGCGAGGGTCATCCTGCCCCTGGGCGCACCCAACCCCCGCCCTTCCTCCCCCCTCCCGGCCCTGGCCGATCCGCCGGCGCCGGACGCCAGGGCCCACTCGTTCCAGTCCCCGAACGGGGAGGGCGGCAGGGCGATCGTCGCCGCGACCCCCTTCGCCGCCAGCCGAGCTCTCAAGGTCGCCGCCGAGGCCTCGCCGTCCGCCCCGCGATCGGCGATCAGCACCGAGCGCACCCCGGCCGGAGCCGACCAGACGCGCAGGTTCCGGGTCGACATCAGCGCCCAGCCTGGCAGGCCGAACCGTTCGCTGGCCGACAGGGTGGTGAACACCCCCTCGGCCACCAGCATCGCCTCAGCGGCCGAATCCAGCCGCACGGCGCAGCCGCCAGGGGCCAGACCGATGGTCTTGCGGGGCAGACGCAGGTCCTCGGCGCGGCGGCCGTTCGGTAAGAGGTAGGTCACCTCGACCGCGGTGAAGCGGCCCTCGGCGTCGCGGATCGCGGCCAGCAGGGCAGGGCGATGATGCCGGGTCCGGCGGTAGGCCGAGACCGGCGCCTCGGCGTTGTGGCGCAGCACCTCGCCGTCCGGCAGGTCGCGGAGGATCCCGCGCAGCCGGCAATGGCGCTCGGAGATCGTGCGCCGGACCGGGCGCGCGCCGTCCCAGAGCCGCAGCGCCGCGTCCAGGCGCTCGGGCCGGGAGACGACCGACCCCCGGGCCACGGCCTCGCGCGCCGCTCCCAGCGAGCTCGGCGCATTGGCCGCGTCGATCAGCTGGTGGGCGCGCAGGTGATCCAGCACCGCGCGCCAGTCGCTGTCGCCGAAGGTGTGGACGACGATCCGGCCGCCCTCGAGCAGCAGCGAGACCGACCGGTCGGCGGCGCTGTGGCCCGGCGCCGGAATATTGGCCCGCAGGCCCCGGTCGTAGAGCTCGCCGCCAAGGGTCTGGACAATGGTTCTCAGGGACACCGCAAACCTCCGCGTCAATTCGCCAGGTCCGGCCCTCCCTCTCCCCTCCAGAAAGGTGACGACAACGCGCAGGAATTTGATAGTTTTCCGGCTAAGCTTCGGAATATCCCGGGGCGTTGCGGGGCCGGCCCCGCTCAAGGGGGTCGCCGAAGACGCGGTCGGCTTCGGCGCAGGGGGAGACCGCTCCCCCTCACGTCGCCGAACGACTTCGGCAGCATGGACGTTCAAGCGCGCCTGGGGGACAATTGGACAAAACCGGTCTAGCGTTTCGCGTCGGCAAGGAAGGAACCAAGCCCGTGGCGGCCAAGGACGCCAAAGACCCGCCCGAGGACGCGCTGGGCGAGGAAGCCTGGGTCCGCACCGCCGACGGCGAGCGGGCGATCCGCCTTCGCCGGGTCACCCACTATCTGCGCCAGGGCGTGACCCTGACCGATGTCCGCCTGACCGAAGGCGAAGACGGCCTCTTCTCCATCCGGCTGCGCATGTCCGACCGCCCCGGCGAGTTCCAGCTCTACAAGCAGGATGTCGCCGAACCCCGCCTCTACAAGGACCTCGGCCTGGCCGTGGCCACCATCCGCAAGGACTTCGGCTACCTGGGCACGATCACCCTGTCGACGGATCGTCGGTCCTTGCCCGACTGAACAACTACGTTGAAGGTTCCGCCGCTGATCACCACATGACGGCGTTGTCGACCATGGCTGAGGCCCTGGCGTTTGGATCGGACCCGCCATGGCGAAACCTCGTATCTTTCTGAGCTCCACCTGCTTTGACCTCAGCGACGCGCGCGCGTCGCTCACCTCCTTTTTGGAAAGCTACGGGTTCGAGGTCCTGAACTCTCAGAACACGAAGTTCGGGGTGAAGCCGAAAGTTCACTCCCACGACGCCTGCCTCGAGATGATCCCCAATGCCGACTACGTCGTGCTGATCATCGGGGGCCGGCGCGGCGGCAACTACATCGGAAGTGACAAGTCGATCACCAACGAGGAGATCAAGGCCGCCCAGAAGCTCGATCGGCCGGTGTTCGCCTTCGTCGACAAAAAAGTTGAGGCGCTGCGTCAAACCTACAGGAAAAACCCGACCGCCAATTTCAAGCCGACGGTTGACGATAATCGCATCTTCGATTTCATCGACTGGATCGCCTCAAGCCACGAGGACAACTGGCTCCACCCTTTCGACAGCGTGACGGACATCCAGGACAGTCTGAAGGCTCAGTTCGGTTACATCCTGCTGCTGTATTCGCAGAGCCTGCGGAAGACCCCCGGGGCCACCGGCCCGAAGAAAGGCCAGCCGCTGGCATTTCCAAGCACCCTCGACGGCGCGCCTGGAGACACTGAAGACGAGCGCACCGACTCCGTTACCGGGCTCCGCCACGTCTACGACTGCCTGAAGCGCATCCTTGATTCCGATGTTGGCGAGTCTAGCAAACAGGAACAGCTCAAGTCGATCTGGGTGGTGGCCCGGCACGGCTCGGCGGACGGTTCGCGTCTGAAGGTCAAGGAGGACCGGTTCAAGGCCTCCGCCTGGGGCAGTTCCAAAGGCAAGCGCGTCTTTAACCAGATGACGGACTGCGGGATCTCCGGCGTGTACGACTACGACGAGGACATGAACGGCGCGGGCTATGGCACCGTCGAGATCGTCTTCGACGGTAAGAAGCTGGCCGGCTATCCGGCAGAGGCGCTCCAGGCCTGGGTCGAGACCCTCATCGCCCGATACGGCGACGACGAAGGCCTCGACCTGTTCAAGCGCCTCGACATGCGTCTTTTCGAGGAGGCCCCGGCTAAGCCTGCGAAAAAGAAGATCTTGGCGAAATAGGCGATCTGGCCGCCCTGTCATCGCTTGCGCACCGTTAGCACTACCCGCTCGACCCAGACCCCGCAGGCCTCGGCCGCCATCTTGATCGCCTCGGCGTAGTCGCGTTTGATTCGGTCGGCCGCGATGCCGGTCGGCGACGAGAGGGTCAAAACCCCGTCGACGACCCCATGGAAGCCGATCCGGTTGAACCAGCTGCCGTGGGCGCCGTCGCGGATCAACCGGCGGATTTCGGCGTTGATCTGTGGCCACGGCGGATCCTCGGCCCCTGGCGCGAACATCAGCGGCGGCGGAGCCGCATCGACCTTGACGGCCATCTCTGGTTCCGCCTCCACTGGCGGAACAATGCCCTTCTGGCGGAGAATCCGGGCCAGGTTCAGCCGCAGGTCGGCGGCTCCTCGCTCCTGGGTGGAGAGCTTGCCGAAATAGGCGCACGGGCTGCGCACCTCGGGGTCCTCGAGCGCGATGGCCATCATGGTCACCACGCGGATCCCGTGCCGGCGCCAGCCCCAGACCACCGTCTGGTCGTTGTTCCGTTCGGGCTGCGGCATCAGCTCGGCCGCGGCGGCGGCGATCCGCGCGGCGTCCTCCGGCGTGGCGCTGGCGGGGTTGGCGAGCAGGCCATCCCGCACCAGCGGCGCCAGGCGAGGACAGACCTGGATGGCGGTCCTGAGCTCCTGGCGCACCATTTCCGCGTACACCGAGGGGTCAGAGCCCGCGCCAGCCGAGACGCTGGCTCCCCCTGGAGAGCCAATGACGCCGGCTTGTCCGTTGCGCGGGCGTTGGCCCGAGGATCGATCGTCCTGTCCGTTTCCGGGCCGCTTAGCGGACCGCGTCTCAGGATAACTTCGCGGCGTAGCCGCGTCCGTCCCCCGTACAGAAGACTTTAAGTTCTCATGGGACTGTTCTAGGCGCCGGGATTCCGGCGCCTGGGCGCTATATCTTGTCGGGAAAGCTACCGTCTCAGCATAGGCGGCCCTGCGGGCGGCCTGCGCCTCGCGGATCGCGTCATCGACACCCTCCAGCGCCTGCAGCTGCGCCATCAGCGGGCGCAGGTCGTAGGCCTCGATGCCGGCGGGCCGATTGGCGCGGGTGTAGTCGCGCACCAGGTAGCCTGCGACCTCCAGGGCGCGCCGGTTGGCCCGCGCCTGGCTCTCGCTGCAGCCCAGGTATTCGGCGATCAGGCTGGTCGACGGCCAGACGCAGGCGATGTCCTGCTCCAGGCGGTCCTGGTTCAGGTGCTCGACATAGAGCAGCAGCGTCATGCGCTGCGGGATGGTCAGTATCGGCGTGCCCTTCAGCACGGCGGCGGCCACCCGGGCGATCGTCTCGCCCGGCGCCCAGCGCCAGCTTTCCGCCTGAGCGCACACCTCGGAGAAGTTCTCCGCGCGCTTGGCGAATCCGGGCCGCCATTCCTCGGAATGGGCGGTCTGCATGGTTGTCCCTCATGGTCGGGACGAGCCGCTTCGACGGGCTGAGATCGCCAGGAATTCGGGACAAAGCTCTCCCGTCCGGTCCTTGACGGCGTTCAAAACGCCCCCTAGTCTGAACCGGTCAATCAGCCGCCTCTCACAACGGCTTCAGCGATTTCCGAGAGCCTCCAGCGTCAACTGGGGGCTTTCGCCGTTTTAGGGTCTCGTCGTCAGGTCACGGTCTGGATCCTTGGCCCGGCAAGCCCGGGCGACGGGGTGAAGAGGCGGCCGCGGCGCGACGCGCCGGGCGGTGTCGGTGAGGTCAGGGTGAGGGCATCGGGCCGTCCTTCTTCAAGGACGCGGGCGGGGCCGGCATCGAGCGATCGAACGGCCGCACACAAGGCTTTGGGGTCTTGACGTCGAATCGACTGACGCCTAGATTTTCCCCATCAACGCCGCCTCCACGCGGTTGATCGAATTTCTCGAGAGCCCTCCGCGCCAACGGGGGGCTTTCGCCGTTTCAGAGCCTCGTCGCGTCAGGTCATTGGAACATCTCCAGGCATCGCCGCTTCGCCGCGCTGGGCGCACGATTCGGCAGTCTGGGATGGTGGGTTGAGTCTGGGCGCGGCGATACGGTGACGCCGGCAGGAAAGCCCGCTATATCCTGCTGCGATCTGGACTCTCTTGGACTTGCCAAGTCGGCAGAATTGCGGGGTCCAGGCGCGAATCGGCCTAGCCCGCCGCACGGGCGGGATTGGCCTTGCGCCAGCTCTGGAACCCCTTGTCGGCCTCGATGAAGGCGCCAAGGATGGACTGGACCAGGGGCTCGGCCTCGATCGGTCCGTTCAGGGCCTGGTAGGCCCGCCGGTAGTCCATCAGGTCGACGGCCGCCTTGCCCTTCAGGCGCAGGCGCACCTCCAGCGACTTTTCTTCGAGATCGATCTTCGCGAGCGCCAACGGCGCCGGGGTCGGGGTCTTGGCCAAGTCAGCCTCCTGGGGCGGGAGAGAGATGTCGTTCGACCGCCGCGCACGCGAAGTCGGTGATCTTCAAGTTGAGGGCCGCCAGCCGTTGCCGCAGGCGCTCGCAGAGGGCCGCCGCCAGGCGCACGGTCACCCGCCGCTTGGGCCCGCGGACCGCGGCGAAGACCAGGTCGAAGCCCTGGTCCAGGGCGTCGAGGAGATCGCCAAAGGCCTTGGCGTAGGCCGCCTGCAGCGCGCCGCGCCCGACCGATGCGGCCGCGGCGACCATGCGCTCGTGCAGGGAACGGGGCAGATAGAGCCCGAGCTTGACGCTTTGGCTGCACATCGGAGGACCTCAGGGGTAGGGCGCGAGGATCATGTCCTTGTTGACCAGGACCCGGAGCGGCCAGCCGGCCCGTACCGTGATGGTCGGCTGACGGTTCAGGTCGCGGGACGTAATCTGCTGTCCGACCTGCTGGGCCTCGGCCGACACGCCGGTCCCGGCGCTGTTGAGGACGAAGCTGCCCGAGCTGCGCGAACTGGCGTCCTGGGCCGATGCCGCGCCGACGCTGAACACCGTCGAGAGCAGGATCCCCCGCGCCACTTGCCAGAAGTGGCCGTCGACCCTGTCCTTGAGGCCGGCGGCGCCGGAAAGGTCGGCGCCGCCCATCGCGCCCATATTGATCGAGCGCCCGTCCGGCATGACGATCCGGTTCCAGGCGATCAGCGCGCGCTCCTGGCCGTAGGCGACCTGGCTGTCGTACTGGCCGATCAGCTTCGACCCCTGCGGGATCAGCACTGTCCGGCCAGTGACGTGGTCGTAAACCGGCTCTGTGACCTGGGCGATGATCTCTCCGGGCAGGTCGGAGTTGATCGCGGTGATCAGGGCCGCCGAAATGATCGTGCCGGCCTTGACCTCCCACGGGCTCTCGGGCCCGCGCAGCGGACTGGCCAGGTAGTCGTCGGCCTTGGCGCCGGCCAGGAACTGGCGCTTGCCGCCCTGGCCGTTGGCGGGCTGGACGTCCGCGGCCTGGGTCGGCGCCGGCGGGGCCGGAAGTGGCGCGGCCGGCGCGAAGCCCTGCGCAAGCTCACTCGGCGCGGGGGGAGGCCCGCCGCCGCCGGAGAAGAGCGGATTGGCCGTGCGCGCGGCCGCGGCCTGGTCGCGGGCCTGCTGCACGGCCGGATCGACCGGCTTGGGCGGCGGGGCCGGCCCAGCCGCGGCGAGCCCGGCCGGTGAGACGCCCGGCGGCGGCAAGGTCGCGGACCCTGGCGCGCCGATCGCCCGGACGGAGGGGTCGCCGTAGCCCTTGGCGTAGCGGTCACCGAGCGACGGGGTGGTGGACACCGCGTCGCCCGGGGGCGGGGCGGGTGGCTGTTTCGGGCCGGCGCCGTGGGCCCCGCCGAAACCGATGTAGAACCCCGCCGCGACAATGGCGGCGAGGGTCGCGGCGCCAGCGAACAGGTAGCGCCGGTTCCAGCGGGTGACGGGGAAGCGCGGCGCGGCCAGCACGCTGTCCGGAGCGAGCTTGGCCGAACCGCTCGGCCCGTCCATCGGCGCGTCGGGCGGCAGATAGGTCATGACTCAGCCCCGGTCCTTGGTGCGGGTGATGCGCACGATGGCCTGGGGCTTCTCGCCGATCCGCAGCTCGGCGACGTCGATCAGCCGATCGACGACATAGTAGCCGTTCAGGAAACGGTAGTTGACCAGCTCGGCCTTGCCCCCCGGCCCCACCAGGAACAGTGGCGGCGCCTCGGTCGCGGCCATGTTGATCGGAAACTGGATGTAGGTCTTGGTCCCGTCGTCGAAGACCCGCAACGGCTGCCAGCGTGGCGCCTTGCCGTGGACCGGCTCGACGCGATAGCCGAAGTGCAGCTGGTCGATGGCCAGGGCGGGCGTCGCCACCACGCTCTGGGCGCGCGCCGCCTCGGCCGCCTGGGTTGCCAGCGCCGCGGCCAGCTGTTCCTGCGGATAGTTCCAGCTCACCGCGCTGGTGTAGGTCCCGCCCTCGCGGCTGGACGCCTCGATCAGGTAGGTCCGCTGGTCGGTCGTCAGCACGACATTGGTCCGAAGGCCGCCGCGGATGGGCTTCAGCAGCACCACCACCTGCTGGTTTGGCCCTGCGCCCTCGGCCGTTTCACCAAGCACCCAGCGCACGGTGTCGCCGGCGGCCTTGGCCAGCAGCTTCTCGCCCGGGCGCAGCATGATGGCGGTCAGGAAGTGCGGGCTGGTCTGCACCTCGTAGAGCCGGCCCGGCTCATAGTCATAGAACAGCGTCGCGTTGATGTAGGCGTCCGAGGTCGGATAGCTGCGCGCGTCTGCATTGGCCACACGCACGATCCTGGCCCCGGGCAGGGGCCGCAACGGCCTCGGCCTCCGTGGCGGCGGAGCTGGCGGCGCAGCTGGGACAGCCGCCGCGGCCGGCGCGACCGCCGCCGGCGGCGACGGAGCCTGGGCGGACGCGGCCGCCGCCATGCAGGCCGCGACGGCGAGGGCCGAGACGGCCAGGGCGCTGCGACCGACGAGGCCAAGACGAGTAGGGAACGGGCAGGGTGCGCTCATAGCTCTCGGCTCCACTGGAAGGCGGTGATGTAGACGCCGAGCGGATTGGCCCGGAGCTCGGCCTCGTCCTTCGGCGGCTGGATCTTGGTGGTGAAAAGCCCCGTCCAGTTGACGGTGGAGGTGGTGGCGCCTTGGTCGTAGGTCGTCTCGCGCCACTGCACCTGGTAGGTCGATGGGCTGCGGGCGAGGACCGAGACCACCTCGACGCTGATCGCCTGCGACCCGGCGTTGGCGAACGGATCGTGGACCTTGGCGTAGTCGTTGAGCTGACCGATCGCGCCCCCGACCACGAAGCGGTAGGCGGTCGTCCAGTTGTCGCGGATGACGATGGGATCGATGCTTTTGGACCGGGTCCGCGTCACCCAGTCGGCCAGGAAATAGCCGATCTCGGCCGAGCTGGGCGTGTAGCTCCGGCCCGCCAACTCGATCCGCCCCGGACGGCCGTATTTGTCGATCGGCACAACGTAGGTGGCGATGGTGTGCGTCGAGCCCTCGTAGATCAGCCCGCCGACGGCCAGGGCCGCGACCGCCCAGCCGCAGAAAGCCATCAGTCGCCAGTTCCGGGCCTGGATCACCGGCGCGCCGATGCGGCGATCCCATTCCTGGCTGGCGCGCTGATAGGGCGTTTCGGTGGGACCGGATGACCCGTAGCGGTCGTTGGCGCGGCGGAAGGGCGAGTTCATCGGCGGGGTCCTCTTACGCCTCGGGGTCGTCGCGGCGGCTCGGGCTGGCGGTCATGCCCGGGCCGCCCTCCTCGGAGCGGGCGGCCGCGGCGGCCGCGCCCCGCGCCGCGCCGCCCAATCCGCCGCCACTCTGGCGCGCCTCGGCGCGGGCGAGGGTGTCTGAAGGCGGCGGCGGCGGGGGCTCATCGTCGCCGGACCCGCCCATCATGCGCGCGCCGGCGGAGCGCAAAGTCGCCGCGGTCGATGACACGGGCGCGCGGGCGAAATCGCCGGGACCCGGTCCGCCGCCGCTGGGTGAGGCTCCCCCGCCGCCTGGGCCGGCGCCAGAGGGCGGCGATCCACCGCCGGAGGACAGGGCGCCGGCGGCGCTGCGCGCGGCGGAGACCTGACCGCCGGCGGTCGCTCCACCGGCGATGGCGCCGCCGAGGGCCCGGGCCGCCAGGGCGCCGCCCGCGACGCCGGCCGCCACCCCGGCCGCGCCCATCAGCGCGCCGCCGGCGTTGAGCTGCGGGCCGCCTGAAATCAGCGCCCCGGCGATGGCCGGGATCTTCAGCGCCAGCATGACCATGACGACGGCTGCCAGAAGAAGCCCGACGTCCTCGCCGATGCCGGGATCGGCCGAGACGGTGTAGCTGTCGAACACCGTGGTCCCGAGGCTGACCACGACCGCCAGCGCCATCAGCTTGATGCCGACGGAGACGACGTAGCCGATCGCCCGCTCCGACATGAACGACGTCTGGCTCAGCACCCCGAACGGGATGGTGACGAAGGCCACCAGGGTGACGATGTGAAATTCGATGATGGTGACGACGATCTCGACCGCCAGGATCACGAAGGCGATCAGGATGCCGATCGCCGCCACGACCGCCATGATCACCACGTCGATATGAGCGAAGAACTCAATCGGCCCCGGGGCGATCTTCTGCACGTACTGCATCAGGCCGGTGATGACCTTGATGCCGGCCATGACAATCTGCGAGGGCGAGGTGGTGAAGGTCGAGAGCGTCATGGTCCCGCCGCCGGCCTGCAGGCCCAGGGCCGCGAAGCCGTTGACGACGGTCGTGGACAGACTGTGCCACTGGGTGACCATCCAGGCGAAGAACCCGACCAGGAGGACCTTGCGCACCAGGGCTGCGAGCACGTTCTGGTTCTCGTCGATCGCCCAGAGGATGGCGGTCAGCGCGATGGAGATGACCACCAGGGTCCCCAGCACGGTCGATACGTCGCCCTGGATCAGGCCAAAGCCGGCATCGACCTGGGTGCGAAACCGGTTGAGGAAGTCGTCGAGGGCGGCGGGATCGGCGGTGGCCACGGCGATCCCCTAGAGCTTGCCAGGGTCGGCGACGCGGGGCGCGGGCTGCGGCGCGTCGTAGAACTTCGCGGCGTGGGCGTCGGCGTCCGCCGCCTGGGCGTTGACGCAGTTGGGCGTCGCGGCGAGCCGCCCAGGATCGTTCTGGCAGCTGGCCAGCTGGGCTATCCGCTCTCCGTCATGGCCGGCGTAGTAGGCCTTGTCGCGGGTCGGCGCGGGCTGGGCGCAGGCGACGAGCGTCGCGCCCGCGAGGCCCAGCGCCGCCAGGAGGCGGAGCGGCCGCATCACAGCTGACCAGGATTCTGCACCCGGCTCGCCGGCGGCGTGGTCGTCCAGAACCGCTGGCTGTCCGCCGCGCCGGCGGCCTGCGAGGCCTGGGCCTGGGCGGCCAGGGTCTGTTCGGCGCGGGCCTGGGTGATCAGCAGCGCCTGCAGCTGGGTCAGCTGGGCCGTCACCGTGGCCAGCAGCTGGTTGGTGGCCTGGATCGCGGAGGTCTGGCCCGCCGCCCCCTGGGAGGCGCCGACGGCGCTGGTCACCTGCGACGTGGTGACCGGCTGTCCCTGGGCGATCTTGTTCTGCATCAGCATCGCCTGCTGCAGGGCGAGCGCATTGTTCTGCCGCCAGGTCGCCAGCGACGCTTGTGTGGTGGCCAAGCTCGCCCCGGACATGGTCGAGGGGTAGAGGGCGGCATACTGCTGCGCGACGTTCTGGGCCCCGAAGCCGATACCCTGGGCCTGCTGCAGGATCCCGGTCGCCTGGCTGGTGATCTGGGTGATGGGACCGGTGACGTCGGTCTGCAGGCGCTGCAGCATCTGCGCCTGGTTGGTGAGCTGGGACTCCAGCCGCTGGATCTGGGTCAGCTCGTTGCTGACCTGCTGCTCGGCCTGGGCGATAGCCCTCAGATCGATGACCGCCATCTGGGCGCTGGCCGGCGGGGACATGGCCGCGAACAGGGCGGCCGCCAGGGCGACGGACGAGAGGATATGGCGCTTACGCATGGCTACGGGTCTCCATGGGGGGCGTCGGGGGCGGCCAGAGCGCCGCGGCCTCGGCGCGGGCGCACAGCGGTTCGCTCCAGCGGCGGAAGGCCACCGAGGCGGCGAACAGCACCAGGCCCAGCGCCAGGAGCGCCAGGCTCCGGTGCAGCGGGGTGGCGAAGACCGTGAAGAATCCGGGGGCGGCGAGCGCCAGCAGCAGGAGACGGCGACGACGGCCTGTCCGGACCCAGGCCAGCGGGAACCGGGCGGTGATCCAGCCCAGCCGGGCGAATTCGGCCGGCGTCAGCGGCGGGTCCAGGGGGTCGGGCAGGGTCGCCATGGCCATCACGCCACCTTCGCGGGACGGTCCCGCAGCAGGAATTCCGCGACGTCGGCGTAGCCCTGGGCGCGGTAGAACTCCGCGGCGAACGGTCCGCCGGCGGCGCTGACCGCGGTGATCCGCTGCTGGGCGCCCGGCGAGGAGGCCCCGACGGCGGCCAGCGTGATGGGGCCAAGGCCCAGCTCGAACAGCCGATTGCCGGCCGAGGACTGGTAGTAGTATTCGCGCTTCGGCGCGGCGCCGGCGACGATCCGCAGCTGCTGTTCGTTTAGCCCAAAGCCAGCGTAGAGGCTGGCGATCTGCGGGGTATGGGCGTCCGGGTTCGGCAGGAAGATCCGGGTCGGGCAGCTCTCGATCAGCGCCGGCGCGATCGAGGAGCTGGCGATATCCGCCAGGCTCTGGGTGGCGAAGACCACGGCGACGTTGAACTTGCGCAACGTCTTCAGCCACTCGCGGATCTTGGCCGCGAACGCGCCCTGGTCGAGGAAGAGCCACGCCTCGTCCAGCACCAGCAGGGTCGGGCGCCCGTCGAAGCGCCGCTCCAGCGTGCGGAAGATGTAGGTCAGGACCGGCTGCAACGCGGCCTTGGCCGCCATCAGTTCGGACATCTCGAAGGTCTGCCAGCGGGCGGTGACGCGGCTGTTGTCCTGGGCGTCCAGCAGGTGCCCGTGCGGCCCGGAGAGGGTGTAGGGCAGCAGCGCCGACTTGACCCGCTGGTCCTGGACGGTGGCCGCCAGCAGGGTCAGCGTGCGCTGCTCGCGCGGTCCCGAGGCGAGGTTCTTCAGCCCGCCCCAGATCTCCTCCTTCACCGAGGGCGTCATCTCGACGCCCTCAGCCGCGACGAGGTCCTGCACCCACTCCTGGGCCCAGGTCCGGTCCTCGGGCCCCTCGAGGTCGGCCAGGGGCTGGAAGGCGAGATCGGTCTGGTCGCCGCCGAGGACGAAGAACTGGCCGCCGGTCAGCAGGGTCGAGGCGCGCGAGCTCGCCCCCTTGTCGAAATAGAACACCTGCGCCTCCGGATAGCGCAGCCACTGCAGGGCGATGGTGTTGAGCAGCACCGATTTGCCGGAGCCCGTGGGGCCGACGATCATGGTGTGGCCGACGTCGCCCTGGTGCAGATCGAACCGGAACGGGGTCGTGCCGGCGGTCCGGGTGACCATCAGCGCCGGCTGGGCGCCCGGGTGGCCGCGCTTGGAACATTCGTCGGTCAGGTGGGCATTGCGCGACGGCCCCGGCCAGATCGCCGACATCGGGATCATGTCGCAGAGGTTCAGCGACGAGACCAGCGGGCGACGAAGGTCGGCGTAGGCCTGCCCGGGCAGCGACCCCAGCCAGGCCTCCACGGCGTTGACGTCCTCGACCTTGCAGACAAACCCCACCCGGTTGATGGCGCTCTCCACCTCGCGGACCCGATCCGCCAGGCGGTCCGGATCGGCGTCCATCAGGGTGACGGTCGGGGTGAAATAGCCGATCGAAGCGTAGTCGCCGCCGAGGATCGCCAGGGCGGCATCGGCGTCATTGGTCTTGGCCGTGGCGTCAGGGTCCTCGAGCTGGGACGGCTCGCGGGTGATCGCCTCCTTCAGGAGCGCCATCACCCCCTTGCGCTTGGCGAACCAGCGCTTGCGCACGACCGAGACCGCCTGGCGGGCGTCTTCCTTGTCCAGCGGCATGAAGCGGCAGGTCCAGCGATAGGCGACCCCAAGCTCGTTCAGCCGGTCGAGCAGGCCGGGGGAGGAGCTGGTCGGATAGGCGCGCACCGAGATGGTCCGCATGAACTGGCCGCCGAGGCGCGGATAGAGACCGCCCTGGAAGTCGTCATCGCAGAGGAAGGCGTCGAGATAGGCCGGAGTGTCCGGCTTCTTCACGTAGTGGCGCTTGGTCGAGATACAGCCGTGCAGGTAGGTCAGCGTCTCGTCGTCATCGAGCTCGCGAACCTCCGGCATGATGGCGCCGAGGATGTCGGCGATCTGGCGCACAGTGGAGAGGAAGCCCCCGAGCGCGGCCCGGTACATCCCCTCGGCGCCGCGGCCCGGCGGCGCGTTTTCCAGCAGCAGGCTCTCGGCCGTCGAGATCGCCTCCTCTGGCGGCAGGAAGGTGAAGGTCAGGAAGTAGCGGCTCTCGAAGTGGCGATCCTCCGCTTCGAAAGCAGCGCGGCGCTCGTCGTCGATCAGGGCCGAGACCGGATCGGGAAAGACGCTGGCCGGATAGTCCATCGACCCGGCCCGCAACGCCTCGATGTGAAGACACCAGCGCGAGCCCAGGCGGCGCAGGGCGTTGTTGAGCTGGGCGCGCGTTGCGACCAGGCCGGCGTCAGTGGCGCTGGCCAGATCCGGCCCCCGGACGGCCAGGGTCTTCTGGAAACCGCCGTCCTTGTTCAGAACCAGGCCCGGCCCGATCAGGGCAACCCAGGGCAGGTGGTCGAACAGACGCTCGGCCTTGGAGCGGTATTCACGCAGGTAGAGCATGGCCTGGGCTCCTCAGGCCGGCGCCGGCGCCGCGAAGCGCTGGACGAGGGCGAACACGAAGAGGCCGACGGCGAGGCTCGTCAGGACCGTCGAGGCGCAGCGGCCGCGGGCCAGGGCGGGCCAGGTGGGGAACCCGGTTGCCGGACCCCAGAGCGCGGCGGCGACGATCGCGGCGACGCCGGCCGGGGAGGCGAGGGTGGCGGCGAGCCGGTCCATCCTCAGGCGTCCCAATAGGGCCGCTGGCGGATGTGCCGCTTCAGCGCGTCGAAGAAATAGGGATCGCGCTTGTTGAGCCAGTAGCAGGCGGCGTGGACGGCAAGGCCGAGCGGGATGCCGATCACCGGAACCTGCAGACCCAGCGCCAGGACCGCGGTCAGGGTCCCGTTCAGCACCGCGATCATCCGGGGCACGCCCGCGATCGTCACCGGCTCGGAGAGGGAGCTGTGGAAGGCGATCTCAAAGCCTTCCAGCGACGAGATGGCCATCTTCAGAAGACTGCGCCGGAGGTGATGCTGAAAAAGCTGGAGATGAAGGTGGTGGCGGTGAAGGCGATGGCCAGCCCGAACACGATGCCGATCCCCTTGCGCATCGTTGACCCGCCTTCGGCGAACGCGAACCCGAGGCCGGTGACGACGATGGCGATGATGCCGACCGCCTTGGCGACCGGCCCGGCCAGGGAGTTCTCGACCGTCTGCAGCGGCGTCTCCCACGGCATGGCGGCGCCGCCGGTCGTTCCCGCGAAGGCGGACGTTGCGGTGAAAAGGGCGACAGAAACCTCCATAAGGGCCGTGTTGGCGCGGTTGGCGGCGGCCGAAAGGGCGCGTCGGACGCGGAGGCTCATGAGGCTCACTCCTCGCGAAGCCCGCGAAACGCGGGCAGCGCAACCTCGCGCCAGACGCGGCGTGGGTCAAGCAGGATTATTACTGTTTTCCTGCTCTATGCCGGATTAGTGATATCTGACGCACTGGGCCCAGGTCAGCGACGGCAAGATAGGCTCGTCGATTCAAGGATTGCATCTTCTTCGTTTTCCTCATGACGCTTCCCCCGGTCACGTCGGGCCATCCGCTCGTCCCAATCCCATCGCCCCATGCGAAGCGTCGGCTAAGGTTGATCTGGTGAGATCAAGGGTGAAATCAGGTTCCTCCGAATGGGCGCCTGGGCGGTTGCGGCGGCCGGCCCAAACCCTCCGCCGCGACCTCCAAGCCTCAGCCAAGAAAGCGCTTCAGGGGCTCCCAATAGTTCTGATACCAGCCCATCGCGAGCTTCGAGCCGCCGCCCTTGGGAAATCCGGACTGGTCGAAGGTGATCCGCGTGCCGGCGCCTTCATCGGCGAGTTCGATGTGGATCACGGAATAGACGCCGGGCTGCCAGGTCATCTCGCGCCACGCCTGGACGATACGCGTTCCCGGCGTGAGTTCGATGTTGCGGCCCTGGACGTGGCCGCCGAAGAGCACGAACGGGCCTCCGACGTCGCGGCTGATCGCGGCGGGCGCATGGCCGAGGTCGAGGTTGGAGTTCATCGCGACGCCGAGCTTCTGGACCTGGGCGTATTGCACCTCATCCGTCAGCGTGGCGTAGATTCGAGCGCGGGGCGCGTCGATATGGATGACTTGGTGGAGGGTTTCGGCGTCCGCAGAGAGGCCGGGCGCGGCCGGCGCGGCGCTTTGCGCGGGCTGCGCGAGCGTGATGGCCAGCGCGCCGGCGGCCAGGAGCAGCGGCAAGCCGCGGCGGGAAAAATGAGCAGGCTTGATCATGGTCGTCCTCGTCGTTTGGAGGCGGATGATCCCGCCCGGCGCCATGACGGCCCAGGACGGCGGATTTCGACATCTGGAGGCGACGGCCTGGCCGGGCGTCGCGGACTCTCCCTCACCGCAGCGCGTGGGCCGCGCGCGTGAGGTCCAAAAAATCCGAACCAATGTCGAAATGCCGAGACGCCACGCGTCATGGCGCCAGGGCGGATGGTCCGCGCCGACAGTTGAGGAACCTGCCATGAAGTACATGCTGCTGATCTACGAGAAGCCCCAGGACTTCGCGGACCGGAGCGATCCGGCCAAGAGCGCCGCCTACTGGGCCGGCTGGTCCAACTACGGCCGGATGCTGACCGAGGCCGGCGTGATGGTCGATGGCGCGGGCTTGCAGCCGCCTGAGACCGCCACGACGGTCACCCTGCGAGGTGGGGAGCGGCAAATCCAGGACGGGCCCTACGCCGACACCAAGGAGCAGATCGGCGGCTTCTACGTCATCGATGTCCCCGACCTGGACACTGCCCTTGAACTGACCGCGAGTTGTCCGGCGGCGGCCTCCGGCGTGGTCGAGGTGCGACCCTATCCGCCGGCGCGCGCCTGACGCGCTCATGACGGACGCAGCGCGGCGCGCGGTCGAACAAGCTGCACGCGAATCCTACGGCCGGCTCGTGGCATTCCTGGCGGCCAGGTCGCGAGACCTGGCCGCCTCGGAGGACGCGCTCGCCGATGCTTTCCGCGCGGCGCTTGAGACCTGGCCGAAGACGGGCGTCCCCGCCCGACCGGAGGCTTGGTTGCTGACCGCGGCGCGGCGCCGGCTGACCGACGGCCACCGCCATGCCCGGGTCCGTCTCGAAGCTCTTCCCACCCTGACCGTGGTTGCCGAGGAGGCCCAGGAAATGGCCGGCGCTGACGTGCCGTTCCCGGATGACCGGTTGAAGCTCATGTTTGTCTGCGCACACCCGGCGATCGACGCAGGGGCGCGGACGCCGCTCATGCTGCAGACCGTCCTGGGCCTCGACGCCGTTCGGATCGCTTCAGCGTTCCTGGTGCAACCGGCAGCGATGGGTCAGCGGCTGAGCCGCGCCAAGGCGAAGATACGCGACGCTCGGATCGCCTTTGAAACGCCTCAACCGAAGGACCTACCCGCACGGTTCAACGCGGTGCTCGACGCGGTCTACGCGGCCTATGGCAGCGGCTGGGACGACGTTGCGGGGGCCGATCCGAAGCGCAAGGGTCTCGCGCTTGAGGCGATCGAGCTTGGGCGCGTGTTGAATGGCCTGTTGCCGGCGGATCCGGAGGTGAAAGGCCTACTGGCCCTCATGCTCCATTGTGAAGCGCGCCGGCCAGCGCGCCGCTCGGGGGATGGCGAGTATGTGCCGCTCTCCGATCAGGACGTGGCGCTCTGGACCTGGCCGATGGTGCGGGAGGCCGAGGCTCTGCTGTCCGCCGCGCAGCGCGCCGGGGACGTCGGCCGTTTCCAGTTGGAAGCGGCCATCCAGTCCGAACACGCTCGCCGCGCCGCGGCCGGCACGACCGACTGGGCGATGATCGCACGTCTCTACCGGGTGCTGGTCAGGGTCTCGCCCACGGTCGGGGCGGCCGTGGGCCATGCGGCCGCGCTGGCGGAGGCGGGTGACGCGGCGGATGCACTGGCTCGGCTCGATGCCTTCGCGCAGGCCACGGTCGAGCGATACCAGCCATACTGGGCGCTGCGGGCGCATTTGTTGAGACGGCTCGGGCAGGAAGCTGACGCGCTCAACGCCTATAGCCGGGCGATCGGGCTTTGCGAGGATCCTGCAACGCGAGCGTTCCTGATGCGGGCCCAGGGACGGTGAACGCTGGTCACCGAGGATTATGACTACTTTTCTGCTTTACGCTGGCTGAGATTATTAATCTCGCGGGGTCCGCGTGAGCGCTTGAACGCACGCTCCCAGCGCTGCGCACCGCGCGTCAAAACTCATCTCCATGAGTTCCGCGTCAGCGTATTGGAGGAACTGCATGGGGCTGCCGGCGAACGGTTGGTAATCGGGGTCCCGAAGCACCTCCAGCGCCGCGGCCAGATCAGACAGGACCACGCGCTCCAGCCTGGCCTGCACGGCGGTGAGGATCAGCCGCGCGTGATCGAGGTCCACCCCGTTGGAGTGGACGGGCTCGAGGAGCACCGCGGCTGCGGACCGCGCGGCGGCGACGTCGCCGCAGGCGCCGCCTAACAGCGGGTCGATCGGGGGGACATGGACCGTCAAGCGAGGCTCACCTACTTCCACCGGGACTGTTCCGACGGCGTGGCGACGAGCGAGCCTGTCGCCTGCAACATATGTTCCGGCCCGGCCCCCCCGGGCGGACATGACGCCTACTGCACCGCTTGAATCTGACTGAAGACCACGGCGCTATTTTGAGTTGCGACGCCGCCCCGGGCAATCCCGTACAAATCCGGGAGCGCGCTCGCCGCTACGCCATCCCGCCCGAAGCCAGGTCCCCGTCACGGTGCCGCAGAGCGTGGGATGATGTTCAGGCTGATGCCGACGGCGACGGCTTGCGAGCGGCTCCTGACCCCCAACCGGGTGCAGGCCGCGCCGACGTATTCGTCGACCGTGCGGCGGGAAACTCCAAGCGCGAGCGCTATCTCGGCGGAGGTTTCGCCAGCCGCGATCCGGGTCAGGCATTCGATCTGGCGCGCGCTCAGGCGCGGCTTCGGGGCGTCTGAGTTGGCCATAGGTCAGGCTGCGGCGAGATCGGAGTCAGGGGAGGGGCTCAGTCCCACAGCCGGTTCGGCGCTCTCTCCACCACTTGCGTATCGCCAGGCAGAAAGCCGATGGGTCAGGTGAGCGAAGAGCGAGGACGAGGCGCAGGGAGACGGCGTTTGGCTTGCAAGCAAGTCCCGGTCGGTGCGAGCCAGTCTGTCCTCCAATCATCGTCATCGCCGGTGTAGCAGCGCTGAACTGCACCTTTACGTTGCGGAGTGTTTCGGTGACGAGAGGGCCTGGGACGAGTGGTTGAGACTGGGGGACGACCCGTCAATCTTCCCCCCAACTCGCGACGGCCGCGGCCTGAACCGGACCCGCCATGAAGCCACTCCGAGGGGCGGCTCCTTCCGCAAGCGCCAGTCGCTCAGCGGGCAAAGGCCGCGACCTCCTCGCTAGCCACGGTTCAGGGGTGAGGCAATGGAATGCCATACCGAACGCTGAGGGCCCGAAGGATCGCATCCTTGCCCTGGACAAAGCGGTGGCCTTGATATCGGCCCGTTTCAATTCCGCCCGGTGCGTCCTCGGCGAGTATGACAACGGGGAGCGATTGATTCTCGGCCCCGATCAGCTTGACGACTTCCAAGCGAGGCAATGGCCACGCGATCCGTTCGACATCCAATTGGGCGGCCAGGGCGGGAAATGAGACCAGGAGCCCCTCGATCAGGACGCAGTGTCTGCAATAGAATCGTAGACCTGGAAACTTGGGGTCCTCAAAATCGACCTTGAGGATGATCAGCTTATCTCGATCCAACGACACCTCCGGGTGCATGAAAAAAGCGAGGTGAAACCACGGGGACGAAGGCCTGTTGGCCGGAGTTGGGAGATTCACGCGCAGCTTGCCGGTTTAGATGAAGTGGGTGCGCCCGTTCGCATCTTCGGGCCATGGCGCGTTTAGCTGGTGGTCAGGTGGCGGGGAGATATAGGATCGGGGTCGCGCTCGAGTCTCCGCCCGAACCTTGCGACGCGCCCGTCAGCGACGCCCCGCCTATTGGGAGACGATTGCTCGGACAACCAAAAAGCGTGGACGAGGCGCGGGGAGACGGCGTCCGGCTTGCAAGCAAGTCCCGGTCGGTGCGAGCCAGTCTGTCCTCCAATCGTCGTCTGCGCCGTTGCGGCGGCTCTGAACTGCACCGCTACGTTGCGTCGTGGCGCGGCGACGAGGGGGTCTGGGACGAATGGTTGAGCTGGCGGGATGGCCGTGGCGACAAGACCGGGAATGCTGTCACCGGCGCCGAACAAACACGGCGCGTGGCTTGACCGTCGCCAGACGCTGGAGCATGGCCGTTCGAAGGTGAGTTCGACGCGGCGTCATGACTTGGGGCAAACGCGCACGCACCGTCGGAGGCGCTGAAGGTGCGAATGACAGGCGGTTGTCTATTCTGCACCAGCATGTCGTGGCGCGACCCTGCCGACGGCCGTGGGACGAGCGGTCAAGCTGGGGGGATGAACGGGTGCTGTTAGGACGCACGCAGGGGGAGGGAGTGCTGAGCGGCGGTAC
Organism: Caulobacteraceae bacterium; assembly: GCA_041691315.1. GTDB lineage: Bacteria > Pseudomonadota > Alphaproteobacteria > Caulobacterales > Caulobacteraceae > Poindextera. The sequence continues at coordinate 41,100 of JBEPUW010000008.1, read as the reverse complement.
GCTGCGCGCAATCGCCGGACCCGGGGGTTGGCTCAGAGGTCCGCCCCGCCAGCCGCCGTTCGGGCGCGTGGCCCAGGCGGCGTTCGCCATCTTCATTCTGACCGTCGTGACGTTGAATGTCGTTGGGAGGATAGAGAGCCGGCCGGGGTCGGGAGGCCTGTCGTCAGCGCAGATTGTATTCGACGAGGCGACTTCGGCGATTGTCTCGATCCCGCTGATCCTGCTGTTCTGGCCGGTGTTGAGAGAGATTTATCGTCGCCAGCTGACGATGCCGGTTCGAATGGGGAGCCTCGTCGCGGCCGGAGTGGCCAGCTCGCTATTGCATGTCGCCGGATTCAAGCTCCTCCGGATCCTGGCCGGCCCGGTTCTAGGAATAGCCTGCAGCTGTTCGTTGTTCGAGAAATTCGGCTTCGAACTGGCGAAGGACACCACGTTCTATGCCTTGATGGTCGGGGGCCTGTTCGCGGCGCCGGTCTCATTGCGGAGAGCCATTTTCGATGCGCCCGCACCTCCACCGACAGCGCCGGCGAAGAGCACGCCGCCACTCCTCAACAGGGACCTGATCGATCTCCCGAACGGGAGACATCGATTGCGGGTGCGGACGAGCGAGATTGTCGCCGTCGTCTCGGCGGGCAACTACGCGGAATTTCGACTGCTGGACGGACGGCGACCATTGCTGCGGACGACCTTGGCCGCCCTGGAAGCGCAGTTGTCGGACCGTGGTCTACGTCGCGTGCATCGGTCGTGGATCGTCAATCCGGACCATGTGCGCAATATCCGATCACTCCCATCCGGTGACTCGCGCCTGACGCTGGCGAATGGCGAAGTTGCGCCCGCCTCAAGACGCTACGCCGACGGAATGAACGGGGTGCTTGGGGCCGGCGAGACCTTGGGCGCCAAGACTCCATAGCGCATCGCCGCATGGGTTGATCAGCGCTCAACCGGCGGCCGCGTCGGTGGTGATCGGGCGGCGCTAGGGATGAGACCTGACAAAGTTCAGGGCTTCGCTCGCGAGGTCGTCCCAATCGCCTTCATGCGCAGAATCGATCGCCAGCCACTCCTTCATCGGGCGCCCCTTGTTGGCGTCGAATCGTTCACCACAACCGGCCGCGACGAGCTCATCGACCCGGGCCTTTGGGAGCTTCACGACCAGGCGATCACGCGGCAACATCGCGAAGATGCGGCCCTCGATGGTCAGCGCCGCGGCGCCGAAACCGCGCTTCTCAGAGGGCCGAACGTCCTCACGGCTGAAGAACGAAGCGCAGAGCCGGGCGTAGCTCTCGCCAGCCGCTGACAGCGGCGGCTCTGGATCTGTCTTGGTCAATCGAGCTCCCTCCGACTTCTTCCGCGGTGCAATCTAGGGCGGCGAGGCTGCGACGCAAATGTCGAGCTCAACATCTCGTCCCTGATCTTCCACCGCCTGTCCCAATGATATTGCCATGCCCGATCCCATTTGAAGGAGTGGTGCTCGCTTTGGTCAGGCTGGGTTTTGACGATCGGATATCGCGCGGATATCGCGCGCCAGACGTTACCGGATCAGTTTCACCGCCTTTTTGACTACCGCCCGGCAACTCTTCACGAGGCCGTAACCGAGACCTTGAACCCATGAACCCTCGCGGCCCCACCGCCTGCATTGTTGGCGTGTTCGCCGTGATCCTCGCCGCCTGTTCGCCCCTGGCCGTCTATAACGCCCTGGGGCCTCGCGATCCGGGCGCGAGGCCGGCGCGCGACATCGCCTATGGTTCGTCGCCGCGGCAAAAACTCGACGTCTACGCGCCAGTCCAAACGGGAGGAGCGGCGCCGGTCCTGGTCTTCTTCTATGGCGGGTCATGGAATTCCGGACGGCGACAGGACTCTGCCTTCATCGGGCAAGCGCTGGCCTCTCGTGGCTTCGTCACCGTGATCCCGGACTATCGGCTGGTTCCGGAAGTTCGGTATCCGGCCTTCCTGCAGGACGGCGCGGCGGCTGTGCGCTGGGCGCGCGATCACGCGGCCGACTATGGCGGCGATCCGCGCCGGATCGTGCTCGTTGGCCACTCGGCGGGCGCCTACAACGCCATGATGCTGGCGCTGGACGACGAGTTCCTCAAAGCCGTCGGTGTCGATCCAGCGAACATCAAGGCCGTGGCGGGCCTATCGGGACCATATGATTTCCTGCCGCTGAACGTCAGTTGGACCGTCGCGGCGTTCAGCAGCTACCCGAACCTGCCGACGACCCAGCCGATTAACTACGCCAGCGCCGCCAGCCCGCCTGTGTTTCTCGCCCATGGCGACAAGGACACGCTGGTCTCTCCACAGAACACCATCGCGCTCGGGCGCAAGCTGGAACAGGCCGGGGCGACGGTCGAGGTCAAACTCTATCCGGGTCTGCACCACCCCGACACGGCGCTGGCGCTATCGCGATTGTTCCGCGGCAAGGCCCCAGTGCTGGACGATATGACGGCCTTCCTCATGACGCACGCGGGACCAGGAGGTGCTCCATCGAACCCTTGAACAACTGTTTGACTGGACGAGCCGTCCTTGCTCGGCTGGACCTTGTCACGATCCTCTGAAGTAACCGAAAGATATGAAAGCGAACGCCAGCATGAAAATGCGTAACATCGGCGCCTTTTGCATATGTTGGGCTGCGATCGCCGCTGCCGCTACGTTCGCGACCGCCGCTGAGCCAAGCCCCGCCCGGGTACTGGCGGAGCTTTCCGGCGCCTGGCGCTGCGATGGGCATTTCGTGTCAAACGGATCCCCCATCGCTTCCTCCTTGGTTTTCGATTGGTCCGAGCAGGCCGCGGCCCTGGTGCTGCACCACGATGACGCGCCACCGAACGCCTATCACGCCATCGAGCTTTGGACCTTCGACAAGACAGGGGGCTTGAGCGCCACGATCGCCGACGGATTCAGCGGCGTTCGCCGGCTCGTATCTCCAGGGTGGGAAGGCGATGTGCTGACCTGGACCCGCCTGCAGGACGGTCGTCCCGTCGAGCGCTTCGCCTATGCGCGACGCGGGCCTGCCAGGATGCAGGTGGATTGGTCCGTCTCACGGGATGGAACCACCTTTCAGCTGGGCGATACGCTCGATTGCAAACGGTCGAAATCTTGACCCGGCGTTTCGGCGCCGGACACTCACCCCTGCCAGGAGTCAGCATGTTATCTTCGACGGACCCACGCGAACGCCGCAGTCCCGCTCCATCGCGCGCGGGCTATCTTGCGATCGCCGTGGCGGCAATGATGATCGTCCAAGTTGGCTTAGCCCAGGCGCACCCAAGATCTGCTCCCAAGGCTGGGATTGAATCTGCCGACGTCCTGACGCCACACCTTCAAGCCGGGCAAACCTTCACCAATGTCTTCGCGCGGATAGCGTCCATCGACGGCGATGGGTTCGAGGAGAAATTGCGCCACTACAGCGGCCTGGGATCCTACGTCGTTTCAAAGGACTCTACGGAGGGCGGCTGGAAGTTCGACCTGTCGCTCCAAAACCACGGGTCGCCGCCTGATCGGGGCTCTGCGGTGATCCGGGATCAAGGCCAGGCCGAATGCTTCAAGGGTCAGTGCCGGCGTTCGCGTGACTGCTGCGGTCTGCTCTACAACATCGCGATTTGGGGCGTTCCTCCGCGCAAGCTTGAAGTCGGAACGCGGTGGACCACGGACCTTGCGGAAGTGTGGGAATTCGGTCCCCCCGGCCGCCAGACCGTGACCGTGATCAGTGTCGATCCAGTCGCGAGAATGGTGACGCTGACGCGCGAGGGTGAGGGAGAAGGCCGCGCGGAGGGCGATCCGAAACAGATCCACGTCGATAAGGGCGGGAAGAGCTATATGGTGGATTTCGCGCCGGGCCGCGCTCACTGGATCGGCCAGACGATCATCAAGGACGGCGTGATCATCAGCGACGAAATCATGGCGTATCGATCCGTTGTGCTTTCGTCGCCCGAGTTCGGCAGCGTGAAAGCCATGGACCACGAGTTCACCGTGCAGAACACTTCACCCCAGCCGGCCGATGGCTCCAGAATCCGGATCTAGGTTCGCTCTGCCCATACGCTCCTTCGAGGACGTCGACGATCGGTTGCACCGAACGATGGCAAAGCCCCACCCGGCAGCAGTGAAACGACTGGCCCATTGGCGATTCTACGAACCCCACAATTCCGATCGCAGGAGATCCATGGCGCAAGAATTGAAGGCGCGTTTGGCGCCCGTATCGTCCTCCCCATCTGTACGCGTCCCAGCCTCGGTCGGCGGAAGCGTGAACTTCGCCCGTAAGCGGACCATGGCCGTAGTATCGGGACTCGCGGGAAAACCTTGTTTTCACGCAAACTCGTTTTGGATGGGCTGAAGCCGATGACGACAGCTCAGGCGACTCTATTGTCCGCAGTGTTGCTGGTGGCTGTGTCGCCGCATCCCGGTGCAGCCGCGGCTTCAGCTTCGAAAGACGGAACCGTGATCGCGGCGACCTTCATAGACGACCGCGTTTACGTCGATATGCGCGCGCCTGCTGGACACGCTCCGCTGCATTTGTTTACCGACAGCGGCGGAGGATCTCTGCTGCTCTCGAGAGCAGCGGCGCTAAGGCTTGACCTAGCCCTGCGACCCGAGACGGATCAGGATACACTGGAAGAGCTCGGGCCGGACACTCTGGTCGGCGACGCCACGGCGTTTGTAACGCGCGAATGGGCCGGTGTTCCCGCCCATGCCCAGTTCACCGTCATGCCCGAAGTTATCCCGTTGAAAGGCTGGCCTGCGATCGGCGACGGCATTCTCGGTCGGCAATGGTTCGCCAACCACACTTGGACCTGGGATTATCCCCACCGGCAATTGATCATGAGGCCCGCGACCTGGCGTCCAGCGCCCGACGCGCGGCCCATTGAGGTCGCCTTCAAAACCGACGCCGATGGCCACAGAGTGTCCGATTTCGCGCGCATGACTGTTCGCGTGGATGGTGAGGATCTGCCGGTGCTGTTCGACACGGGCGCGACCACCGTTCTTACGCCCACCGCGCTTCAGGCGCTCGCGGACGGCAAGCCCGCGATGCGCGCGACGAGCATGATGGCTCACAGCGTGATTGAGCGATGGCGCGCGCGCCACCCCGATTGGCGCGTTGTCGAGGACGCTCAACTTGGCACGCATTCTTTGATGATCCTGGCGCCTGAAGTGGAGTTTGCCGGGAGAAAGACCGGCCCAGTTTGGTTCACCGAGCGGTCAGACAAGACCTACGACGAGTTCATGGCGCCGATGATGAGCGACCGCATCGAGGGGTCAATCGGAGGGAACGTGCTGAGCCGCGTCGTCATCAGCATCGACTACCCCAGAGCCAAGGCCTGGGTGCAGTAGTGTCGCCCTCGGAGCAAAGCCCGGCCATCTGCGGCGGGAGACCGCGCCTCGCCCGCGTGACGCAGCGGCGCCATGGTCCGGAAGGCAGCGCAGGTGAAAGGCGCGGTGGCCATTTCGAGACGGCCGACCAGGATCTGGGAACCGATCGTCACTCTCATGTAGGAGCCGGTCATCCGCGCGGGAGCCGCTGTTCGATTCCGGCAATGAGCGCTTCAAGCCCAAAGGCGAAGCGCGCGTCGAAGTCGGGAGGAGCAGATATGTCGTCCGCGAGCGCGGCGAGTGTCGGATAGGCCTCCACCCATTCGGGCTGCAGCGGAGCAATGCGCAGGCTCCTGCCGTCGCTGCGCGCGGCGACGTCGCGGTAGCCGGCCTCGGCCGCAGCCAGACCATGCACGAAGATGACGCAGGTCTGGTAGGCCTCGATGAGTTCGGCGCCACCAAGGCCGGACCTTACCAGGACCGCCAGCGCCGCGTCCATCAACGGCGCGAGATTGGGGCCGATGGAGACCTGGCCAAGCGCGATGCGCGTGGCGTCGCGCCGGCTCGTCAGGCGATTGCGCCACGCCGTGGCGACAGCCGCCAGATCCTCGCGCCAGTCCTTGCCATGCAGCCGGGGCGCGCAATCGGCCATGAGGTGGTCGAAGAGAAGGTCGTCCAGTTCCTCGCGGCTTTCGACATAGCGGTAGAGGGCGGCGGCCTGAACGCCAAGCTCGGCGGCGACTGCGCGCATATTGAGTTCGTCGTAGCCGTCCCGCTCCAGGAGGGCGGCAGCGGCCTCGACGATCTCGGCGCGCGACAGGAAGGACGCCCGGCGGCGTCTCGGCGCGCCATCGGCTGGACGGAAGGGAAGCGCCAAGGGCTTGGGTCTCCTGACAGAAATTTAACATCGTTATTGAAGTGAACGATGTTAACTCGATTACCGGATTGAGCAAGGAGGTGATCGATGACGACTCAGAACCTGGAGGCGTCCAGCCGCAAGCGCGTCGTTGGTGAGTTGGCGACCTTCTTCGCCCTCGCCTTCGCGATGACCTGGGGCCTGGGCGCACTATTGTTGTTAGTCCGCCCGCAGCTCGAAGCGGTCATCGGGCCGCTGGGCGTGATCAACCACCACTGGCTCTACTATCTGGCGGTCTGCGCGCCGACAATCTCCGCGGTGGGCTGCAGCTTGGCGTTCGGCGGCTGGGCGGGACTGAAGGCCTTGGCCTTGCGGTTCGTGCGCCCCGTGCGGCCGATGTGGATCGTGATCGCCGTCCTCGCTTGGCCCCTGACACTCGTGGCCTACGCGCTGGCGACACGCGCGAGCGGCGGCGTCGCTCAGATCGACCTGCATGCCCTGGCCGTCGTTGCGCCCGTCATGGCGATCACCACCCCGATCATGGTCATCGATCCGGGTGGATTCGGCGAAGAGGCCGGATGGCGCGGCTTCGCGCTGCCGCGGCTGCTGACCATGTTCCAGCCGGCGACGGCGGCCGTGCTGCTGGGCGTCATCTGGTGCCTCTGGCACCTGCCCGCCTTCTTCGTGTCCGACCTCGCCCAGTCCCAGTTCGGCTTCGGCTGGTTCATGCTGGCGCTGACCGCTTGCTCAGTGCTGATGACTTGGATCTATCAGCACGCCAATGGCAGCGTCCTGGTGGCCGGGGTCATCCCGCACCTGATGTTCAACCTGATGTTCGACGCCCACGTCTTCTCTGGCGATGCCATGAGGCTGGAGGCGACGGCGATGGGGTTGTTGGCGGCCGCCTTGCTGATCTGCTTCGGACCGAGCCTGAAGAGATGGGGAAGGCCGACGGCCAGTTAGGCCCGCAATCACAATCGAGGTCTCGACGACCGGCCTTACCCACGAGAATCGTCCAGGAGGAGTTTCCATATGCGCCTGCTTATCTCTGCCGTCATCGCCGCTCTCACCGCCGGCCCCGCAATGGCGGCCGATCCGGTGGAGGGTGATTGGATGACGGCCAGCGCCACGAAAGTCCGGATCGCGCCCTGCGCCGGCCAGCCGGAAAAACTATGCGGCGCCATCGTTTGGTTGAAGACTCCCCGCGACAAATCTGGCCAGCCGAAGCGCGACACCGCCAATCCGGACCCCAATCTCAGGGGGCGAACACTCGCCGGTCTCCCGTTCATCCGCGACTTCCACCGCGTCGAGAGCGGTCGCTGGACGGGCGGCAAGATCTATGATCCCGACACCGGCAAGACCTACGATTCCAAGATACGCCTGAACCCGGACGGCAGCCTCAAGCTCGACGGCTGCGTGCTGTTCATCTGCCAGGCACAGACTTGGCGGCGCCCGGGGTGAGTAGACCAAGTCAGCAGCGCTGCGGGAGCAGTCGTTGGGCCTGAACGCTCAAGTCCCGGCGGCCGGTGTAGGCCCCTGGCGCCTTTCGAGTCCCCGCTGGATCACGGTCCAGGCGATGCCGTCGCGAGAAAACTCCTGCCGGAACTCGATGTTGTCGCGGTCGACGAAATGATTGACGACGCGGAAATGCAGGGTCGGGCCGGCCTTGTCCGGCTGGTCCCAAGGAAAGAACCAGGTGTCGCCCTCGATGACGAGCTTGCCCTTGCTGGCTTGGCCACCGTCGGAAGGAACGGCGTAGGTCGCGTAGACCTTGTCCTTGTCGTCCCATGTGTAGACCACCAGCGCGCCAGGAACGCCGTTCACGGTCTGGGCGCAGGCATAGAACAGCGTCGCGCGCCAACAATCGTTGTGGATCACGTTGCCGGAACGACCGGCCTTGCTGAAATCGGTGTCCAGTTGCTGGATCTCGGCGCGCCACGTGCCCGCATAGGCCGAGATCGGGGAGAGGCGGTCGGGCGAGGGAGGCGGGCTCGCGGCGGCAGTCGCGGCGCCAAACACCACGGCCGCGGCGACGGGGATCCAAGGCACTCGTTTCATCTGGTGTCACCTTTTTCGGGTTGAGCGCGGGCCGTCGCGCGCCGCGTGGCGAGGAGACACTGCGCCGCCGGACCAGGCCGCGCCACGGTCCCCGCGACCCAGAGGCCTCGACGTGCGCGCCCCCGGAGCGTGGCGGCTAACCAGCCGGCGCATCGTAGTCGAACGCATTGGCGAAAATCCGCACCGCCGCGGCCTGCGCCTGGCTGTCGGTAATCGTGGTCGCGGTGCGGTCGCGGGGCCGATTGCGCGCCAGCCAGGTTACCGCCTCCATCACGCCCCGCGCCACGGCCGCAGCCTCCTCCCTGCCGCCCGGATCGAGCAGGCGCCGGCGCAGCACCCAGGTCACCAGATCGTCCAGGTAGCGGTTGCGGATTTGCACGTCGAAGATTTCCGCCAGTTCCGGAAGCTCATGCGAACAGCGATCGAGCAGCAGGATCAACGGCGCGCGCGCCGTCACGGCGGCGTACAGCTCCGCCGCGATGGCGCGGGCCTCGCCCTTAAGGTCGACCGGCGAGGGTGCGGATACCGCGGCCTCGAGGATCGGCCAGGCCCGATCCTCAGCGACGACGTCGCGCAGCACCGCCACCGTCTGCTCGAGCCCGGAGACCTTGATCGGAAGCTCGAAGTCGTCGGGTGGCCGACCGACCGCCTGGAGCGCAGCGATGTGGAACAGCGCCTCCTTGCTTTCGACGTAGCGATAGATCGAGCCGGCGGAGACGCCCAGGCGCTCGGTGACATGGACCACCTGGGTCAGGCGATAGCCCGCTGTTGAGAAGCACGCCAAAGCCGCCGTGGCGATCTGTTCGATCCGATCGGCGTTCGCGAGCCGCTTGGGGTCAGGGAAGGCAATCAAGGGGTTATGTGTCCGGTTCCGAGCCTTTGAATCTACGACGTCACCTCGCGACCGTCGAACTGACGCGGGCTCTGAGGCAGCGACTGCGCGCTTCGTCGTCACCTGGGCGCGCTCAGCAGCTGCGCGGCGCTCTGGCCGACGGTCGGGACGACGTTGCTGCTCTGCGCCAGCTTCCACGCGCCCCTTTCGAGGCGCCAGACCATCGCGAACCGGATGGGGAACGTGCGATCGCCCAGGTGGAAGGTGTCGTCGAAGAAGATCGTCGCGAGGCCGCCGGACCGCTCGGTCGAGACGTTGGTCATGGCGCCGAAGGACGCGCCGCCACCCCACAGCTTCTGGTCGCCGTCGAAGATCCGGGCGACGCCTTCTCGATCCGACGCGGCCTCCGCGACATCGCCACCGTAGACATGGATCGGCCCGGCGGTGAGCACTGACATGACCTGCGCCCGGTCGCCTTTCGCGTAGGCCGTCAGGAAGGCCTGAGCGGCGACCCGCACGTCGGGGACGGCCCTTGTCGGCGCGGCGGACGCCCAGGAGGGCGCCGCGATGGCGAAAGCGAAAGCGATCGACGCGCTGCGAAGCGTCAGATGTAGTCCAGGTGTCATAGCTGTTCTCCCTTTGAAGTCGTCATCGATGGCGGCGCCCGCCTAAGGCGCCGGTCCCAAATCACAGGATTTGCCCCACCAGCGGAACGCGCCTGGCTAGCGGCGCGGCGAGGCCGAAACAGGCGACGAGGCTGAGGGTCCAGAGCAGCAGGAATTTCGGGAAAGGCGCGAGCGGGGCGGGCGCGATCAGCAGCGCGATCCCGATCAAAACCGGGGGATGGACGACATAGACCGCGAAGGCCTGGTCCGACATGAACTTGGCCACTCGACCCTGAGCGGGCAAGAATCTGCGGCAGAGGCCTAAGACGCCGAAGCTCATGCCGATGCAGACCAGCGCTTCCCACAGGCACCGGACGGCGCTCTGCCCATGCCATCCGCCGTCGAACGCCGCGACGCCGCCCGGCAGCGTGCGCCCGGCCACCAGCATCGCCGGCCACATCAGCGCCGCCAGGCCGACGCAGACGGCGGCCGTGACGCCAGCGAACCGGTTCGAGACCTGCGCGAGGGCATTTCCCCGTCCCAGGCGCACGCCCAGGCCGAACATCGTCACATAAGCAGGAAAGTCGCCCGGGTGCATGTTGAAGACGGTAACGCCCTGTGGAACGGCCACCCGAACGGCGAAGGTGGCGAGCCACAGGCCCGCCACCGTCAGGACGACACCCCGCGCCCCGATCGTGATCGGGCGGGTCTGCGGCGGGGCCGGCCGTACCTGCCGCCAAGCCACGTAGCCGAAGGTGATCATCAGCAGCGCCGCGCAGAACCACATCGGCCCGGTTCCGGACAGGAAGCGCGCGCGGACGACGTAAAGGCCCATCTCGTGGGCGAAGCTGTGCGACGTGTGCCAGGAATGGGCAATGTAGAACTCGGTGACCGGTCCGATGACCGCCACATAGAGCAGCGTCGGCAGGCCCAGCCGGACGAGACGGCCTTTGAGGAACGCGCCCAGCCCCTTCGCGTCGAAGGACCGCGGCGTGAAATAACCCGCCACGAAGAACAGCAGGGCCATGAAGAAGCCCTGCAGGAACGTCTGGTAGGTGAGGAAGAAGAGCTGCGTCGCCGGCCCCGCCTCGGGACGTTCCACATAGTACCAGTTGCCGAACGGACTGTAGGTGTCGGCCGCGTGCATGCTCAGCACCAGCAGGATCATCAGCCAGCGCGCGTTGTCGATGAACAGCAGGCGGGCCGGGGCCGCGTTGCCGCGTTCGCTCGCCTCGGCCGGGCCGGCCGGTTGCGCCGCCGCCCAGGACGTCTGGGCGCGATTGGCCGGGAGAGGGACGGTTGTCATCGCGGAATCCCCAAGTGGGAAGCGGGTGTGTCAGCCAGCGGGCAGGGCGAAAGCAATGATCTGGTCGCCGCGTTTCGTGCCGGACTTGGCGTGACCGCCTGCGGCGATCACTACATATTGCCGGCCCTTCCAGACATAGGTCATCGGGGTGGCCTGGCCGCCGGCCGGAAGACGACCGCGCCACAACTCCTGGCCGGTGCCGCTGTTGTAGGCGCGCAGGTAGTTGTCGAGCGCCGCGCCGATGAACAGCAGGCCCGAGCCGGTGACCATCGGGCCGCCGAAATTGGGCGCGCCAGACCCGCGCAGCAGCCACTGGCTGCCCGGCGCCAGGTCGCGTGTGGTCCCGAACGGGACCTCCCAGAGGATCCTGCCCGTGCGCATATCGATGGCGTGCAGCATCCCCCAGGGCGGCGGGTTGCAGGGAAGGCCGAGCTTGGAGCGCAGCAGCTCGCGGCGCACGCCGAACGGGGCGCCCTCGTTGGACGAAATCTCCATGTCGGGCTCCGCCGCCCAGGCCGCCTTGAGCCTTGCCTGGGGGATCAAGGTGACCAGATGCATGGCGCTGGAGGTGTTCACAAAGGCCACCTGCCGGGTCGGATCGAAGGCCAGTCCGCCCCAGTTCGATCCGCCGCCGCTGAACGGATACTCGATCGTCCCCTGAAGCGAGGGTGGCGTGAACAAACCCTCGTGGCGAGCGCCGGCGATCTTGCGGCGGCACTCGGCCCGGTCCCAGGGGGTCAGGCCATAGGCGTCCTCGGGCTTGATGGCGCTCGGCGCAAGTGGGCGCGGCGCAGTGGGGAAGGGCTGAGTCGGTGAGAGCGCCTCGCCGGGCGCTGCGCCTTGCGGGACGGGCCGCTCTTCCACCGGAATCACCGGCTTGCCGGTGTCGCGATTGACGGTGAAGAGCAGGCCCTGCTTGGTTGGCTGCAAGACGGCGGGCTGCATCACGCCTTGCCAGGCGACCATGGCGAGCGTCGGCTGGGCGGGATTATCGTAGTCCCAGACGTCATGGTGGACCGTCTTGAAAGCCCAGACCTTCTGGCCGGTTTCGATATTGAGCGCGACCACGGAGTCCGCGTCGCCGTCGTCGCCTTTGCGCAAGCCGCCCCAGTAGTCCGGGCTGGGACTGGTGGTGGGCAGGAAGACCAGGCCGCGGGCGCTGTCGGTGGACATCGGCGCCCAGACGTTGGCGGCGCCGGCGACAATGGGGGGATTGGCTAACGCCAGCGGGTCGAAGCTCCAGCGCGGCTTGCCGGTGACCGCGTCGAAAGCCCGCACAGCGCCCGAGACCTCCTTGACCCGCTGGTTGTCGGCGACGCCGGAACCCACCACGACCACACCGCGCGCCACCACCGGCGGCGAGGTGATCTGCATCTCACCGGGCTTCTGCAGGACGACGCCGGCGGCCACATCGACCTGGCCCCCGGCTCCAAACCCCGCACAGGTCCGGCCCGTGGCCGCGTCCAGCGCGATCAGGCGGCGATCATTGGTGGTGAGGAAGATCCGTTCAGCGCAGGGCGCGCGGGCGGCCGCCGCCGGATCGCGCCAGTAGGCGACGCCGCGGGCCGTGAAGCCCTCGCCGTAGCGGACCTTGGTGTCGATCTTCGGATCGAAGCGCCACAGCGCCTTGCCGTTTGCCGGGTCGAGGGCGGACACTTCGTTGAAGGGGGAGGCGACGTAGAGCCGCCCACCAGCCATAATCGGCGTGTCCTCGAAGGCGGCGCGCTTGGCGGCCTCGCCCTTGGAGGCCAGATCGCCGGTCGAAAACGTCCAGGCGACGCTCAGCGCACGGACGTTTTGAGGCGTGACCTGTCGCGCCGCCGAGAAGCGCTGACCACCCTCGTCGGACCCGTAGTAGGCCCAATCCTTGTCGGCTTCAGGAAGCGAGCGCACGGTCGGTCCCGCTGGCGAGCACGCCCCGAGAAGAGCAAGCAATGAGAGTGGAGCAAGCCGCAGAAATGAATGATCCATTCATTCACGATAGACAGGCGTGGCGGCCCTGTAAACCGCTCGGTGCGATCTGCGAAGCAAAGGTCTTCCTATGCCGGCGATCCGCGACGCCAATGGAGTTGGTCCTACGGCCAACGACGGCGAGCCATATGCGTGAAGAGATGACGCGGTCATCCGGAAACGCCGGCCGCGCATGGCGCCGCCTAGGCCAATGCCGCGACAAGGCCCGACGGACGACCGGCCTTGAGGCCAATTAACCCCCCGACTCATCCGCTCGTCCCTCGACCCTGGCTAGCTCTGGCCAGGCGTGTCACCGCCGACGCCGAACGGAGGTGACTGATGTCCTCGCCCATCATCCGGGTTTCAGTGATGCGCGTGGAACCCGCGCAGTTCGCACACTTCGCTCAATTGCTGGCCGAGTCCGAGTCGGCATTGGTTCCGGGGATCAAGGGGATGAAGGGCTGCCAGCTCTACTTTGCAGGGGCAGACGAGGCGACGACCTCCGTGACCAACGTTAGCATCTGGGATTCGCTCGAAGACGCGCAACAGATGAGCCGGTTCCAGCCCAAGCTCGACCTGGCCAAACCGTTCTTCGAGCTCGGTGCCCAATTCGAACGCCCGATCAGGAACTACGCCACGCTGTGGCGGCTTGAGAACCCCCTCCCCTCCCGACGGGCGGGAGGAGCAGTCGTTTGAGTGACAACATACGGATGGCCGCGACCGGATTCTCCGGAGAGACGGCGCTGCTGGCGATGGACCTTCAGCGTGATTTCCTGCAATCGAATGGCCGGTTGCCAATCGAGCAGGCCCAGACCGGCTGCCTCATCGCGACGATGAACGCGGCTCTAAGCCGGGCCGCCCGATCGGGCATGACGATCATCTATCTCGCCAACGCTTTCAGCCGTGTCGATCCGCTCAATCTGACGCGCAACTTCGCGGCGCTCCGGGGCTCGCCAGGGGCGGAACTCGACCCTCGCATCGTCGTCGTTCCGCAGGCTCTGCACGTCCAGAAGAAGACGCCGAACGCATTTGGCAATCCGCTTCTCCGGCGCCTGCTTGCCGAGCGAGGCGTCAATCGCCTGGTGGTCGGCGGCGTCTATGCCGACGGCTGCGTTCTCGCGACTTGTAGGGCCGCCATGGCGCTAGGCTTTGACATCAATCTGCTGGGCGATGGGATCGGCGCCCGCAGCGAACGGGCGCGGGCCGGAGCGGTTCGCAAGCTGGTCGGACGCGGCGCCAAGCTCGTCGGCGTCGAAGACGGCTGGATCCGACGCTGATGGGGATCTTAGGGTGCTTGGTGGCATACCCGACCACGGCGTTTAAGAACGGGAGTCCGATACTTTCGAACCCTAGCAAGGACCGCCCGTGAACCTGCTCAAAATCGCAGCCCTCGGGTGTTTCATCCTGTCGGCGGTCTGCCTTGGGAACGTCGATGCAGCGCCCGACCTTGGGGCTGCGGCTGGCTCCATACCAGCAGGAGCGAACTCGGTATCCCGAGAGGGGAGCTTCGAGCGCTTTCAGTCATCAGTCGACGCCGCGCGAGCGGCTCTGTCCAACGGAAATGGCGCCGCGGCCGCGCGCGGCTATCAGGCGTTATTGGAGCAGGCGCCCAATCATCCGCTCCTGCAACTTGGGCTCGCCCGGAGTCTTGTTCTATTCCATCGACCGGCCGAAGCGCTGCGCACCTACCGCCGAATTGCCGACGAGGGCTTCGGCGGGATCGTGATCCAGGATGCCGCGTTCGCGAAGCTCAACGGCCGGCACGGCTTTCGCAAGCTGAATGAGGACGCTCGATCGGGCAGTTCGGTCCTGCAGCCGGCGGAGGTCGCCTTTACGCTTCCGGATTCGCGCACGATTCCCGAAGGCCTCGCATTCGATCAGCCCTCGGGACGCTTCTTCATCAGCAGCACCTATCTGAGAAAGATCGTCGTTCGCGGTCCTGACGGGGCATTCAATGACTTCGTTGGCGCGGGGGATAACGGCCTTCTTCAAGTTCTGGGACTGAAGGTTGATCCGGTGCGTCATTGGCTCCTGGTCTGTACGGGCGCCGACGACGACAAGCTGGACGAGTTCAAGGCCACCGATGTCGGACGCTCGGCGCTATTCATCTACGACCTCTCAAACGGCAGGCTCGTCGGAAGCCTATGGGGAGATCGCGCCCGTGTTCATCTCTTCAACGACCTCGTCTTGACCCCCTCGGGCGCCGTCTACATCACCGACAGTCGCGAAGGCCGCGTCTATAGGTTCGCCGCTGAACAAGACGGACTGACCCCGCTGACCTCGGCCGATGCCTTCGTCTACCCCAACGGCATCGCCGCCGATCCCAGCGGACGCTGGCTTTATGTCGCCGACGCGCGAGGGCTCTGGAGGGTTGACACGCGGAACGGACGCATCCGTCCAGTCTCCCACGGCAACGGGATATCGACCGTCGGGATTGACGGATTGTACTATCGTCGAAGGGCGCTGGTTGGCGTGCAAAGCGACGTCAATCCCAATCGCGTCGTGATCTTTTCGTTGTCGAAAAACGGCCGGACCATAACAGGTCAGCGGGTCATCGAACGGGCCGATCCTAGGATGTCCTCTCCGACCGAGGGCGTCGTTGTGGATGACTGGCTCTACTACATCGCCAACAGCGAACAGGGCAGGGTCGGCGAAAACGGGGTCTTGCCGAAGGACGATCACGCCCCGCGGACAAGGGTGCTGAAGGTGCGTCTTCAGGGCACGCCGCCGTGGCGGCAGTCACGCGCGGGGCGTTGAAGACCGATCTAAGGCTCGGTCGGTTCGGCGCCGCACGCCTCGTCCCTGGTCGGCCTCCGCTTGTCCCAATCCCTGGCGCCCGGCTGATGTTTCGCTGTTGAATGAGGAACGGCGATGCGATCCCGGGGTTGTGGGCGCAGGCGGATCCGGGGGGCGTTGACTGAAGCGACCAGCTGGCTTGAGCGCACCGAAAAAGAGCCTTGGCGAGTAGGGGAAGGTGAGGCGTCACAGGTCGCAATGGGTCTATTGACTCCGTACTGCGGTACGGCCCGTAGAAGGGGCCTGCACCTCCGCCAATTCTTCGCAGGAACACCAAATGAAACATCGATTTCTGTCCGTCGCCCTGGCGACGCTTCTGAGCGTCTCCATAACGCCCGCCGCCTTCGCCGCGCCCGACACCGAGGACGCAGCGGCCATCCGCGTCATCCAGGAAGGCTATATCGGCGCGTGGAACAGAGCCGACGCAGCGGCAATCGGGGCCAACTATGCTGCTGACGGCGATTTCATCAACCCGACCGGCTTTCACGCGCGCGGCCCTAAGGAAATTCAGGCCTTCTACGCTCGAGCTTTCGCGGCGGGCTACGCTGGCAGCACCGCCACCTTCAAGCCCAGAGCCATCCGCAAGATCGCACCGGGCGTGGTCGTCGTCGATGGCGAGTGGACCATCACAGGCGCCCATAAGCCAACGGGTGAAACGATTCCGCTTGAGGGCGGCATCGCCACCGCCGTGGTTGTGAAAACGCCCGCCGGTTGGCGCGCAAGCGTGCTTCGTGAGCAGGAAAGCGCGACCAACATCACGCCCTGAGACGGCCTGGGGTCTCAATGGAGCCACTGTAACCGCGCCAATCTAGCGAGTCGTTTTGAAGGTGAGAGATGGCGACGGTGGAATGGAACCGTGTAGAGGAGGATCGCTTTTGAAGGCGCAACGTCGAACGATCGGCCGACTGGCTAAGGAAGCCGGCGTTGGGGTCGAGACGATCCGCTTCTATGAACGAAGGGGACTGCTGGAGCAGCCAAGCCGCCCGTCGGAGGGCGGTTATCGCCACTATGAGGACGACGCGGTGCGGCTGCTCCGCTATGTGCGGCTGGCGCAGAGCCTGGGGTTGACGCTCAAGGAGATCGAACAACTCCTGCTGCGATCTCGCGAAACCCAAAGCAACTTCTGCCAGGCCGTGCGCGAGACCATCGAGGTGAAGCTCGCCGCAGCACGCGCCGAGCTTGCAACCCTGCAAAGCCTGGAAGCTCAGCTGGAAGCGTTTCTCACCAGCTGCGCCGCACGCAGTAGAGATCTGCCTTGCCCTATCCTGGCAGGATTGAGACATGCCGCACCGCTTTCCGAACCGCGGCCGCCGGCACGTCAATGAGATCGGGCCGCTGACTTGTGTGCTTAGTTCCAGCCACGAAACTCGTTGCCAAATCCACGTCATAAGACCGTCCCCACATCCCCGGAGATTCCTATGCGACCACTTCTTCTTGCGGTTCTTGCGGCCGCCTCTGGCGCGGGCCTGGTTGGCGGACCGGCCTGGTCTCAACCTGTGTCGCCGCCCGCCGCGAGCGCATTCAGACCGGCAGCGCCCATGGACGGGACAGTCGTCGCCTTCGGCGGCAAGGTGCTGAGGGTGACGAACGCCCATGGCGTGGTCACCAGCTACACCGTCGCTGACGACGCGCGCTTCCTCCGGCTGACGAAGATCGACGCCACCGCCATCAAGCCCGGCAGCTTCGTGGTGACCGCCAACGTCAGCCAACCCGACGGAAGCGGCGTGTCGAAGGAGTTCCGGGTCTTCGCGCCTGCGTTGAAAGGCCTCGGCGAAGGCCACAGCCCGATGGCGGGCGAGGCGCCCGGGACCATGATGACCAGCGGCACGGTCTCGGCCGAGGTCGTCTCGACCCCTCGCGGGCGGGAGATGGACGTCACGTACGGCGGCAAGGGCGGCCAGGGCGTACGCCACATCGTCCTTCCGGCCGGCGTGACGATCCGCGAAATGAGTCTTGTCGACCGCGCCCAAATCAAACCTGGCATCGCCGTACAGGTCCGCGCAGGACAGTCCGCCGATGGAGCCTTGGTCGCGCGCGCCGTCATCGTTGGGGAGAACGGTCAGCCGCCCGCGAGCTGAAGCGGCGTGTCCCGTCGGCGGGGTCGAGTAGAGCTGACGCCGACGCTGTGGCTCGGCCGATTGGGAACCTGATCTCGCCGGAATCTTCCGCGCGAGTCTCGAGGGCGCAGCTCCTCAGTCAACGTGCGAAGCCCATCATCATCATCGGTCTCGGTCACCATTGTCCGTGACCTCCGTCTTTCCAATTGGAGGGTAACAATGATCCGCTGGTTCGCCGGGGCGCTTGTCCTGCTATTCGCGTTCGCTGCGCCGGCCCTCGCCAACCCCTCGACCCAGGATCCGGCCAAGGTCCCCGCCGGGACCTATGTGCTGGACAAGCGGCACGCGAGCCTGACGGTGAAGATCGTCCACATGGGCTTCTCGCACTACACCATGCGCTTCAACGGCCTGGACGGCGGCTTCACCTACGACCCGGCCAGCTGGACCGCGACCAAGGCCACGATCACCGTCGATCCGAGGTCCATCGACACCAACGACGCCGCCTTCAACAAGCAGATCGCCGGCTACTTCGAGGCCGACAAATACCCGACCATCACCTTCGTCTCCACCGGGCTGCAAGGCGGCGCCGACGGCAAGGGAACCATGACCGGAGACCTGACCTTTCACGGGGTGACCAAGCCGGTGACGCTCGACGTCACCTTCGATGGCGCGGGGCGTGGGATCACCCCGCTGGGGACGCGGTTGGGCTTTTCCGGGTCAACTCAGATCAAGCGGTCCGATTTCGGCGTCGGCAACTTCGTCCTGAACCAGTTCACTGGCGACGATGTGGACGTTCTGTTCGAGGTCGAGTTCGAAAAGAAGTAGCGACGGAGTGCATGCCGCACTGGCAACTCCCGACACGACTTCCGCGATCTCGACAGCGTTCACCCGTCGAAGCGTCGAAGGCGGCCAGCTCTGGGCGAAAACTACGCTGCCGGCGGCGAATCCTCCGCCTCGGCATTGAGGAGGGTCTTCACCAAGGTTCCTTGACCCGGAATCTTGGTTTCCTCCCGTATGAGGACTTGGTTCCGCTCGGAGAACCAGAAGCGAACGACCGGCTCAGTCGGCTTCTCCTGGAACAGCACGAGCCAGCACTTGATCGACGCGCCATCCGCAGCGGGGAGAACCTCCTCGCCCGCCACCTTGTAGATGTAACGCGCCGGGGGATCTAAGCCGACATCATAAAACGGAATGGAAGCGGCATAGCCCTTCCCCAGTGGAAGCGCCTGGAGCAGCTCCATATCGGTGTGCCAGTTATAGAAGGTCGTGCCGAAAGCCTTGTGCAGCGGTTTGGCCGCCTCCGGCCCGCCATCGCCGGTGGAGTCGACCTTGCCGTCCGCGATCGTGACCGAAAGCGATTTGCTCGCACCGCCGCGTGTGACCGTCTGAATCTGGCCTAGCGGACGGAAGGTCCCAGGTTCGAACGTTTGATCGAAGAGCGCCACGTAGGACTTGTCCGCCGCGTCCCAGCGTTGGCGGATGCGCATGACGCGCCTGCCGTTCTGCTCTTCGTAGGAAAGCTGCCGGGTCCAGAGGTCCATCAGCACCCGGCTGTCGCCGTTGATCATATAGCGCGCGTAGCGGTGCACCCCCGGCTTGAGCAGCGCAGCGCGCGGCAGCTGTTCGCCGACCTGGATTGTATCGACCTTGGTGGACGAGTCCGGTTGCGCGCCGGCCTGCGCCATCGAGGTGAATAGAGTCAGGGCGACAGGGAGAATGCAGAACAATCGCAGCTTCATAGGGTCCCTCAGTTAAGCGGCAAAACGCTCAGAGCGCGAAGTCGTGACAGCGCCGCTCGAACACCGGGCGGTCATATAGGGACCGGTCGTCGCGGGGCGCCCTTCTCGGTCGACGAACGGCGGTGAAATCTCGACAAGCGGACTGGTCTATTCCCAGAGGCGCGCAGACAATCTGATGAGAGGAACCTCGATGCTGGTTTACTGTGATCGCTAAGGGCTGGCCCTCAATCCTGCTCGCCACAGCGGCGCTGTGGCTATTCGCCTTGCTGCTCGAGACGGGCGTCTCGTTGCGCGAGGGGGTGGAGCACATGTGGCAGGCGCTGCCGCCGCGCGCGGGGTTGTTTTCGGAGGGCGCTGCGGCATGCCTGGTGATAGCGGCGGTCCTTGGCCGGATCAGCGCCATGTCGTTGCCGCGCCAGCTCCTCCTCTGCGGCGGCCTGCTTCTTGTGGCCGATATCCAAACAGGCCTCATCGACTATGCGCTGTTGCTGAACCTTGAGCGCCCACCCGTGCATCCGGACCAGGCTCTGCTTTTCGCCATCGCCGATACTGCGTTCGTTCTCTTCATCTACCTGGCTTGGGCGGGAGCCTACTTTTTCGCGACCCTCAGCCGGCAGCTCTATGCCCAGAAAATCCACTCAGCGAACGCGGCGGCGACAGCGCTCCAGGCGCAGAACTCGATGCTGCGGTATCAGATCAACCCCCACTTCCTGTTCAACACCCTGAACGCGGTCGCGACGCTGATCATGGATCGGAAGAACGACCTCGCCGAACAGGTCGTGCTTTCGGTTTCCGGCTTCGTCAGGTTTTCGCTGGAGCATGGACTGCAGGACAAGGTCACGCTGCAACAGGAGATCGAAGCGCAAGACCTCTATCTGTCGATCGAGCGCGTCCGGTTCGGCGAGCGTTTTGTGTTCGCCGCCGAGATCCCTGAGCGGCTGGCCGGCGCGCTGGTGCCGAGTCTGATCCTGCAGCCACTCGTCGAGAACGCCGTGAAGTATGCGGTCGCGCCCACGACAGCGCTGGTCCGCGTCGCGATCGTCGCCACGGAAACGATGGGGCGCCTGCAGATTTCGGTCGAGGACACCGGCCTGGGCTTGCCACCCACCGGCGCGGTGGGGTTGGGTGTTGGCCTCACCAACGTCCGGGCGCGGCTTGCCGCGCTCTACGGAGCGTCTGGGGAGCTTCATTGCGAACAGCTGCGGCCCCACGGCTTTCGCGTGCGATTGACAATGCCCCTGGAGTTCGTGTGACGCCGCGGTGGACGGTCCTCATCGCCGATGATGAACCGCTTGGCCGGCGACGTATGGAGCTGGCGCTGCGTGCCGTCAGCGACGTGGTTCTAGTGGGTCAGGCGCAGGACGGCGCTTCCGCAAAATCCCTGATCGAATCCCTTTCCCCGAACATCGTCTTGCTCGACATTCAGATGCCTGGATTGAGCGGGCTCGAAGTGTGTGCGGCGGCCAGCGCCAACCCCGGGCAGCGGGCGTTCGTGTTCATCACCGCCCACGAGCAGTTCGCGCGCGAAGCGTTCGACGTCGCCGCCATCGACTATCTGTTGAAGCCATTCAGTGTTGCGCGTTTCCAGCAGGCGCTGACCCGCGCCGTTCAATATTGCGATCGAGCGAACGCGGAGGCCGGAAGAGCTGCCGATCCGCTGACGGCCCCACCAATGAAGGATATCTGGGTGTCAGATCGCGGGGGGCGGCGAAGGGTGTCCGTGGGCGCAATCGACTGGATCGCCGCAGAACGCGACTTCTCGCGCATTCATGTCGGCTCGCAAAACTTCCTTTGTAGCGAGCCCCTGGGCCAGCTTGCGGGCAAGCTCACCGCGGTGGGATTCCTGCGCATCCACCGCTCAGCCATCGTTCGCCTGGACGCCGTGGAACGTATTCTTCGGCTTTCGAGCGGCCAGATCCAGCTCGTGACCGGCGCGGCGGTCCTGGCGCCGGTCGGCCGACGGTATGTCCCGAGCGTTCGCAGCGCGATCCAATGCGCGCTAACGGCTCGCGAGGATGATCGCTATCGATCCCTGCGAACTCGCGAATAGATGAAGCAATCCTCCGGGTCATGGGCATTGAAGCCGGCGTTGCGTAAGACGCCCTCGCGCTGGTAGCCACAGGCTTCGGCCAAACGCCATGACGCGGTGTTGGCGGTATCGATGATGAGCTGGAGGCGGTGGCAAGCCGGTCGCTCAGCAAAAAGCAACTCCGTGAAGAGTCTCAGAGCCTGGGACGCATAACCCTGTCCTCGATCGGTCTGATCATGAAGCAGATAACCGATCTCATAGCCCTGGATGACGGGGTTGGACCGGCAGAATTGTACGGTTCCCACCAGCCGCTCACCCCGCCTGGCCACGATCGCCAGGGCGCCGCCATTCGGGGTCCAGAAGCCGGTTTCCGCGAATGCGCGACGAAGTTGCGGAAGTTCAGTCAGGGCTTCACTGCTCGACAGACTGAACGGGAATCGGGCGCAAGCAATCAGGTCCGACGATACAATCCTGCGCAAACCGACTCGGTCCCCGAGGGTTACCAGTGCATTGGTCATCTCAGGCGCATTTGCCTCTCCGGTCCGCCGGTGGTGCCAGCGAAATATTCACGGACTCGCTCTCAAAGCTTGGGAGCGGCCGACCAATCCATCGAGACCTCCCAGGCTCGCGGCAATAGCTGGTCGCGCCTGCAAGGGCGAATATTGCGCTTGGCATCGCTACTGTGAGGCCGCGAGGCTCAGGTCGTGCACCGTCCCTCCTGGATGTCGGACCTTGAGAAGGGCGGCGCGCGGGTGAGGGTCCACGGCGAGCCTTCCCTCCGACCCGTCGTTGACTCTGTACCGCACTATAGGGGGCAGCGTGACCGGCGGCCCACTCCGGGTGGCCCCACGTTGATCGGAGACGCCGTGATCGACCGACCAGTCCACAGACAAGCCGCGCTTGGCGCGGCCGTCACGATCCTGCTGTGGCCATCCTTCGGAGGGGCAAGAGCCCAAGCCTTGGCCGTCCCAGGGGCGCCGCCGGGCCAACAAGCATCGCAGTGGTGGCGCGGATACCGGGACGCCGCGCTGGAGCAGTTCGAAGGCGCCGCCCTGTCCAAGAACGCCACGCTCCGGGCGGCGGTGGCGCGGCGCGCGCAGGCGGACGCCACGCTGGCTCAGGTCCTGGGAGGGTGGGCCCCCACGGCCACGATTTCCAATTCGACCAGCAATGGACGCGCCTTCGCCGGAGGCCCCACCGGCTGGTCGAATCTAGCGGCGATCACCGCTTCCTTGAACCTGAACCTGTTCGGCGGCTTACGCGGGCGGGTCGCGGCCGCGACGGCGGATGACGCCGCCGCCGTGGCCGCAGTCGACGACACCGAGCGCACTGTGGCCGCAGACACGGCGCGAGCCTATTTCGACGCCTGCGGAAGCGCTGTCGAATTGGCCGCCGCCCACCGCACGGTGGCGGCCGCTGAAGCGTCCGACCGGATCGTAGCGGCCCAGGAGCGCGCGGGGGGCGCTTCGAGATTCGACCTGACACGGTCCGCGGCCGCGCTGGCCGTCGCCCACGCGGCGCTCCCGCCATTGGAATCCCAGCAAAGCACCGCGATCAACCGCCTAGCGACCTTGACGGCGCAGGATGCCGGCGAAGTCGAGCGCTCTGTGCTGTGCCAGGCTGCGCCCACGCTGAAGGACAGCTTTCCGTCCGGCGACGTGACCAGCCGGATACGGCGTCGGCCCGATGTCCGGGTGGCTGAACAGCGCCTCGCGGCCCGCACAGCCGATATCCGCGTCGCGATCTCAGACCTCTATCCCACCATCGCCATAGGCGCATCGGCGCAGTCGTTGTCCGGCGGTGGCGCGCCCGGCGCATCGGGGCTGACGTTCAGCTACGGACCGCTCATTTCGTGGTCCATACCCATCCCCAGCATCGCCCGCGCCAAGGTGCGCCAATCCAGGGCGGTCGCTGCGGAGGCCTTGGCGGACTTCGACGGGACCATTCTGAATGCACTTGAAGAAACCAAAAGCACGCTTGTCACCTATGCCAACGACCGCGAGCACGTCGACAGGCTCACGCTCGCGCGCGACCGGACGGCCGAGGCGTTTGGCATTGCGCAAAGACGCTACCGCGACGGCGGAGGAGGACTATTGGACCTCCTGCAGGCGCAATCGGCCCAGGCGAGCGCAGACCAGGCCCTGGCCGGGGCCCTTCGCGACCAGGCTTTTGCGGAAGTCGAAGTCTTCAAGGCGCTCGGAGGATGACACGACCGGGCCCGCTGAGAGCCAATGGATCGCCGCCTTCAAATCCGCCTGGAACGACCTAGGCGCCCGCCATCGCCGCCGCGGGTGGTATTTGCAGCGCGCGAACGCTGGTCGCACCGGTCACGCCGGCGAAGAGGCTGGTGCAAATGAGCGCATCGACAATAGCCGCGGTCCAGTCGAACCACGAGGGTTGACCGAGCGCAGCCTCGAGCGTGAGAGCGCCTCCATAGCCCAAAGCCAGTCCGCACGCCGCGCCCAGGAGACCCGGCGTCAGGGTCTCGGCAGTGAATTGAAGCCAGATGTCCCCTCGTCGGGCGCCCAACGCCCGCATGCCGCCGATGTCGGCCTGGCGCCCGTTGACGGATATCCAGCAGATAGCCGTGACGCCCACCGCGCACACCGCCAGCGCGCTCAGCGAGATCCAGCGCACGAGGAAAGAGAACCTCCCGAACGCGGCCAGCTGGTCATCCATCAATTGCTGCTGATTGGTGACCTGGAAGTCCGGCAGGCGGGCGCCGAAACGGCGATGCCGGGTCGCAATCAAGGCCGCCGCGCCCGCCGCAAGCGGCTGGACTGAAGCGGCGGTGTCGGCCTGCAGCATGATGGCGCCCAGATTGTCGACGTTCATCAGGCGGTGCATACCGGCGGCCAGCGGCACATAGACCTGATCGTCCTCGTCGGAGCCGTCCAGCCGGCGGCCCCGTTCTTCCATGACTCCGGCGACCACGAACGGTACGCGATTGATGGTCAACCGCCGTCCCGTGGGATCGGAGTCTCCGAAGAGGTCGCGGGAGGCGCCTCGCCCAAGCAGAACAACCCGCGTGGCGTCACGCGCGGCGCCCGAATCGAAGATCGCCCCCTGGACCGCCGGCCAATGTTTGATCGCGAAATAGTCCGGCTCGCAGGCGATAACGATCACCGACTTCGTCAGGTCGCCGGCCCGTAGCCGAAAGCTGCCCGTGACGCTGGCCGAGGCCGCGGTGATGTCGGACCGGGCCGCGCGGATGGCGCGGTAGTCCGCGAGCGTCAGGGTCGTCACCGCGGCGCCGGTCCGCGCGCGACCGCCGACGGCTCGGCTCGCCGCCGGGGCGATCACCACCATCTTCGTGCCCAGCGCCTCGTAACGGGCGAGGATAGCGCGGGCGCCGGACTGGGCGTAGGCGGAGGAGGCGACGACCGCCGCGACCCCGCTGATCGCCGCCAGGGCGACCAGCGTCGTCTGCAGACGGAACCGCAGGGTCCCGCGCAGCGCCACGCCGAGAAGCTGCCATTGACGGCGTGACACCTGCGTCTCAGGTCAGTCGCGGAGCGCGGTGGCCGGGTCGACGCGCGCCGCTCGCCACGCCGGCAGCGAGCCGAACACCAGGCCGATCACGAGCGCCATTGCCAGGGCCTCGCCCATCGCCACAGGATCGACGATGAACGGCAGGTGTTGGACCATGCCCACGATCTGCGTCCCGATGACCCCCAGCACGATCCCGATCGCAGCGCCGAGCACCGATAGCGTGCTCGCCTCCAGCAGGAATTGCACCATGATGGCGTTACGGCTCGCACCGGCCGCCCGGCGAAGGCCAATTTCGCGCCGGCGCGCGGCGATGCCGATGAACATGACGCTGAGGATCACGATCCCGCCCAGGATCATGGCCATCATCGCCACCATATTGAGCAGGCGGCCGACGGCGGATCCCATGGCGCTGATCTGGCCGATGATCGCGCGCGGACTGCTGAGGGAGAAATTGTCGAGGACCCCTGGCGCCAGGTGATGCCGTTCCCGCAGGAGCGTCTTGATCTGCGTCACGGCCAGCTTGCTCTGGTTCTCGTCCCTCAGCTGCGCGATGACCATGGTGAGGTAGTCGCGGTTGAACAGGCGCTTCGAGGCCGTCGACACCGGAACATAGAGCAGGTTGTCCAGCGTCTGGCCGGTCGGGCCGACGCCGCGCGGTGCGAGCACACCCTTGACCACGAAAGGTACATTGCCGATGCGGATGGTCTTGCCGATCGGGTCTTCCGAGGGGAACAGCTTCGCCTTGAGGTCGGCGCCCAGCACGGCGACGCGGTTCAGCGAGTCCACATCGCCCTGATCGAAGAAGTCGCCGGCCGCCGCGCGGTCGCCGCGGACGTCGGTCCAGTTGGGCGAGACCCCAAACACCCCGGCGGTCTCGTGGCGGTCGCTGTAGCTGATGTCGCCGTCGAGGACGTTCAGGACTTCGACGACCTGGCGGATTGTCGGGACCTGTCCGGCTATGGCCGAAGCGTCGTCGAAGCTCAGCGTCGCATCGGTGTTCGACACCGTGACCATGCCTCGGTTCTTGGCGCCGCCCGGCTGCACGATGACCGTGTCGAAGGTCCCCAGCATGTTCTTGAAACGACTGATGGTGACCTGCTTTGTGCCCGCGCCGATGGCCGAAAGCAGGGTGAGCGAGGCGACGCCCACGACAACGCCGGCCATCATCAGCGTCGATCGGACCTTGCGGCGCCACAGGGAACGCAAGACCCCCAAGATCATCCCTCGATTGTTCATCTCGTTTGCTCCGTCAGCTTGCCGTCCTTCAGGGTGAGCGACCGCCCGGCCTTGGCGGCGACGCCGTCGTCGTGGGTGACCATGACGATGGTGCGGCCCTCGGCGTTCAGCGCGGCCAGGATCGCCATGATGTTGTCGCCGGCGGCCTGATCGAGATTGCCGGTCGGTTCGTCGGCCAGGATCAACGCCGGGTCGTTGATGAGGGCGCGCGCGATCGCCACCCGCTGCTGCTCACCCCCCGAAAGCTGGGCTGGATAGTGATTTCGCCGGTCCTCAAGCCCGACGCGCTTGAGCGCGGTGATCGCCGCGGCGCGATCGACCTTGCGATCGGCGTAGATCATCGGCAGTTCGACATTCTCGACCGCCGTTGTCCGCTGCAGCAGGTTGAAGGCCTGGAAGACGAACCCGACCTTGTGCGCGCGAACCCGGGACAGCGCTCCGTCGGCGAGGGCCGAGACGTCCTCGCCGTCGAGCCGGTAGGCGCCGGCGGTCGGGCGGTCCAGGCAGCCCAGCAGGTTCAGGAGGGAGGACTTGCCCGAACCTGAGGGGCCGCGGATCACCACGAACTCGCCCTTGGCAATGCTGAAGCTGACATCGCGAAGCGCTGTCACCGCCTTCCCCTTGGTGGGAAATGACTTGGTTATGCCTTCGACCTGAATCATTTGCGGCCTCCTGTTTCGACGAGCACGGGTTCGCCGACGGCGACGCCGCGGCTGAGATCGGTCAGGCCGTCGCGGGTCTGATCGACGCGCACCTGCCGGACGGACGGACGCCCCTGAGCGTCGCGCACGGTGACGACGGAGCCGCTGGGGGTCCTTCGGACGGCGCCCGCCGGGACGGTGACGATGGTGCGGCGCGCCGTGGTGAGGGTGACGTTGGCGGTCATGTCGGGCTTCAGCGCCGAGACATCGCCATCGATGCGAATGGCGACTTCGTAGTTGATGACGCCCGAGACCACGGTTGCGACCGGCGCGATCCGCTCGACGGTTCCGGCGAAGCTGCGGTCCGGCCACGCCTCGACCGTGAACTCGGCCGTTTCGCCCGGACGAACGTCGCCGATGTCGGCTTCGTCGACGAAGGCCACCACCTCAAGCGCTGAGGGCTGGATGATGGTGACGAAGGTCGGGGTGGCGAAGGCGGCGGCAACGGTCTCGCCGCGCTGGGTGGCGACCGAGGCCACAACTCCGGAAATCGGCGCGCGGATCGCCACGTAGTTCAGGTCGATGGCGGCCGCGGCCAGGTCGCGGCGCGACGCCTCGAGGCTCGCATCGGCGACGGCGGCGGCGGACTTGGCGTCGTCGAGCTGCTGAGCTGAGATGCCGCCATCGGCGAACAGGATGTTGGCGCGGCGCGCGTCGGCGCCGGCCTTCAGCGCCAGGGCCTCATTTCGGGCGACCTGCGCCTTGGCTTGCTCCACCTTCGCCCGCACGGGCCTGGCGTCGATTTCGGCGATCACGTCGCCCCGGTTCACATGGGCGCCCACGGTGACATTGAGCTGCTGCACGATCCCCGACAGCTGCGAGCCGATGCGGACCGTACTCCCGGTCTTGAGCCTGACCGACCCGGTCGCGGCCACGGTCTTGGCGGCGACGCGGCTCCCCGCCGCCACCCAGGCCTGGGTCGCAGGCAGCGCGGGTTTCGGCGCCAGCACGATCCAAAAGCCAAGGCCTGTGGCGACCAGCAGCATGATGACCAATGTCGCCACCCACAAGACGGCGCGGCGCCTGCGCCGCGGCCGGGGATGGCCGTCCGCATCGGCCGAGTCGATGGAGTCCGCCCCACGCCGGGGCAAGTCGCCGGTCGATCGATCGGTCACGGCTTCGTCCGATCGCGCCGGCCAAAAATTGGCTGTGGCGACCATCGAGACAACGCAGATGTGGCGAGCAGTCTCATGTACATCGAAAGAAGGTTCCGAACCGTCTGTCGATGAACCTGCGGTCTATACCAAGGTGTAAGGTCAAGGGGCGACGCAATGAGCCCTGGAACATTGTTCACGCCGCGTCGGGTTCCCGAAAGGCGGTCAAAGTCCTAGGCAAAGTTGTGCAAAGATTTCCCGTTGGGGCGCGCGATCTGTCTAACTCGGCGTCAATCCCAAGGCGGATTGTTCAAATGAGCTTTTCCCATGCGCATCCGCCTTCTCGGCGCTGTCCTCGTGGTCCTGGCCGTCGCCGGCGTCGCTGAGGCCTCAATCGACGTCACGACGATCGTCCGCACACGCCAGTCCAACTTCAAGACGCTGCTGAACCTCCACCGCTCCATCAAGGGCGAGTTGATGCAAGCCTCGCCCCGGGCGGCCGTGGTGAGCCAGGCTGCGGCGCGAGAGGTAGAATTGGCGCGACAGCTGCCCTCCTGGTTCATCGCCGGCACCGGGCCGGACAATGGCGCCCGCACCGACGCCAGGCGCGAGGTCTGGACCTCCGCCGGGGACTTCCGGGCCAAGGCCGGGGCGTTGTCGTCGGCCCTGGCCCAATTGGACATCGCCGCGCGAGCCGGCGATGTGGGCCGCATGCGCGTGCAGCAGCGAGCGGTGGGTGAAGCCTGCCAGTCCTGCCACGAAGACTATCTCAGCCGATTTTGACCATGCCCGACGCTCAGGCCAAGGAGCGGGCGCTGGTGATGGTCTGGGACGCCCCCACACGGATCTTTCACCTCCTGCTGATCGCCGCCGTCGCGGGATGCTGGTGGACCTATTCGGTCGATCGAATGGGCCTCCACCGGCTTTGCGGCTATGCCGCAACCGGTCTCCTCGTCTTCCGCGTCTACTGGGGTTTCGCCGGACCGCCAACCGCTCGGTTTGCAGAGTTCCTGCGCGGCCCGAGACAGGTGTGGCGTTACGTGCGCGGGCAGGGGCCCCAGACCGTCGGCCACAATCCGCTCGGCGGCTGGAGCGTCCTGGCCCTGCTGCTCCTCCTGAGCCTGCAGGTCTTCTCCGGGCTCTTCAGCGTCGATCGCGACGGGTTGGCCGCCGGGCCTTTTTCGGCTCGCCTCAGCGACAGCGACGTCGCCATCGCGAACCAGGTCCATACGCTCGCATTCGACGGCTTGCTGAGCCTCGTGGGTCTCCATGTTGCTGTCGTCCTCCTGCACCTGGCGTTCGGTGACAACCTGATCGGCCCGATGCTCCACGGGCGAAAAAGATTGCCCGCGACGACCACCCCGCCGCACCTTCGCCCCTGGTGGGTTCCGATCCCCGGGATCGCGCTCGCTCTCCTAGTCACGATGGGCCTCTTGCGACTGGATTCCCCATGAGAGCGATTTCTGTGAATGATGGTCTCGCGCGGCGCGATGGGCCTTGGTCGGCGCCGCGCAGCTGGGGTCTGGCGGCGAGGACAAGGACGATGGAACAGCCGGCCCAGGTGCTGATCGTCGACGACGACGAGGAGTTCGTCCGCATGCTGGGTGAGTTCCTCGCCAGCCAGGGCTTCGTGACCCTTCACGCCGCCAGTGGGCGGCTCGCCCTTGAGTGCCTGAAGACCGAGACGCCCGACCTGATCGTCCTCGACATCATGATGCCGGACCTGGACGGCCTGGAGACGCTCCAGAGCATCCGCAGCGAGCGCGATGTCCCGATCATCATGGTGACCGCAAGAGGTCAAGCGCAGGACCGGATCGTGGGCCTGGAGCTTGGGGCCGACGACTACCTGGCCAAGCCGTTCGATCCGATGGAGCTCAATGCTCGCATCCGCGCGGTGCTGCGGCGGCTTCGCCTGGCGTTTCGCACGCGAGACCCTTTCGCCATCGGGCCGCTGACCCTCAATCCGGCAGCGATGACCGCCACGGTTCGCGGCGTTGAGGCGCGGCTGACCTCCGCCGAGTTCATGGTCCTCGACCTCCTGGCCTGTGAGCCCGGGGCGTTGCACTCCCGCGCGATCCTGACGGAACGAGCGCTTGGCCGGGCGCTGACACCGTTCGACCGAAGCATCGACACCCATGTCTCCAACCTGCGCCGGAAGCTGCACCTATCTCCGGTGCAGGGGGTCGAGATCCGCGCCATTCGAGGTTCGGGCTATTCGCTGACGATCTCCGACGGCCGCGAATGAGCAGCTTGTTCGGTCGCATCTGGCTGTCCTACTGGCTGGTGATGGCGCTGACCCTGGCGGCCGCCCTGGCGGTGAGCTACGGCCTCGCCCTGAAGCGCGCCGAGGACATCGACCGGATCTCGCCAACGACCCTCGCCCAGTCGGCGCAACTGGAGGTGCGCAAAGGCGGTCGCGACGACCTGGGCCTGTGGATCATGGGTCAGCGCCACACCCACCCGGAACTGCAGTTCTACTTCGTCGACGACACCGGCCACGAGATGCTCGGCCGCCCGCTGGCCGGACGTCCGCTCCCGGGCGCGACCGGCGCGATAGTTCCCAGGATCGCCATGCCGGGCGGCGCGCCCTACCGGATGTACGTGCGGCGGACGAGCAACATCTCGTTCGGAGCCTGGCAGTTGGCGTTCCAGCCGGTAATGCTTCTGGTCCTAGCCATCGCGGTGAGCGGCGTGGGGTCGGCGGCCTTGGCGCGGCAGCTGGCCAAGCCCGTCGAGCGATTGCGCCAGAGCGTCCGCACAATCGCGGCCGGCGCGATCGAGACGCCGATGGCCGAGAGCATCGCGCGCCGCCGCGACGAAGTCGGAGGCCTTGCGCGAGACATCGACCAGATGACCGCGCACCTGCGGGCCCTGATCGAGTCCAAGGAACACCTGCTGCGGGACATCTCTCACGAGCTGCGCTCGCCGCTTGCACGGCTGCGGGTCGCAACAAGGCTGCTCCGCCAGGACCATCCGGGGGAGAGTCTCCTGGCGCTGCAGCGGATCGATCGCGAGGTGGAGCGCCTGGACGGCCTGATCGGCCAGATTCTCGAATACTCCCGGGTTCAAGCGAGCCCGCAGCTGAGCACCGATTGTTTCGACCTTAGGGCCTTACTGGAGGACACCGTCGAGGATGCTCGATTGGAAGGGGAGCCGGACGGCAAGTCGGTCCAACTGCAGGAAGGCCCGCTCACCGAAATCTTAGGTGACAAGGCGCTGGTCTCGAGCGCGATCGAGAATGTTTTGCGAAATGCCGTGCGATTCGGCCCATCCGGCGCGGCGGTCGAGGTGTCTCTGGCGGTCGTGGGAGGCGTCGCCCGCATCAGGGTCGCCGACGCCGGTCCAGGCCTTTCGGCCACCGATCTGGCTAGGATCTGCGAACCCTTCTTCCGCGCGCAGGGCTCCGCAGGCGTGGGGCTGGGGCTGTCGATCGCCGATCGCATCACCTCCCTGCACGGCGGCCATCTGGTCGCCCGAAATCGCCCTACGGGCGGCCTGGAAGTCGACCTCTTCTTTCCCACAACGGAGGGTCTCCACGCGCCACTCCTGGCGCCGGGCTCGACCGGGCCGGAGGCCCGGGTATGAGGATTGGAGAGCTGGCCAGGCGCGCCGGCGTGAATGTTCAGACGGTGCGATTCTACGAACGCGAGGGCTTGATCCCATGTCCTGACCGATCGACGGGCGGCTACCGGTGCTATTCGGCGGCCGACCTCCACCGCATCAAGAACATCCGCAGTCTGCAGACGGTTGGCTTCACGCTGCGAGACATCCGCGAGCTGTCCGAGCTGGGGCGGCTGGTCGCCTCGCAGGATCTGGCGGTTGAGCTTCGGTCCTCGGCAAGATCCAAAATGCTGCAGCGCGCCGAAGACCGATTGTCGACGCTCGACCAGAACCTCCAGAAACTGCATGCGATGAAAGGGGAGATGGAGAGACTGGTTCAAGCTTTGGCCGGTTCGGCCGGCCGGATCGACGTCTTCGGGCCGATGGAGATCACGTCGCTACTTCGATGACCAGCGACATCGCGACTGCCCAGGCGTCTGCTTGGATCGGCCCTGGGCCCCTCGCGCCCGAAACCGCCGCATCTTGTTGCGACTGCCGCAGGTGTCCATGGAGCACCAGGTCTTCGCGCCGTTCTTCGAGGCGTCGAAATAGGACGCGCGGCAACCGGGGTCCCGACAGAGCTTGAAGCGGCGCCACGCGCCGCTGGCCATCGCGTCCACCACCAGCTTCAAGATGCGCCCGACGGGGTCTCGGGGATCCGGTCGGGCGAGTTCGAGCTCCCCGGACGCCGCCATATGCGGCCGCAAGTCGTGGTGCAGGAACGCCTGGTTAAGGCGCTCCACGGCGCCGGAGGTATCCGGCACACCGTTGTTCGCAGCTTCGAGGCGGCGTAGCGCCCGCTGAACCTCGCCCGCGCCGATGAAGCTCTCCCGCGCCATCGGCGCTGTAAATCCGCGGGTCTTCGCCCAGGTGACCCAGGTCGCCAGGTCGTCAAAATCCCACCAGAGGAAGGACTCCAGGTCGCGCATCTCCGGCGGCGTGCCCACGCGGTGTTCGGGCATAAGGGCGTCCTTGATGTTACCAGTAAATATATTTAGATGGTTTCATCTGTAATATCCACGAAGGGAGGGCGGTCATGTTGTCCACCCGGCGCCAAACACTCGCGGGCCTGGCCGCTGCAGGATGGGTCCGCCCGGCGAGGGCGAAGGAGTCAGGCATGATCACCCCATTTGAGATCCCCTGGAACGCTGACGCCATCGCCGATCTCAAGCGCCGGCTCAATGCCACCCGCTGGACCGACGCGGTCACGTCGGACTGGTCCTACGGTATGGAGCGCGGCTTCCTTAAGCAGCTCACCACCTATTGGGCGCAATCCTACGACTGGGCCGAGCGCCGCTCGGCGCTGAACCGTCTTCCGCACTTCCGGGCGACGATCGATGGATATGGGGTGCATTTCCTGCATTTCCGCGGTCGCGGCGCGCACCCCATTCCGTTGCTTTTGATGAACGGATGGCCCTCAAGTTTCGTGGAGTACCAGCGCCTGGCCCCTCAGCTTGCGGACGGCGGACCCAGCTTCGACATGGTGGTTCCGGCGCTTCCGGGATTCGGATTCTCCGATCGGCCGACCCGACCTTACGAAGTCGAGCCGGCGGACCTTTACCCCAAGCTGATGGAGGCCCTAGGCTACGACCGCTTCATGGTCGCGGGAACTGACATCGGCTCGGGCGTGGCGACGCGGATCGCGCTCCATCATCCGGACCGGGTGCTGGCCGCCCACGTGTCGGACGTGGCGTTCAAGCCGGCCGCGCCGAACGCTGCGCCGCCGACCCCGGCCGAGATCGCATTCGACGCTCAAGGGACGGTTTGGGACGAGGAGGAGGGCGGATATCAGGCGATCCAGAGTTCAAGGCCACAGACCCTAGCGTTCGGGCTCGCGGATTCCCCTGCCGGATTGGCGAGCTGGATCGTGGAGAAGTTCCGCGCCTGGTCCGATTGCGGCGGCGACGTCCTTTCCGTGTTCCCCCGAGATACGCTGATCGACAACCTCATGGTCTATTGGACAACCAACACCATCGGCTCCTCCGTCCGCTACTACTACGAGGCCAGCCGGCTGCGTCCGCCTCTGGCGGCCACGGATTTCGTCCGTGCGCCCACCGCTATGGGGATCTGGCCCCATGACCTCGCCCAGGCGCCGCGGGAACGGGCCGAGCGGCTGTACAATGTTCGCCGCTACACGGTGTTTCCCCGTGGCGGCCACTTCCCGGCCTGGGAGGCGCCGGAGCTCTACGCGGAGGACCTCCGGCAGTTCGCGCGTGACTTCGTCGCCTGATGGCCAGGGCTCGCCTCAAGGTTTGTGTGATAAAACACGAGTGTTGGACAAAGGGGAGAACGGGTCCAACGGCCGGCGGCCGAGCTTGACGGTCAATTGACCCCTCCGGATCACCCGTTCACCCCCCGACCCTGGCTCGCCCGGGTGAGCCATGTCACCATCTATGCCGAATGGAGGTGACAGATGTCTTCGCCCATCATCAGGGCTTCAGTAATGCGCGTCGAAGCTGCGCAGCTCGTAGTGCGCGATCACCGGACACCGTGCCACAGTGTCCCCCGGGGTCAACCGCTAGTCCCAACATCGCTGCGACTATTGTCTGCGGGAGCCGGATTCGATTCGAGCTGGATGGCGCACTCCCTTAGTCGCGTTGCGCCTCTGGAAGCTGCGGTGTGCGCCAGGCGCGGCCCGCCGCAAATAGAAGTTGGGTGATATGGCAGGCCTCATCGATCGAAGGAGACCGCGCATGACGGTCACGGGCTGGCCGCGGGCCGCCTCGACAATCTTGGCCGGTGCGCTGGCGAGCCTCGTCTTGGGTGTCCTTAATGTCAGCATCGCCCAAGGCGCGCCGCTGAAGGCCGCGGCGGACGCGCGTATGATGCGTCTGCACGAGCGCGAAGCTGAATGCGGAAAACCACACGCCTTGCTGTATGCGGCATGCGGGGTGTCGGCAGGCAGCCTCCGCCTATGAAGTCGTCACCGGCCACACCGGCTACGACGCCGCCTTAGCGGGGCCAACGACCGCGCTCCACGCCGCCGGCCCTTCATGCATGGCGAAGACCTTGTCGACTTGAAGATGCTCTCGCTCGACCGCCTGGACGACCTCATGCATCAGCTCGGGGTCATAAAGGGCGTGGGTCTTGGAGTCCAAGGACAGGGTATCGCTGGCGTAGAGCAGCCGGCGTTCTGGGAAATAGACCCTGTACTGCCGCTCGGTGGCCGCCCCGCGGAGGGGATAGAGCACCCCCGGGGCACGTCGGTGAGCCTAGAAGCGTTCTCGCAAGGGCGGGGCCTTGAGACCTGTCCCAAGGCGCCGGGCGAATCACTAAATCAGTCGAGCCAGGACGGCCGCGGCCCAGTCTGCCTCGCCAGCGCGAGGCGCGGCCAATACGACATTCGCTCCGGCATGCGCAGCCACCATGGCGACACTCGACGCGAAATCGGGGGCGAGCGGGTCGCCATCTTGGCTCACGACCACCGTGGCGATCCTCCGGCTGCGGGATTGCAGGACCTCGATGGCGGTCAGCGTGTGACTGACGGCGCCCAGGTAGCTCCCGCCAACCAGCAACACCGGCATTTCCAGCGCGACAATGAGATCCAGCACCGTGCCGTCATCGGCCAACGGCGACATCAGCCCACCGACGCCCTCCAAGACGAAGAGGTCCGCCGTGCTGTCTGCCAGCCGGGCGACGCAGAGGTCGGCGATGGGGCCCAAGGGCAGGACGCGGCCGTCCAGCCTGGCTGCCATCGGTGGGGCCAGAGGAGCCGGGAAACGCCAAGGCGTAATCCGGTCAAGCTCCTCGACGTTGAGTGGAAGGCCCAGCGCCGCGAGCAGCCGGCCCGGGTCGCTGTCGGCCCAGTCGGCGGGGTCGAAGCCGCTGGCGATCGGCTTCAGTGCCTCGACGGTCAGGCCGGACGCGCGCGCGGCGCGGATCAGGGCGCAGGCGACGAAGGTCTTGCCGACGTCGGTATGGCCGCCGGCCACGAACACCTGCCGCGGCGCGCTCACCGGTCGAGCCAGGGGCGGAGCGCCAGGGCCAGCCGGTCGATGGCCTCGTCCGGGTGCTCGGCGGTGAAGGCCACCCGCAGGCGCGCTGTCCCCGGCGGCACAGTCGGCGGCCGGATCGGCACGACCAGCAGGCCCTCGGCTTCCAGAGCGGCGGCGGCGGCCAGCACGGTTTCAGCGGCGCCCAGGACGATCGGCACGATGGCGCTCTGGGCGGCGGCCAGGTTCAGCGCGGCGGTGAACCGGCGCGCCTTGGCCAGCGGGGCTGCCACCCGCTCCGGCTCACCGGCGATGACGTCGAGCGCCGCCAGCGCCCCGGCGGCGCATGCCGGCGGCAGGCCGGTAGTGTAGACGAAGGTCCGGGCTCGCATCTTGATCAGGGCGATCACCGGGGCGGTGGCGCAGACATAGGCGCCGTAGCCGCCGATGGCCTTGGACAGGGTGCCCATGTGCAGGTCGACCCGGGCGTCGGGGAAGAGGCTCGGCGTCCCCGCGCCCACCACGCCCACCACGCCCAGGCCGTGCGCGTCGTCGACCAGCAGCCAGGCGTCATGGGCCCGCGCCACCTCGCTGATCGCGCCCAGCGGGGCGATGTCGCCGTCCATGGAAAACACGCCGTCGGTGGCGATGAGGGCGTGCCGCGCCGAGGCGCGAGCTTCAACCAGTCTGTCGGCCAGGTCGGCGGAATCGTTGTGGCGGAAGGCGATGACCTCAGCTCCCGAAAGCTTGGCGCCGGCCCAGATGCAGGCGTGAGCCAGTTCATCGGCCAGCACCAGGTCCCCCGGCCCCACGACAGTCGGGATGATGCCGAGGTTGGCCAGGTAGCCTGAGCCAAAGACGCACGCCGCCTCGGCGCCCTTGAGGGCCGCCAACCGCGTTTCCAGCGCCCCGAACAGCGGATGGTCGCCAGTGACCAGGCGCGAGGCGCCGGCGCCGGCGCCATAGAGCTCGATCGCCTCGCGGGCGGCGGCCTTGACCGCCGGGTGATGCGACAGACCCAGGTAGTCGTTGCAGGAGAACGAGATCATCCGCCGACCGGCCCGCTCGACCCAGAGGCCGTCGAGGCGATGGGTGGGCTTCAGGGTCCGGTCGAGGCTCTGGGCTTCCAGACCGGCGATTTTCGCTTGCGCGTGACGGGTAAGGGTGTCGATCACGGGACGCTGTATGCCTCAAGCCGGCGTGCCGCAAAAGCTGCCGATCGGATACCCCAAGGCGAGGAGCCTCCACCTTGAACGATACGCCGTCCTGGCTCGCCGTGGGCGCACCGCACGTCTGGCGGCCCTATTGCCAAATGAAGACGGCCGCCCCGCCGCTGTCCGTGGCCCGCACTGACGGCGTGCGACTCTATCTGGAAGACGGCCGGGTGCTGGTGGACGGTGTGGCGTCCTGGTGGACCGCCTGTCACGGCTACAACCACCCGCACATCCGCGCCGCCGTCCAGGCGCAGCTGGAGACCGCGCCGCACGTGATGTTCGGCGGCCTGGCCCACGCCCCAGCCTATCGGCTGGCGGCGCGGCTGGCCGAGCGGCTGCCCTGCGATCTCGACCACGTCTTCTTCGCCGAATCCGGGTCGGTCTCGGTGGAGATCGCGATGAAGATGGCGGTGCAGTACTGGGTCAATCGTGGGGTGCGTGGGCGGACCCGGTTCCTGGCCTTCCGGGGCGGTTATCACGGCGACACCCTGGCGACGATGACCGTTTGCGACCCCGAGGAAGGGATGCACAGCCTGTTCGCTGGCGTGATGCCCGGCCAGCACATCGCCGACCTGCCCATCGACGAGGCCAGCGAAGCCGCCTTGCAGCGGCTGCTGACGGAGAAGGGCGCCGAGATCGCCGCCATCGTCGTGGAGCCTCGTGTGCAGGGCGCCGGCGGCATGCTGTTCCACGACGACGAGGTGCTCCTCCGCCTGCGGCGGCTGGCGGACGTCCATGGGGTGCTGCTGATCTTCGACGAGATCTTCGTGGGCTTCGGCCGGACCGGCGATCTGTTCGCCTGCGAGGGCGCGGGCGTGGTTCCCGACATCATCACCCTGTCGAAATCCCTGACCGGCGGGACCCTGCCGCTCTCCACCGCCATCGCCACCTCGCGCGTGTTCGAGGCCTTCTGGTCGGACGATCCCGGCGCGTCGCTGATGCATGGGCCGACCTATATGGGAAACCCGCTGGCCTGCGCGGCGGCCAACGCCTCGCTCGACCTGTTCGACAGCGGCGCCTGGCGCGGCGACGTGGCGCGGATCGCCGAGGGCCTGACTGAGGGACTCGCCCCCTGCCGCGCGGCGCCCGGCGTCGTGGATGTGCGGGTGCGAGGCGCCATCGGCGTTGTCGAGTTCGCCGATGCCGTCCCGGTCCAGACCTGGTGCCAGCGGTTTGCGCAGGCTGGCGCCTGGATCCGGCCGATGGGCAAGGTCGTCTACCTCACCCCGGCCTTCGTGACCTCCGACGCGGACCTGAGCCTCTTGACCCAGGCGGTGCGCTCGGTGGTCTGCACCTAGACGGGCGCCGACGCCGAGGTTTTCGCCGTCATCGGCCGCATCTTGAGGTCGGCCAGCAGGGCGTCGTCGCTGTCACGGCCGGGGTTGTCGGTGGTCAGCAGGCGCGCGCCCACGAAGATCGAATTGGCGCCGGCCAGGAAGCATAGCGCCTGCAGTTCGCGGCTCATGTGCTCGCGTCCGGCGGCGATCCGCACTATCGACTTCGGACAGACCAAGCGGGCCACCGCGATCATCCGCACAAACTCCAGCCCGTCGACTGGCGTGGAGCCACCGAGCGGCGTTCCCGGGATCGGCATCAGGTCGTTGATCGGCAGGCTCTCCGGATGGCTCGGCAGGGTCGCCAGCTGGTGCAGTAGCCCTGCCCGGTCGCGGCGCGCTTCGCCCATGCCGACGATGCCGCCGCAGCAGGTCGACATCCCCGCCTCGCGCACATGGGCCAGGGTGGCGAGCCGGTCCTGATAGGTCCGGGTGGTGACCACCTGGTCGTAGTAGTCGGGACCGGTGTCGAGGTTATGGTTGTAGAAATCGAGGCCGGCGGCCTTCAACGCCTTCGCCTGGTGGGCGGTCAGCATGCCGAGCGTGGCGCAGGTTTCCAGGCCCAGCGCCTTCACCCCGGAGATCATCGCGGCCAGCTTCGGCACGTCGCGATCCTTCACGTCGCGCCAGGCCGCGCCCATGCAGAACCGCTGCGCTCCACCGGCCTTGGCCTCGGCCGCCGCGGCGATCACCGCCTCGGCCTCCATCAGCTTAGATGCGGTGGTCGCGGTCCTGAAGTGCTGCGACTGGCTGCAGTAGCCGCAGTTCTCGGGGCAGCCGCCGGTCTTGACGGAGAGCAGCTGTGAGAGCTGGAGTTCGGTCGGGTCGAACCACCGCCTGTGGACCTCGGCCGCGCGGAAGACGAGTTCGGTGAACGGGACCTCGAACAGCGCCTCCACCTCGGCCAGCGTCCAGTCATGGCGCGGTTCGGCCGGCTCGCACGGGTAGACATGGGCGTTCATGGGAAGCTCCGGTTTTTGGCGGTCATGGTTCGACAATGTTCATTGAATCAGTGGATTATATCTGGTCGCGGTTCGATATGTTGTCGCAAATCCACGGCACTCCACATGGATTGCTCTCATTGTGCATTGCGCCCGACAAAGCTGCTGATCGGCATCTAAGGCCGGCAATTAAACCGACTCATCAGGGTCGGCGCTGAGACGCTCTCGATAAAGTAGGCCTTCGGGCGTCGGCTCAGCACCGGGGGTAAGGCCCGCTGGCTTTACGTCGTGCAGACCCAGGATGTGAAAGACAGCCATACCGTCCGCGAGCAGGTAGTCGGCAATGATCCGCCTGTGGCATCGCCACCAGAGGACCTCTGCACACATGATCGCACAGGTGCGCTCGCGGCCCTGGGCGATCAATTCGGCGAGCCCTTCTTTGAACGGCGGCGTCAGCGCGTAGTCCGCGTAGTTCCGGAAACTCTTGTTCCGCCAGAGGGTGTTCGGGGAGGTTTCGAGGCTAGCCTGGCGTCCGCGCAATCCACCCAAGCTCGCCATGTGGCAATAGCCGATCTGCCGTTCGGCGAGAGCGGCGGGAAGGGCATCGATGTTGAACTGGGGATTGGAGCGAGAGCGCGGCATCTTGCGGACATCGACGATCATGTCAGCTCCGACCGTTTGAAGGAGATCTGCGACCTCTTCGACAGACCGGGTGGAATGACCAATCGTGAAGAACGGTCGCTGCGTATCAGGGACCGT
Organism: Caulobacteraceae bacterium; assembly: GCA_041691315.1. Taxonomy (GTDB): domain Bacteria; phylum Pseudomonadota; class Alphaproteobacteria; order Caulobacterales; family Caulobacteraceae; genus Poindextera. Next base: position 1,274 of record JBEPUW010000008.1, on the reverse strand, counting down.
CGCCGTCATGACGGGTCTCCAGCGCTGCGGATGTCCGTCGCTCGGTGAAGCCCGGGCGCCGCCGCCGTCGCTCCAGGCGTAAGCTCAGCCGTAGAATTCATGGTCTTCGTTGTAACCACCTTGTCCAGCGCCCAGGTGCGCGAAGGACTCCACGAACTCGATGGCCGCGATCCATTTGACCATCTTGTAGCCAAGCTGGTTTTCACACCGCAGCCTGAGCGGCGCGCCATGGAGGATGTTCAGCGGCTCGCCGTTCATCTCGTAGGCCAGCAGGGTGAGGTCGTGGCGCATATTCGCGAGATCATGGACGTCATAATAGCGGCCGCCGTCGGCCCCATCCGCGAGCGAATAGAAGACCGCATAGCGAGCCTCGGGAAGAGGGCGGACGCGATCGAGAATATCGCGCATCGGCACGCCGCCCCATTTGGCGACGCCAGACCAGCCCTGGATGCAGAAATGGTCGGTGATCTGCGCCTGCTTCGGCATCGCCTGGAGATCGGCCAATGACAGGTCCTGGGGCGCCTCGACCAGGCCGCTGATCCGCAGTCGGTAGTCGGCGAAGACGCCCGCCGCCAAGGTGTCGAAGGCCTGCGAGTTCGGCATCGTACCGTTTGGCCAGAAGAACGGTGATATGTCGCTCTCTTCGAACTGCGTCCTTGGGTCGGTTCGCGTGGCCCAGGTCCTCAGCCAGCCGATCATGAAACGTCCGGTGCGCTGGACCAGCCGCGCGTGCCGTCTCGTGAAGGGCGAAGCCAGCACCCAGGCCATCGTCATGACGCCCATGGCCAACAAGAACAGCGGGAGGCCGGCCCAGGTGTCGTTCTCGACGCCGGCGAACATGTGGTTGGTGTTCTGCCGCAGGCCGGTGATGAACACCATCACCCCATGCATCGCGATGAACGTCACGAACCAAGCGAACGACAGGAAGTGGACCGACCGCATGGCTTGGCGGTTGAGCACCCTTCCCAGCCAGCCCAGGTGGTTGGCGATCGCCGGGCTCTGCATCAAGCCAGTGAGGATCGAGACCGGCGCAGCGACGAACACGGTCACGAAATAGCTGAGCTGCTGCAGGCCGTTGTAGCGGGTCCAGCTGTGGTCCACCGGAAAGTTCAGGGAGGCGTACTGGATGGCGGTGGAGAGCGCGGCCGGAAACACCTCCCAGGTCAGCGGCACCAGCCGCCGCCATTGGTCGGTGGCGAACAGCAGCCCGTAAAACAGGACGCCGTTGATCACCCACAGCAGGTTGACCGAGAAGTGCCACCAGCGCGCGAGGC
>JBEPUW010000007.1:0-110678 GCA_041691315.1 Caulobacteraceae bacterium | reverse complement strand
GTTGTCGCGCAGATAGTCGAAGCCGAACTCGTTGTTGGTGCCATAGGTGATGTCGCTGCCGTAGGCGCGTTGGCGCTCGCCCTGGCTGAGGCCGTTGACGATGACGCCGACGCTCATGCCGAGGAAGCGATAGATCTGGCCCATCCACTCGGCGTCGCGGGTGGCCAGGTAGTCGTTGACCGTGACCAGATGCACGCCCTTGCCGGCCAGCGCGTTCAGATAGACCGCCAGGGTGGCGACCAGGGTCTTGCCCTCGCCGGTGCGCATTTCGGCGATGCCGCCGTTGTGCAGCACCATGCCGCCGACCAGCTGCACGTCGTAGTGGCGCTGGCCCAGCGTGCGCTTGGAGGCTTCGCGCACGGCGGCGAAGGCCTCGACCAGCAGGTGGTCGAGGGTCTCGCCGGCGGCCAGACGGGCGCGAAAGCTCTCGGTCTTGCCGCGGAGATCCTCGTCGGACAGCGCCTCGTACTGGCGCTCAAGGGCGTTGATGGCCGCCACTTGGGCGCCCATCGCCTTGACCTTGCGATCGTTTGACGAGCCGAACAGCTTTTTGGCGAGGCCGAGCATTAAAAGGGGTTCCGGATTACACTTCAGGCGGCGCGCCGGCCGCGCCAGGCCTTTGAAGGAAAAGCGCCAAGCCCGTTTGAATACCGCTCGTTAAAGCCCGGGCGAGACTTAAGCAGCGCCCCCTTCTGTGTCAACGCGGCGCAAGGCTGCGCCGTTGCGCTGGATCGCGGATCGCCAGGTGTGTAGGGCCGACAGGCGCCGGCCCGATCAGCTGGTTCGGGTCAGGCGCTGGCTGCGGCGCTCGGCCGCGCGGCCATGCGTTCGCGCCAGGCGGTGAGGGTCTTGTTGGACGCCGACAGCGGCTGGCCGACCGTGGCCCCGAACTCGATGAAGCCGAACAGCAGGATGTCGGCCAGGGTGACCCGATCGCCGACGATGTAGTCGCGCCCGGCCACCAACCCGTCGAGCCAGGTCAGCCGTTCGGCCGCGATCGCCTTCAGGTCGTCGGCGGCCTGCGGGATGCAGTGCACACGGTTCTGGAACAACGGCAGACCGTTGGAGAAGCGGAAACCGTTGGCCATCGGCTCGCAGATGTTGAGGTCGATCCGCCGCGTCCACATGCGCGTCTCGGCGCGTTCCTTCGCCGTGGTCCCGATCAGCGGCGGGCTCGGGTGCATCTCCTCGATATATTCGCAGATCGGCAGGATTTCGGAGACGATCTGGCCGTCGTCCAGCTCCAGCACCGGCAACTGACCGGACGGGTTTCTCGTCAGGTGAGGTTCCTTGCGGTTCTCGCCGGCCATCAGGTCGACTTCGACGCGCGGGATGTCGAGCCCCTTTTCGGCGATGAACATCTTCACCACTCGCGGGTTCGGTCCGATGGAGTTGTAGAATTTCATGCCTGTCTCTCCCTGCTTTTATCTAGGCGCGCTCTTCGCTCGGGCGTATGGCGCCTTCCGCTGTCAGCTGCAGTTCAATCGCATGAACCCAACGTCAGGCAAGACTGGAAATCGCGCGCGCCTGGTCGCCGTGGGGTTTGTGTGCCTGCTGACCCTGGTGGCGTGCGACCGGCCGAACGCGACAAACCAGCCGCCGCAGGCCGGCGACACTGCGGTGGCGACGGTGGACGGGCAGACGGTCTGGGCTTCGGACGTCAAGCGCGAGGCGGCCGCCCAGGGCCTGATCGGCGAGGGCGACCCGCTGGACGCCGCCTCGGCGCTTTTCCACCAGGCGCTTGACGAGGTGATCGACCAGAAGCTGCTGGCGGGCGAAGCGACCAAGCGTAACCTGGCCAATGACCCGCAGACCAAACGCCGGCTGGCGGCGGCGCGCGAGCGCATCCTTGGCGACATGCTGGTCGAGTCGATGGTCGAAAAGACGGTCAGCGAAAGCTCGATCCGCGGCCTCTATGACGAGGAGCTGAAGCTCTCCAAACAGGCCGATGAGTTCCACGCCCGCCAGATCGTGCTGTCGAACCAGGCCGACGCCCAGGCGGTGAAGAAGCTGCTGGTCGCCGGCGGCTCGTTCGACACGCTCGCCATGCAGCGCTCCATCGATGCGGCGACCCGCTTCAACGACGGCGACCTGGGCTATTTCACCATCGATGTGATGCCGCCGGCCTATGCCAATGTGCTCAAGAGCGCCAAGACCGGCGACCTGCTCGCCCCGTTCCAGACCGACGCCGGCTGGGTGGTCATGAAGGTCGAGGATCGCCGGCTGGAGACCCCCGTCTCGCTCGAGGCCGCCCGCCCGCAGATCGTCCGCTTCCTGACCTATAACGAGGTCCGCGACTTGTTGGAAAAGCTGCGGCGGCAGTCCCAGGTCAAGGTCTTGATCCCGCCGGCGGCCCGGTCGCCGGACGCCGCGCCGGAACCGGCGTCGGCCCCGCCGCCGCTCCCCGCGGCCTCAGCATCCCCGCCCGCTCAACAGACGAAGACGCCATGACCGAGAAAATCGTCCGCCCCGCCGCCGTCAATCCCGCCGAACGCGTTGGCCAGACGCTGGAGCGCGCGTTGGATCCGCTGGCCAGCGCGCTCAAGCGCGCCACGACCAAACGTCCGACCAAACCCAATCCCGACGAGCCGATCTCGCCATTGGCCGTGGCCTTTCCGACCATTCCGCCGATCGCCGGCGTCGAGATCGCCACCGCCAGGGGCGGCTTCTATAAGCAGGAGCGCGACGACCTTCTACTGATGCGCTTCGCCGAGGGCACGGCCTGCGGCGGCGTCTTCACCCGCCACGGCGTCGGTTCGGCGCCGGTCGACTGGTGTAAGCGGCAGTTGGAAACCTCCGGCGGCGAGGGTGTCCGCGCCCTGATCGTCAATGCCGGCTGCGCCAATTCCTTCACCGGCCGGCCCGGCGCGGACGCCGCCCGCCGCGTCGCCTCCAGCATCGCCAAGCGGCTGGATTGCCGCCAGCGCGACGTGCTGATGGCCTCGACCGGGGTCATCGGCGTGGTGCTGGACGACGCCAGGATCACCCCGCACGCGGCCGAGCTGGAAGCGCGGCTCAATCCCGACGCCTGGCTGGACGCGGCCCGCGCCATCATGACCACCGACACCTTCGCCAAGGGGTCGTACGCCACCGCCGAGATCGACGGGGTTCCCGTTCACATCGCCGGCATCGTCAAGGGCTCGGGCATGATCGCGCCGGACATGGCCACCATGCTGGCCTTCATCGCCACCGACGCGGCGATTTCGGCCGCGGCGCTGCAGACTCTGGTCTCTCTTTACACCCGCTCGACCTTCAACTCGGTGACCGTGGACGGCGACCGCTCGACCAACGACACCTGCCTGCTGTTCGCGACCGGCCAGGCGGGCAACCCGCGCATCGGCCGGGTCGGCGACCGGCGGCTGGCGGATTTCCGCGAGAAGCTGGAAGCGGTGATGCTCGACCTCGCCCACCAGCTGGTCCGCGATGGCGAGGGGGCGAGCAAGTTCGTCAAGATCACCATCAACGGCGCCGAGAGCGCCGCCTCGGCGCGCAAGATCGCTCGCACCGTCGCGGAATCGCCGCTGGTGAAGACCGCCTTCGCCGGCGAGGACGCCAACTGGGGCCGCATCGTCATGGCCGTCGGCCGGGCCGACGAGCCGGTCAATCGCGACCGCATGAGCGTGCGCTTCGGCGATCTGGTCGCCGCCCACGACGGCGTCGTCTCGGCGACCTACAATGAGGCGAAGATGAGCGCCTACATGAAACGGCCGGAACTGGAGGTCAGCGTCGATGTCGGCGTCGGACGCGCCTCGGCGGTGATCTGGACCTGCGACCTGACAAAACGCTACGTCGAAATCAACGGCGATTATCGGTCTTGAGGCGCCGATGAGCGAGATTCTTCTGGTCGCCGCCGCGGCGCTTATTGACGTCGATGGCAGGGTTCTGCTCTGCAAAAGACCGCATGGTAAACATCTGGCAGGGATGTGGGAGTTTCCAGGCGGTAAGGTTGATAAGGGGGAAACCCCCGAGGCCTGCTTGATCCGCGAGCTTGATGAAGAGTTAGGCATTAACGTCGTCGAGGCCTGCCTCGCCCCGTTCGTGTTTACCAGTCACGCTTACGATTCATTTCACCTGCTCATGCCACTTTACCTGTGCCGAAGATGGAACGGCGTGGTCCAGGCACGGGAACACGAGGCGATCACATGGGTGAGACCCAACCAAATGGCGGACTATCCGATGCCGCCGGCCGACGCGCCCCTGGTCGCGTGGCTGCGCGATTTGTTGTGACGCTGTTGGCCGACGACTCCGGCGCGACGGCCATCGAGTACGGCCTGATCGTCTCGCTGATCTTCCTGGTGATCGTCGGCGCGGTGACCAGTTTCAGCACCAAGTTCAACCTCGTGCTGAATACGGCCGCCAGCACCATCGGCGGCGCGCTCTAAGACCGCGTCACGCCGGGATCCACCCGGTCAGGGTGACGATGTCGAAGGTGGCGGGCAACCGCCCGTCGGGCTCGGCGAAACGCTCCGCATAGATCTCGAAGGCGCGGGCCAGCACCGTGCGGGTCAGCTTCGGGCCGTCGCGGTCGGCGAAGGCGCTGGTCTCGCCCATGGCGCGGAGGTCTTGCAGCAGCTTCAAGGGGTGCGGGTAGCGCGCCGTGACCCGGTCCACGTCCGCCACCGGCAGGACAAACCCGGCCCGCTGCAAAAGCCCGACCGCATCATAGCCGTCGAGGAAGGGCGAGATGCGCGCGCCGGCCCCGCCCAGAACCTCCAGCTCGGCCTGGGTCAGCGCCGCGCGAAGCTCGTTCAGCGTCTCGCCGCCCAGGACCGCGGCCAGAAAAAGCCCGTCGGGCTTGAGGGCGCGGCGGATCTGGATCAGGGCTCCGGGCAGGTCGTTGACCCAGTGCAGGGCAAGGCTGGAGACCACCAGATCGAGGCTGGCGTCGGCGAACGGCAGCCGCTCCTCGTCCAACAGCACCCGCGGCCCCGAGCGCGATCGCAGCATCGCGGCGGAGAGGTCCGTCTCGACCAGCAGGCCGACGCGTGCACGGGCCGGACTGGCGGCGAGGGCGCCCGCAAAACTCCCATCTCCAGCGCCAAGGTCGACGGCGATCGGGAAGTCGCGCACTATGGCCTCCAGGCGTTCGACCAGGTCGGCGGCGGCGCGGACTTTGAGGAAGTTCGCGCTTGCGAAGCCGCCCGCGGCGCGGTCAAGGCGGCGGCGATGCAGGTCGCGGTCGAACAGGCGGGGCGGGGCGGCCATGACGCTGGACCATGACGGCAACCGGGCCTTCTGGAAACTAGGACCGGGCGCGCGGGCGGCGGCGCGGCGCCTGCTCGACCTGGTCTTCCCGCCGCAGATGCTCGACCAGTCCGGCCGCGCCCAGTCCAGCGGCCTCTCCGCCGAGGCCTGGACCAAGGTCGCCTTCATCGCCGAGCCGCTGTGCGACGGCTGCGGCGCGCCGTTCGAGTACGACCCGGGCGAACGCTGCGCCGCCTGTCTGGCGCGGCCGAGAGCCTTTGCCCGTGCACGCGCCGCGGTGCTTTACGACGACGCCTCGCGCGATCTGATCCTGCAGTTCAAGCACGCCGACCGCACCGACCTGGCGCGGCTGTTGAGCGGCTGGGTCAGCCGCGCGGCTGACGATCTGCTGGCCGAAGCCGACGCGGTGGCGCCGGTGCCGCTGCACCGCTCGCGGCTGCTGGCCAGGCGCTACAACCAGGCCGCCGAGATCGCCCGGCCGCTGGCCAGGCGGCATGGGCTGAGCTTCCTGCCGGACACGCTGGTCCGCTCCAAGCGCACCGAAAGCCAGGCCGGCAAGTCCGGGTCGGGCCGCCGCCGCAATGTCGCCGGCGCCTTCGCCGTGCCGCCTGGACGGCGAAAGCGGGTCGAAGGCCGGCGCATCCTGCTGATCGACGACGTCCTGACCACCGGCGCGACGGCCGAGGCCTGCGCACGCGCGCTGCTGGCGGCGGGCGCCAGCGCCGTCGATCTGGCGGTGGTGGCCAGGGTGCGCGAAGCCGCAAGCCTCGCTATATGAAGGCCATGGCAAGGATCACCGTCTACACCAAACCCTTCTGCCCCTATTGCACCCGGGCGCTGGGCCTGTTGGCCGCCAAGGGCGCCGAGGTCACCGAAGTCGAGGCCGCCTTCGATCCCGCCCTGCGCAAGGAGATGCTGCAGCGCTCGAACGGCCGGGCGACCTATCCGCAGATCTTCATCGGCGACAGACACGTCGGCGGTTGCGACGAGCTGATGGCGCTGGACCGCGCCGGCCAGCTGGATCCACTGCTCAGCGCATGAGCGAGGTTCAGGTCGCCCTGCTGCAGCTTCGCACCCCGGCCAGCCAGGCCGCGGCGTTCGCGCAGGTTCAGCCGCTGGTTCGCCAGGCCGCGGCCGGCGGCGCGCAGTTCATCGCCACGCCCGAGGCGACCAACATCCTTGAACGCGACCGGACCAGGCTGTTCGCGGCGCTGAAGCCGGCTGAGACCGACCCTTGCGTCCAGGGCCTGATTGCGCTGGCGGCCGAGCTGAGGGTCTGGATCCTAGTCGGATCGGCCCTGGTGCTGCGCGAAGACGGCGGGGCGGCGAACCGCTCGATGCTGATCGACCCGGCCGGCCAGGTTCGCGCGACCTACGACAAGATACACATGTTCGACGTCGACCTGCCCACCGGCGAGCGGGCGCGGGAGTCCGAGGCCTATACGCCTGGCGCCGAGGCCGTGGTGGCGCAGACCCCGTTCGGAAAGTTGGGCCTGAGCATCTGCTACGACATCCGCTTTGCCTATCTCTATCGGGCCCTGGCCAAGGCCGGCGCCGAGATCCTCACCGTGCCCGCCGCCTTCACCCGGCCGACCGGCGAGGCGCACTGGGAGATCCTGCTGCGGGCGCGGGCGATCGAGACCGGCGCCTTCGTGCTGGCCCCCGCCCAGGGCGGCCGCCACGAGGATGGTCGCGGCACCTGGGGGCGCTCGATGATCGTGGGCCCCTGGGGCGAGGTGCTGGCAGCGGCGGCCGACGACGAGCCGGGCGTGATCACAGCTAACCTCGACGTCACGGCCTCGGCCAAGGCCCGGGTGTCGATCCCCGCTCTGGCCAACGAACGCGCCTTCACCGGGCCTGAAGCGGCGTCATGATCAAATACGCCCTGGTCTGCGCCCACGAACATGCCTTCGAGGGCTGGTTCGGCGCGTCGGCGGACTATGACGACCAGAACGCCCGCGGCCTTGTCGAGTGCCCGGTCTGCGGCTCGAACGCGGTGCGCAAACAGATCATGTCGCCCTCGGTTTCGGGGACCAAGGCGCGCGGATCGCCCGAGGCCGATCCGCAGATGCGCTCGATGATGATGGAGGCGATGCGCCGGGTGCGCAGCCACGTGACGGACAATTTCGACTATGTCGGTGACCGTTTCGCCGTCGAGGCGCGCGCCATCCACGAAGGCGCCTCGGAAGACCGCGGCATCTATGGCGAAGCGTCGCCCAAGGAGGTGAGCGCGCTTATCGAGGACGGCGTGCAGGTCGCGCCGCTGCCGCCCGAACCGCCGAAGAAGACGGACCTGAACTGAGTTCCCGGGCCCGCCGGGCGCTGCTGGCGGAGCTGAAGGCGATAAACAGCATGATGCCCGAGGCGACGGCGATGCCGGCGATCTCGGCCGTCAGGTCGGACAGGCTGCCGTCGCCCGGGGCCAGGCGCCAGTGTTGCGCCCATTCGACCATGGCGCCGCCGACCGTGAGCAGGGCAGGCACCGCCGCCTTCAGACGCGGAAAGGATTGCGCGCCAAGCGCGGTCAGCAGCGTGAACACCCCGGTCAGCTCCAGCTGGCTCCAGGGCGAGGCCAGGGTCAGGTTGAAATACGGCCGGCCGAACTGGTTGAACACGGCGTAGCCGGCCGCGGCCAGAAAGGCCGCCTTGGCCCAGGCCAGACCTCTGGCGCCGACACTGGGGCGCTCGGCGCGGTTGGTCCGACGCGCATGGCCGTAGCCGAAGTCGTCGTGCAGATGGTCGTCGAACTGCCTGGTCAGGAAGGCGTCTTCGGCGGCCGGCAGGCGGACCCTGGACCGCTCGCCGGCGTCCGGCACGATTGCCTCGCCGTAGGCCGGGTCGAGGGTCGAGCGCACGGCCTCGCGGGTCGAGACCTCCATACCCGCGGTGATCGCCGCGGCGTCGAGGCCAAGGCCGATATGGTCGGAAATCCGCTGCAGCCAGTACTCGGGCGCCTTTTGCAGGTCTTCGTAGCGCACCACCAGCACGTGGTCGGGCGCGGCCTTGGCCATGCGGCCCCAACGGTTGAAGAAGTCGATATACCACCAGCCGTCGGCCAGTTGCTTGCGCTTGGTCGATTGGTTGCAGATGTAGTCGTGCAGGCTGAGCGACAGCACCCCATGCCATTTGACGTAGTGGGAAAGCATCGCCTCCTTCGGATCGCGCACCAGAACCACCACCGGCGGCAGGTCGAACAGCCAGCGCACCCAGCCCCAGGAGAGTACGGACGAAGGCAGGTTGTGAGACGAGGCGATGAACGGCAGCTCGGGATGCCTGCGCGGCCAGCGCGGATGGCCAACGAAGTCCTCGGAGTTTCGCCCGCTCGAGTGAACTGGCGGGTCCATGCCGTAGCGCTGCGCCATGGCGTGGCTGAGCATGAAGCGCAGCCAGTGGGTGCCGGAGTTCTTGCCCGAAACCAGGAAGCCGGAAACGCTGCGGTACTGCAGGAGATGGAAGTTGCTCAGGTCGATCAGCAGCCCGCGCCAGATCAGCGCGAACCAGACTTGAAGTTTCGCCCACTCGCTTCGCATCAAGCCCTATCCGTCGCCCGGCCGCCTAACGACGACGATCCAAACGCCCCACGCAGCGCCATCGCCCAACCTAGGCGAATCAATTTGCGACCGAATGTCGCATCTGCAACACACGCACGGCCACACGGGTTCCGTCGATATCCGCCAGCCTAATGCCCGATGATGGTCGCCAGAATGTTGATGCCAAGGGCTAGCACCATGGTGTTGTAGAAGAAGGCCAGCAGCGCGTGCTGGGTCACCAGCCGGCGATAGTCCGCCGTGATGATGTTGAAGTCGGACACCTGCGCCGTCGCGCCGACGCAGACGGCGACATAGATGAAGTCGTGATAGGTCTTCGGCGCCTCGCCCGGGAACTTGATGCCCCGGTCGATGGTCCCGTCGTCATCGCGGTCGCCGAAATAGCGATGCGCGTAGCGCAGGGCGAACACTGTCTGGACCACGATCCAGCCCAGCACCAGCGTTGTGACCGACATGACCCAGGCCGCCCAGGGCGCGGGTCCTGCGGCGCCGGCGCCGACCGTTTTGGCCTCGTGCATCGCCATGGCGGTGGCCGCCAGACTGGCCATGACGGCGATCATGACGATGCCCAGGGTCACCGTCTTGCCCTGGTCCTCATAGGCGGCGCGGGCGCGGACGGTCGCCTCGTCGTCGCGCCACATCATCCACAGCGTGGTCGCCAGGAAGACCAGGCAGGCGCTGTTCCAGCCTACCAGGCCGGAGAGGAAGGGCGGAAAGCTGATCAGGCGGGCCAGCACGCCGCCCGCAATGCCGAGGACGCCCGCCAGGATGAAGCGCCACCGGCGTTGCAACAGGCCGGGGGTTGGGGGCTGGGCCATGGTCGAGTCTCGCGGGGTTGATCCGGACAGCGTGGCCTTAACGCGTCAGGCGGCCGGGCGGCTCACCGTCATCATGTAGTTGATGTCCGCATCCGCGCCCCGCGTCCAACGGCCGGACAGGGGATTGAAGCTGACGCCGAACGGCCCATCGACCGCGACCGTTTCGCAATCCAGAAAGCCGCGGATCTCATCGGGCTTGAGAAACTTGCGCCAGTCGTGGGTTTCCGGGGGCAGCCAGCGCAACACGTATTCCGCGCCGATCTTGGCCAGCGCCAGCGCCTTCATGGTGCGGTTCAGCGTCGCCACGATCATCAGGCCGCCGGGTTTCAGCAAGCGCGTGCAGTCGCGCAGGTACTGGCCGGGCTCGGCGACGTGCTCGACCACCTCCATGTTCAGGACGAGGTCGAAGCGCGCCTGGTCGTCGCCGATTAGGGTCTCGGCGGTCGAGCACCGGTAGTCGATCTCGAGCGCCATCGCCTCGGCATGGCCGCTGGCGACCGCGATATTGCGTTCGGAGGCGTCGACGCCGGTGACCGCGAACCCCAGCCGGTTCATCGGCTCGCAGAGCAGGCCGCCGCCGCAGCCGATATCGAGCAGGCGCAAACCCGCGAACGGAGCCCGCGCCTTCGGATCGCGGCCGAAGCGGGCCAGGGCCTGTTCGCGGATGAAGTCCAGCCGCACCGGATTGAACCGATGCAGCGGCGCGAACTTCCCGTTCGGATCCCACCATTCCTCGGCGATGGCCGAAAACCGCGCGACGTCGGCCGGATCGATGCTGGAAGCCGCGATAGACATGTCAGCCTTGCTGAACCGGCACGCCCGGCGCGTCAACGAATGAGCTGAACCTCGATGCCCAGGCCGAGGGTCTTCCAGCGACGATCGGCGGTCAGCGCCGGAAGGTTCAACTCCTTGGCCAGCGCCAGGCAAAACCGGTCGCCGAGCGACACGCCGGTGCGACGTGTCTCGGCGTGAAGCGCGCCGGCCGAGCCAGCCCGGCGGCGATCGACATCGAGCACCTCGCAACTGAGCTGATCGCTCAGCGCAGAGGCTTGGTCCGCGGTCATGCCGTGATCGATAAGCTTGGTGACGACCTCAGCCATGTTCACCGCCGACATCACCGAACCGCGCATGGAGGCGCGAGCGACGTCGCCGCCAGACTCTCCGTTAAGATCCGCGAGAACGGCCGAGGCATCCAGGACGAACTCAGTCATCGTGTTCCGCGGCGATCTCGGCGCGGCGGCTGGCCAGCAGGTCGCCGACCATGTCCACGTCCGGCGGAACATGCTGGCGGACGAGGTCTCTTGCCTGTTGCATGGCGGCTTCGCCGCTGACGATCCTCAGCTCGCCGGCCCCGAAGCGGGCGAACACCCGCTGGCCCGGCGCGGCGTCCAGCGCCTCGGCGACTTCACTTGGCAACAGGATGCTCCCGTCGGGCCGAACCCGCAGCCAGTAGGCGCCCTGGCTTCGACGTTCGACGAATGCGGCCTCGTCCTCGCTCCGCTCGAACGCCGAGGCGGTCTCGCGCACGCCGCTCAGATCCGCGCGTCCAAGCGTGTAGCCGCCGGCCTGCGCGTCGTCCTGCAAGACATTGCGAACGTGCTGGTAGCGCTTGCCGAGGAACCGCGCGATTTCGGCGCGCGGGACTCCGGCGGCGTCGAGCGCCCTGATCCGATCAGAGACGGTCGAATGGGGTTCGACCAGTTCAGCCATCCGTTTGGGGTCCAAAGGCATTCCAAACTCCCGCATGATAGTCAGGTAGGTAGTTTGTGAGCGAAGTTCCGTCAAGCCCTCCGATTGATCCGCCCGGTCCTCGTCGCTAGAAGGGCGCCTCATTTTTGGAGCGGCTTGTCTTGTCCCGGCTGGTGATGAAATTCGGCGGCACCTCGGTGGCCGATCTGGAGCGCATCCGCCGGGTGGCGCGGCTGGTGGCGGCGCAGGTCGACGCCGGTCGCGAGGTCGCCGTCGTGGTCTCGGCCATGGCCGGCCGGACCAATGAACTGGTGGCCTGGACCGACGGCGCCGGCGCCGCGGCGGCCGGCGTGCCGTCATCCGACGACGAGTACGACGTCGTGGTGGCGTCGGGCGAACAGGTCTCCGCCGGCTTGCTGGCCATGACCCTGCGCAACATGGGGTATTTCGCCCGCTCCTGGCTAGCCTGGCAAATTCCGATCGTCACCGACGACGCCCACGGCCGGGCGCGGATCCAGGAGGTCCACCCGGAAAAACTGCTGGCCGCCATGGGCAAGGGCGAAATCCCGGTCATCGCCGGGTTCCAGGGCATCGACCAGGACGGGCGGCTCTCCACGCTCGGCCGCGGCGCCGGCGACCTCTCGGCGGTGGCGGTGGCGGCGGCGCTGCAGCCGGCCATGTGCAACATCTACACCGACGTGGATGGGGTCTACACCACCGACCCGCGCATCGAGGAGCGCGCCCGGCGGCTGGAGCGGATCAGCTACGAAGAGATGCTGGAAATGGCTTCGCTGGGCGCAAAGGTGCTGCAGAGCCGTTCCGTCGAGCTTGCCATGGCCGAGCGCGTGCCGCTTAGGGTGCTCTCCAGCTTCGTCGAGCCCGGCGAAGACCAGGGGCAGGGCACCATCGTCTGCGACGAGGAGGAGATCGTGGAAAAACGCATCGTCAGCGGGGTCGCCTACAGCCGCGATGAGGCCAAGATCAGCCTCTTCGGTCTGCCCGACCATCCGGGCGTCTCGTCGCAGATCTTCTCGCGGCTGGCCGACGCCAATCTCAACGTCGACATGATCGTCCAGTCGCGCGCCCGGCATGGTGATTCCGCCAACATGGAATTCACTGTCGGCAAGCGCGACGCCGCGCGCGCCATCGAAATCGTCAAGGCGGCGCAAGCCGAGATCGGCTTCGAGGACATGGCGGTGAACGAGGACGTCTCCAAGGTCTCGGTGATCGGGGTCGGCATGCGCAGCCACGCCGGGGTCGCCAAGACCATGTTCGGCGCCCTGGCCGAGCGCGGCGTCAACATCCAGGTGATCTCCACCTCGGAGATCAAGATCAGCGTGCTGATCGACGCGGCCTATACCGAACTGGCCGTGCGCGCCCTGCACGCGGCCTACGGGCTGGATCAGATCTAAGACCTAGGCGGCCGGCTTCGGCGCGCTCGAAGCCGGGCCCGCGGCCGCCGGCTTGGCCGCTCCGCGCGGTGGGCCCAGCGCATTGGCGCTGGCTGGAAAGACCGCCGTCCCGGCGACGATGTACCAGGTGATGAAGAGGGCGCAGATGAAGGCGCCCACCGCATAGTCGCCGGTGCGCCGGTAGGTGAAGGCGGCGATGATGCCGATCACCGCCAGCAGCGGCACGAACTGGAAGGCGATGATGGTGTTGAGCGGCTCGCCCGGGGTCAGCAAAAGCCCGGTCGCGCGCATGTTCAGATACTGGGCCAGCAGCATCACCGAAAAACCCAGCCCCATGGCCAGCGCGCCAAAGATCAGCGCCGCGGCCTCGCCTTCGCCCTTGACCGGCAGGCTGGCGCAGAAGGCCCGCAGGGAGAGCAGGAAGAAGACCGTGAAGAACGGTAGGTAGATGACAAAATAGGCGAAGTGGCGGGCGTCGAACGGCTTCAGGCCAAGCACCCAGAAACGGAAATCCACCTTGAACAACAGATCGACAACGACCAGCGCCAGATAGGCGACGCCGACACTGGCCATGGCGGCGCTCCAGGCCTCGGACCAGCGCGGCGCGAAGGCCGGCTTGCCGCTGCGCAGCACAAATGACAGCAGCCAGCCGATCAGGCCGGTCAGCACCGCCCAGACCGCCAGCTGGTTGGTGATCTGCTCGGAAAAGGTGGTCAGGCCGAACGGCAGGCTGCCGGTCAGGGCGAAAGGCGCGAAGAAGACCACCGGCGCGATTTTCATCAGCGGATAGAAGGTCACCGCCGGCAGGGCGGTGGTGATCACGAAGGCCAGCCACCAGCGGCCCCCGCGATGGCTCATCGACGGCTGTGGCGCCTGCCCCAGCGTCGCGAACAGCCGCGACGGGACCAGCAGCTGGAAGGTTCCCAGCATCAGCACGACGCCCCCGATGAAGCCGATCAGGGTGCCGATCTCCTTGCCGAACCAGATCTGCTCGCCCGGCGGCTTCGGCGAGGCCGCCCCCTGCAGGGTCCGCTGGAACCAGTCCACCGCCGCTGCCACGCCGGCCGTGCTGAAATGCTCCTGCGGATGGTCGACCGGCGGATTGACCAACATCCGCGCCGTGCCCGCGGCGATATTGCCGTAGAGCTGGCCGGGGACGACAGGGGCGGTGGTTCCGAACATCTTCATCAGCCGCGCCGAGCGGCCAACGTCAGAGCCCTTGGCCACCTGCCACATTAGCGGCGCGAACTCGTCGTACTGGCCCATGACCACTTCGAGATTGTGCGGGAAGCTCGTTGAGCCCTCGCCGGGCTGGCCCAGCACGCCGGTGGTCGAGCCCTCCAGCACGATCGACTTGTAGCCGTCGGGATAGGCCAGGGCGGCGTTGACCACCGGCGCGCCGCCCAGGCTGTGGCCCTCAAGCCCGATGTTGGATTTGTCGACGTAGGGCAGGGCGCGCAGATCGCCGAGCGCCGCCGGCCCGCCGAAGCCCTGCTGACCGAGCGCGCCGCCGGAAAACCCATGGCCGGCCATGTCCATGGCCATGACCACGAAGCCGCGCCGGGCCAGTTCGATGGCGAAGGGACTTTGCATCTCGCGGGTGTTGATGAAGCCGTGGCTGACCAGGACGGCGGGGGCCGGATGCTGCGCGCTCGCCGTCGCGGGCAAATAGAGCAGAGCGGAGAACTGCGTCGTTCCCTCGCCCGGAAAGCGGATGTCCTGGATCTTCACGCCGCCCGAGGTCTGCACCAGGCTGGCGATCAGGCCGCCGGCCAGCACCAGCGCCCAGCCCAGCGCGAACAATCCCCACCGCCGGCCCATTCACGCCCTCCCCAAGGTCGTTGCTCTTTTTTTGAATGTTTGAGGGCCGAGGCGAAGGGCGTCCAGCGGAAACCACTTCCGACCTGATCGCAGCTGCCGAAAACCGAGGCGCTTTTGCAATTCGGCGTGTGAACATGTCGGCCAAATTGCCGCTTCGTCGCCATTCCGTTAGGTAGGCCTGATAGGGAGACGCCCGGAATAGGGGAGATCAGCGCCGCATGCCCATGCCGGGGCCGGCCATACGCGGACCGCGCAGCCTGCTTCGGCAGATTCGCGAAGCCATGGAGAGCGGCGGGCCTGTCCAGGCCCGGCTGGACATGGCCGTGCGCACGATCGCGCGCTCGATGGTCGCCGAGGTCTGCTCGCTCTATCTGCGGCGCGGGTCCGGCGATCTGGAGCTGTTCGCCACGGAGGGCCTGAGCCGCGAGGCGGTGCACGTCACCCGGCTCGCGCCCGGCGTCGGGCTGGTCGGCGAAATCGTCAAGCTCGGCCGGCCGCTCAACCTGTCGGACGCGCCCAACCATCCCGCCTTTTCCTATCGGCCGGAGACGGGCGAAGACCCGTACCACGCCTTCCTCGGCGTGCCGCTGTTGCGCGGCGGTCGCACCATCGGTGTGCTGGTGGTGCAGAACCGCACCGAGCGCACCTATGGCGACGACGAGGTCGAGGACCTGCAGATCATCGCCATGGTGTTGGCCGAGATGGTCGCCGGCGGCGAGCGGCTGGCCGAAGGGGCGCTGAAGGACGTCGAGATCGCGCCGCACAAGCCGGAGCGCCTGAAGGGCGTCCGCTTCGCCGAGGGCCTGGCCTATGGCGTTGCGGTGCTGCACGAGGCCCCGGTGCCGCGCGAACAGCTGCTCTCCGACGACGCCACCGCCGAGGAAGCCCGGCTGAAGCACGCCGTCGCCGCGCTGCAGACCCAGATCGACGAGATGATGGACGGCCAGCACGGCCTGGTCGGCGCCTCGTTCGAGGTGATCGAGACCTACCGCATGTTCGCCCACAGCCGCGGCTGGAACCGTTCGCTGGAGGAGGCGGTGCGCTCGGGCCTGACGGCCGAGGCGGCGGTCGAGCGGGTGCGCTCGGAGCATCGCGCCACCGTCGGCCAGGCCCGCGACCCCTATCTGCGCGAACGGCTGCACGACCTTGAGGACCTCAACGACCGGCTGTTGCGCCACCTCTCCGGCGACGGCGGCCGGGTGCACCAGGAGCTGCCCGATAACGCCATTCTGATCGCGCGCAATCTGGGGCCGGCCGACATCCTCGAATACGACCGCGGCCGACTGAAGGGCATCCTGCTGGAAGAGGGCTCGGTGGCCAGCCACGCCGGCATCGTCGCCCGGGCCCTGGAAATCCCCTGTGTCGGCCGGCTCTCCGGCCTGCGCGACCGGGTCAACCAGGGCGACCCGGTGATCGTCGACGCCGAGAGCGGCGAGGCCTATCTGCGGCCGAGGCTCGACGTGGTGGAGGCGCTGAAGGCGCGGATGGCGGTGCGCGACCAGCGGCGCGCCGAATTCGCCCGCCTGCGCGACACCCCCGCCTTCACCCGCGACGGGGCGAAGATCTCGCTGCTGATGAACGCCGGCCTGGCGGTCGACCTGGACATACTGGCCGAGACCGGGGCCGAGGGCATCGGCCTCTTTCGCACCGAGTTCCAGTTCATGGTCGCCGAGGAGTTGCCGCGCTTGAGAGAACAGACCCATCTCTATACGCGGGTGCTTGAGGCGGCGAACGGCTTGCCGGTGACCTTCCGGACGCTGGATCTCGGCGGCGACAAGATCCTGCCCTATCTGGAGGCCGAGCGGGAGGACAACCCGGCGCTGGGCTGGCGCGCCATCCGCATGGGGCTCGACCGCCCGGCGCTGCTCAGGATGCAGTTGCGCGCTCTGATCGCCGCCACCCGCGGCCGCGAGCTGCGCGTGATGTTCCCGCTGGTGGCCAGCGTCGAGGAGTTCCGCGCCGCGCGCGCCATGGTCGATGTCGAGGTCGCCTGGGCCGAACGCCGCGGACGCCCGGCGCCCAGCCAGCTGCGCGTCGGGGCGATGATCGAGGCGCCGGCGCTGATCTGGCACCTGGACGCGCTGCTGCCGATGACCGACTTCGTCTCCATCGGCACCAATGACCTGATGCAGTACATGTTCGCCGCCGATCGCGGCAATCCCCGGGTGGCCGATCGCTACGATCCGCTGTCGCCGCCGGCGCTCCGTGCGCTGAAGTCCATCCAGGACGCCTGCGCCGAGAGCGGAACGCCGGTTTCGGTCTGCGGCGAAATGGCCGGGCGGCCGATCGAGGCTTTCGCCCTGATCGCGCTCGGTTATGATCAGTTGTCGATGCCGCCAGGCGGGATCGGCCCCGTCAAACAGATGGTCTTGTCCTGCGACCGCGAAGCCGCGCGCCGCGGCGTCGACGGCCTGTTGAAAGGCACCGAAGGGTCCGTTCGCAGCCAGGTCGAAACCTTGGCCCGAAAGTTGTCGGTGGTCATATAACTACTTGAGATTCGTGCTGAATCCCGATAGTTATCCACAGGTGCTGATTTGCGAGTCGGGGCGCAGTCAATCGTCATGTCAAATGCCTGTCTATCTTGGATGAACGCGTCATGCCGGTAGATGCTGGCCTAATGACTCCAGGGTTCGACCTGTCGCCCGGGCAAGCGGCTGATGCCGGTCGAGCCGGTGATTCGCTGGAGACCGCCGAGAGTCTCGGCGCGGCCTTCCGTATCCGGCGCGAGGCCCGCGGCCAGGACCTTGAACATCTATCGCTCGCCACCCGAATCCGGCCGCAATATCTGGCCGCGATCGAGGCGATGCGGCTGGACGAGCTGCCGTCGCGGCCCTTCGCGATCGGCTATGTCCGCGCCTATGCCGGCGCGCTCGGGCTCGACCCGGAAGAGGCCGCCCAGCGCTACAAGCTCGAAGCCCCCGACCGTGACCCGGTGCGCGCCGCGCCGGTGGGCGTCGACCGCGAACGCGATCCGAACTTCAGCATGGTCATCGTTCTGGGCCTCCTGGTCATCGCCGCCATCGTGATCTGGAACATCGCCCAGCACGTGATGAACCGCCCCGCCGCCGCGGCCCATGCAACGCCGGCCGCCCAGGCCAGGCTGGTGAATTCGTCCAAGCCGCCGACGGGTCCGGTGTCGCTGGGCGCGCCGCTGCCGCCGCCGACCGAATCGACGACGCCTGACCCCTATGTGACACCCGGGCTGAATACGACGGCCGGGGCGCCGACATCGGCCGCGCCCCCGATCGTCACACCGGCCCCGGCCATCGGCACGCCGTTCGCCGCCAAAGGCCCAATCTACGGCGCGCCGGCCGCCAGCGCGCTGGTGATTCTGCAGGCCAGCAAGCCCACCTCGGTGGTCGTCCGCGGCGCCGACGGCTCGGTCTATTTCGCCCGTCAGCTGGAAACCGGCGAGGCCTATGGGGCGGCGACCGTGCAGGGTCTGAGCGTCGAGGTGTCCAATCCCGCCACCGTCAGCGTCTTCGTCGGCCGGGCGTTGAAGGGGCCGCTTCCCGCCGCCACCGCTTCGCTGTCCAGCCTGGCGGACGCAACCAAGCCCTGACGAAACTTTTGTGACCGGGCTTGGGCCAGCCGTCGAAATGGCCTATTTCTAGAGCGTCATGACCGCACAATCCCTCGAACACGTGCGCCCCTGGCGCGCCATCCAACGCCGCCCCAGCCGCAAGATTCGCGTCGGCTCCGTCGAAGTCGGTGGCGACGCGCCGATCAGCGTCCAGTCAATGACCAATACGCTGACCGCCGACGCCCAGGCGACCATCAACCAGGTGCGAGCCCTGGAAGAGGCCGGCGCCGATATCGTGCGGGTCTCCTGCCCCGACGTCGAGTCGACCGCGGCGCTCTCGGCCATCGTCAAGGCCTCGAACGTGCCGATCGTGGCCGACATCCATTTCCACTACAAACGCGCCATCGAGGCGGCCGAGGCCGGCGCCGCCTGCCTGCGCATCAATCCGGGCAATATCGGCTCGGCCGCCCGGGTGCGCGAAGTGGTGCAGGCCGCCCGAGACCACGGGCTTTCCATGCGCATCGGCGTCAATGCCGGCTCGCTGGAGCGCGATCTGCTGGAAAAGTACGGCGAACCCTGCCCGGAAGCCATGGTCGAGAGCGCGCTCAGCCATGCCCGCATCCTGCAGGACCACGACTTCCACGAGTTCAAGATCAGCGTGAAGGCCTCGGACGTCTTTCTGACCGTCGCCGCCTACCAGCTGCTCTCGGAGGCCATCGACTGTCCGCTGCACCTGGGCGTGACCGAGGCCGGGCCGACCCGGCCGGGCACCATCAAGTCGGCCATCGGCATGGGCTCGCTGCTATGGGCCGGCATCGGCGACACCATCCGCGTCTCGTTGGCCGCCGATCCGGTCGAGGAGATCAAGGCCGGGTTCGACATTCTCAAATCGCTCAACCTGCGCCATCGCGGCGTCAACATCATCGCCTGCCCCTCGTGCGCCCGGCAGGGCTTCAACGTTATCGAGACGGTGGGCTTGCTAGAAGACCGCCTCGCGCACGTCACCACGCCGATGTCGCTGTCGATCATCGGCTGCGTGGTCAACGGCCCCGGCGAGGCCCTGTTCACCGATGTCGGCTTCACGGGCGGCGGCAAGGGGGCCGGCATGGTCTATCTGGCCGGCCGTCAGGACCACAAGCTGGAGAACGTCGGCATGGTCGACCACATCGTGCAACTGGTCGAGGCCCGCGCCGCCGAGATCGAGGCGGAACGCAGCCAGGCGCTGCAGGCCGCCGAATAGGGTGACGCCCCGGCGCCCTTGCGCCCTGCAGGTAAACGCTGTTTAGATTTTGCCACAACCACAACGGAGGGACCCCATGTCCGTAGACGGCAACTGGAATATCGTAGTCAGCTCACCGATGGGCGATCAGCCCACGACGCTGGAGCTGAAGAATGACGGCGGCGCGCTGACCGGCGTGCAAGGCGCCCAAGGCCAGTCGAGCCCGATCGCCAACGGCAAGCTGGATGGCGACACCGTCACCTGGTCGAACTCCGTCACCCAACCCTTTCCGATGACGCTCGAGTTCACCGGCACGCTGGCCGGCGACACCCTGAACGGCAACGTCAAGGCCGGCTCGTTCGGCTCCTTCCCCTTCAAGGGCTCGCGCGCTTAGCCGCTGACCATCAAAGCCCTTCCCCCGCGATGGGGGAAGGGTAGGGTTGGGCGCGACTCAGCCCCCAACCTCTTGGCTCCCCACTGCGGCGAGCCCTTCAAAGTCCATTTCCCGTGCAGCTGCCCCAGGCCCGTCTAGAACAGGTTCTCGATCGCTACCGCGAGGTCGAGGCGCGAATGGGCGCGGCCGCCGACGGCGCCGAGATCGTGCGCCTGGGCAAGGAGCACGCCGAGCTCAAGCCGGTGGTCGATTCCGTCAACGCGCTGGAACGCGCCCGGGCCGAGGCCGCTGACCTGGACGTCATGGCCAAGGGCGACGACGCCGAAATGGCCGCGCTCGCCCGCGAGGAATTTGATGAACTGAACGCCCGCCTGCCGGATCTGGAGCGCGAGGTGGCGCTGCACCTGGCGCCGAAGGACAAGGACGAGAACGCCTCGGCCATCCTGGAGGTGCGCGCCGGCACCGGCGGCGACGAGGCGGCGCTGTTTGCCGGCGACCTCTTCCGCATGTACCAGCGCTATGCCCAGAGCCGCGGCTGGAAGGTTGAGGTTGACAGCGTCTCCGAGGGCGAGATGGGCGGCTACAAGGAGATCATCGCCTCAATCAATGGCGACGGGGTCTTCGGCCGGCTGAAGTTCGAGAGCGGCGTCCACCGCGTCCAGCGGGTGCCAGACACCGAGGCGCAAGGCCGCATCCACACCTCCGCCGCCACCGTCGCGGTGTTGCCGGAGGTGGAGGACGTCGAGATCGAGATCAACGACGGCGACCTGCGCATCGACACCTATCGCGCCAGCGGCTCCGGCGGCCAGCACGTCAACAAGACCGATTCCGCCGTGCGCATCACCCACCTGCCCAGCGGCATCGTGGTGACCTCATCGGAAAAGTCGCAGCACCAGAACCGCGCCCGGGCCATGAAGGTGCTGAAGGCCCGCCTCTACGACCAGCAGCGCGAGGCCCTCGACACCGCCCGCGCCGACTCCCGCAAGTCCCAGGTCGGCTCCGGCGACCGCTCCGAGCGCATCCGCACCTACAACTACCCGCAAGGCCGGGTGACCGACCATCGCATCAACCTGACCCTCTACAACCTCACCAAGGTGATGGAGGGCGAGGCCCTGGACGACGTCATCGCCCCCCTGATCGCCGAAGACCAGGCCGCCAGGCTGGCCTCGCTGGAGGAACGGTGAGTTTCGTGGAGGTAACGCCGCGGCCACTCTCTAACCCGCTCGTCCCCGCGAAAGCGGGGATCCAGGCGTTTTTGTCGGGAACGCAGCGCTCCAGGATAAAAAACCTGGGTCCCCGCTTTCGCGGGGATGAGCGGGGGTGGGGAGCCCCTGCACCCCGACGTTCGATCGTTGGCTGTTCATCATGACCCAGACCCTGGTCCAGGCTTGGAACTCGGCCAAGGCGCGGTTGCAGGCGGCCGGGGTGGATGGGCCGGTGATCGATGCGCGACTGCTGGTCGAGGCGGCGGCGGGGGCCAGCCGGACCGACATCATCGCCGATCCGCGGCGCGTGCTCACCGAGGAACAGGCCGCGATACTGGAAAACTTCATCGCCCGGCGCGAGCGGCGCGAGCCGGTGAGCCATATCCTGGGCCGCAAAGGCTTCTGGAAGATCATGCTGCAGGTGACGGCCGATGTGCTGACGCCCCGACCGGACACCGAGACCCTGGTCGAGCTGGTGCTGCGCGATCTGCCGGAGGGCAAGGCGTTCAGCATGCTCGATCTGGGCGTCGGCTCCGGCGCCATCATCCTGGCCATCCTGGCCGAGCGTCCGGCGGGCAAGGGGCTCGGCGTCGACGTCTCCGACGAGGCGCTGGCGGTGGCGCGGGAGAACGCCGCCAATCTCGGCCTGGCCGGCCGCGTCGCGTTGCTGCGCGGCGATTGGACGCGCGGGCTGGGCGACGCCAGCTTCGACCTGGTGGTGGCCAACCCGCCCTATGTGCGCAGCGCCGAGATCGCCGCCCTGGCGCCCGAGGTGCGCGACCACGAGCCCAGGCTCGCCCTCGACGGCGGAGCGGACGGGCTGGACGCCTATCGCGAGCTTGCGCCTGAAATCCTTCGCGTTTTGAAGCCCGGCTGCCCGTTCGCGGTCGAGATCGGATTCGACCAGTCGGCCGAGGTCGAGGCGCTGTTCAGGGCGGCGGGCGCGAAGGGTGTAGCGACCCACAAAGACCTCGCCAACCGCGATCGCGTGGTCGCCGGCAAGAAATCCTTTTGAGAAAACCCTTGGAAGTCCGGGCGTGAGTCGCTAAATCAGATTTCGTCTCCACCCAAATCGTCGGGCTTCGGGGGTTGAGCGTTCGGAAGCGGACGCGGCTCTTATCGACGGGCGAGGTGTAGGTCGCCGGCGCGGATGCGCCAGGGCGGGGACGAACGACTCTAGCGCTTTCGAACAGGATCATTCCGGGGAAACGACCCCGATCCGACAAAGGCCATGGCCCTCGGCGCCTCCAAGGACAATCCTTGAGCGCCAGCCAAAACTACTGGAAAACATGAGAGATTTCAAAGGTATGAAGCGGCAGCGCAGCCGCAATCGGGGCGGCGGTGGCGGCAACAACGGCAAGCCGCAGCACAACGCCAATCGCGCATTCGAATCCAACGGGCCCGACGGCGTCAAGATCAGAGGCGCCGCCCAGCACGTCTTCGAAAAGTATCAACAGCTAGCCCGTGACGCGTTGACCGCCGGCGACCGGGTGCTGGCCGAGAGCTACCAGCAGCACGCCGAGCACTATTTCCGAGTCTTGCGCGCGGTGCAGCCGCAGCGGCTGGTCGGCGAGATCATGAACCGCGACGCCTTTGCGTCCGGCTACGACATCGATTTCGAGGATGAGAGCGGCGGCCAGGAAGAGGCTCAGGCCGAGACCGTCGAAGCCGAGGCCGAACGCCCGGCCGATCGCGGCGAGTGGCGCCAGGAGAACCGCCAGCAGGAAAACCGCCAACAGGAAAACCGTTACGAGCGGCCGAGAGACGACCAGCGCCCCCGGGACGACCGGCCCCGCGATCGTAACAACGGCGGCGGCGGTGATCGCAGCAACAACAATAATAACGGCGACCGCAACAACGGCTATCGCGACGATCGCAACGGCGACCGGCAGGACCGTCCCCAGGAGAACCGCGCCCGGGACGACCGGCCGCGCGAAGACCGCTATCGCGACGATCGGCCCCGGGATGACCGTCCGCAGGAGAACCGAGCCCGCGAAGATCGTCCCAGGGACGATCGCCAGCGCAACAACGACCGCAACGATCGTTACCGCGACGACCGCCGCCCTGAGCGGACCAACGAGCGCAACAACGATCCGCTGCCGGTGGTCGAACCCCAGGCGACGCCGCTGGTCAGCGAAGTCGATCAGCCCGGCTCGCCGATCCTGCGCTCGCAGGACGGCGGCATCAGCCACGCGCCGGCCTTCCTGCAGGCGCGCAGCGCCACGCCCGCACCCGAAGCCGACAATGACGGCGAGGCGCGCCCCAAACCGCGCCGCAAACGCGCGCCACGCGCGACCGATGGCGACAGCCCGACCCCGGCGGCCGACGTCACCGAAGACGCGTAATATATGATCGGTCATGGCCGGCTTCGCCCGGCCATGACCGCGTGGTCAGGCTCTCTCTAGCCACCGCGACCAGTCGTGCATGTCGCGATAGCCGCCGAACACGGCGCCCAGGCCGCGGGCCAGGACGCCGAAATAGACCGACATGTGGGTTTCGCCTTCGAAGATGCGCAGGCTCATGTCGAGTCCGGGATAGGCGCGGGCGCGCAGCCTCGCTTCCAGCTCGTAGAGGTTGGACACGAACTTCTGCTTGGCGTCGTGAGCCTCTTCCAGGCCGCCGGCCGCCAGGTAGAGATGGACGGGAAGGTCCTTAGCCTTCTCGGCCAGGTCGGCCTCCAACTGGAACAGCTTGCGCTCGCCCCAATAGAGGGCCGGACTGATGGCGACGTAGCGCTGGAACGCCCGCGGCGCGGTGAACCGGGCATAGAGCGCAAAGAGCCCGCCCAGCGAGGCGCCGGTCAGGGTCTGGTCCGAAGGATCGACGGGGAAGCGCGACGCCACGAACGGCTTCACCTCGGTCTCGATGAACTCCAGAAAGGCCGCCGCGCCGCCGCAAGCGCCGGGTCCGCCGGCATACTGGGCCTCGAACAGCGCGTCCGGGCAGGGCGTGAAATCGCGCACACGCAGAGTGCCCCAGCGAGCGCGCTCTTCGAGCGTCTCGAAGTGATAGCCGATGCCGACGACCAGGGTCGGCGGCAGGGGAAATGGCCCCGACTGCAGCGCGCGCGCCACCTGGGCGGCGATCGCAAAGGCGTGGTTGCCATCGAGTACATAAACGACCGCGAACGTCTGGCCGGGCGTGATCGGCGCCGGCGGCCAGGCCACCTGAATGAGGAAGCCCTGATCGATCGACCTGGACTTGAGGTGATAGCTGCTGGTCCACGGAACGGTGGCCGGGCCGAGATCTTCGACATCGGACGGCTTTGCGGCGGTGTGCCCGGTCATGGCGTTTCCTTGGGTTGAATTCTGGGCTGTGAAGGCGCTGTTAGGGGGCCCGCGCGGGTGACGGGCGATGGCCGCCACACCGTTCCCACGGGCATCAGGCGAATACTGATCTCAGACCGCGGCTGAACGTGGCTGGGATAACCGACATGTGCGTCTCGTTTGGAAACACGTGATGCACCATCCGGAGGCTCGGATACCGCCGATTGCGCAGGACGGCTTCCATGGCGGCGAGGGTCGAGACGCGGGCTGAGGCGACGCCGTCGTCTTCGCCCTCCTCAAGGGACCCGACCGAAAGAAAGACATCGGCGGCAAGATCATTGCTGATCGCGGCGAGCGCGGCCTCGCGGTCGAAAACAACCCGATCATGCCATGAGAGGCCTGGGCTTCCGGCGATGTATCGTTTGAACGCCGTTGGCGCCGTGAACAGCGTGTTGAGCACGAACAGGCCGCCAAGCGAGAACCCCAGCAAGGTTTGGTCTTGCGCGTCGACCGCATAGTTGGCGGCGACAAACGGCATCAGTTCATCTGCGAGGAATTCCAGGAACGCCGCGGCGCCGCCGAGCTTATAGTCTTCCGGAAAGTCGTAAGGCGATGGCGATGCCCTAAACAGCGCCATAACCCTGGGATCGGCGCTGGGCGAATAGTCCCGGTGGCGAAACCCAAAGTACTCCCAGTTATTTCCTTTGCCCCCCGTGTACCGATAGCCGACGCCGACGATCAGCAAGGGTGGGAGCGGGTTGACGCCCGATTGCATCAATCGCGCGACCTGGGCCGCCATGGCGAACATGCCGTTGCCATCCAGCACGTAGACCACCGGCAGGGCCTGGCCAGGCGCCACCGGCGCAGCGGGCAGCGCCACATCGATGATGAAGGTCTGATCGATGCGCTTCGATTTCAGCGCATAGCTTTGACTGCGACTAAGGGCGGCGGGCCCAAGCTTTTCGAAATCGAACTGCGTGTTGGAGGTGTTGCTCACTGCGTTTCCTTGTCTTGGTGAAGGGGGCGCAAAGCATTTGCTCCGGCTTCCAGGCGGGAGCCGGTTGTTCGGACTGGAACGGCGATTGGGTGGGCGGAACCTAGAGGCTCGACAGCACAGCTTGCAATTCTTGATCGAAAAAAATTCGCCACCATATGGAGTGGGTCGAAGGCGCGTCCGCCGAACTTGCGGCGGCGGCTACGGTTTGAGCCCGATCAGGCGGCGAGCGCTGCGCCGCACGATGTGCCTGGTCTTGTAGACGCGCCTGTCGGCGTAGAGCCAAAGCAGCGCCGCCCATAGCGCGCGGCCGGGTCCCGGCGGGACCCGATCGTCGATGAAGGTCTGCGCGATGGCGAGGAACTGACGGCGAATGGCCAGCATTCCGGCCAGGTCGGGCTGGGTCCTTGGCGGCCGCGGCAGGCCGGGCGCGGCGCGCCGCGGCCGAAGCGACACTTCGAAGGTCGTCGCCTCGGTCCCGACGACCGCCGCGTCCATGAAGAAGGGCAACATGATCAGGAAGTCGTGGGCCCAGCCGTTCGAGCTGTAGTCGGGTCCGATCCGACCAGCGGCGGCGGCAAGGGCGTCCCGGCGGTAAAGGCCGTAGATCCAGCTGGGCGGGCTGCGAAACATCAGCTTCAGGACGTCGCCGAGGCCCCCGTCGTTGGCCAGTACGGGCGGAGGCGTCACGCGGATGATCTCGTCGCGAAACATCCCGTGGTCCAAGCCGACCGCCAGCGCCTTGGACGGGTTTTCCTCGAGCAGGCCGTACAGCACTTCCAGATAGTTGAGGTCGGCGCTGTCGTCGGCCGCACGCCAGTGGAAGTAAGGGCTGGTCGCCGCCAGCATGACATCATGATGGTTGGCGGCCTGGCCCCTGTTGGTCGCCTGCCGAAAATAGCGGAACCGGGAGTCGCGGGCGCAGAAGGCCTGGGCGATATCGCCGGTCGCGTCGGTGGACGCGTTGTCGAAGATCAGCACCTCGTAGTCGGTGAAGGTCTGGGCGCGCAGACCCTCAAGGCAGCCGACCATGCGGGTGGCCTCGTTGTAGACCGGGACCCCGATGGTGATCGCGGCCATCAGCGGCTAAGGGATGCGGCCATGGCTGAATCCGGCTCCGATTTCGACATTCGCCCCGTGACCCGCCGCGAGGCGACCGCGTGGCGGGCGCTTCGCCTCGAGGCGCTCAAGAACCACCCGCTGGCCTTCATGTCGAGCTACGAGGAGGCGGTCAAACGCGATCTGGCCTTTTTCGCCGAGCGGATTCCGGAGCCCGCCGGCGCCGACGTGCTGTTCGGGGTCTATGTGGCCGACGAACTCCGCGGCTGCGCCGGCTTTGGGCGCGAGCCGGGCGCGAAGGAAAGGCACAAGGGCTTCATGTGGGGCGTCTATCTGCGCCCGGAGCTGCGCGGACGCGGCGTCGGCGAGGCGCTGGTCGGACGGTTGCTCGACCACGCCCGCGGCCAGGTTGCGTTGCTGCGCTGCTCGGTGACCACGCGGAACACCGCAGCCCGCGACCTCTACCGCCGGATGGGCTTCATCGAATACGGGATCGAGCCGCGCTCGCTGCGCTACGAAGGCGTCGACTACGACGAGGCGCTGCTGGTCATCAGCTTCGACTGAGCCTGCTGCAGCCACGACCAGTCGAGACGCGGCATGCGCGGCATGCGCGGCAGGCGCAGGCGGAACGGTTCAGACTTCGGAATACAGGCTTCCAGGCAGTCGATGACCATCTCGGCCGGGCCGTCATTGAGGAAGTGGTTCACCCCGGCGATGCGCTCGAAATGCATCGGGCGGCGGGTGTGGGTCTCGGCGACCAGCTGTTCGGCGATCTCGATCGGCGCGAAGTCGTCGGTGTCGCCGTGCAGCACGTGCACCGGCACCGAGAGCTGCTCCAGCGCCGCGCGCATATAGCTCAGCTGTTCGGCCTGGTGGCTGACCTCCAGGACCGCGTTGCGCAGGTCGCGCGGGATCAAGCCCAGCACGTGCGAGCCCCAGTCGACCAGCCAGCGGGAGGTCGGACCGGTCACGCCGAGGAAGCTCGACAGGAGCACAACGCCGGCGACCCGTCTCGGATTGGCGGCGGCCATCAGGGTGGCGATCGCCGCGCCATAGGACTGGCCGACCAGAAGGATGCGTTGGCCCGGCGCGGCCTTGAGCAGCGGCGCCAGCGCCTCGGCCTGGACGCGGATATCCGGAACGCAGTCGGAGGGCTCGCTGCCGGCGAAGCCCGGCCGGTCGACCACGATCATTTCGCGGTTCCGCGGCAGGGCCGCCAGCGCCGGAGCCCAGTATTCCGACCAGGACGGCGCGCCGGTGACCACTACGATCTTCCAGGGCGCCGGCTTGTCGCGCGGGGTTTCCAGCGCCGAGATGCGCCAGCCGTGGCCGCCGCCGGCCTCGAAATGGATGCGCCGGACGCGGTCGTCGGGATAGTCGGTGGAGGTCGGCACGTGCTCGGTGCGCCCGGTGGCGGCGGCCTCGAGACAGGCCACGCCGATGCCGAATACCCCCTTTGGACGTTGCCGCTTCATCACTCCAGCCTCCCAGCCGGTCCGCTGGGTTTGCAACGCGGGCCACGGCTGTTGGTTCAGGGTCGAAGTCTGCGCCGCAATCCTTGAAAAAGGCCTGAGGCGCTTGTTCACCTGGAGGTCAGATAGGAAGCCCGTAGCCGATGATCGACCATGGCGTCCTTGTGTGGCTCCGGCGCCACACCTAAATCCTTGCCGATGCCGGGCTGTGCTTGATCAAGGCGGCCCAAACCCATCCGCCGTTCGAGGGGACCTATGAACATCGACCTCTATTCCGACCGCGCCAAACAGGCGATCCAGTCGGCCCAATCCCTGGCGCTGGCGCGCCGCCATCAACAGCTCGCGCCCGAACACCTGTTGAAGGTGCTGCTTGAAGAAAAGGACGGCCTGGCGCGCGCGCTGATTCAGAGCGCCGGCGGCCGACCGGACCAGGCCGATAGCGCAGTCGAGGCCCTGCTTGGCAAGATGCCCAAGGTCGAGGGCGGCTCCGGCCAGCTCTACATGAAGCCGGAGACCGCCAGCGTGTTCGCGACCGCCGAGTCCGACGCCAAGGCCGCCGGCGACGCCTTCGTCACCACCGAGCGCCTGCTGATCGCGCTGGCCAAAGATGGCGGCGATGCGGCCAAGGTGCTGAAGGACGCCGGCGCGACGTCGGCCGGCCTGGAAGAGGCCGCCAACAGCCTGCGCAAGGGCCGCACCGCCGATTCCGCCTCGGCCGAGGAGGGCTATGACGCGCTGAAGCGCTATGCGCGAGACCTGACTCAGGCCGCCCGCGACCAGAAGCTCGACCCGGTGATCGGCCGCGACGAGGAGATCCGCCGCACCATCCAGGTCCTGTCGCGCCGCACCAAGAACAACCCGGTGCTGATCGGCGAACCCGGGGTCGGCAAGACCGCTATCGTCGAAGGCCTGGCGCTGCGCATTGTCCACGGCGACGTGCCGGAAGGGCTGAAGGACAAGAAGCTGCTCTCGCTGGATATGGGTTCGCTGATCGCCGGCGCGAAGTACCGCGGCGAGTTCGAGGAGCGGCTGAAGGCGGTGCTGAACGAGGTCACCGCCGCCGAGGGCTCGATCATCCTGTTCATCGACGAGATGCACACCCTGGTCGGGGCCGGGAAGAGCGAGGGGGCGATGGACGCCTCCAATCTGCTGAAACCCGCCCTGGCCCGCGGCGAGCTGCATTGCGTCGGCGCCACCACGCTCGATGAATACCGTAAGAATGTCGAGAAGGACGCGGCGCTGGCCCGGCGCTTCCAACCGGTGTTCGTGGGCGAGCCAAGTGTCGAAGATACCGTATCAATTCTCCGTGGGCTGAAGGAAAAGTATGAGGTCCACCACGGTGTAAGAATATCCGATAGCGCCATCGTAGCGGCCGCGACCCTGTCCAATCGCTATATCACCGACCGGTTCATGCCCGATAAGGCGATCGATCTGATCGACGAGGCGGCGAGCCGCGTGCGCATGGCTGTCGACTCCAAACCCGAGGCGCTGGACGAAATCGACCGCCGCGTCGTGCAGCTGAAGATCGAGCGCGAGGCCCTGTCCAGGGAGACCGATTCCGCCTCGAAACAGCGGCTGGAAAAGCTCGAGGACGAGCTCGACGACCTCGAGGGCCAGTCCGAAGAGATGACGTCGCGCTGGAAGGCGGAGAAGGACAAGGTCGGCCAGGCCGCCCAGGCGCGCGAGGCGCTCGACCGCCTGCGCAACGAACTCGACCAGGCCCAGCGCCGCGGCGACCTGCAGCGGGCCTCGGAGATTCTCTATGGCGAGATCCCGCCGCTGGAAAAGCGCCTGGCCGAGGAAGAGGCCACCAGCGCCGACGACCTGACGCCTGAAGTGGTCGACGCCGAACAGATCGCCCAGGTGGTCTCGCGTTGGACCGGGGTGCCGGTGGAAAAGATGCTGGAAGGCGAGCGCGACAAGCTGCTGAAGATGGAGGACGGCCTGCGCGCCCGCGTGGTCGGCCAGGAGGAGGCGCTGGCCGCCGTCTCCGACGCCGTGCGCCGCGCCCGCGCCGGCCTGAAAGACCCTGGCCGGCCGATCGGCTCCTTCCTGTTCCTAGGCCCCACCGGCGTCGGCAAGACCGAGCTGACCAAGGCGCTGGCCGAGTTCATGTTCACAGACGAGAACGCCATCACGCGGATGGACATGAGCGAGTACATGGAAAAGCACTCGGTCAGCCGGCTGATCGGCGCCCCGCCGGGCTATGTCGGCTATGACGAAGGCGGCTCGCTGACCGAAGCGGTGCGGCGCCGGCCCTATCAGGTGGTGCTGTTCGACGAGGTCGAGAAGGCCCACCCGGATGTCTTTAACGTGCTCCTGCAGGTGCTGGACGACGGACGGCTGACCGACGGCCAGGGGCGTACGGTCGACTTCCGCAACACCCTGATCATCATGACCTCGAACCTGGGCTCGGAATATCTCGCCGACCAGTCGGTGAGCGCCGGCGGCGAGGCCGAGAGCGTCGAGGCGGTCCGCCCCCTGGTCATGGACGTGGTGCGCAAGCACTTCCGCCCCGAATTCCTCAACCGGATCGACGAGATCATCCTCTTCCACCGGCTCGGCCGTGCCCAGATGGACGAGATCGTCAAGATCCAGCTGCAACGGGTCGAAAAGCTGCTCGCCGACCGCCAGATCAGCATCGCGGTCGATCCGTCCGCCCAGCACTGGCTGGCCGAACGCGGCTACGACCCGATCTATGGGGCGCGGCCGCTGCGCCGCGTCATCCAGAAGGAGCTGATGGACTCGATCGCCCGCAAACTCCTGGCCGGCGACATCGCCGACGGCTCGGTCATCGAAGTCAAGGCCAGTGCCGACGGTTTGGAAATCGGCAAGGCGCTGGTGCACTGAGGATCAGGGCGCGCGAACCTCGACGCCGCCGTTTCGCGCCGCCGCCTTGATCAGCCCGCGGTCGAACGTCACGAAGGCGTCGCAGTTGGCGGCGGCGGAGAGGTGCAGGGCGTCGGCGAAATCCATGCCCTGATCCACCCAGTCCAGCGCCTGATGCAGCCATAGCGCATCTTGAACCGTCACGTTCGGCAATTGCGAAAATACGCGGAACGCGGCCGAGACGGGAGCCGCGGCATAGCCGTACACGCGGCGGAGCACCCACTCGGTCTCCAGCAGCACGGTCGTGGCGACCCAAATCTCGTTGCCGTCGATGACGGCCTTAGCGAGCGGCGACTGCTCGGGGTGGTCAAGGGTGAGGTAGCGGACGACGAGATTAGTATCGACCGCGAGCATGTCTGCGCCTGATTTCTTCCGCCACGCCCGCGTCCATCTCCTCAATGGTCTTCGGCGGCCCGCGATAGGCCAGGACTCCGTAGACGTCCTCCGGCCGGGTTGCGGGAAATGCGGGCGCGGATCTCAGCAAGACCCCATCCGCCGTTTCCTCCACTTCCAGGCGTACGCCCGCCTCCCAGCCGCGCCGCTTTCGGATCGCCTTGGGCACGATGACCTGCCCCTTGGTCGAAAGGACGGTCGTAAGCTTCGCATCGTCCGCCATTCGGGGCGCCTTCAGGAAGTAAGATCAAGGTAAGATAGGTCGTGGTCCTGCACTGCGCAAGCTGGAGCGTCACGCTCGACATATTTGAAGCGAAGCAAAGAAAAGCCCCGCGCATGGGGAGAGGCGCGGGGCTCGCTGCTCGAGCGTCTGGTCGGCTGGCCTCAGCAGGCGTAGCTGACGCGCTCGATTATGTAGCGGTGGTAATAGGGGTCCCAGACCCGTTGCCGACCGACGCAGGTGGCGTAGCCGGGGCCGTAGGCATAGTCACCGGCGTAATAGCCCGGACCGTAGCCGTAGCCGTAATTGGGACTGGCGAGCGCCGCCCCCAGGCCGAAGCCGAGGACGCCGGCCACCAAGGCCCCACCGCCGCGGAAACCGTCGCGGTCCCCGCCACGCCAGCCGCCATCGCGGTAGCCGCCGTGGAAATCGCCGTGGGGTCCAGCCATGGCTGGTGTCGTAGCGCCAACGGCGCCGCCGACGAGGGTCAGGGCCGCCAGGCCCGCTGTAAGTATCTTGCGCATCAGAACCTCCAACACTTGGTCAATCTTGGGCCGTCCGCGGAGGGTTTTCCGGGTTCGGCTTGATGAAAGCGAGTATTGGCCAAGCGCCATGAACCCT
Source organism: Caulobacteraceae bacterium (assembly GCA_041691315.1). Lineage (GTDB taxonomy): Bacteria > Pseudomonadota > Alphaproteobacteria > Caulobacterales > Caulobacteraceae > Poindextera. The sequence goes on along the minus strand of JBEPUW010000007.1, from coordinate 78,930 downwards.
GGCTGAACACCAGGTTTGCGCGGTTGTCAGGAAAGGCCGGTGCTGTTCAGTTAGCGGCCGAGCCGCCAGCCCACCGCACTGGTCAGGCGATCGAAGAACTCGGGCTCATAGGCGCTTTCCGGCTCGGCCCTGACCATTTCATCCATGCGGTGCGCGTCGTCGCCGACCAGGATGCGCCAGCGCTCGGACTTGACGCCGTCGAGGATGACCGTGGCGGCGGCCGCCGCGGTCATCGGCGCGTCTTCCAGGAAGCGCCGCGCGCCTTCCGCGGCCATCGCCTGGATCGCGTCGTCGTTCAGCTGCGCGAGGTCGACGCCAGCACCGGCGAAGCGCTGGCGCGTGCGAGCCAGCTCCTCGGCCGACATCGTGTCGCTGTCGTTGCCGCTCAGCACCTTGCGCGTATTGGCCCCGATCGAGGTGCCGATATGGCCGGGCATGACCACCGAGCATTTGATGTGCGGCGCGTTCAGCTTCAGGTCGGTGATCAGCGCCTCGGAGAAGCCCTTCACCGCGAACTTCGCCGCCGCATAGGCCGTGTGCGAGATGTTCGGCCCCAGGCTGGCCCAGAAACCGTTGACGCTGGAGGTGTTGACGATATGCGCCTCACTGGCCTTCATCATCATCGGCAGGAAGGTGCGCACCCCGAAATAGACCCCGCCCCAGCAGACGTTGAAGGTCTTTTCCCAGTCCTCGCGCCGGTCGGCGATCATCGAGCCGCCGCCGCCGATGCCGGCATTGTTGAACAGCAGGTGCAGCTTGTCGGTCTGGTGCTGCTCGGCGAACTCGTCGCGGAACGTCTGCAGTTGCTGCTCGATAGAGACGTCGGCGACGTGGGCGGTAATGCGCGTGCCCTGCGGCGGACGCGCGGCCTGGCACAGCTCCACGGTCTCGGCCATGTTGCGGGCCGAGACGTCGCAGGTCGCGACATTGCAGCCCTCGGCGACCAGCTGGCGCACCAGTTCGCGCCCCATGCCGGTGCCGCCGCCGGTGACGATCGCCGTCTTGCCCGCGAAATCCTTCATCTCGTCTCCTCCCTGAGCGCGTTTTGCCACTGGCCTATAAGGCGCGGGGCCCCCCGTCACGGAGAAATCGCGGCCGCGGCGTCAACGGGGCTAGGCGAAGCTCGATAAGCGTAACTTGACTGTTACGTAACATTTGAGTTACACATGAAAGCATGTCAGCCATGGCCGCCCTCGCGGACCCCGTCCGCAACAAGATCGTCACCATGCTCGCGGCGAGTGACATGCCCGCCGGCGATATCGCCGCCGGCTTCACGGTCTCGCGGCCGGCGATCTCGCGACACCTGTCGGTCCTGCTCAGGGCCAGGCTCGTGAATGTGCGCGAGCAGGCCCAGATGCGGGTTTACAGCCTCAACCCCGAAGGTCTGGACGAGGTCGAAGCCTGGGTCGCGGCCTGCCGACGGACCTGGAACCAAAGGCTCGATGCCCTGGGAGACCACCTGGATTCCCTCGCCGGGGCCAAGAGCGAAACGGCCAGCGCGAAAATCCGCACTTCGGGAGGATGAAAATGACGGATAGCCTTCCCGACCTTGCTCGCGGGCCGGACAACGACCTGGTGCTCGGCGAGTTCACCGACCGAAAAACCCTGCGCTTCGTGCGCGACTTCACCCATGCGCCCGAGACGGTCTGGGCGACGCTCGTCGACCCGGCGCAATACCGGGTCTGGCTCTGGCGCTGCACCGCGTTCGAGGCCCGGCAGGACGGGGCATTCTGTTTCGATATCAGCGGCCAGATCTGGCGCGGCCGGATCACCGAGTTCGAGCCGCCTCGACGTCTGAACCTCGGCGGGTTCATGCGCTTCGATCTGTTCGAACACCAAGGCGCGTGCCGCCTGATCCTGATGCTGACGCGGCCGCCGACCGGCTGGAGCCCGATGGCGCTGGCCGGCTATCACGCTTGGCTGGGCCGCCTGACCCGGCTGGTCGAGGGGGGTTCGGGCGAAGAGGCCGACCGGTGGGCGTCCGACCAGTGGGAAGCGGTGTTTCCGGCCTATGAGCGGCTATTGCGCACCAAGGTCGCCGACGGCGCTAAGGTCATCTACCGGCTGCATTTCGGCGAGGGCGATCCCACGCCAACACCGGACTCGCTGGCGCAGCTGGACGAGTTGGCCACGCTTTTGAACGGCCGGCCAGACCTGAACGTCGTCATCGACGGCTTCGGCGACGATCCCTGTCCGCCCGAGGAAAGCCTGGCCCTGTGCGAGGCGCGGGTGGACGTCGCCTCACGCCATCTGCGCGACGCCGGCGTCGCCGCCGAACGGATCGGCGTCGGCTATGTGCTTGGCAACTACCACTACCTGGTTCCGCGAGACACTGAGGCGGGCCGGGCCTTCAATCGCCGCATCGAGTTGCGCCCGACCTATTGAACCGCTCCTGCGGGACGCCGGCCAGGATCTAGTCGTCGACCTCGGCGAGGTCCGGCTCGACCGCCTTCAGCATCGCGTCGTCGGGGCGTGTTTTGGGCAGTTTCTCGACCATGCCCAGCACCGTCTCGCGCCGGTCCATCTCGGTCCAGATCTCGTCCGGGTCGATGCCCATTTCGGACCAGACGATGCTGAGGTTGTAGAGCAGGTCGACGCTCTCATTGACCACGGCGCCGCGGTCGCCGCGCACCGCGTCGATGGCCGCCTCCGCCGCCTCCTCGACGACCTTTTTGGCCATCTTGGCGATGTCGGACGCGAGCAGCTTGGTGGTGCGCGAACTGATCCGGCCGCCGGAGCGCACCTCGGCGATCGCCGTCGCCAGGCGCGCCAGCCGATCCTGTCCATTGGCGTTGGCCGCCCTGAACTTTTCCTGCGTTTTCGCCTTCAACATGGCGAGCTCCGAATCAGTCCGGTCACGGACATATTTCTTATGCCGAAACATGATCGGAAAGTCCAGCTAAACCGTTCTCGCGGCGATGGTTTTGGCGATATTGCCGCACTCAGGCGTCGGAGGGCGGAAGTGTCCAGCCGCTCATCAAAGCCCAGGATTCAGCGGCGGCCATGATCAGGTCGCAGACCGGGTCCTTGACCGCGTAGTAGGCGTCGACGTCGTCGGCGTGGCGCGCGGCCAGCTCGCGCTTGATCAGGCCGTAGGTCGCCGCCGCCGAAGGAACGGCGCGGAGATAATCGCGAAACAGCAGGGCGTAGCGCTGATTTCGCCGGCCGCGGACGCGGATATGGATGTGGGTCCGACGCCCGCCCTCCGGCGCGCCGCCATACCGCTTGGCCCACTGTTCGGGGTCCCGATCGTCGCCTTCGGGCACATGATCGGACCAGGACCCGTCGCGCAGCCGATAGCCCGCCGCCTCGATGGCGGCCTGGATCGGGCCGACCGGATCGAGCGATGCCACGCTGATCTGGATGTCGATGACGTCCTTGGCGTCGAGCCCGGGCACGGAGGTCGAGCCGATATGGTTGATCGACGAGGCCAGCGGACCCAGGCTCCCGCGCAGTCGCGCCCCGATCTCGGCGAACTCTGTCGGCCAGCGCGATTGCGGGCTGAGGATCTCTATCTTGGGCATGGGATCAGCTAGTCTGGTCCTGACGCATTGTGAAGCTGTCGCCGCACCGTCATCATCACGGCGACACTATGGGCGGTCGATCAGGATTCGGGGGCGGGTGGTGAGTGAAGCCGGGTTTAAGGCGCTCGATGAGCAGAAGTTCAAGGGCTTCCATTGGCGCGCAACGCTGACCACCGGTCTGGGCGTCTTCTGCGACGGCTATGACCTGTCATCCCTGGCCCTGGTTCTGCCCTTCGTGCTGGCCTCGTTCGGCCAGTCCAGCCTGACCGGCGTGCAGAGCGCGCTCCTGTCGGCCTCGGCCCTGGTCGGGGCGGCGATCGGCGCGCTGGGCTTCGGCGTCCTGGGGCAGCGGGGCCGCAAGCGCTTCTACGGCCTCGACGTGCTCATCCTGGGGGTCGCCGCCGTGGCCCAGGCCTTCGCGCCCGACGTCACCTGGCTGATCGCCATCCGCTTCGTGCTCGGCATCGGCGTCGGCGCCGACTATGTGCTGTCGCCGGTGATCATGGCCGAGCACGCCAACCGCGCCGACCGCGGCCGGGCGCTCGGTCTGGGCTTCGGCACCATGTGGCCGATCGGAGCCCTGGCCGCCTCGCTGATCACGCTGCTGCTGAGCGCGCTGCACATCAGCCACGATCTGGAATGGCGCCTGGTGCTGGCCGGTGGCGCGATCCCGGCGCTGGCGGTGCTCTATTTCCGCCGCCGCATGCCCGAGACGGCGCGTTATCTGGCGCGTCTGGCCGGCGAGCAGGCCGAGGCTTCGCGCGTCATGACCGAGATCAGCGGCCAGCAGCTGACCGCTCCAGAGGTCGACGTGCGCGGCTTCTGGCAAGTCTTCCGCCAGCATGCGCGGCCAATCCTGTCGGCGGCGCTGCTGTGGATGATCTACGACCTGGTGGTCTACGTCTTCATCCTGTTCGGCCCCAACCTGATCGCCAAGAGCCTGGGCATGAACGCGGTGACCTTCGCCCTGCTCACCCAGGTGCTGTTCGTCCTGCCAGCCTCGTTCGTGGGCTCGCTGTTCATCATCGACCGGTTCGGGCGCAAGCCGCTGCAGGGCTGGGGGTTCCTCGGCGGCGCGGTGGTGCTTGGCACCTTCGCGCTGATGCAACATCAGTTGCTGGCCATGCCGATCCTGGCCTTCGCCGTCTACGGGTTGCTGAACATCGCCATGACCGGGCCGGGCCTGGTGTCGGGCGCGGGTGTGCTGGGCGTAGAGCTGGCGCCCACCCGGGTGCGCAGCGTGGCCCAGAGCGTCACCGTGGCCGGCGGCCGCATCGGCGCGGCGATCAGCGGCTTCGCCTTTCCGCTGCTGTTCCGAGCGGTCAGCCAGGGCGGCATCGGTCCGGCCAGCGCCTATTGGGTGGTGGCCGCCCTGGCGGTGCTGGGCGCGATCCTCACCTGGCTGCTGGTGCCGGAGACCGGGCGTATCTCGCTCGAGGCGCTGACCGAGGCGCCGGCGACCTAACGATGCTCGCCGGCGGGTGAAGAAACCAGGGCTGCGTCCTCGGCGGCGTAGTCGAAAAGGGCGTTGATGTAGGCCGGAAAGGCGACGCCGGCCGCTGCCGCGGCCTCCGCGGAGCGGCATGCCTCGCCGACGGCGTCTTCGTAGCGGACCACCGGCCGATAGCCCAAAGCCTCGGCGCGGCTCATGTCCAGGGCGATGGGCTCGGGGATGCACCAAGGGTGGGCGCCGACGCCGCGTTTCGGCGGCCCAGCCAGGGGGACGAGGTCGAGATCGACGCCATAGGCCGCCCCGATGGCCACCCCGATCTCGGCCACCGTCAGCGCTCGCGGATCGGCGGCGTTCAGAACCCGCGTCTCAGGGTGCTCAAGGGCGACGCGGCAGAGCTCGGCGATGTTGGCGGTGGCGCTGGGGTGGAAGCGGCTTTGGCCGTCGTAGGCCAGCGGGATTCGTCGCCGACCGTCCAGGATGCGCTTGACGAACCACCACTCGCGCGGATGGCGCGATCCCTCGCCATAGATGGCGCCCGGCCTGAGGATCGTCACCGGGGGCAGGAAGTGCTGCAGCAGCGCCTGTTCGAGCGCGACCTTGGCCGTGGAATAGGTTGATGATCCGGCCTGAACGGTGGGCTGGTCCTCGCCGATCGGGACCGGAAACGCTGGAAAGCCCGTCTGCGCCGCCTCATCCAGGGTGCGGCCGGCGCTATCGCGATAGACGCTGGCGGAAGAGATCGTCACCAGCGCGCCGATGTCGGGGCTCAGTTCGATCAGCTGATGGGCGTGGACCTCGGTGAAGGCGACCGTGTCGATCACCGCATCCGCGCCGTCCGCCAGACCGGCGGCCAGGGCGCCGGGCTGGTCGCGATCCAATTCCACCGCCTCGACGCGGCCGACCAAGTCGGGGGGCAGATCGGCGGCCGAACGCTGCGCAAGCCGCACCCGCCAACCGTTGGCGAGAAGATTGCGCGCCGCCGCCCGGCCGATCTGGCCGGTCCCGCCGATGATCAAGGCCGTCGACGCCATGCCCTGTCCTACGCGGCCAGACGACCACGGTCCATTGGCGGGCGGTCGAAGCTGCTGCCAGCATGCTGTCAGCAGCGGAGCTTTAAGTCAGGCGTCAAAGGGAGATGCCATCATGTTCGCCACGGTTCTCGACCGCTTCGCCACCCCGCCCTGCGCCAAGCTACTTGGGCTGGACATCATCGACGCCAAGCCGAACGACGGCTGGGTGCGCATCCGCTTCGAGGCCAGGCCGGAGTTCTGCAATGCCGCGGGCAATGTCCAGGGCGGCATCCTGGCGGCCATGCTCGACGACACCATGGGCCCGGCGGTGCTGATCACCACCCATGCCGAGATCATGCCGACGACCATCGACATGCATGTGAGCTATCTGGCGCCGGCCGTGCCCGGCCTGCTGATCGGCGAGGCCATGGTGGTCCAGCTGGGCAAGACGGTCGGCTTCGTCGAGGCGCGGCTGGCCGACGAGCAGGGCTTGATCGTGGCGCGGGCGACGGCCAGCGTGCGGCTGGCGCCGCTCGCCAAGGGGATGGCGCGTCAGACCGCCAGCGCGGTCGCCGCCTAGCCAGCCTCATTTTTACCCGGGTCATATTGCTTCAGGGCTTGTACCGGGGTATTGGGCGGCATGGCTACGCCCAACACCGTCACTGCCTTCCAAGGCTCGCGCCGCATCGCTTCGGGGCCCCTGCTGTCAGTCGCCTCGACAATCAAGGCGTCGATCGGCGGGGATGGTCCCGAGGGGGTGCTGATCTTCGACGATCATAGCAGCGAACTGGTCGATGTGGACTTCCGCGGCTCCTTGGACGAGGTGCGCGATCGTCTGGAGCACGCCTTTCCGGAAAGTCGGTCGGAGACACGGGGTCGCGGGCGGCCGAAGCTGGGGGTGGTGGCCCGGGAAGTGACGCTGCTGCCGCGGCATTGGGACTGGCTGGCCGAGCAGTCGGGTGGCGCGTCGGCGGCTCTGCGCCGGCTGATCGACGAGGCGCGACGCAGCGCCGCCGGCGAACGGCGCCGGGCGCAGAACGCGCTCTATCGCTTCATGACCGCCATGGCTGGCGATGCCGCCGGCTATGAAGAAGCCATCCGCGCCCTGTTCGCCGGCGATCGCGCCCGGTTCGAAAGCTTGACCGAGAGCTGGGCGCCGGACGTCCGCGACCATGCCTGGCGACTGGCCCCGGCCGCCTTCGGCGAGACGCCGTCGGCGCTCGACGCCTTCGTCCCCTCCGAACGGCGCGAGGCGGTGTTGCGCGCGGTCGAGGCGGCCTTTCCCGGCGCGGCGATCGAAAAGCTCGCGCCGGTCACCGGCGGCGCCTCCGGTGCGCTGATCTTCAAGGCGACCGTGCGGGGCGGCGACTATCTGCTGCGCCTGGAGACCGCCCGCGACGGCTTTCGCGATCCCGAACGGCAATATGCCTGCCTGAAGATCGCCGCCGAGGTCGGCGTCGCGCCGAAGCTCCACTATGCCGACGCCCGCGACGGGGTGGCTATCACCGACTTTGTCCGTGCAGCTCCCGGCAATGCGGATGAAGTGCGCGCCGTTGCGATCGTGGACCAGTTGCGCAAACTGCACGCCGCGCCGTTGTTCCCCGGCCTGATCCCCTACATGCAGGGCATGGAGAGCCTGATCGGCCAGGTCCGCGAAACCGGCATCCTGCCGCCCAAGGCTCTGTTCAGCCTGCTGAGCACATTCCAGGCGTTGACGGCGGTCTATCCCGGCTGCGACCCCGACCTGGTCTCCAGCCACAACGACCTCAACCCCAACAACGTCCTGTTCGACGGCGAGCGGGCCTGGTTCGTCGACTGGGAGTCGGCCTTCGCGGCCGACCGCTATGTGGATCTGGCGACTGTCGTGAACTGTTTCGCCAGGGGCGAGGCCGAGCGCGAGGCGGTGCTTAGGGCCTATTTCGGCGAGGTGCTGGACGACTATCGCCGCGCGCGTCTGTTCCTGATGCGGCAGATAAACCGGCTCTTCTACGCCACCGTGATGCTGAACGCCGCGGCGGCCGAGCGGCCGGGCGCGCGGCTGACGGCGGCCGACCTGGAGGTGCCGAGGATCGCCGACATCGAGGGCGAGGTGGGCGACCTGGCCACCTATGACGGCCGCGTGCGCGCGGCCTGCGTCTTCCTCAACGAGGCGGTCCACGATGTGGCCGGCCCGCCGTTCGCCAGCGCCGCGGCCTGCGTGGCGGCCGGATGAGGCTCAGAGCGGCTTGGTCATCCACAGGACTAGGTCGTCGTCCAGGCGCACGCTCTCGCCCGCCGCCACGGTGCGTTCGTTGTAGGTGATCCCGCGCCCGTCCGGGCGATAGCCGAGCCGGGTGTAAAGGCGCTGGGCCGGGCCGTAGTCGGGATAGAGGCCGACGCCGATGCCCATCACCGGCTTGCCGGCCTCACGAGCGCGCGCCTCGAAATAACCGATGATCGCGGTGCAGACGCCTTGGTTGCGTACATGGACGTCGACGCCGAGATTGTTGATCTCCGGAATGTCGCCGGCGCGGAACGGCGCGTAGCCGGGCGTCCAGAGCAGGTTGCCATAGCCGAGCGGCCGATCTGCCTCCCACGCGATGACCACCAGTCGGCGACCGACCGCCTGATCGGCCAGATAAAGCGCCCAGAGCACGGGATCGGGATTCCAGCCGTTGCCGCCGTCGACGGCCGCCAGCCGGTCGCGATCTCCGGCCTGGAGCGGGCGAATTTCAATATCCATCCGACGAGGTCTCTGGTCTGAATGTCTCGCGGGCTATCCCTTACCGGGCAGGGCGCCAACAGCGGAGCTTGCCATGCTGGGTCATCTCTCCTTCGGCGTTGCCGATTTGGCGCGCTCAACCGTCTTCTACGACGCGGCGCTGACCGCACTCGGCTATGCGCGGGTCTGGACCAATGAGCACGGCGCCGGCTACGGCCTCGCGGGCGGCGGGGACAAGCTGGCGCTGTTTCCTAGGGCCGACGCCCTGGCTCCGGGCACCGGCTTCCACCTCGCCTTCGATGCGCCGAGTCGAGAGGCGGTGGACCGGTTCCACGCCGCGGCCATCGCCGCCGGCGGGACTGACGATGGTCCGCCGGGTCTGAGGCCGCGGTACAGCCCGACCTATTACGCCGCCTTCGTAATCGATCCTGACGGCTACAAGCTTGAGGCGGTCTGCCAGTAACTCAGGTCGGCGCGGCCGCGGTTTCGAAGGCCCGGCCCGCTTTCAGGCCAGCCAGATCGCGGCCTACCGTGGCCACCGCCAGGTCGCGGCCGTCCTTGGCGTAGCGGATCAGCGCGTCTTGCTTTTCCAGCGAACCTTCGATCTTCGGCGCGTCGAATTCTTCGGCATGGCCGACATAGGAGATGGTCGTGCCCGCGTGCGCGCTCCAGAAAAACGGGGTGTCGCTGAACGGCGCGTCGTCGCCCAGCAGCATGCGCGCGGCATGCTGGCCCTGGCGCTCGGCGTGCACCCAGTGCTCGACGCGGATGGGCTTGCCGGTGTGAGCGTCGGGGAAGCGGGCGATGTCGCCGACGGCATAGACGCCTTCGGCCGAGGCGCGCAGCCAGCGGTCGACCACCACGCCGTTCTCGACCTTCAAGCCGGCGGCCTCGGCCAGCGCCGTGCGCGGCCTGACTCCTGTGCCGGCGACGATGAAGTCGGCTTCGATCGTTTCGCCATTGTCGAGGCCGAGCTTGCCGTCCGCAAAGCCCAGCACCTTGCGGCCGAGGTGGAAGACGACGCCGTTCGCCTCGTGCAGGCCGCGGATCCACTGGCCGACCTCGTCGCCGAGCACGCGGGCCAGTGGAATGGCCTCGGGCGCCGCCACATGCACCTCCAGGCCGAGGTGTCTCAGCGAGGCGGCCACCTCCAGCCCGATGAAGCTGGCCCCGACGATGACCACGCGATGCGCGTCCTTGGCCGCGGCGGCGATCGCCCCGGCGTCCTTCAGCGAGCGCAGGGTGAGGACCTTGGGGCTGTCGAAGCCGGGGATCCGCGGCCGCTGCGGCTCGGCGCCGAGCGCCAAAACCAGAGCGTCGAAGCTAATCTCGTCGCCGGCCTTCAGCGCCGCGGTGCGCGCGCCCAGGTCCAGCCGGGTGATCTCGGTCTCCAGCCGCAGATCGATGCCGTGATCCTTGTACCAGCTGTCCTCGCGCAGCGGCATCCACTCGGCTGGCGCCTCGCCGGCCAGGAAGTCCTTCGAACAGTTGGGCCGGTCGTAAGGCGCGTCGGCGTCGGAACTGACCAGGCTCAAGGCCCCGTCATAGCCGTGCCGCCGCAGCATCTCGGCCGCGGCGAACCCGGCCGCGCCGCCGCCGGCGATGAGGACGCGTCTGGGGCCCTTGCCGCGGGCTTTCGGCGCCGGATTCGTCGCCTCGCCGCCCGAACTGACGAAGATCTTGCCGTCGCGCTCATCGGCCTTCCAGGCGGCTACCGGATCGATGGCCGGCGCGCTCAGGGCCTCGCCGGTACGCAGGCAGAAATGGGCGTGGTGCCAGGGGCAGCGCACCGTGTGGCCGACCAGCAGGCCCTCGCCGAGTGGACCGTGATAGTGGGTGCAACTGCCGCCGATAGCGAAGAGCTCGCCATCGATGCGGGCGACGACCACGACCTCATCGCCGACATGGCCCGTCAGCATGCCGCCGTCGGCCAGGTCCGCCGACGGCGCACCCTGCGCCAGGTCGGGACCCTTGGGCGGTTCGTGATCGTCGCTCATGGCCGTCTCCCTATGGCTCTCGCCATTAGTCTGGTCCCGTCGAGCGGCTTGCGCCAGCCTTCGGTTGACGTGAACGAAGCGGCGTTCTCATTGGTTCGCCAGAAAACGATAAAGGGTGGGGTCATCGTCTATGGAGCGAGTGAAATCGATCTTCGGCGGGTGTGCGGCGATCATGCTGGCTATCAGCGGCGGCGGGGCCCACGCCGACACGATCCTCTTCGTCGGCAACAGCTTCACCTTCGGCGCCCTGTCGCCGGTGTGGAAATTCCACAACACCACGGTCACCGACCTGAACGGCGGTGGGGTCGGCGGGGTGCCGGCCCTGTTCAAGACCTTCGCGGGCGAGGCTGGGCTCGACTACACGGTCAGTCTCGAGACGGTCGGCGGCAAGGACCTGCAATACCACCTGGACAACAAGCGGCCGGTGATCGACCAGGCCTGGGACCATGTCGTGCTGCAGAGCTTCTCGACCCTCGATGCCGCCAAGCCCGGCGACCCGGCCAGCCTGATCGCCTCATCCGCGGTGATGGCCAGGATGTTCCGCGCCAGGAACCCCAGGGCCGACGTGCGGCTGACGGCGACCTGGTCGCGGGCGGATCTCACCTATCTGAAGACCGGCCACTGGTACGGCAAGCCGATCGACCAGATGGCCAAGGACATCCGTGCCGGCTACGATCAGGCGGCCGCGGGATCGCCTCAGATCGCCGGGGTCATCCAGGTCGGCAGCGCCTGGAACCGGGCGATCGTTGTGGGCTTCGCCGACCCCAATCCCTACGACGGCATCGAGCCGGGCAAGGTCGATCTGTGGGCCTACGACAACTACCACGCCTCCAGTTTCGGCTATTATATCGAGGCGCTGATGGTCTTCGGCAGCGTCACCGGTAAGGACCCGCTCTCGCTGGGACCCAGAGAGAGCGCCGCCATGGAACTGGGGATTTCCCCGGCCCAGGCAACGGCCATGCAGCAGATCGCCCACGACGAACTGGCCGCCCAGGCCAGGCATTGAACGAACGCATTGGAATCAAAACGAATTTGAGAGGAGGCCGCGATGGCCACAGGCGTCGATACCCTGATCAGCCCGGCGATGCAGGAGGCCAAGGGCAGGTGGAGCGAGCCGCGTCAGTCGCCGCCGATCTCGCTGTCCGACATCCGCAAATGGGCCATCGCCACCTATTGGCCGGAGACGCCGCCGCCGCTCTATTGGGATGAGGACTATGCCGCCGGCACGCGCTGGGGCGGCATCGTGGCGCCGCTCGATTTCAACCCCTTCGCCTGGCCGGTGAAGCGGCCGCGGCCGACGGCCGCCGCGGCGCCCGTCGAAGGCGTGCGGTTGACCGGCATCAACGGCGGGCAGACCGACACCTATGGCGAGCCGATGCGCCCGGGCGATGTGATCTCGGCCCGCACCCGGCTGGCCGACTTCAACGAGCGCCAGGGCCGCTTCGGCCTGATGCTCTACACTTATAACGAGATCGAATGGACCAACCAGAACGGCGCGTTCGTCCGTCGCCGCATCGCCACCGGCATCCGGTACTAGGGAGCAGACAGCCATGACCGTGAATGTCTATTTCGACGACGTGCAGGTGGGCGACGAGATGCCGACCTGGTCGCGGACCACCAACTTCATGCACTGGAACCGCTATGCGGCGGTGAACGACGAGTTCGTGCCCTTCCACATGGACGACGAAGACGGCCGCAAGGCCGGCAACGCCCAAGGCGCCTTCGGCATGGGCAACCTGCGCTACGCCTACCTGGCCAATGCCTTGCGCGACTGGATCGGCGACGAGGCCGAGATCCGCGAGATCGGCTGCCAGTACCGCGCCATCAACCAGAAGAACGACCTGCTGAGCGTCGTCGGCAAGGTGGTCGAGAAAGAGGTGGTCGACGGCGAAAACCGCATCCGGCTTGAGACCAACGTCATGAACCAGAACGGCGAAGCCACGTGCCCGGGTCATGCCGTGGTGGTGCTGCCGAACCGCTGAGCCCTCGTTTTCGTCATGGCCCGACTTGTTCGGGCCACCCATGAACACGGGAGAATGGCGTTTCGCGGTGGCGAGCCGCCGCGCAGTTACTCGCGACCACCGGCGTTCATGGATCGCCCGAACAGGTCGGGCGATGACGAATAAATTTTACGCGATCCTCACCGCCACGCTGCTCTCGACCAGGCCGTCGATCTCCGCCTTCGAATACCCGGCCTCTTCCAGGATCTCCGCCGTGTGCGCGCCCAGTAGCGGGGCGGGCCGCGTCGGGCCGTGTTCGGCGCCGGGGAAGCGGGCCGGGGAGGCGGGCGCCAAATACCGTTCGCCCGTGGCGTCCTCGACCTCGACGAAGCAGCCGGCGGCCTTGGCGTAGGGGTCTTCGGCCACCTGGGCCAGGCTCTGCAGCGGCGCCCAGATCACGTCGGCCTTGGTCAGCACCCCGGCGGCCTCTTTCAGAGTCATGGCGCCGAAGGCCTTGTCCAATATGCCGAGCAAGCTCTGGGCGTTGGCCGCCCGGTCCATCGGTGTGGCGAACCGCGGGTCCTCGACCAGCTCCGGATGGCCTGTGGCGGCGGCGATGGCCGGCCAGTCGCGCGGCGCACGCACCGAGACCGAGACCCAGTGGTCGTCGGCGGTCTTGAAATAGTTGGCGACCGGGCTTTGCGTTTCGCTGCGCTGGCGGGCGCGGTTGTGCTCGCCCCATTTCAGCTGGATCGCCAGATCCCAGCCGATCGCATAGGAGCCGGTGCGGATCAACGAGGTCTCGACCAGCTGGCCCTTGCCGGTGGTCCCGCGCTCGACCAGGGCCGCCAGCGTCGAGGCGACGGTGGCGAGCGCACAGATGGAATCGCCCATGCCGGGGCGGCAGACGAAGGGGTCGAGGCCTTCCGGAATGGTCGCGCCAGCGACGCCCGACCGGGTCCACAGCGCGGCGATATCGAAAGCCGGCAGATCGACGCCTTCACCCTCCAGGCCATAGCCGGAGACGCTGGTGTAGATCAGCCGCGGGAAGTCGGCCTTGATCGAGTCGTAGTCCAGCCGGGCCCGTTTCAGCGCGCCGGGGCGCAGGTTGGTGATGAAGATGTCGGTATCGGCCAGCACCCGCAGCAGCGCCGCGCGCCCCTCCGGCTTGCCGGTGTCCAGCACCAGACTGCGCTTGCCACGGTTCTGCAGTTCGAACACCGGGTTGCCGGTGACATCCTCGCGGGCGGCGAACAGGTTGCGCACCGGATCGCCCGAAGCGCTCTCCACCTTGATCACCTCGGCGCCCCAGTCGGCCATGACCATGGCGGCGCTGGGTCCCGCGACCCAGGTGGAGAATTCGACGACCTTCAGCTTTTCAAGCACGGCTCACTCCCATCGGCCTGGCGCCCTTTCTTAAGCTGACGCCTTGGCCCAAAGCCTTGTCTTGCGCCGCCGCCGGAGTGTCAAATGCCGCACCCAGCGACGATCATAAGAGCGGTCCCATGTCTGCCCTCTACGATGACGAAACCTTCTTCACCGGCTACAGCGGCATGATCCGTTCGAAGGAGGGCCTGGACGGCGCGGCCGAGTGGCCGGCGATGCGGGCGCTGCTGCCGCCGCTAGGCGGCTTGCGCGTGCTCGACCTGGGCTGCGGCTTCGGCTGGTTCGCCCGCTGGGCCAGGGCTGAGGGCGCGGCCTCGGTGCTCGGCGTCGATGTCTCCGAGCGGATGCTCGAGCGCGCCCAGGCCGCGACGGACGATGCGTCGATCCGCTATCTGCGCGCCGATCTGGAGCTGTTCGAGCCGGCGGCGCAGAGCGTCGACCTGGTCTATAGCTCGCTGGCCTTCCACTATGTCGAGACCCTGGAGCGGCTGTTCGGCGCGATCCACCAGGCGCTCGCGCCGGGCGGCCGGCTGGTGTTTTCGGTAGAGCATCCGATCTTCACCGCGCCGTCGGCGCCCGGTTGGACGGTCGATGAGAACGGCCGCAAGGTCTGGCCCCTCGACGGCTACCAGGTCGAAGGCCCGCGCACGACCCGATGGCTCGGCCGCGACGTCGTCAAGCAGCACCGCACCATCGGCGCCTATGTCACCCTGCTGCTGCGCGCCGGCTTCACGATCGCGCATCTTGAGGAGTGGGCGCCAACACTGACGCAGGTCGAAGCGCGTCCAGACCTGGCCGAGGAACGGCAGCGGCCGATGTTCATGCTGGTCGGCGCTCAGGTTTGAGGCCGCCCGCCGCCGCCGGCTGTGTCATCGACATGGCGCCGGCGATCACTAGGGTGAGGGCGGTGGTAGTATTTCGAGGAGGCGACCATGGCGGCCAATTGCGATCTCGATGCGCCGGACGCGGCCAGCGCCGGGCCCGGCTGTGCGCGGGCCTGGATAGACCACAATCTGCGCATGACCGACATCCTGACCATCGGCACCCACAACAGCTATCACCAGGCCATTTCCGAGCCGATCCTGCAGATGATCCGCCGCGCCGCGCCGCAGGCGTGGGAGGGCTTGGACTATGCCCACCCGCCGCTGACCGAGCAGCTCGACGATGGCGCCCGCGCGCTCGAATTGGACATCTATTACGATCCTGAGGGGGGCCGCTACGCCCACCCGGCCGGCATGACCCTGACCCGCCAGGAGATCTCGCCCGACTACATCGAGGCGATGTCGAAGCCGGGCCTGAAGGTGATCCACATCCAGGACATCGATTTCCGCTCCAGCGTCTACACCTATGTCCAGGGCCTGAAGGAGATCCGCGCCTGGTCGCTGGCGCATCCGGATCACACGCCGATCCTCTTGACCATGAACACCTCGGATGGGCCGACGCGCGTGCCCGGCGGCGCCGACGGCCTGCCGTTCGACGAGGCGGCCTATGACGTGCTCGATGCGGAGATCGCCGCGGTCTTCCCGCCCGGCGCGGTGATCACCCCCGACATCGTGCGCGGCGGCGCGGCGACCCTGCGCGAGGCGGTGCTGGAAAAGGGCTGGCCAAAGCTGGGCGAGGCGCGCGGCAAGATATTCATCGCCGTCGACGAAACCGGCCGCCGGCGCGACGCCTATCGGCGCGGACGCAAGTCCCTGGAGGGCTGCATGTGCTTCGTCAATTCCGACGAGGACGCGCCCGACAACGCGTATTACACCCTGAACGAACTCGCTGACGGGCCGCGCACGGCGGACCTGGTGCGGGCGGGCTTCATGGTGCGCACCCGCGCCGACGCCGATACGGTCGAGGCGAGGGCGAACGACACCAGCCGCCGCGACGCCGCCTTTCTGTGTGGCGCACAGTACATTTCGACCGACTATCGTCGCCCAGATCCGCGGTTCTCCGACTACCAGGTGCGGCTGGCGGATGACGCCATCGCCATCGCCAACCCGCAGCGCGCGCCGGACCGCTGCGCTGGGATACCGATCGAGGCCTGATGCAGATCGCAGCCCAATGCTGGCTGACGCCAAGCGCCAGCGTGCGGCCGTCGGCTATCGAGGGTCTGGGCCTGTTCGCGACCGCGCCGATCGCCGCGGGTGAGGTGGTCATCCGGCTTGGCGGGCAGCCCATCGACGATGCCGGCCTGGCGGCGCTGCAACCGCCCTACAGCAGCGTCATGCTGGACGAGGGCGTGCATCTGCTGATCGATCCGACGCATCCGGTGCGTTACGGCAACCACGGCTGCGAGCCCAATCTCTGGCACGAGGACGCTGTCACCGTCACCGCGCGCCGCGACATCGCCGTAGGCGAAGAGCTGACCATCGACTACGCCACCCATACCGGGGTTGAAGACTGGTCGATGGTCTGCCGCTGCGAACGGACCCGTTGCCGCGGCCGCGTTACCGGCGCGGACTGGCGGCGCGCCGATCTGCGCGCCGCCTATGGCCGTCATTGGACGCCGGCGCTGCTGCGCCGGAACGATCCTTAAGGGTGCTCGTCGCGCTCAAGACCGCCGAGCGCGGCGGCGACGCAGGCGATCAGGGCGCCGATCAGCATCGACAGGCCGGTGAAGATGGCGAAGGCCGCGGCGGCCTTGCGCGCGGTGTCGGCCGCCTGTTTGGCCTGGGCGACGGCCGCCTGTTCGCGGTCGACCACGGTCCCGACGCGCTGGTCGGCCTCTGCCTGGGAGACCCCGGCCTGGGCGACGATCAGCTGGTCGAGCCAGGCGCGATCGTTGGCCGGAACGGCGCCGTTGGCGACGCCGGCCGCCAGCATCCGTTGCGCCTCGGCGCGGCTGTCCACGGCGGACGGGCTCGCGGCGGGCTGGGCCGAGCGGAACAGCTGGTCGGTGTCATAGGCCAGGGCCTGTTGCGACACGGCTTCGGGCGCCGCCGCATGGGCGCCGGCGCCGGCGGCCATGATAGCGGCCGAGCTGACCAAGGCGGCGGTGATCACCGTGGCCAGAGCCCAGCTCAGGAAGCCGTGGGCGGTGTCGCGGAAGAAGACCTCGTGGGTGTGGGTGCCGATCCAGCGGGTGCGCAGCCGGCCGGTCAGATAGCCGCCCAGGCCGGACGCGATCCACTGCATGACGATCAGCCAGATGGCCGTCATCACCGTGAAGGTCACCGGCGACGCGCCGCCCGCCCAGGGCGAAACGGACGCCAGGCCAAAGCCGGTCCCCAGGGCCAGCAGCAGCACGGACGTCGCTGCCGCGACCACGGCGCCGGCGATGATGGCGGCCCAGGAGACGGTGGAAACGGTCCGCGCCGGGGTGGCGTCGACCGCTACGATTGTGGTGTCGGTTGCCATGTCTCAATCCCCCGCCGGCTCAATGCCAAACCAGGGCGAGCAGAATGATGATCGGAATCGGCACACCAAGAAAAAGCAGAAGCAGTGAACGGCCCATTTCAGCCTCCCATAGCCAAGTTCTGGACCTTCAACGAGCGTAGCCGAACTCGGTTCCGAAGGCGCCTAAAAAAGCGGCACGACCGGTCTTTCAAAGACTCCTGTTATCTCGCCGGAACTTCAGCTGGGGCGGCCGGGTTAAGGGTGCGCTGCCGCATGTGGGACACGGATTTCGCAGGGCGTTACGGCATCCCGGAAGGACCACCCATGGCGCGACGCAATTCCTCGTGGCTCAGTCTGTCGATGAGCGCGATGCAGCTCGGCATCGAGGCGCAGAGCGTCATCGCGCTGCGTATGATGAAGATGGCGGCGGGCGGGCCTGCGGCCGAGGCCGAGGTCCATCGCATGATCTCCGAAAAGACCCAGGCCGCGCTCGACACGCAATTGCAGATCGGCAAGAGCGCCATGAGCGGCCGTCTCGACCTCGCGCCCGCGCGCGCCGTCGCCCTTTATCGCCGCCGCGTTCGCGCCAACCAGCGGCGGCTCAGCGCCGGCGGCTAGCTTGCCGGTCGGAGCGACCCGCAAGCGCGACCTGCGCACCGGCCGTTCGCTCTGGCTGGACTCCGTGGGCCTGGGCGTCCCGACCCGAAAGCTGCGCGAGCCGATTGACGTCGATGTGGCCGTCGTCGGCGCCGGCGTCAGCGGCGCTTTCATGGCGCACGAGCTGTCGCGCGATTTCAGCGTCGCGGTTTTCGACCGGCGCACGCCGCTGATGGGCTCGACCGTCGCCTCGACCTCGCTGTTGCAATGGGAGTTGGATACGCCGTTGACCGCCCTCGGCGCGCAGATCGGCGACGCGGACGCGAAGCGAGTCTATCTCCGCTCCCGCGCCGCGGTCGAAGACCTGATCGCCATCGTACGCCGGGAGCGCATCGCCTGCGGACTGAAGGCGAAACAGTCACTCTATCTGGCCGGCGACGCCTATGGCGCCCGGGCCCTGCGCGCCGAAGCCGAGGCGCGCGCCGCGATCGGCCTGGAGTCGGTCTTCCTGCACGGGCCGACCTGCGGGCCCGGTTCGGGATCGAGCGCACCGGCGCCATCCTGTCCGACGGCTCGGCCAGCGCCGATCCGGCGCGGCTGGCCGCTGGCCTCTTGCGTCGGGCGGCCAGGCGCGGCGCGCGCCTCTTCGCACCGGTCGAGGTCACGGCGACCCTGCGCGGCGACGGCCATGTCAGCGTGCGCGGCCAGGCCGATGGCGGCGTGGCCGTCGGGGCTCAGCGACAGCCGCGCGGCGGCCGGACCGATGTTCGACGGATAGGCGGCGCTGGCGCAGCCCCAGCCGATCAGCCAGTCGCCATCGCGCATGGCCCCGGGCGTCGGATTGCGCTTGCCCCAACCGAAGCGTTCGGCCGCCTGGTCGTAGCACTTCATCAGCGAGCGCGACGAAAACGGCTTGCCGTCGATGGGGTCGGCCTGGGTGTCGTTGACCCGGCGAAGCTCGATCGGGTCCATGGCCAGGGCATAGGCCAGTTCATCCATCGCGCTTTCCAGGGCGAACATATAGGGCGTGTCCGGCGGCGCGCGCATGAAGCCGGGCGTATTGCGATCGGCATGGACGACGCTGACCTGGGTGGCGATGTTGGGGCAGGCGTACATCCGCGCCGTCGTCTCTGTGCCCGAGACATTGTAGCCGGAGGGTCTGGAGGTTACCTCCCAGCCCTCGTGGCTGAGACCGACCAGCTTGCCGTCGCGGGTCGCGCCCAGTTGCACGCGGTGACGCGTCTCGGCGCGATAGGTGGCGATGGTGAAGCCTTGGTCCCGCGTCGCCATCAGCTTGACCGGCCGGCCGACGCGCTTGGCGGCGACGGCGATCCAGGCGGTGCGCGAGGTCGTACCGCCGCGCGAGCCGAAGGCGCCGCCGACGAAGCGCGAAACGGTGCGCACATTGGCCGGATCGATGCCGAGCTGTTTGGCCACCGCCGCCTTCAGCCCGTACATCGACTGGCTGGGCTCATAGATGGTCAGCTTCGGCCCGTCCCAGGCGCAGGTGGTGGTGAAGAGTTCGATCGGATTGTGGTGCTGGGTCGGGGTCGAATAGCGGGCGTCGATCTTCACCGGTGCAGCAGCGAGGGCGGCGGCCGCATCGCCCTTGGCCGGACCCTTCTTCGGCTTGTCGCCGCCGGCCGGCTCGACCTTGACGCCGGGGCTGTCGAAGGTGGCGCTGGGCGGCTCGCTCGAATAGTCGACCTTGACCCGATTGGCGGCCTCGCGCGCGGCCTCGAAGCTCTCGGCGACGACGATGGCGATGATCTGTCCGTCGTGCCAGATCTGGTCGGTCTCCAGCGTGGTGGTGGTCGGGCCGCCATCCATCTGCGGCGGCGGCTTGGCTTGGTCGCCGACATTGGCGTGGGTCAGGATGTCGAGCACGCCGGGTACGGCGCGCGCCTCGTCCAGCTTCAGCCCGGCGATATGGCCGCGGGCGATGGCGCTGGTGACCAGCCAGGCATAGGCCGGGTTGGCGACCGGCTCGTCGGAGCCGTAGCGGGCCTGGCCGGTGACCTTGGCGGCGCCGTCGATGCGCGGGGTGGGCTTGCCGAACAGGCGAAGGGCTTCCTGCGACATCTCAGCCCTCCATCGCCTTGGCCTGCATCAGGGCGCGGATCAGGGTGCGGCGACCGAGTTCGGGCTTGTAGTCGTTGTCGCCATGGGTGACCGCGCCGGCCAGGGCGACCCGGGCGGCGGCCTCGGCATTGGCCTCGGTCAGCGGCTGGCCGGTGAGCAGGGCCTCGGCCTCGTGCGCGCGCTAGGGGCGATAGGCCATGCCGCCCAGGCCGATGCGCGCCTGGCGGACCACATCGCCGTCCAGGTCCAGGGCGACGGCCGCCGAGGCGATGGCGAACTCATAGGACTGCCGGTCGCGGATCTTCAGATAGAGCGAGCGCCGGGTCCAGGCGCCGGCGGGGACGTGGAAGGCGGTGATCAGCTCGTCGGCCGCCAGGGTGGTCTCCAGGTGCGGCATGCCGTTGGCCGGCCGATGCAGGGTTTCGAAGGCGACGAGGCGCTGCCGCTCCGGGCCGCTCAGTTCGGCCTGGGCGTCCAGGGCGACGAGGGCGACCGCGAAATCGCCCGGATACTGGGCGATGCAGGCGTGATCGACGCCAAGCACGGCGTGGTTGCGATTGAAACCGCCGATCGCGGCGCAGCCGGAGCCCGGATCGCGCTTGTTGCATTCGCTCCAGCTGGGGTCGCGATAATAGGGGCAGCGGGTGCGTTGCAGGACGTTGCCACCCAAGGTCGCCATGTTGCGCAGCTGGGCGCTGGCGGCGAGCTGCAGCGACTGGGCGATCACCGGATAGTCGTGCAGCACGTCGGGGTGCTCTGCAGCCGCCGACATCTTGGCCAACGCGCCGAGGCGCAAGCCGTCCGCGCCCGCCTCGATGGCGCCGTAACGGGTTTCCAGCGGGGTGATGTCGACCAGCCGGCGCGGCCGCAGCACGTCCAGCTTCATCAGGTCGATGACGGTGGTGCCGCCGGCGAGGAAAAGCGATGGGGCGTCGGTCTGGCCCTGACCGGTGTCGCGGCCCTGGCGCGCGGCCTGGCCGACATCGTCGGCGCGCTCGTAGGCGAACGGGCGCATCAGCTGCGCCGCATCCGGTCGCGGCCTTGGCGCACGGCCTCGACGATGCGCGGATAGGCGGCGCAGCGGCAGAGATTGCCGCTCATATATTCGCGGATCTCGGCGTCGGTCTCGGCATGGCCCTCGGCGACGCAGGCCACCGCCGACATGATCTGTCCCGGCGTGCAATAGCCGCATTGGAAGCCGTCGTGGTCGATGAAGGCCTGCTGCATGGGGTGGAGCGTCCCGTCGGCGCTGGCCAGGCCCTCGATGGTGTCGACCTTGCGGCCCTGGACCGCGACCGCCAGGGTCAGGCAGGACAGCACCCGGCGGCCATCCAGATGCACGGTGCAGGCGCCGCACTGGCCCTGATCGCAGCCCTTTTTCGAGCCGGTCAGCTGCAGATGCTCGCGCAGCGCGTCGAGCAGCGAGGTGCGGACGTCCAGCTTGCGGCGATAGTCGGAACCACATCGGTCTGTCCGGACGCCGCCTGGGCCGGCGCGGGCGCTGGCTGCGCCTTGGCGATTACCGGCGCCGCGGCCATGCCGGCCGTCGCGCCAAGGAGGAGCCTGCGGCTGGGGCCGCGGAGTTCTGCGTCATTCATCAAGAACCTGCTGCTTGAGCCTGCGATAGAAGCGTTGAGCCCCCGACCCGGTTCCGCCTAGGACGCGGCAGGATCCAGGTTCGGGCAACACTTGGCGCCGGCCGGCGTTGTCCTGCGATGAAGCTTCGCCGCGCCGCTCTTCCGCTCGCCCTGATCTCCGTGACCGCCATGGCGCTGGCGGCTACAGCGGCGCTCGCCCAGCTTCTGCCGCCGGTCGGCAACCGCGCCGTTCCGCAGCCGGCCAGAACGGTCGACATCGGCCGCTATGCCGGGCTCTGGTACGAGATGGGCCGTTATGAGAACAGCTTCGAACGCGGCTGCGAGGCGGTCAGCGCCGAATACCGGATGCGCGACGACGGCCTGATCCAGGTGGTCAACGCCTGCCGCCAGGGCGGCCTGGAGGGTCCGATCAAGATCGCCAGGGGCCGTGCGCGGATCATCGCCGGCAGCGACAGCGCCAAGCTGAAGGTGTCCTTCTTCGGCCCCTTCTTCATCGGCGACTATTGCGTGCTGGACCATGGTGAGGCCTATGACTGGTCGATCGTCGGCGAGCCGTCCGGCCGCTATCTCTGGCTGCTGACCCGCTCGGTCGAACCCGCACCGCCGATGCGGGCGATGCTCGAGACCCGGGCGCGCGAGCTCGGCTACGACACCGCGCTGATCCGGCCAACGCTTCACTAGACCGTCGACGAATTCGGCTATGATGTGCGCCGAAGCTGGGGGCGAGTCATGGGCGATATGCGGGGCGACCGCCGCGAATTCCTCAAGCGCGCGGCGGGTGCGGCCGTCGGCGCCGCGGCATTGCCGCCGGCGATCGCCCAGGCGCTGGCCCTGCCGGCGCGGCGGGTGACCGGCACGATCCGCGACGTCGAGCACATCGTCGTCTTGATGCAGGAAAACCGCTCGTTCGATCACTATTTCGGGACGCTGCGCGGGGTGCGAGGGTTTGGCGACCCGCGCGCCATCACCCTGCCCAGCGGCCAGCCGGTGTGGATGCAGCCCACACGCGACGGCAAGGCCGTGGTCAGCCCCTTCCACCTGGAGTCCGAGACAAGCCGCGCCCAGACGCTCTACAGCCTTGATCACAGCTGGAAGGGCAGCCACGCGCGCTGGAAGCACTACGACGCCTGGATCCCGACCAAGGGTCCACTGACCATGGGCCATTTCACCCGCGCCGATCTGCCCTTCTATTACGCGCTGGCCGACGCCTTCACCATCTGCGACGCCTATCACTGCTCGATCTTCGCTCCGACCAACCCGAACCGGCTCTTTCTTTTTTCGGGCACTAGCGGCCTTGCGGCGGCGATGACAGCCGCATCGTCATCGATAATCCGTCCACGGAAACCAACGTGAGTTCCGATCCGAAGAACGACGCCAAGGCTTTCAAGGGCGTCGGCTGGACCTCTTACGCCGAGCGGCTGCAGACTGCGGGCGTGTCATGGCGGGTCTATCAGGAGTGGGACAACTACGGCGACAACGGCCTGGCCTATTTCGCCAATTTCCGCGGCCTGCCGGAGGACGCGCCGCTCTACCAGCGCGGCCGGGCCTGGGCGGCGGGCTCGACCGAGGCCAACGCCAAGGCGTCGGAGGGCGAGTATCTGGTCGCCCAGTTCGCCGCCGACGTGGCCGCCGATCGCCTGCCGCAGGTCTCGTGGATCGTTCCGCCATACAAGCTCTGCGAACATCCGGAGGCCAGCCCGGCGCGGGGCGAGTACCTCACCGCCCGGCTGATCGCGGCGCTGGCGTCGAACCCCGAGGTCTGGGCCAAGACCGCCTTCATCCTGAACTATGACGAAAACGACGGCTTCTTCGACCACGTGCCACCGATCGTGCCCACCGCCGGCCCGGCGCTGGGCAAGAGCACGGTGGACGCGGCGGGCGAGGTCTATCACGGCGAGCCTGTTGGTCTCGGTCCCCGCGTGCCGGCCATCGTGATCTCGCCTTGGACCAAGGGCGGCTACGTCAATTCTCAGGTCTTCGACCACACCTCGGTGATCCGCTTCATGGAGACGCGCTTCGGCGTGGCCGAGCCGAACATCAGCCGCTGGCGGCGCGCCGTCACCGGCGACCTGACCAGCGTCTTCGACTTCGCAACGCCGGAGGCCCATCGCCTCCGCCCGCTGCCCAGCGCCGCAGGCCTGCCGGCGGTGCCGGACGCGGAAAAGGCCAGGAAGCTTCCGTTTCCCAAGGCGCCGGCCGCCCCACAGCCGCTTCCGCGCCAGGAGCCCGGCCAGCGGCCGGCGCGGGCATTGCCCTACGATTTCGATGTCAGCGCGCGGGTGCGGCCCGAGGGCCTGGCCCTGAGCCTCTCAAACACCGGCAAGGCCGGCGCGGGCTTCATCCTCTATGCCCGCGGCGGCGAGCCCCGGTTCTACACGGTCGAGGCCGGCAGGAGCCTGACCGATCTCATTGCATTCGACGGCGTCGCCTACGACTTCGACCTGCACGGTCCGAACGGCTTTCTGCGCGGATTCCGCAACGACCTCGCCAAGCCCGCCGCCCTGGAGGCCGACGCCCGCTTCGATCCGAGGCGCGGGCAGCTGGCGATCACGATCCGCAATTCAGGCGTCGCCGACGAGACGGTGGTCGTGGCGCGCAGCGGTGAGCCGTATGGCGGCCGCCGCCACGTCTTGCAGCCCGGCGCCCTGCTGGTCGACCGCTGGGACCTTGCGGCCAGCAACAACTGGTATGACCTCACGCTTACCAGCCTCCGCGCCGCGGGCTTCGGACGCCGCTTCGCCGGGCACGGCGAAAACGGCCGGCCCAGCGTCAGTGACCCGAATTTCGGCAAACCGGCCTGAAGGCGTCGATTTAATCTTTTCCGTCTTTCCTTTGTCACTGACCAATGAGACAGGGCCATTGCTCGGGGTCACCTCGCCCCAGGACCAGTTGTATTCGCAAGCGCCCGACATGACCGAAAAGCCCAAGCGTCCCATCCTGCATCTGAAGTTTGCGCCGTCGGCGCCGATCGCCGCCCCGGCCGCCACATCCCCACCGCCGGGGCAGACCTGGAAGTGCAAGCCGTGCGGCAAGCCCTTTCAGGTGTTGAGCGAACTGGCCGACGAGGACTCGGTGCGCTGCCCCGCCTGCAACGCGCGCCTCGGCCTCGCGGCCGATTTCCGCGCCGATCCGCCCGAGCTTGAGCGCGTGCGGGCGCGGCTGGCGACCGAACCCGGGCCCGCACAGACTGCGCCTGGTCCCCGCCGGACCTTTGTGCGCGAAAGCATCGGGTCACGTCGGGCACGCTGAGTTCCGGCTTGCCGGCGGTGGCGCCGACCCGTCGATATTATGCGGGTTCGAACAGCTTCTCGAAATTCTTCGAATAGAAGTGGTCCTTGGCCGGTTCGTCGTGCCCGGCCAGGCTGGCCTCGAAACGGTTCAGCGGCTGGCGGCCGCCCTCCGTATGCGGATAGTCTGACGAAAACAGATAGAGCCGCTCGTTCGACTGGCGGATCAGTTCGCCGACATTCTCATAGACGAAGGGGGTGAAGGCGATCTGGGCGGTGATCTGTTCCGAGGGCTTGCGGGTCAGGGCGGCCAGGTCGGGCTCGGACTTCTTCCAGATGTCAACCGCCCAATCCAGCCGGGTCAGCATCTGCGGCACCCAACCGGCGCCCAGTTCGATAGCGCCGCCGCGCAGGGTCGGGTGACGCTCCAGCACGCCGTCCATGACCAGGGTTCCGAGGAAGGTCTCCGGCGCGTGGTGCAGGCTGGTCATGTCCTTGCCGCGGATGTTCTCGCCGCCGCCCAGCCAGTCGGTGGGCACCTTGCGGCCGGTGTTCATCCATTCCGGGCCGATCTGCAGCGGATTGCCGCCGACGTGCAGCACGAACGGGATGCCGGCCTCGGCCAGCCGCGCCCAGACCGGATCCAGGTCGGCGTGGCCGGGCGAGCGGCCGCCGCAGGGGCGGTGCGGGATCCAGGCCGCGTTCAGGCCCAGCTTGATAATGTTTTCCAACTCCTGCAGCGCCAGTACGGTGACGTCGAGCGGCAGGAGCGCCACGCCCATCAGCCGTTTGTCCTGGCTGCAGAAGTCGGCCATGGCGCGATTGTGGGCGCGGGCGGCGGCGTAGCGGTCTTCGATGGCCCGGTTCAGCGCAAAGGCCGGCCCGGCGGAAAAGGTCGCGAACACCAGCTGCTTGTGGAAGCCCAGCAGATCCAGCGCCTGGGTCCGCTCGCCGGCGTTGAAGGCGCCCAGGGCGGCATAGCCTTTCGGGCCGGAGATCAGGCTGTCGCCCAGCGCGACCAGGTCCGCCACCGTCTGGGCCGAGTGTCCACGCCGCTCCTTGGCCTCGTCGATCAGGTTGGCCAGGGTCCCGACGCGGGGCGTGCGGATGCGCGGCATGCGCTCGCGCAACGCCGGATCGGCATAGTCGGCGAGGAAGTCCGGCAGTTCCATGATGTGGCTGTCGGCGTCGAAGAAAGTGCGGCCCTGGGCATAGGTCATTTTGGCGTCCTCCATCTGGCCGCCGCGTCCGCGCGGCTGCGATTGCATCGCTTTTGCCGAGACTAGGCCGCGCGCGAGATAGGCTGTCAACCGAACAGCATCGCTCAAGCCGGCCGGATTTTGCGGACCGGCTCCGACGGTCAGGCGTGAACCGACAGGTCGGGCTGGGGCCGCTACTGCGCCGGTGACGCTGACGCCGCGGCCGCCGGCGGGGCTGGGCGCGGTACGCGCGGCGGCGCGTTGGGATCGACGCGGGCCAGGCCCACCAGTTCGCCGATGGCCAGGACGTGGCCCCGCATGGCCGCGGTCAGGGCCGTATAGTCGCCAACCGGCGCCGGCGCGATCGTCGTATCCAGCGCGAAGACCTGGAAATGATAGTGGTGGCGCGGGCCGGGCGGGGTGTGTGGGCCCATATAGGCGTGGTTCGGGCCTGCGATGTTGGGCCCGTTGCTCGCGCCCGTGGGCGGGGCGGTCATGCCGGCCGCAAGCTTGGTCACGCCCAGCGGTATATCGTACATCGTCCAGTGCAGGATCGGCGCGCCGTGGAACATGGCGTCGTCGTCCTGCATGATCACTGCATAGGTCCGGGCTCCATACGGCCCCTTGGTCCAAGCCAGTCCTGGGAAGACTTTGCCGCGGTACGAGGTGTTCTCGAACGGGATGTCGCCGCCGGCCTTGAAGGCGGGCGAGGTGACGGAGAGCCAGAGATTGGTCTTGGCGCTGAGGGTGGCGCGGGCGAGTTGGGCCGCGCCCGGTTCGGCGCCGACGGCGGGGGGCTGGGCCAGACAGGCCGTCGCCGAGAGGGCCAGGAGCGCCGCCATCGCGGCGGAGATGTGAATTTTCATGAGCGCCCCCCGCTTTTGCCTTTTTCTAGACCCGATCGCCCTGTCCTGACCATTGCGGCGGTGGCAAGCTGACCGGAGGGCGACAAGGGCGATTATGCAGCGGCGAACTCCATTCCTTCGGTCGGGCGTCGTGAAGTTGGGCGCGGTCGCCCTGGCGGCGTTCGCGTGGATCGCCGCCTCGCGGGCCAGCGCCGCCGATCCCAATGCGCTCTGGCATGTGGTGCACGATCTCTGCGTCACCGACGCCAGGGTCAGCGGCGCGCCCGCCCCGTGCAGCAAGGTCGACCTGGTCCACGGCTATGCGGTGCTGAAGGACATCCGCGGCGACACCCAACTCCTGCTCATCCCCACCGATCGGGTGACCGGCATCGAGGATCCGAAGCTGCTGGCCGCCGGTTCGCCCAACTACTGGCAGGACGCCTGGGACGCCCGGCCGATCTTCGAGAAGCGCGCCGGCCGGTCCGTGCCGCGCGAGGCGCTGGGGCTGGCGATCAATTCGCTCTATGGCCGGACGCAGAACCAGCTGCACATCCATATCGACTGCGTGCGGCCGAGCGTGCAGCGCATCCTGGCCGCCAGCCAGGGCGGGATCGGCGAGCGCTGGTCTGAGCTGGACGTCCCGCTCACCGGCCACCACTATCGGGTCCGGCGGCTGATGGGGGCGGACTTCGCCGCCCGCGACCCGTTCAAGCTACTCGCCGAGGCCGATCACGACGCCCGCGCCGGCATGGCGCGCGAGACGCTGGTGGCGGTCGGCGCCAGCTTCGCCGGCCAGCCGGGCTTCATCCTGCTGGCCGATCGCGCCAGCCTCGCGCCGCTCGACAAGGCCGCCGGCGAGGAACTGCTCGACCACAGCTGTGCGGTGCTGGGAGCCCGTCCATGATCGGTTTTCCGGGCGGCAAACGCCCCCGGTGGCGGCGACGGCGGATCGGCCCCGCCTTCGCCAGCCATGGCATGATCGCCGCGGCCCATCCGCTGACCGCCGAGACCGGCCTGCAGGTGCTGAAGGCCGGCGGCAATGCGGTCGATGCGGCGGTGGCGGCGGGCCTGACCGCCGCGGTGGTGATGCCTGAGATGTGCGGCCTCGGCGGCGATCTCTTCGCCATCGTCCAGCCGCCGGGTCAGGCGCCCGTAGCCGTGCTGGGCAGCGGCATCGCGCCGCGCGCCGCCACCCTCGAGCAGATGCGCGCGGCCGGCGACGGGACCCACATGCCGCTGGACGGGCCGCTGTCCATCGGGGTTCCGGGCATGGTGCACGCCTATGGCGCGTTGCTGGAACGGTTCGGGAGCCAGCCGCTGGCGTCCCTGGCCGCCCCGGCCATCGGCCATGCCGAGCAAGGGTTCGCCGTCACCACCCTCGGTTGGGCGGCGATCGACGCCTTCGCCGCGCTGATCCAGTGCTGCCCGGCGACGGCGGCGGTGCTCATGCCCGGCGGCCGGGCGCCCAGGCCGGGCGAGCTGCTGCGCCAGGCCGACCTGGCCCGCACGCTGCGCGCCATCGTCGCCGAGGGGTCGGCGGTCTTCTACCAAGGTGATGTCGCCCGCCGGGTGGCCGAAGCGGTGCAGGCCCTGGGCGGGGCGTTGTCCGCCGACGACCTCGCCGGGCACGAGACGATGCTGGAATCGACGATCTCGACCATCTACCGCGGCTACACCCTCCACCAGACCGGCCTGCCGTCGCAGGGCATGATCCTGCTGGAGGCCCTCAACATCGTCGAGAACGCCACGCCCGAGGCGCTGGCCGCCGGCGACGCGGACGCTGTCCATATCCTGGTCGAGGCGACCAAGCTCGCCTATGCCGACCGCATGGCGTTCGCGATGGATCCGGCCTTCGGGCCGACGCCGCTGAAGACGCTGTTGTCTAAGCCCTGGGCCGCCCGGCGCTTCGCCGAGATCGATGCGGCGCGGTCGGCCGAAGAGACCGCCGCCGGCGTCATGGCCGACGGCGACACCACCTATCTCTGCGTCGTCGACGGCGACGGCATGATGGTCTCGCTGATCCAGTCGGTCTCCAGCCCGTTCGGCAGCGGCGTCATCGCCGGCGATACCGGCGTGATCCTGAACAACCGTGTCGGCCGCGGCTTCAGCCTGGACGAGGGCCATCCCAACCTGTTCGCACCCGGCAAGAAGACCATGCACACCCTGAACTGCTGGTCGTTGCAGGACGGCGACGGCGTTCCGGTCATGGTCGGCGGCACGCCCGGCGGCGATGGCCAGCCGCAGTGGAACCTGCAGATGCTGGTCGGCCTGATCGACGGCGGCCTGGACGTGCAGGCGGCGACCGAGCTGCCACGCTGGAGCATGTGGCCGGGCACCGACCCGGCCAACCGGCCCAATCCCTACCGGCTGGAGGTGGAAACGCGGCTCGCCGACGACACCCGCGCCGGCCTGGAAGCTCTGGGCCACAGGCTGGAGTCCATGGGCGGCTGGGGCGCCGGCGGCGCGGCGCAGATCATCGCCCGCGACCCCGCGACCGGCGTCCTGGCCGGCGGCTCGGACCCGCGCGTCGAGGGACTGGCGCTGGGTTTCTGACTCAGGTGACGAGGCATCGCTTCGGTCGGGGAGCGCGTGATTGGTTTTAGAACCGGCTCGATCTAGGCTCTGTGAGGACCAATCCGCTCGACGCGGCGGTCCTTGGGGGTGACGCTATGTTCGGACGAGCCAGAGACCGTGGCCGCCTGGCGGCTGGCGCCCTGCTGTTGCTGCTGCTCTGCGGGTGCGACCTGGGCCGCAGCGCTCGCGCTCCAAAGGACCCGAAGATCGCCGCGGCCGAGGCGTCTTTCGAGTGCTCGGGTCCTTCGGATATCAGGGCTCTGGTGCGTCACGCCATGCCAAGCTTGGGCACCGATGACGCCTACTTCGACGTGCCGCCCGGCTTCACCGTGTTCGGGTTCCCGGTCAAAGACCTGCACGCCAACGGCGCGGTCCTGTTTGCGAAGCTGCCCCAGGAGGAATTCACAGTGCTGGCCGCGATCCGCAAGCGTATGCCGAATGGGGAACTGCGCCAGCGGGGGCCTAACGACCCCCTCGATTTCGATCTCCTGCCGGCGCCGGGAGTGCCTTATGGAGCGCCCGGCATGTCGGCGCGGCCGATGATGATCGAGAGCGAGGGTCCCGACGCGGCCGTCCGATGCGGCTGACCGGGAACGATGCTGGGACGAGGGTATGCAGCGCCATCGCGCGCTAAGCAGCAACCCTGACATGCGCCGCGAGATTGACGGTCACCCATCGGGCCGAATGTTCTGGTTGATGCGGAAGAGATTGGCGGGATCGTACGTCTTCTTGAGTGCGGCAAGCCGAGCGAAGTTGTCGCCGTAGGCGGCCCTGACGCGCGCGTCCCCCTCGTCGTCCATCATGAAATTGGAATAGGCTCCGGCGAGATTGAAGGGGTGAATCGCCGCCCAGTAGTCTTGAGCCCAGCGCCTTAGGGCGGGGGCTTGCGTCGGATCGGCACCGACAGCGCCGATGACCATCGACCAGGTCACGTCGCGGTGCCCCCAGGCGGCAGCGGCCCGCGGCTGGCGATGGACCGCGCCGTCGATCGGATAGAGGTGCATGATGCAGAGCGGGGTCGGTGCGCTCGCGGCATGAGCGATATGCACGTCGATGGCGGCGTCGGAGAGTTCGTTGACGAAATCGCCCTTCCAATACAGTTGAAGTCCCTTCGGCAGCGCCGCGTCGAACAGCGATTGCAGCACCGGAAAGGGCATCGGCCCCGCCCAGTCGATGATCGGCGTGGGCAGCTCGGCGCGAATTGCGCCGACCGCCTCCTCACCCTCGGCGAGCGACCCGTTGTGGCAGACCACGAGAGCGCATGCCCTCTTGCCCCAGTGCTCCCGTGGGAAGGGGTCATCGGGCGGCACCGTCTGCAGGCCCGAGAAAATGTAAAACGCCTCCGGCGCAGTCGTCTGGAACTGGCGATACCAGCGCAGCACCGCCGCCGCATCGGCGAGATCGAAGATGATGGGGCCGCCATAGACAACGCTGGCGGGATGCGTGCGGAAGAGAAAGCTGGTTACAACACCGAAGTTGCCGCCGCCGCCTTTCAGAGCCCAGAGCAGATCGGCGTTGTCCGTCTCCGAAGCGGTGACGAAGCTGCCGTCGGCCAGCACGACATCGGCTTCGAGAAGATTGTCGATCGTCAGGCCGTATTGACGGCTCAGATAGCCGTGTCCGCCACCCAGTGTGAGACCACCGACGCCTGTGGTTGAGATCACGCCGAACGGCGCTGCCTGACCAAAAGCATGGGTGGCGTGATCGACCTCGCCGGTGAGGCATCCGCCGCCGACCCGCGCGGTCCGTCCTATCGGGTCGACTCGTACGCCCTTCATTTCGGAGAGATCGATGACGAGGCCGTCATCGACGCTGCCGAGGCCGGGGCCGTTATGGCCGCCGCCGCGAACCGCGATCGGGAGCCGATGATCGCGGCCGAAATTGACCGCGGCGATCACGTCGGCCGCATCGGCGCAGCGCGCGATCAGCAAGGGCCGCTTGTCGATCATGCCGTTGTACAGCTTCCGAGCCTCCTCGTAGTTGGGATGCTCACGGCCGATAACGCGGCCGCGCAGGCCTTGGCTGAACTGGGCGACGGCTTCATTGGTCATGGTGTTCCCCGAGGATGATGCCGCCCCGCGACCGCGACAGCGCCATTCATTGATCGCTTTGCCGCCTCAGCCTATGTCCGGTCGTCGCCTTCTCTTGCCTGATCGTCCTGGAATCCAGCGACCGGCCATGCGAAATTCGTTCGAAACTGCCCACGCGTCCGCATCGGACGGAGGCCATCGCCGGGGGACGCCTTGATGGATGTGCTTTCGGACGTACTCAGCGCGGTGCGCCTGACCGGGGCGATCTTTTTCGACCACCACTTCCGCTATCCGTTTGTCGGCGCCTCGCCAGCGACATCCGAGATCGCTGACAAGGTCATGCCCGGGTGCGAGCACGTGATCGGCTTCCACGCTTTGTCGACGCTGGTCACGTCGTCGTCTTGCCAATGGGCGATGCGAATGTCCTCGGCTCGGCGCCAGGCCTGTGCGCCGAGGCCGATCCTTCACGCTATCAGCGCCCGATCGACCGGCCGCTGCCGTTGACGATCTTTCACCAGGGCGAGGGGCCCGAGAGCGCTCATGCGATCTGCGGTTACCTCGGTTGTGACGCACGGCCGTTCAATCCGCTCCTGGAGGCGTTACCGCGTCTCTTTCAGGCGGAGATGTCCGCAGCCAGCCAGAGCTGGTTTTCCGAGATGCTCCGCGTCGCCGTTGAGGAGACCGAGCTCGGCGGGGCCGGCAGCGAGACCATGCTGGCCAGGCTGGCCGAGATGATGTTCGTCGAGGTCGTGCGTAAGCATATCGCCAGCCTGCCCGCGGACTCACGCGGCTGGCTCTCGGGTCTGCGCGATCGGCATGTCGGCCACGCGCTGCGCCTCATCCACGGTCAGCCCGCCCATGATTGGTCGGTCGAAACGCTCGCGGGCGAGGTCGGCCTGTCGCGCTCGGTGTTCGCCGAGCGCTTCGCCCGCTATGTCGGCGTCGCGCCGATGCAATATCTCGCCCGCTGGCGGATGCAACTGGCCGCGCGGCGGCTGGCGACACCCGGCGTCAGCGTCGCCCAGGCGGGCGTTGAGGTCGGCTATGAATCCGAGGCCGCCTTCAATCGTGCGTTCAAGAAGCATGTCGGCATGCCACCGGGCACATGGCGAACGGGCCGCCATCCAGCCAGGGGCGCGGAGCCGGCGTCTTAATGGCTGTCGTGTGTGCCGGCGAGATCAAAAGTAGAGCTGGTCGACGTAGATGCCGCGCTCCTTGATGCGGTCGCCAGGCGAGGCGCATTGACGGGTCTTGTCGTTCAGGCTAATAACTGACCGGTCAGTTATTAACGTATGCCCATGGCGGACGACGCACCCAAGTTTCGCAGGCGCAAGACGGCGCGGCCGGCCGAGATCGCCCGGGCGGCGCTGGACGTGTTCGCCGAGAAGGGCTTCGCCGCCGCCCGGCTGGACGACATCGCGGCCCAGGCCGGCGTCTCCAAGGGCGCGCTCTACCTCTATTTCGAGACCAAGGAAGACCTGTTCCGCGCCGTCGTCCGCACGGCGGTGACGCCGAACATCACGGCCATCAAGGCCGTCGCCGAGGCCTTCGACGGCCCGTTCACCGAGCTTGCGCCGATGATCCTGAGCCGCGCCGCGCAATTCCTGAGCCAGCGCCGGTTGGGCGCGGTGGTCAAGATGGTGGTCGGCGAGTCGCGCAACTTCCCCGACCTGGCGCGCATCTGGCACGATGATGTCGTCGCGGTGATGGTTGACCTGATGACCGGCTTCATCGCCCGCGCCCAGGCGCGCGGCGAGGTCGCGCCTGGCGATCCGCGTCTGCACGCCTTTTCGCTGGCCGGGCCAATGATCATGGCCGTGCTCTACCGCGAGGTGTTCGGCGACGCCGTCATTGACGCGCCCGACCTGGCGGCGCTGGCGACGCAGCACGCCCAGACGGTGCTGCACGGCATGCTTTTGGGAGATGCGAGATGACGAAGTGCGATGTCCTGGTCGTCGGCGCCGGACCCACCGGCCTGGTGCTGGCGCTCTGGCTCACCAAGCTGGGCGTGGAGGTGCGCATCGTCGACAAGACCGCCGAGGCCGGAACCACATCGCGGGCGCTGGCGGTCCAGGCCCGCACGCTGGAGCTCTACAGCCAGCTCGACCTGGCCGACGCAGTCATCGCCCGTGGCCACAAGACCCCGGCGGTCAATCTCTGGGTCAAGGGCAAGAAGGCCGCGCGGCTGCCGTTCGAGACCGTGGGCGAAGGCCTGACCCCCTATCCCTTCCTGCACATCTTCCCGCAGGACCAGCATGAGCGGCTGCTGATCGAGCGGCTTGCGGCGCTGGGCGTCGCCGTCGAGCGCCACACCGAGTTGGTGAGTTTCGAAGATAACGGCGATCGCGTCACGGCCCGGCTTCGCGGAGCGGACGAGGCGGAGGAGACCTGCGAGGCGGCCTATATCGCCGGCTGCGACGGCGCGCGCTCGACGGTGCGCGAAATCACCGGCACGGGGTTTCCGGGCGGCACCTATCGCCAGATTTTCTACGTCGCCGATGTCGAGGCGTCCGGCCCGCCGGTCGACGGCGAACTGCATGTCGATCTCGACGAGGCCGACTTCCTGGCGCTGTTCCCGATGGCCGGCGAGGGGCGCGCGCGGCTGATCGGCACGGTGCGCGACCAGCGCGCCGACCACGCCGAGACGCTGCAATTCGAGGATGTCAGCGACCGCGCCATCCAGAACCTGAAGGTCCAGGTGAACAAGGTGAACTGGTTTTCGACCTATCACGTGCATCACCGGGTGACCGATCACTTCCGTGCCGGCCGCGCCTTCCTGGCCGGCGATGCGGCGCACATCCACAGCCCCGCCGGTGGCCAGGGCATGAACACCGGCATCGGCGACGTGATCAACCTGGCCTGGAAGCTGGCGGCGGTGCTGGGCGGCCGCGCGCCCGACAGCCTGCTGGACAGCTACGAGGCCGAGCGGATCGGCTTTGCCCGCCGGCTGGTGGCCACCACCGACCGGGCCTTTTCCATCGCCACGGCCGACGGGACGCTGGCCGACATCCTGCGCACCCGCATCGCGCCGGTGCTGCTGTCGAACCTGGTTCGCGTCGAGACGGCGCGGGAGTTTCTCTTCCGCATGGTCAGCCAGATCACCTTGAACTATCGCGACGGCCCCTTGAGCGCCGGCAAGGCCGGTCGCGTCCACGGCGGTGATCGCCTGCCTTGGGCGCCGGCTCAGGGCGAGGACAACTTCGCCTCGCTGGCGGCCATGGTCTGGCAGGTGCACGTCTACGGCGCGGCCAGCGAAGCGCTGGTGCAGCGGTGCGCCCAGGCGGGGCTGCCGTTGCACGTCTTCGCCTGGCGGCCCGAGCACGAAGCCGCCGGCCTGACGCAGAACGCCCTCTATCTGCTGCGGCCGGACAGCTACGTGGCCCTGGTCGATCCGGCGGGTTCCCCGGACGCCCTGGAGTACTACCGCACGGCTCGATCGATTACGTTCGGCGATTGACGCCGTAGCGATTCAGCTCGGCTTCCAGAAGGCGGAATAGGGGACGGCCTCGCGGTACCGCGCGATGGCTTCGCGGATGTAGGGGATGGTGTTGTCGGGCAAGGCGCCGATCGGAAACCAGTGGAGCGCCGCGCACTTGTCCGGCTCCATATTGCGGATTTCGCCGCGCCAGCGGCTCGGCTCGAAGAAGAACTCGACCCGCTCGTCGTCCTGTCGCCGATGCATGACGGTGCGCAGGGCGAGATCGACCGGATCGATCTCCACCCCAGCCTCTTCGCGGGCCTCACGCGCGGCCGCGACCGCCAGCGGCTCGTCGCCGTCGACATGGCCCGAGACCAGGCCGTAATTGCCGTCCTCGTAGCCGGTGTTGGCGCGCAGCAAGAGCAGGATCTCGTCGCCCCGCCGAAACAGCAGATAGACGGCGGCGATGAGTTTGAAGCGTTGCTGCGCCATTGCGCGACCAAGAGGTGAGTCCGGGCGTCCGGCAAGCCTGTCACGCTCACACCCCCCGTCATGGCCCGACTTGTTCGGGCCATCCATGAACACCGTCATGGATCGGTGTTCATGGGCCCCCGCATTCCGCCGCTTCGCGGCTCCAGCGGGGGGTGACGATCTGAAATACGAGCGACGCGTCCGCTAGATTTGCACCTTGCGGCCGGCCCAGAAGGGGTCGCGGACCTTCTTGCGCTGAATCTTGCCGGCGGGCGAACGGGGCAGGTCGTCGACATAGTCCACCGAGCGCGGCACCTTGAACCCGGCCAGGTGTTCGCGGGCGAAGCTCATGATCTCGGCGGTCAGCGCCGGGCTGGGCTCATAGCCAGGCTTCAGCATCAGCACGACCTTCACCTCTTCGCCCCACTCGGTGTTGGGCACGCCGATGGCGCAGCTATCCTCGACCGCCGGGTGCTTGATCAGCTCGTTGTCGATCTCCTGCGGATAGATGTTCACCCCGCCGGAAATGATGCACTCGGCGGTGCGGCCGGTGAGGAAGAGGTAGCCGTCCGCGTCGAAATAGCCGACGTCGCCCAGGGTGAAATAGCCGTCGCGGTGGCTGGCGGCGGTCTTTTCCGGATCGTTGAAATATTCGAACGGGCTTGCCGCCGCGACCTTGAAATAGAGCATGCCGGGCTCGCCCGGCGCGAC
Source organism: Caulobacteraceae bacterium (assembly GCA_041691315.1). Classification (GTDB taxonomy): domain Bacteria; phylum Pseudomonadota; class Alphaproteobacteria; order Caulobacterales; family Caulobacteraceae; genus Poindextera. Next base: position 42,840 of record JBEPUW010000007.1, on the reverse strand, counting down.
CGGATTGCCCTCGTCGTCCAGCACCCGGGTGCCGTCGGGCGTGGTGTTCTTGCCGACGCTGCCGGGTTTCTGCAGCCACTCCTCGGAGGTGATGGTGTAGCCGCCGCCGCCTTCGGAGCCGGCATAGTATTCGCCCAGGATCGGCCCAAGCCACTCGATCATGGCGCGCTTGACGTCGGGCGGGCAGGGAGCCGCGCCATGGATGATGTGGCGCAGCGACGAGAGGTCGTACTTTGCCTTGATCTCGGGCGGCAGGCCCAGCAAACGCTGGAACATGATCGCGACCATGTGGCCGTGGCTGATGCGATATTGTTCTATGGTCTTGAGGACCGTCTCGGAGTCCCAGCGGCTGTCCATGAACACCACCGGGATGCCCTGGCTCATCGGGCCGCGGATATCGATGCCCAGCGGCGCGGCGTGGTAGGCCGGCCCGGCGCAGAGCTGCACGTCGCTCTCATGCTGGTAGCCACGGATCCCGCCCAGCACGTAGGGGAGGTTGACCAGCGCCTTGCGGTAGACGCCCTTCGGCCGGCCGGTGGTGCCGGAGGTATAGAGCATGGCGTTGCCCTGGATCGGGTCGGCGATGTTCGATCCGTCGCGGGCGTCGAGCTCGTCCTGATAGTTGAGGAAACCCTCGGCCGGACCGCCGATGGCCACCTTCAGCACCAGCCGTTCGGCGTCGGCCGAGGCCTTCAGGCCCGCCTCGTAGCGCACCTCGGCGAACAGCGCCTTGGCCTGGCAGTCGTTGACCACATAGGCGATCTCCTCGGCGGTCAGGTGCCAGTTGACCGGGGTGATGCGGAAGCCGGCGCGCAGGGTCCCCTGCAGCACTTCCAGGAATTCGGCCCGGTTGCTGCAGAGCAGGGCCACCGGGTCGCCAGGCTGCAGGCCATGGTCGCGCAACAGGCGGACCACGCGGTTGGCGTTGGCGTTCAGCTCGGCGAAGGTGCGCGTCCCGTGCGTGTCATAGACCGCGATGGCGTCCGGCTTGACCTCGGCCCAGACGGCCGGGGTCATGCCGGTCGTCGACGCCTCGATCAGGCGCTGTTCGAGCGCGGCCAGATCCGTGGCCGGCGCTTCCGACGACAATGTATCGCTCATCGGTTCAGCTCACCGCGCCGGTCATTTCAGGCAGGTTCAAGATGCGCTTGGCGATGATGTTGTTCTGAATCTCCTGGCTGCCGCCGTAGATCGACCCCGCCTTGCCGGCCAGCCAGCCGCGCACCGCGGAAAGCTCGTCGGCGTCGAAGCCATCGCCGTCCCAACCCAGGCCGTTCGCGCCCAGGATCTCGACCGTCAGCTCCGAACGATCCTGCATGGTCTTCATGCTGACGTTCTTCATGATCGAGGTGGTGGCGTTCGGCCCGGCGTTGCCGCGGCTTTCGGCGGCGGCGCGGCGGACGGTGAGGCGCAGCGCCTGTTCCTCCATCTTGTGGGCGATCAGCCGCGCGCGCAGGTCGGCGTCGGCCAGCCGGCCGGTCTCGTCGACCCCGACATAGGTTTTGGCCAGATCTTGCACACCCGCCTGGCGCTCGCCGCCGGCCTGCGCGCCCAGCCGGTTGCCCATGCCGTTGCGCTCGTGCTGCAGCAGCCGCTTGGCGATCGGCCAGCCGCCGTTCAGCGGCCCGACCAGGTTCTCTTTCGGCACCTTCACGTCGGTAAAGAAGGTCTCGCACTGGCCGGACGCGCCGGAGATCATCTTGATTGGCCGCGCTTCGACGCCGGGCGAATGCATGTCGATCAAAAGGAAGCTGATGCCCTCATGCTTCTTTGTGGTGTCGGTGCGCACCAGGCAGAAGCACCAGTCCGCGTATTGCGCGCCGGAGGTCCAGATCTTCTGGCCGTTGACCAGGTAGTGGTCGCCTTTGTCCTCGGCCTTGGTGGTCAACGAGGCCAGGTCCGATCCCGAGCCGGGCTCGGAGAAGCCCTGGCACCAGCGCAGCTCATTGCGGCAGATCGGCGGGAAGTGTTTCAACTTCTGCTCTTCGTTGCCGTATTCGAGCAGGGTGTGGCCGAACATGCCGGGGCCCATGCCCTGGATCGGATTGCGGGCGCCGATGCGGGCCATTTCTTCGGCCAGTACACGCGCCTCGGCCACGCTGAGGCCGCCGCCGCCATAGGCTTTCGGCCAAGTCGGCGTGCCCCAGCCCTTTTCGCCGATGCGCCGGGTCCAGAGCTTCATGTCCTCGGTCGGCGGCAGGCCCATATTGGCCTCCGTCATCTCCGGCTGGTTCTTGCCCAGCGCGGGGGGGAAATTCTCCGCCAGCCACTCGCGGGCTTCGTTGCGGAAGGTCTCAAGTTCAGCGGCGCCAAAATCGGCCATCAAATTCACTCCCAGAAAAATGCAAGGCGGCGTGGTTCGCCGCTCGGTTCAAATTCGTTGATGCCCAATTGTGGAATTTGCCCCCGGACCCTGTCAACGCAATAGGTGACGCAGGGACACGGGGCGGCGATCATCGATCTTCTCCCGAAGGTCCCGTCGAGGGACTCGTACGACCTGATGGACCCCGCCCGGCGGGCAAGGCGATCTCCAAAGCCCCTTCCCCCTCGCGGGGAAGGGGTGGGGGATGGGGGCGCCCGGCGCAATGGGCGGCCGGTCTGATCGAGCCGCTCAGAGGGGCCAATATCTGAAGCGTCGGCGCTACGCCCCCACCCCTAACCCTCCCCGCGACGGGGAGGGGAATCACGCGGTGCACCGGCAAGGGGAAGACGACGCCGAGTCTGGTCTTTCTTCAGACCGCTGCCTAGGATCGGGCCATGCAACACATCAAATTCGGCCGCACAGGCCTGCGCGTTTCCAGGCTTTGCCTCGGCACCATGACCTTCGGGTTGCAGTGCGACGAAGAGCAGAGCCACGCCATCCTCGACAAGGCGGCCGAGGGCGGCATCGACTTCCTCGACACCGCGGACGTCTATCCGCTTGGCGGCGGCCGGGCGACGGTCGGGCGCACCGAGGAGATCGTCGGCGGCTGGCTGAAGGGCAAGCGGCAGAACTATGTGGTGGCCACCAAATGCTTCGGCCAGACCGGCCCCAAGCCCTGGGACCAGGGCATGTCGCGCAAGCACATCCTGGACGCCATCGACGCGTCGCTGAAACGGCTGGGCACCGACTATGTCGACCTCTACCAGCTGCACGGGGTCGATCCTTCGACGCCGATCGACGAGGCGCTTGAGGCGCTGGACATGGTCGTGAAGGCCGGCAAGGCGCGCTATATCGGCGTCTCCAACTGGCCGGCGTTCCGGATCGCGCGCGCGGTGGGCCGCAGCGAGATCAACCGCTACGCCCGCATCGACTCCGTACAGCCGCGCTACAACCTCCTGTTCCGCACCTTCGAGCGCGATCTACTGCCGCTCTGCGAGGAAGAAGGCATCGCGGTGATCCCGTACAACCCCCTGGCCGGCGGCATGCTCACCGGCAAGCACGACCGCGCCGCCGGCCCGCCCGAGGGCGGCCGCTTCCAGCTCGGCAACGCCGGCGCCCGCTACCAGGAGCGGTACTGGCACGACCGCGAGTTCGACACCGTCGATGCGCTGAAGAGCCTCTCCAACGAGGCCGGCATGAGCATGGCGACCATGGCCGTGTCCTGGGTGCTGTCCAACCCCGCCATCACCGCCCCGATCATCGGCGCCAGCCGCCCCGACCAACTCGCCGACAGCCTAGCCGCGGCGGAAAAGCCGCTGCCGGCGGAGCTGAAGAAGCAGCTCGACGACATGACCCATGAATGGCGGGCGGTGGACGCCGAGCGGTAGGAAATTGGGGAAATTGGGGACACGTACGCATCCCACGACATTCGGGTCGTGCCCGAGCGCTTAGCGATGCGTACGTGTCCCCAATTTCAGTCCAGCCGCTCTAAGTCGGCTGGCGCGCTCATGGTGACGTCGAGGTCGGTGACCAAGCCGTTGGCGAGGGAGTAGACCCAGCCGTGCACGGAGAGGGTCTGGCCGCGGCTCCAGGCGTCTTGCACGAACAGGTCGGAGGCGACGTTGCGCGCCTGGCGTATGACGTTCAGCTCGCAGAGGCGGTCCAGCCGCGCCCGCTCGCCGTCGATCGCCTCCAGTTCATGGCGATGGTCGTGGCTGACCTCGCGGATCGGGTGCAGCCAGTGGTCGATCAGGCCGCGTCGCTCGCCGTCGACCGCCGCGCGCACGCCGCCGCAGCCGTAGTGGCCGACGACGATGACGTGCTTGACCTTCAGCACATCGACGGCGAACTGCAGCACCGACAGATAGTTGGGGTCCTGCGGCGGGGCGAGGTTGCCGACATTGCGGTGGACGAACATTTCGCCGGGATCCAGGCCACAGATTTCGTTGGCCGGGACGCGGCTGTCCGAGCAGCCGATCCAGAAGTACTCAGGCGCCTGCTGCGCTTCGAGCCGCTTGAAAAAACCTGGGTCGACGCCGACTTTGCCGGCCGCCCAGGCGCGATTGTTGTCTTTCAGATGATCCAGCACGCGGCGTGCTTAGAAGCTGCCAGGGCCGGCCGCAAGTCGCCTTGGCGCTGCAACCGGCCCGCTGAGACGTCAGCCGTGATGACGATGATAGGCGTAGTGGCGGTGGCGCCACCAATGCCCGCGGTGCTGATGGCTGCCGACCACCGCGCCGCCGGCGGCGCCGACCACCGCGCCCACCGGGCCGCCGACCACAGCGCCGCCAACCCCGCCGATGACCGCGCCACCGAGGGCATTGGCCTCCGCGACACTGGCGCCGCTCAGAACCATCAGGGCGCAGCCCGCAATCAGTAGTCGCCGCATATCGATCTCCCGGAATTTCATGGAATTTGACGTTCCCTCCAGCAACGCGCGACTGCGACGGCTGTTCCGCGATGGCGCCGATGGCGATCAGAGGCTGTGCGCGACCTCCGCCAGCTGGTCGGCGCAGAGGCCCCAACCCTGGTGGAAGCCCATCTGTTCGTGGGCTTCGCGGTCGGCGACGCTCCAGTGCAGGACCCGCGCGGTATAGCGGGTCTTGCCGTCCTCGTCGGCGAAGGTCAGGACCACGGTCATGAACGGCTTTTCCGAGGGCTCCCAGGCCTTGGTGTAGGCGTTGGTGAAGACCAGCTTTTCGTTCGGGACCACTTCGAGATAGACGCCGGGGTTCGGCATCAGGGCGCCGTCGGGGCCTTTCATCACGATCAGGTTGGCGCCGCCCGGCCTCACGTCGAGTTCGGCGACCGGGGTGGTGAAGGGCTTGGGCGCGAACCATTGCTTGAGCAAGTCAGGCTCGGTCCAGGCGCGATAGACCGCTGTTCGCGGCGCATCGATCAGGCGGGTGAGCACCAGTTCGCGGTCTGAATTGGGGGTCGTCGGGGCGGTGTCGGTCATTTTGGGCCTCCTCCAGGATTGAGATCGAATCGTAAACCAAGGACGAATGCGGCGGGCGCGATCCGACAAGCACGCCCGCGTCTGGCCACCATGGCATGGGAGCCGGCCGGACGCCGTGCTGGACCGCAAGCCCATCGTCGCTTACCGATCTGACGACGGCGGTTCGCGAACGGAGATCTGAGGCGATGAGCAAGACCACTGAGCAGGGTTCCAAGGCGACTGGGCCGCTGTCGGGCGTGCGGATCGTCGACCTGACCCAGTTCGTGCTTGGCCCCTACGCGACCCAGACCATGGGCGACCTGGGCGCCGACGTGATCAAGGTCGAGGAGCCGGGCGGGGACCGCCAGCGCACCTCGGGCAAGGCGCCGAATTCGCGGACCATGGGGCCGATGTTCGTGGCCTTCAACCGCAACAAGCGCTCGGTGGCGCTGGACTTGAAGGACGAGCCCGGCCGCGCCGCGCTGCGTCAGCTGATCGCCACCGCCGACGTCTTCATCCACAACATGCGGCCCGATTCCATTGCGCGCCTGGGCTTCGCCTATGCCGAAGTCGCCGCAATCAAGCCCGACATCGTCTATGTCGAGGCCATGGGCTTCGACCCCGCCGGCCCCTATGCCGGTCGCCAGGCCTTCGACGATCTGATCCAGGCCGCCTCGGGCGCCTGCGGCCTGAACGGCATGGTCGAGCCGGACGCCACCTTCCGACCGCTGCCGACCATCATCGCCGATAAGACCAGCGGCCTGTTCGCGGTCATCGCCACCCTCTCGGCGCTGCGCCACCGCGACCGCACCGGCGAGGGCCAGTACGTCTGCGTGCCGATGCTGGAGGTGTTCACCGGCTTCCTGATGGCCGAGCACCTCTATGGTGAGACCTACGTCCCGCCGACCGGCCACTTCGGTCACACCACGACCATCACCCCCTACCGCCGGCCGCTGAAGACCAAGGACGGTTATCTCGCGGTCGCCCCCGCCGACCGCAGGCAGTCGGCCAAATTCATGGCGCTTGGCGGCATTGCCGATGCCTATGAGAGCGAGCGCTTCACCTCCAAGACCTCGGGCGCCGAGCGGGTGGCGGAGTATCACGCCATGATGGACGAGGCGGCCGCGGCCCATACCACCGCCGAGTGGATGGTGCTTTGCTTTGAGAACTCCATCCCGGGCATGCGCGCCAACCGGCCCGACGAACTCTTCGACGACCCGCAGCTGAAAGAGACCCTGTTCGAGGAGCGCCAGCTGGAAGGCGAGGGGACCTACCGCGCCATGAAGCCCGGCCTGCGCTTCTCCAAGAGCCCGGTCTCGATTCGCCGTGATCCGCCCCCCCTCGGCCGCCACACCGACGAAGTCCTGGCCGAACTCACCACCGCCAAGGCCGCCGAATAGGCGCGGGAGTCGGATCGAAGCGGTGAGGGCTCGCGGCTAGTGGTCCAACCGGCCGTCTTTCAGGGCGGCGGCTTCGAATTCGTAGAGGACGTCCTTGTCGGGCACGGCGACCCCCTGGCTGATCTCCGGCGGGGCCAGGGTGTGCAGGATGTGGCGGATGGCTGACAGCCGCGCCTTCTTCTTGTGGTCGGTGCGCACGACCGTCCAGGGCGCGTATTCGGAGTGGGTGCGCATCAGCATCAGGTCGCGGGCGTCGGAATAGGCCTTCCACTTCTTCTGGGCGACCGCGTCCATGTCGCTGACCTTGAGCGCTTTCAAAGGGTCCTTGCGCCGCGCCTCCAGCCTCTGGGCTTGTTCATGCTTGGAGATGTCGAGCCAGAGCTTGATCAGGTGGATATCGGTCTCGACCAGCATGCGTTCGAAGGTGGGGGCGTCGCGCAGGAAGTCGGCCTGTTCGCGGTGAGTGGAGAAGCCCATCACCACCTCGACCCCGGCCCGGTTATACCAGGAGCGATTGAAGATCACGAGCTCGCCGGCGGCCGGCAGGTAGCGCACATAGCGCTGGAACCACCATTCGGTGCTCTCCCGATCGGAGGGCTTGGGCAGGGCGACCACGCGGGTGTTGCGCGGGGCCAGGTGCTCGGTGATCCGCTTGATCGCGCCGTCCTTGCCGGCGCTGTCGCGGCCCTCGAAGACGATCACCGCCTTCTCGCCGGTCTTCATCGCCCACTGCTGGTACTTGACCAGGTGGATCTGTAGCGACCGGAGCTCGGCCTTGTAGTCGTCGTGTTTGGTCATGGGTTTCTCCGTGCCACACTAGAGCGGCATGATCCGGCTGTTCGTTCCAGGCAAGCTTCAGGATGGGGTGACCATCGCCCTTGGGGGCGACCAGGCCCACTATCTGCGCGAGGTCATGCGCCGCAAAGCCGGCGACGAGGTCATGCTGTTCAACGCCGAGGATGGCGAGTGGCGGGCCATCGTCGCGGCCGTCGACCGGCGCAGCGTGGCGCTGACCCCGCGCGGCCTGGCGCGGGCCTGGGAAGAGGGTCCGGACCTCGAGCTGATCGTCGCGGTGATCAAGCGGGCGCGGCTGGAAGCGGTGGTCGAGAAGGCCGTCGAATTGGGCGTGCGCCGGGTGCGGTTGGCGCTGACCCGCTACACGCAAGGCGACCGGGTCAAGCTGGAGCGGCTCGGCGCGATCTCGATCGAGGCGGCGGAACAGACCGGCAGGCTGGACGTCCCGGAGATCGTCGCGCCGGAAAAGCTGAGCGACATCCTCGACGCCTGGACCGACCGGCCACTGATCTTCTGCGATGAAGGCGGCGACGCACTGCCAATGGCCGAGGCCCTGGCCCAGCAAGGCGCGCACTCAAAGCCCCTTCCTCCTCGCGGGGAAGGGGTTGGGGGCGCCAGCGCCGACGTCGACGAGTTTGCGGCTAACTCTACAACTCGGCGCGACACCCCCACCCCCGGCCCCTCCCCGCAAGGGGGAGGGGAGGCGAATAGTCGGCCGTCTTCGTCTATTCTCATCGGCCCCGAGGGCGGGTTTTCGACCGAGGAGCGCGACCGCCTCCGCGCCCTGCCGTACGTCGTTCCGGTGTCGCTCGGCCCGGGAATTCTGCGGGCGGATACCGCGGCGATGGCGGCGCTTGTGCTATGGCAGTCGCGGCTTGGGGATTGGGCCCCTTGAGCCGGGCGGTCTTGGCGCCCACTTGACTACGAAACAGAGACAGTGCGCCGGACCGGGGGCTCCCCCGAAAAGGTTGGGGAGGTTTTCAGTATGGACGATGGCGCGATCGAGCGGCGACCGCTTACGCTTGAAGATATGGCCGGCCACCTGGCCAGCGGCGCGAAGCCGAAGGCCGACTTCCGCGTCGGCTCCGAGCACGAGAAGTTCCTTTTCCGCGTCGGCACGCACGAATCCGTCGCCTACGGTCAGGACACCCAGGGCCGCGGCGGTGTCCAGGCCCTGCTCGAAGGCCTGATGCAGTTCGGCTGGCGCGGGGTCTATGAAGACACCTCCGCCGGTCACACGCTCATCGCGCTGCAGCGCGGCGGGGCCAGCGTCAGCCTGGAGCCGGCCGGCCAGTTCGAACTCTCCGGCGCGCCGCTGGAGAGCGTCCACGACATCTGCGACGAGATCAGCCAGCACCTGACCGAGGCCAAACAGGTCGCGGAGGGCTTGGGGATCGGCTTCCTGGGCCTGGGCTTCGCGCCGACCTGGACGCGCGAGCAGACCCAGATCATGCCCAAGGCGCGCTACGACATCATGCGAAGCTACATGCCGAAGGTCGGCAATCTCGGCCTCGACATGATGCTGCGCACCTGCACCGTGCAGGCCAATCTGGACTTCTCGTCCGAGGCCGACATGGTCTCCAAGTTCCGCCTCAGCCTCGCCTTGCAGCCGATCGCGACGGCGCTGTTCGCCAATTCGCCCTTCGTCGAGGGCAAGCCCACCGGCTTCGTCTCCAACCGCGCCAACACCTGGACCGACACCGACGCGGCGCGCACCGGCATGCTCAACTTCGTGTTCGAGGACGGGTTCGGGTTCGACACCTATGCCCGCTACGCGCTCGACGTGCCGATGTATTTCGTCAAGCGCAACGGCGTCTATCTGGATGCGACGGGGCAATCGTTCCGCGACTTCATCAAGGGCGAACTGCCGGCCGCGCCCGGCGTGCAGGCCAATCTGCACGACTGGGAGGAGCACCTGGCGACCATCTTCCCGGAGGTGCGGCTGAAGACCTTCCTGGAGATGCGCGGCGCCGACACCGGCCCGCCCGGCCGGCTCTGCGGCCTGGCGGCGCTTTGGATCGGGCTGTTGTACGACGATGCGGCGACCGCGGCGGCTTGGGACCTTTGCAATAACTGGACGCCCGCCGAGCGCGAGCAGCTGCGCCGCGACGCCCCGCGCATCGGCCTGAAGGCCGAGATCGCCGGCCGCAGCGCCCGCGACGTCGCCGTCGATATCCTGGCCATCGCCCGCGAAGGCCTGAAGCGCCGCGCCCGCCTCAGCGGCTCGATGACCGACGAACGCGGCTTCCTGGCCGACCTGGAAGAGATCGCCGACTCAGGCGTCACCCCCGCCGAACGCTGGCTGGAACACTACAACGGCCCCTGGCGCGGCGAAGTCAGCCCCGTGTTCGAAGCGGCGGCGTACTAACCTCTTGATCCTCTTCCAACGGTAGAGGATCAAGAGGGCGGAGCTCGGCCTCAATTCACCGTCATCCCCCGCTGGAGCGGCAAAGCCGCGTTATGCGGGGGACCCATGAACACCAGATCAAAGACGGGTTCATGGGTGGCCCGAACAAGTCGTGCCGTGACGGTTAAATAGCTATTCGCCCGCGTTGCTGACGTTCGGCGGGGCGTGGTCGAGTTGGCTCGAACCCGCGCCGCTGTCGGTGTGCTCGATCGCGTCGCGGATGGCGTCCCCAGCGCCGGCTTCGGCATGAAGCCGGATGTCGACCTTGTTCGGGTAAAAGGCGAGGTAGTCCTTGATCTCGGCCATGGCCGGGTAGGGGTCCTCGTAGGACCAGACGGCGTTCTCGGCGAACTGGCCGTCCATCAGGATGGTGTAGTAGGAGGCCTCGCCCTTGTAGGGGCAGTGGGTGTGGTGGTCGGTGCGGGTGAAATAGGCCATGTCGACCTCGTCGCGCGGGATGTACTGCACCGCCGGATAGGTCGATTCCTGCAGGTTGAGCGCGCGGCGCGTGTCGGCGAGGGTGTGGCCGTTATAGACCACCTCGACCCGTTTCGGATTGAAGGCGATGGTGATGGGATGGTCGGGCCCGGGCAGTTTCATCTCTGGCATGGCTTGGTCTCCTAGATCACGATGATTTTGGATTGAGACAATCCAAAATCATAAACGTGATCGGTTACTAAGGTTAGAGTGGGTTGCGGGCGGAAAACCGCTTCGCAGTTTTCCTCAACCCGCTCGTCAGCCTTCAAACGCGTCAGACCTGAACGTGGGTCCGCCCTGGCGGTGAGGCAAGGCGCAAGCTTGTGATGAGGCCGTGCGCGTGATCATCTCGGCGGCGCACCAGGGGGCCTGATGTTCAACGTCGTCGTCGTTATCGGCGTCTTCGTCACCGTGTTGACGATGATCCCGGTCCTGCGCCAGCTGCGCACCCATCCGCGCGGCCTGTTCATCCTGTTCTTCGCCGAGATGTGGGAGCGCTTCTCCTATTACGGCATGCGCGGCCTGCTGATCTTTTATCTGACCGAGCAGTTCCTGTTCTCAGACGACTTCAGCCAGGGGCAGTACGCCGCCTATACCACCCTGGTCTATCTGGCCCCGCTGGTCGGCGGCTTCCTGGCCGACCGCTGGCTGGGCACGCGCAAGGCGATCACCTTCGGGGCGCTCTTGCTGGTCGCCGGCCATTTCACCATGGCCATCGAGGCGCCGCCGGCGACTCAGACCCTGACCTTCGCCGGCCACAGCTACGAATTCCAGGCGAGCGGCCGGATGACCGACCGCAAGGTCTGCCTGAAGGTCGACGCCGGTTGCTACCCGGTCACGGGTGCGAAAGACGGCGGCATGCAGATCCTCGGCCTGCCGGCTGCGGCGGCGCTGCCCTCCGTACTTCCAAACGGCCGCTACACGCTGGGCGTCACCAAGCGCAACCAGGGCTATGTCGACATCTTCTATCTGGCCCTGGCCCTGATCATCATGGGGGTGGGGTATCTGAAGGCCAACATCTCCTCGATCGTCGGCCAACTCTATCCGCAGGGCGATCCGCGGCGGGATCCCGGCTTCACGCTCTATTACTACGGCATCAATCTGGGAGCCTTCTGGGCCTCGGTGGTCTGTGGCCTGCTGGGCCAGACGGTGGGCTGGTGGGCGGGGTTCGGCCTGGCCGGGGTCGGCATGCTGGCCGGGCTCGCGGTCTTCATGTGGGGCAAGCCGCTGTTGGAGGGCCATGGCGAGCCGCCCGATCCGGTGAAGCTGAGCAAGCCGCTGTTCGGGCCGGTCAATCTGGAATGGCTGCTCTATCTGGCCGGTTTCGTCGGCGTCGCCATCGTCTGGGTGGTGGTGCAGCATTTCCAGCTCACTGGCTGGCTGCTGGCCGCCGGCTGGGTCGCGGCGCTGGGCTACCTCGGCTGGTTCATGATCACGAAATGCGACCGGGTGATGCGCGACCGGCTGTTGCTGGCCATGGTGCTGGTCCTGGCCTCGATCGTCTTCTTCACCCTGTTCGAACAGGCCGGGTCGTCGCTGAACCAGTTCTCCGAACGCAACACCGCGCTCCCGAACAGCGGCTTCTGGACCGTGACGCCGGCCCAGACCCAGTCGTTCAACGCCGGCTTCATCCTGTTGTTCGCGCCGGTGTTCGCGGCTCTGTGGGCCTGGCTCGGCCGGCGCAACCGGGACCCGAATCCGGCGGTCAAGTTCGGCCTGGGCCTGATCCAGGTGGGGCTGGGTTTCTTCGCCCTGGTCTGGGGCGCGCAGTTCCACGACGCCGCCTTCCGCGTGCCGATGATGTTTCTGGGCCTGGCCTATCTGCTGCACACCACCGGTGAACTTTGCCTGAGCCCGGTGGGCCTTTCCGAGATGACCAAGCTCGCGCCGGCGGCCTTCATCTCGACCCTGATGGCGATCTGGTTCCTGGCCTCATCGGCCGCCCAGTTCTTCGCCGGCCTGGTCGCCAAGCTGACCGCCGCCGAGACCGTCGCCGGCCAGGTGCTGGACCCCGGCAAGGCGCTCGCGACCTATGTGACGACGTTCCGCGACATCGGTATCGTCGGCATGGCCGTCGGCGTCGTGCTGCTGATCGCCAGCCCCTGGCTCAACCGCCTCGCCCACGGCGTCAATGACGCCACCAACCACCCCGCGCCACGCTAACCCCCCGCGCAGACGCGAGCAGGCGTTTCTGTTTGGCCCGCAGGGCCGAAAAGAGCGACCGCCAAGTTCGCCAAGGACGCCAAGAGATCAGCGGTCGCGCCGCATCGTTCTACTTGGCGTACTTGGCGAACTTGGCGGTGAAAAGCCTGGATCTCCGCTGCGCGGGTGGCGAGCGGATATTTCTAGGCGCCCCGCTTATCCGAACGTCTTCCGCACCCTCACGCTGAATTCGGGGCCGAAGCGGGGGTAGTGGGCGTCGGTCGAGGCAAGCTGGCCGCCGTTCACGTTGCGGAACGGGTCGTAGAAGGCGCGGATCTGGGTCAGGCCGTGCGAGGTCAGGTTGTCGCCCTCGAACTTCACGCTGAGATCGGGCCGGGGCTTGTATTCGAAATAGGCGTCGACGAAGAGGCCAAGATCCTGGGTGTCGACCTCGTCGACCAGGTAGCTGACCTGCCGCCAGGCGGGGAAGATGTCGAAGCCCCAGGTGGACTTCAGCGCGTCGAGCCCTTGGGTGAAATGGATCTCGGCGTCGAGCGGACGCATGTTGGAGATCTCGCGCGGCCGATGCGTGTCTGGGTCGGTCACCCGCGAGCGGCGCCAGGTGGCCCGGACGGTCAGCAAACCGTGCTTAATCCAGAACTTGTCGGTCGGCAGGCTGAGCGACACGGCCAGCTCCTGGCGGGTCGCCGAGCCGATGTTGGCGGGCGCATCAAACACCGCATCCGGATTGCAGGTCGGCGGATTGGCCGGCAGCAGGTCCTGCGGCGCGCAGGTCCCGGCGAAATCGATCGCATCCTGGATCCAGTATTGGCGCAGCGTCAGGCTGACCTGGCCGTTCTTCCAGAAGCTGCGCTCGAAGGCGGCCTCGGCCACCCAGTCCTGTTCGGGCGTGAGGGAAGGGTTGCCGGCGCGTTCGCCGGAACCCAGGGTGCCGGAGGCGGTGAAAGAGTTGAAATCGAGCTGGCCGACCTCGCGCTCAAGCCGCAGCCGCACCTGATCGGGCGCGTCCGGCGTCCAGGTCACCAGCACCCGCGGCTTGGGAAAGACGAAGACCTGGTGGTCGACCACGTCGCCGGACGAGGTGATCTGCGAGGCCTCGACCTTCATATCGGCGTCGACGGTCAGGTTCGGCCGCGCGCGCCAGGTCGCGTTGGCGAAGGCTTCGCCGCGCAGCTCGGCGACGTGGACATTGGCCGCGGGAATGGCGATGGCCTGGCCGTTGTCGCTGTCGCGCGTGCGGCTGGTCAGCCAGTTGAACGCCCCCTCGGCGCCGGTCTCCAGCGACAGGTTGGGCGAGGGATTGAACTTGCCGACGGCGCGCAGAATGCTCTCGCCGGTCCGCTTGTTCAGGGTGAAGACCGTGTCGTCGGTCGCCGTGTTGAAGACGTCGTTGGAGGCGTAGCGACCGAGCTGCTGCAGCCCATAGAGTTCGAGGCTGGCGCGCGGGCCGAGCGGGCGCTCGTAGCGCAGGCCGATCTCGCCGGTGTCCTGGTCCTGGGTGTAATGCTCGAACTCGCGGCCGGGCGGATCGATCAGGGTGTCAGCGTCGGTATAGACGTAAGGCGAGCCGACGAAGGAGCCCTCGATCCTGAGCCGGCCGCCAAACACCGGAGTTTCAACGGCGGCCGTGGCCTTGTCCGTGGCCTGGTCGCCGAACGAGTTCAACCGGGCGGTCTGGGTCACCTGGCCGGCCGCGTTGGTGACGATGCGCGGCCCGCGCCCCGTGCCGTCGTCGGCGCCGGTTCCGATCAGCAGCCCGGCCTCGAAGGCGGTGTCGCCCGAGCGCTTGGAGCCTTCGAGGCGCAGGCCGTGGTCGAAATGGCCGTTGGGGTCCCAGGTTCCCTGCACGGCGGTGGTCAGCTTCAGGCCGTTGTCGGTCTTGCGGACGACGTTGGCGATGACGGTCTTGCCCTGCATGTCTATGCCCGGCGCGGCGCCGCGGATGACGTCGATGCGCGCCACGTCGCTGGCGGGGATGCGCTGCAGCAGCTGGTCGAGGCTGTCGTTCTTGGTGGCCGGCCTCGCCCCATCGATCAGCACATTGCCGGCCGCGCCGCCGAAACCGCGCACCGCGCCACCGGTGTCGAGGGTGAAGCCCGGCAGGTTGTTGATCATGTCCAGCGCAGTGTTCGGCCGTACAGCGGCGAAGGCCGAGGGCGGATAGCTGGTCACCGCGGCGCCGGCCGGGGGTACGCTCGCAGGCGGCGGCGCCGGTTGGGCCAGCGCCGTCGAGCCGACACCGATCAGCATCGCCGAGAAGACGGCAACCGGTATGACGCTGTGTGTCCGCCCCGAAACAAGCATTGCCCTAGATGGCCGAGCCCCGCGCGCCGCGCCAGTTAAATCCGGGTCAGAATCCCGAGTTTTCGCTACTTTTTAAGCGTGTCAGGCTCGCGTCATCACCGTCAGCCTGATCGTGGTGCGCAGCTCGAAGCCCAAGGTCCGGTAGAGCGAGATTGCGCCGGTATTGCCCTCGTACACGTGCAGGAAGGGCGTCTCGCCACGCGCCGCGATGCGCTTTGCCGCCATCCGCGTCAGGCCGGCGGCATAGCCGCGACCGCGATGGTCGGGGAGGGTGCAGACACCGCTGACCTCCGTGAAGCCAGGCGTCCGCATGCGCTCGCCGGCCATCGCCACCAGCCGGCCGTCGAGCTTAACGCCGATGAAGTCGCCCAGCCGGTGGGTGTGCTCGAAGAACGGGCCGGGCTTGGCCAGCGCCAGCATCTCGGCGGCGTCGTCCTCGCCCAGCGGGGTGATGGCGAAGTCGACCTCGCCGGGGTTGAGGGTTTCGGCCACCATCTGGCAGACGCCGTCGCAGGCGACGACCTTGAGGCCCGGCGGCGGTTTGGCCTCGGCAAGCTCGGGCAGGCCGATCTCACCGCCCGCCGGGCAGAGCTCTGCCAGTGCGGCCTGGCTCTCGGCGGACTCGTCGGCGGCCGCGGCGAACAGGCCGTATGCGGGCGCGAGGCGCAGCGCGCGGGTCGGGTCGCCAAGCGCGAACCGGGCCTGGCGGGTGGAGAGCGCCGTCCAGGCCGGGCGGTCAAGCGGATGGGCGCCCATCACGCCGGCCTTTCGACAGACGCGCGCCTAGACGCTGGTCCCGCCGACCGTCAGGCCGGTGATTTTCAGGGAGGGTTGACCAACCCCCACGGGGACGCTCTGGCCGTTCTTGCCGCAGACGCCGACGCCGTTGTCGAAGCAGAAGTCGTCGCCGATCATGCTGACCCGGGTGAGCGCCGAGGGGCCGTCGCCGATCAGGGTTGCGCCCTTGACCGGGGCGACGATCTTGCCGTCCTCGACCAGGTAGGCCTCGGTGCACTGGAAGACGAACTTGCCGTTGGTGATGTCGACCTGGCCGCCGCCGAAGTTGGCGCAGTAGAGGCCGCGCTTCATCGAGGCGATCATCTCGGCCATCGGCGTGTCGCCGCCCATCATGCCGGTATTGGTCATGCGCACCATCGGCATGTGGGCGAAGGACTGCCGGCGGCCGTTGCCGGTCTCCTTCATGCCCATCAGCCGGGCGCTCATGCGGTCGTGCATATAGCCGACCAGGATGCCGTCCTCGATCAGGATGGTGCGGTCGGTGGGCGTACCCTCGTCGTCGACGCTGAGCGACCCGCGGCGGCCATAGAGCGTACCGTCGTCGAACACGGTGACGCCGGGCGAGGCGACGCGCTCGCCGATACGGCCGGAAAAGGCGCTGATTCCCTTGCGGTTGAAGTCGCCCTCAAGGCCGTGGCCGACCGCCTCGTGCAGCAGGACGCCGTTCCAGCCCGGGCCCAGCACCACGTCCATCTCGCCGGCCGGACAGGCGATGGCGTCCAGATTGACCTCGGCCTGGCGGATGGCCTCGGCCACCTGTTCCTTCCAGCGGTGCGGCTCGATCCAGGTTTCGAACCCGGCGCGGCCGCCGGCGCCGGAATAGCCGCCCTCGCGGCGGCCGTCCTTCTCGAGCGTGACGCCGACGTTGACCCGGGCCAGCGGGCGGATGTCGCGCACCAGCTTGCCGTCGGCGCGCAGGATCTCGATCATCCGCCGCTCGCCGGCCAGGCTGACATTGACCTGTTTCACGCGCGGATCGAGCGCGCGGGTATAGGCGTCGATCTCGGCCAAGAGGGCAACCTTGTCGGAGAAGCCGGGGGAGGCCAGCGGGCTCTCGTCGCCATAGAGCTTGGTGTTGGTGGCGCGCGGACCCTCGGCGGCGACGCCGGCGTGGCCGCGCTTGGCGAGCGCGGCCGACGAGGCGGCGCGGCGAATCGCGGCTTCGGAAATCTCGGCGGCGTGGGCGTAGCCGGCGGTCTCACCCGCCACCACCCGCAGGCCGAAGCCCTCGGTGGCGTCGTAGTTGGCCGATTTCAGCCGCCCGTCGTCCCAGAGGAAGGATTCGCTCTCCGAGCGCTCGACGAAAAGCTCGCCGTCGTCAGCATTGGTCAGCGCCTCGCCCAGGAT
This sequence comes from Caulobacteraceae bacterium, assembly GCA_041691315.1. Lineage (GTDB taxonomy): Bacteria > Pseudomonadota > Alphaproteobacteria > Caulobacterales > Caulobacteraceae > Poindextera. Next base: position 25,849 of record JBEPUW010000007.1, on the reverse strand, counting down.
GTCGTGGGCGCGGCGGGCATCGACTCCGGCGGCTTCCAGGATCGAGGGGGCTGAGACGTGAGCAGTCATGAAAGGCTCGTTTGAAGGGGTGGGACGCTCCCAACATAGGCGTCATCGCCCCCTTGCGAAACCGTGGCCGCAAACCAATCGGCATCCGTCTTGGCAATGCCGGCGGGACCGCGTATGCACGCCCGCAAGGGGCTGGCCCGCTGCGTGGATGGCTGGCTTTGGCCGCCAAAAGGCAAGCATGAGGTCAGGTGGGTTGCGGAGCGTGTTGATGCGAAGGCTCGAGAGTGTTGCGTTTGGACTGACCGCGCTTTTCGTTGGCGCGGCGGGTTCGGCGCACGCGGACGATCTCATGGGCCAGCCGACGCCCGGCGCCCTTGACCTGCAGCCCGGCGCCTCGATCCTCAAGCACCAGGCGATCACCTTCCACAACTGGATCCTGATGCCGATCGTCACGGCCATCGCGGTCTTCGTGCTGGCGCTCTTGCTGATCTGCGTCGTGCGCTTCAACTCCAGAGCCAATCCGGTGCCGGCGCGCTGGAGCCACAACACCTATGTCGAGATACTGTGGACCGCGCTGCCGGTCCTGATCCTGACCTTCATCGCCATCTTTTCGTTCAAGCTGTTGTTCGCCTATCACGACATGCCGCCGCCCGACCTGACCGTGAAGGCCACCGGCTATCAGTGGTACTGGGGCTATGAGTATCCCGACCAGAAGATCCCCGAATTCGACTCCAACGTCCTGACCGAGGACGCCGCCAAGGCCGCCAACGAGCCCTATCTGCTGGCCGCCGACAACGCCCTAGTGGTGCCGGTGAACAAGACCGTCCGCGTGCTGGTGACCGGCGCCGACGTGATCCACGACTTCGGCGTTCCAGCCTTCGGCCTGAAGATCGACGCCGTCCCCGGCCGGGTCAACGAGACCTGGTTCAAGGCTGAGAAGACCGGCATGTTCTACGGCCAGTGCGACCAGCTCTGCGGCGTCAACCACGCCTTCATGCCAATCATGATCAAGGTGGTGGACCAGGCCGACTTCGACGCCTGGGTCGCCTCGAAGGCGCCGCCGCCGGCCGCGGCCGCAGTCTCATCGGCCCCTGCGGCGTCCTCCGCCCCGGCCGCGCCTCCCGCCCCAGCCAAGCCCCAGAAAGTCGCGCAGGCCAGCGCGACGGCGGCCTTGCACTAAGACCGCACGAAGAGAGTATTAGAGATCATGGCGACCGCCGCTTCCGATATCGACCACGGGCACGATCACAGCCACGACGACCATGACGATGGCCATGGGTACGCCCATACGCCGCCGTTCTGGATCCGCTGGCTGTTCTCGACCAACCACAAGGATATCGGCACCCTCTACATCCTGTTCGCCATCTTCGCCGGGATCATCGGCGGCGCGCTGTCCGGCCTGATGCGCTGGGAGCTTGCGGAGCCGGGTATCCAAATCTTCCAGGACTCCGGGCTGTTCGGCCACTTCAAGGGCTTTATGGCCGGACACCAGGGCTACAATGTCGCGGCCACCGCGCACGGGCTGATCATGATCTTCTTCATGGTCATGCCGGCGATGATTGGCGGCTTTGGCAACTGGTTCGTGCCGCTGATGATCGGTGCGCCGGACATGGCCTTCCCGCGCATGAACAACATCTCGTTCTGGCTGCTGGTCGCCTCGTTCGTGCTGCTCTGCACCTCGATGTTCGTCGACGGCGGGCCCGGACCGGGTTTCGGCGGCGGCTGGACGCTCTATCCACCGCTCTCGACCACCGGCCATACCGGGCCGGCGATGGATTTCACCATCCTGTCGATCCACCTCGCCGGAGCGTCGTCGATCCTGGGCGCGATCAACTTCATCACCACCATCTTCAACATGCGCGCGCCGGGCATGACGCTGCACCGCATGCCGCTGTTCGTCTGGTCGATCCTGGTGACGGTGTTCCTGCTCCTGCTGTCGCTGCCGGTGCTGGCCGGCGGCATCACCATGCTGCTCACCGACCGCAACTTCGGCACCCACTTCTTCGACCCGCAAAATGGCGGCGATCCGCTGATGTTCCAGCACCTGTTCTGGTTCTTCGGCCACCCCGAGGTCTACATCCTGATCCTGCCGGGCTTCGGCATCATCAGCCAGGTGGTCTCGACCTTCTCCAAGAAGCCGGTGTTCGGCTATCTGGCCATGGCCTACGCCATGGTGGCCATCGGCTTCCTCGGCTTCATCGTCTGGGCCCACCACATGTACGCCGTGGGCATGAACGTGAATCTGCAGGCCTATTTCGTCGCCGCGACCATGATCATCGCCGTGCCGACCGGCATCAAGGTGTTCTCGTGGATCGCCACCATGTGGGGCGGCTCGATCGAGTTCAAGACGCCGATGCTGTTCGCGGTCGGCTTCATCTTCCTGTTCACGATCGGCGGCCTGACCGGCGTGGTGCTGGCCAACGCCGGCATCGACTACTCGCTGCACGACACCTATTACGTCATCGCCCACTTCCACTACGTGCTGAGCATGGGCGCGGTGTTCTCGATCTTCGCCGGCTTCTACTATTGGTTCGAAAAGATGTGGGGCGTGAAGTACAACGAGTTCCTCGGCTCGCTGCACTTCTGGCTGATGTTCATCGGCGTCAACACCATCTTCTTCCCGCAGCATTTCCTGGGCCTGCAAGGCATGCCCCGGCGCACGATCGACTACCCCCGGGCCTTCGCCTACTGGAACCACATCTCCTCGATCGGCTTCGCCATCACCCTGGCCGGCATGGTCGTCTGGTTTGCGCTCTTGATCGAAGCCGCCGTGCGCCACCGCAAGGCCGAGGCCAATCCCTGGGGCGAAGGCGCGACCACGCTGGAATGGACCCTGTCGTCGCCGCCGCCCTTCCACCAGTTCTCCGAACTGCCGCACATCCACGCGGACGTCCACTAGAGCCCCTTTTGGGTATATGACGGCCGGGGACGGGCGATGCGCTCGTCCCTGAGCCGCGAGCCGAACGTTTGAACCGTATGACCGACATCGCCACAGCCGCCGTCGCCGCGCCCGCGCGCTGGCAGGACTATGTCCAACTGCTGAAGCCGCGGGTGATGTCGCTGGTGGTGTTCACCGCCGCCACCGGCCTGGTCTGTGCGCGGACGCCGATGAACCCCTTCCTGGCGGTGATCGCGGTCTTCTGCGTCGCGGTCGGGGCGGGCGCCTCTGGCGCGCTGAACATGGGATTCGATTCCGACATCGACGGGCTGATGCGCCGCACCCGCCACCGGCCGGTGCCGTCCGGCCGCGTGCAGCGTTCGGACGCTCTGGCGCTCGGCGTCATATTGAGCCTGTTCTCGGTCGGGCTGATGGCGCTGGCGACCAACCTGGTCGCGGCGGGCCTGCTCGCCTTCACCATCTTCTTCTACGCGGTGGTCTATACGCTGTGGCTGAAGCGCTCGACCTCGCAGAATATCGTCATCGGCGGGCTGGCCGGGGCGCTGCCGCCGGTGATCGGCTGGGCGGCGGCGTCGGGGACCACGCCGCTGAACGCCTGGCTGCTCTGCGCCATCATCTTTTTCTGGACCCCGCCGCACTTCTGGGCGCTGTCGCTCTACACCCAGGAGGACTACGCCAAGGCCGGCGTGCCCATGCTGCCGGTGGTCAAGGGCGCGGCGGCCACGCGGCGCGCCATCTTCGGCTACAGCCTGGTGGTCACGGCCCTGGCCCTGGTCCCGGCCCTGACCGGGCTGGGCGGTCTGGTCTATCTGAGCCTGGCCGGCGTCGGCGGGGCGATCTTCATCGCACTGGCCTTCAGGCTCTGGGCCAGCAAGGCGGGCGATATTCCGGCCGGCGCCAGCGGCCTCTATGACGTCAAGGCCAACGCCAAGGACGCGCGCAACCTGTTCGCCTTCTCCATCCTCTACCTCTTCTGCCTGTTCGCCGCGCTGATCGCCGAGCGGCTCATCGGCCTGCCCCCGCTGGTCGGATGAGCGAGCTCGGCCCCCCGGACGCCGTCTCCCCCGACACCGCCGCCCAGGCCAGGGCCAGGCGGCGGCGCAGCATCGCCATCGCCGTGGCGCTGGGCGTCTTCGTCATCCTGGTCTTCATCGTCACCATCGCGCGGATGAAGGGTCACGTGGCGGATGTCGGATTCTAGTGTGCGCCCGCGCCGCAATGCGCGGATCGTCGTCGCCTGCGTCGCCGTCTTCGTGGTCATGACCGGGGCGGCCTTCGCCGCGGTGCCGCTCTATCGCGCCTTCTGCCAGGCCACCGGGTTCGCCGGCGCCATTCCGCGCGCCAAGCACGCACCGACCACCATCCTGAACCAGAAGGTCACGGTCAGCTTCGACACCAATGTCCGCACGCTGCCGTGGGACTTCCAAGCCGCCCAGCCGCGCCAGACCCTGCGCGTCGGCGAGACCGGACTGGCCTTCTTTACCGTCACCAACCGCTCGGATCAGGCCCTGACCGGCCGCGCCTCCTACAACGTCTCGCCGGACCAGGCCGGGGCCTATATGCGCAAGCTGCAGTGCTTCTGCTTCAACGATCAGACCATCCCCGCGCACACCACGGTGAAGTTCCCGGTGCTCTATTTCATCGACCCGGGCTTCGCCTCCGACCCCGACACCAAGGGCTTCACCGACATTGTGCTGTCCTACACCTTCTTCCCGGCCCCGAAACCGACGCAACCCCTTGGCGGAAGCGGGCAGGCGAGGCTATAGCCTTGGAATCGATAAGCCCTTCGCGGCACGCTTGATCACCCCGTTCGAGGACTGAAGAACCGAAATGGCCGACGTCGCCGTCAAGCACGACTTTCACCTGGTCAAACCGAGCCCCTGGCCGCTGATCGGCTCGATCGCCGCGGTGATCCTGGCCACCGGCCTGGTCATCTGGATGAAGGGGCTGTTCGGCCTGCCGAAGCACACCTGGTGGGTGTTCGCCATCGGCATGCTGGGCGTGCTCTACACCATGGTCGGCTGGTGGAGCGACGTGGTGAAGGAGGCCAACGAGGGCGACCACACGCCGGTGGTCGCCATCGGCCTGCGCTACGGCATGATCCTGTTCATCGCCTCGGAAGTGATGTTCTTCGTCGCCTGGTTCTGGATCTTCTTCGAGATGGCGCTGTTCCATCACCACCGGACCCTGTCGTCGATCGACGAGGTGCGGGCGGCCTGGGCGATCTGGCCGCCGATGGGCGTTCAGGTGCTGTCGCCCTTCCACCTGCCGCTGGTCAACACGCTGACCCTGCTGCTCTCCGGAACCACCGTCACCTGGGCCCACCACGCGCTGCAGGTCGGCGACCGGCGCAGCGCCAAGATCGGGCTCTTCCTGACCATCGCGCTCGGCATCCTGTTCACCTCGATTCAGGCCTATGAGTATCGGCACATCCTGATGGAGGGCCTGTTCTTCTCGCCCAAGTCGCCCAATTCGGGCCTCTATGGCTCGGCCTTCTTCATGTCGACCGGCTTCCACGGCTTCCACGTCATCGTCGGCACCATCTTCCTGGCCGTCTGCCTTGGGCGGCTGATGGCCGGCGGTTTCAGTCCGAAACAGCATTTCGGCTTCGAGGCGGCCGCCTGGTACTGGCACTTCGTCGACGTGGTCTGGCTGTTCCTGTTCTCCTTCGTCTACGTCATCCTGCCGAGCCTGCATTGACGCAAGCGGGCCGGCCGGTGAACCCCGTCGTCGCGGGGTTTACCTGTCGCTGCCCGGCCTGCGGTGAAGGCGCGCTGTTCGACGGATATCTGAAGGTCAGAGCGCGCTGCGAGGCTTGCGGCCTCGACCTGGCCGCGGCCGATTCCGGCGACGGGCCGGCGGTGTTCATCGTGCTGATCGTCGGCGTTATCGTCTGTTTCCCGGCCCTGTTCACCGAGATCGCCGTCCATCCGCCGGTCTGGGTCCACCTGGTCATCTGGTTGCCGCTGGCGGCGGCGCTGACCGCCGTGCTGTTGCGGCCGTTCAAGGGCGTGATGCTGGCCATGCAGTTCCATCACAAGGCTTCCGAAGCCGGCCATGGCGACGTCTGAGGCGGAGGTGCGCCGGTTCGCGGTCGTTCCCGCGATGGCTACGGCGATCGGCATCGTCATCCTGATCGGGCTGGGCGTCTGGCAGGTCCAGCGGCTGCACTGGAAGGAGGGTCTGCTGGCCCGTATCGCCGCCCTGCAATCGGCGCCGCCGCAGCCGTTGGATGCGGTGCTGCGGCGGGCCGGGAATAACGCCGACATCGACTATCAGCGGGTGACCGCGACCTGTCCGGACATTGAGACCGCGCCTTATCTCAGGCTCTATTCGGTCAAAGACGGCTATGCCGGCTGGCGCATCATCGCCGCCTGTCCGCTCAGCGGTGGGGCTTACGGGGCGATCCTGGTCGACCGCGGCTTCCTCGACGAGCGGCTGAAGCTCAAGCCCGGCCAGACCATCGGGACGCCGGTCGTCGGCATTCTGCGCCGCGGCGACACGCGCAATTTCATGACCCCGGCCGACGATCCCGGACAGAACCTCTGGTACGGTCGCGACATCGCCGCCATGGCCCAGGCGCTGAGCGCAGCCAGGCCCGCGCCGACCTATCTGATGCTGGAACAGCCCTCGCCGCCGCCGGGCGGACCGGTCATCGCGCCGCTGCCGAGCGACATCCCCAATAACCATCTGCAGTACGCCATTACCTGGTTCGGCCTTGCCCTGGCCCTGGCGGGCGTCTACGCCGCCAGCCTTTGGCGAAAGAGGCCGCGTTAGATGCGTTATGTTTCGACCCGGGGCGAGGCGCCGGCCATCGGCTTCCTGGACGCCGTGCTGGCGGGCCTGGCGCCCGACGGCGGCCTCTATGTGCCCGAGGTCTGGCCGCTGTTCACGGCCGATGAGATCGCCGACTTCGCCGGACGGCCTTATCCCGAGGTCGCCGCGGTCATCCTGTCGCGCTTCTCCGGCGATGCCATTCCGCATGTCGATCTGCTGGAGATGACCACCGAGGCCTATGCCGGCTTCACCCGATCGGCCGTGACGCCGCTCAGGCAGCTGTCGCCCAGCACATGGCTGCTCGAGCTGTTCCATGGGCCGACGCTGGCGTTCAAGGACGTGGCCATGCAGCTCTTGGCCCGGCTCTACGAGCACGCCCTGAGCGCCAAGGGCCGGACCCTGACCGTGGTCTGCGCCACCTCCGGCGACACCGGCGGCGCGGCGGTCGAGGCGCTCGGCGGCCTGAAGTCGGTGCGGCTGGCGGTGCTCTTTCCGGAGGGCAAGATCAGCGAGGTGCAGCGGCGGTTCATGACCACCTCGGCGCGCGACAATGTCCGCTGCGTCGCCGTCGACGGGACCTTCGACGACTGCCAGGCGATCCTGAAGTCGATGTTTCAGGCCCAAGGCTTTCCGCAAGCCGTCAATCTGGCCGCGGTCAACTCGATCAACTGGGCCCGGATCGCCGCCCAGACGGTCTATTATTTCACCGCCGCCGTGGCCCTGGGCGCGCCGCAACGGCCGGTATCGTTCGCCGTGCCGACCGGCAATTTCGGGGACGCCTTCGCGGGCTTCGTCGCCCAGCGCATGGGCCTGCCGATCGAGCGGATCATCGTCGCCACCAACTCAAACGACATCGTCGCCCGCGCCATCGAGACCGGCGTCTATGCGCGGGGCCCGGTCGCCCAGACCCAGAGCCCGGCCATGGACATCCAGGTCTCGTCCAATTTCGAACGGCTCTATTTCGAGGCGGTCGAGCGCGAGGGGCTGGAGACTTCGCGCGCCATGCGGGCCTTCGCCGAGTCCGGGGTCATCGAGATCCCGCCCAAGGCGCTGACCGCGATCCGCGAGCTTTTCGTCGGCGTCGGCGTGAGCGAGGCCGAGACCGCCAAGACCATGGTCGCGACCTTCCACGAGAGCGGCGAATTGATCGACCCGCACACGGCCGTGGCCGTGGCCGCCGCCGCGCGCATCGGCGCCAAGCGGCGGCAGACGCCGCTGGTGGTGCTGTCCACCGCGCATCCGGCCAAGTTTCCGGAAGCCGTGCGCGCCGCCGCCGGCGTCGATGTCGGGTTGCCGCACTCGGTGCGCGGCCTGACCGAAAAGCCCGAACGCATCGACCGCCTGCCCGCCGACCTTGAGACCATCAAGGCCTATGTTCGCGACTTCGCCGGGGTCTGAGCCGATCGAAACCCCCGCCATCCATACCCTGTCCAACGGCGTCCGGGTCGTCTGCGACCCCATGCCGGGACTGGAAACCCTGGCGCTGTCGGTGACGGTCGGGCGCGGCGCGCGCTATGAGAGCCCCGACCAGTCCGGCTGGGCGCACCTGCTCGAGCACATGGTGTTCAAGGCTGCCGGGGAGCGGACGGCGCGCCAGATCGTCGAGGTCATCGAGGCGGAGGGCGGCCAGCTCAACGCCGCCACCGGCCACGACCGCACCAGCTTCCAGGTCCGCGCGCTGAAGGGCGGCCTGCCGCTGGCCATGGCGGTGATCTCGGACCTGATCTTCCGCCCGCGCCTGGATGCCGCCGACCTCGCCAAGGAAAAGCGGGTGATCGGCCAGGAGATCGCCGAGGCCGCCGACGTTCCCGACGATCTGGTCTTCGAACTGGCCCAGGAAAAGGCCTACCAAGACCAGCCGCTCGGCCGCCCGATCCTGGGCACCAAGGCCAGCGTCGCCAAGGCCCGCGCCGCCGATCTGGCCGCCTTCCACGCCGGCCTCTACCGTCCCGACCGCATCGTCATCGCCGCCTCCGGCGCGGTGGACGAGGCCGAGGTCCTGAAGCTCGCGGAGCGGTGGTTCGCCAATGCCGCCCAGGCCGCCGCCCCGCCGGCGCCGGAGCCGCCGCGCTTCGTCGGCGGCGTTTCGGCCAGGTCCAAGCGGCTGGAGCAAGCGCACCTGGTCATGCTGCTGCCGGCGCTGGGCCTGCGCGATCCCGACTATTTCGCCCTTCGCCTGTTCGCCGAGATTCTGGGCGGCGGCATGTCGTCCAGGCTGTTCCAGGAGGTGCGCGAACGCCTTGGCCTCTGTTACGCCATCGACGCTTACGTCGACGCCCACGCCGACGCCGGCGTGCTCGGCATCTATGCCGGGACCGCCGCCGCCGACGCCGGCCAGGCCGCCCGCGTGGCCGCCGAACAGATGCTGGCCCTGATCGCCAAGGTCGACGAGGCCGAACTCTCCCGCGCCAAGGCCCAGTTCAAGGCCTCGCTGTTCATGGCCCGCGAATCCGCACTGGCGCGCGCCGAGACGGCGGCCGGCCAGCTGCTGATCTTCGACCGCCTGATCGCCTCGGCCGAAACCGCCGCCGCCATCGAGGCGGTGCAGCCCGCCGATCTGGCCAGGGTGGGCGCACGCGCGGTCGAGGCCGGCCACAGCGCCTGCGCGGTGCTAGGCCCGCCGAAGGCCATGCCGGCGGCCGAGGCCTTCCAGACGGCGCTGTTCGGATAGCACCGAAGCGGGCTTCACAGCGCCAAATCGTCACATTAGGGTCGCTGCCGCTCAAGGACCCCGTCGATGGCTCTCTTGGATTGGATGGCGCCGGATGTCGGCCTTCGCGTCGATGGCGAGGGCGTCAGCCTGCGGCCGCCGCGCATCACCGACTATGTCGCCTGGTCGGAGCTGCGCCGCCGCAGCCGCGCCTTCCTGCAGCCCTGGGAGCCGACCTGGCCGGCCGACGACCTTTCGCGCGCGGCCTATCGCCGCCGCCTGACCGCCTATCAGCGCGACATGGACCTGGGCTACGGCTACGCCTTCCTGGTTTTCCGCCGCGAGGACAACGAACTGGTCGGCGGCATCACCCTGTCCAACATCCGCCGCGGCGTCGCCCAGATGGGCCAGATCGGCTACTGGGCCGGCGAACAGCATGTGCGGCGCGGCTACACGCTGGCGGCGGTGCGGGCGATTTCGGGGTTCGCGCTCGGCCGGCTGGGCCTGCATCGGCTGGAGGCGGCCTGCATTCCCGAGAACGACGCCTCGCGCAGCCTGTTGCTGAAAGCCGGTTTCGAGCTTGAGGGCCGCGCCCAGGCTTATCTGAAAATTAACGGCGATTGGCGAGATCATCTCCTGTTCGGGCTGGTGACTGGGGCGGCCGCCGGAAAGAAGCGCCCGGACAATTGAGGCGCGGGTTTGAACCCGCGTCAGCGGGTTGGGTATGGCGCTACGGGCGCAAGATCGTTTCATCTGGGACGCAACGGTGACCCTGGAGGCTCTGGGCGCCGCGGACGTGGCGCTGTGGAGCTGGGATCCCACCGCCGATCGCCTGCGCCTGACCGGCGCGGCGCGCAGGCTTGGCCTGTCGCCGCTGGCCCCCGAATGCTCGTCGGCCGCGGTGCGGGCGCTGTCCATGCCGCAGGACCGCGCCCTGGTTGAAGAGATCCTGCGCATCCAGGCGCCCGGCGTCGAGGTCGGCGCGCGCGTGCGCATGCGCGGCGGCGACGCCTGCATCTGGCGCGGCGTCTGGCTGGAAGACGGGGTGCGCGCCGCCGGCGTCATCGTGCCGGAGACCAAGTTCGCCGCATCGGAACAGGATAGCCTGACCGGCCTGCTCGATCGTCGCAGCTTCGTCAGCCGCGCCCGCGAACAGCTGCAGGCCGCTGGCGCCTACACCCTGGTGGTCGCCGACCTGGACCGGTTGCGGCGGCTGAACGAGGCGCTGGGTCACGAGCGCGCCGACTTGGTCCTGGCGGCGCTTGGCTCGCGGCTGGCCGCCGCCTTCCCGCCCCAGGTCATGCTGGCCCGGGTCGGCGAGGACGAGTTCGCCGTGCTGGCCCCCGCCGACGTGCCTGAGCCGGCGGAGATGATGCGCCGGGCGATGGAGCAGCCGCTGCGGGTGGCGGGCTTCGACATCTTTCCCACCCTCTCGATCGGCGCGGTCGCGGCCGAGGGCGGCGCCGATGCGCCCGACGCGGCCGAACTCTTGCGCCGCGCCGAGCTGGCGGTGGAATCCGCCAAATCCGCCGGCCGCGGCGGCGCGGCCGCCTATGGCCGGGCGCTGGAGACCGACGGGCTGTCGCGGCTGGCCCTGGAATCGGACCTGCACGGCGCCATCGGCCGCGGCGAGATCGTGCCCTTCTTCCAGCCGGTGGTGCGGCTGGACACCGGGGCCATCGCCGGCTTCGAGGCCCTGGCCCGCTGGCGCCATCCCCGGCGCGGCGTGATGACGCCGGAGGACTTCCTGCCGCTGTGCGAAGAAATGGGCCTCCTGGTCGAACTTGGCGCGCACATGATGCAGGCCGCGGCGCATCAGTTGGCCGCCTGGCGCGGCGCCCACCGCGCCGCCGGCGAGATCAGCGTCAGCGTCAACCTCTCCACCGGCGAGATCCATCGCGACAACCTGGTCGAGGACGTCGGCGCCCTCCTGGCCGACACCGGCCTGCCCAAGGGCGCGCTGAAGCTGGAGATCACCGAGAGCGACATCATGCGCGATCCCGAGCGCGCCGCGGTCATCCTGCGCCAGCTGCGCGAGGTGGGGGCGGGGCTTGCGCTCGACGACTTCGGCACCGGCTTCTCGTCGCTGTCGTATCTGACCCGGCTGCCCTTCGACACGCTGAAGATCGACCGCTATTTCGTGCGCACCATGGCCTCCAACGAGGGCTCGGACAAAATTGTGCGCTCGGTGATCAATCTCGGCCGCGACCTGTCGCTGGAGGTGGTGGCCGAAGGCGTCGAGAACGCCATGATGGCGCGGCGGCTGCTCGAGATCGGCTGCCACTACGGCCAGGGCTACGGCTACGCCCCAGCCCTCTCGGCCCAGGAAGCCGAGGTCTATCTCAACGAAAGCTACGCCGACGGCGCGGCGCCGGTGAAGGCGCGAGGCTAGGGATCGGAATTAGACGCCAAGCGTTAGGCCAGGGACAGAATCTGGATGGAGCGCACTATGAATCGCAAGACTGCAATCTTACTCGGCGCCGCCTCGGCCCTGGCCACCGGATCGGCTTTCGCCGCACCGACCAGTTCCCAAGCCATGCCGGTTCCCGTGGCCGCCTCGTACGCCGAGCTGCTGCAACCCATTCCCAATGCGGTCGAACGACTTAAGGTCGCGGACGCGCAGGCCGACCTGGCGCCGGCCCGGTTGATCGATGCGCAGTATATGCGTCATCACCATCACCATCATCACAACCATAACCGCCGCTGGTATCAGCGGAACGGCTATTCCTGGTACAGCGGCGCCTGGGTGTTGCGGCCGCGCTACAACGCCCACCACCATCACCACCACCACCACAGCCGCTACTGAGGCGCGCATGGGCGAGGCGAGCGCTGAATCGGCGCTCGCCTGTGCCTCAACCCGCGCGATCTCGGGCCTTGGCGGCGCGAAACATGTTTCGGTAGGAGCCGTCGAACACGGTATTGGTGGTCGATAGCCAGCGTGTGCCGCCCGCCAGCTGGTCCCGGCTCGCGGCCAGGCGGCGTGCACGCATCTCCCGCTGCGCCTCCTCGTCTTCCGTCATGGGCTGCAGGTCGAGTTCAGGCTCGGCCGGTAGCACGATAATGCTCATGAACGGCTCGTCCTTGCGGAAGACGTGGGTCACGCCCTTTGGCGGCGCCTTGAAGATGCAGAAGAACATCATCGGCCACCACTCGCTGCGGATCAGCGCCGGCACGGCCAGCGGCGTGGTGTTGGTGGCGTCGGTGAAATAGCGCGGATGGGGTTCGGTGCGGATCGCCCAGCCGGCCGGGACCTCGAGATCCAACGCAATCTGGTAGGAATAGTAGTCAGCGCCGAAAGGGCGGAAGGGCGGCCACATCATGTCCGGGTCGGCCGGCTCGCCCCAGTCCGCCTCCAGTCGAACCCGGCCGCGGAAGGTCGTGACGCGGAGTTCCTCCTCGAACGGATAAAGCACCTCCACGCCATAGCGCGCGCTCTCCGAGAACGGCGTGCAATGCCACGGTTGTTCGTGACTTCCATCGGCGCGCGGCTGCGCGTCGCCCCCCCAGCCTGGGATGGCGAGCTGGATGGGCTGGGGTGACGGACGATGTCCGTGGATGCGGTATTTGACCGTTGGCATGTCGGCGTCCCATCAGGCTTACGTCTGGTCCGCGCGGGAGATCCCCGCGAGGCCGGTTTTGTTGCGTTTCCCTTCAGCGCGCGATCGAATCCGCCCGCGGCTTGCCCGGCATCATGCGCCACAGCACGGGATTGCCGTCGAACTGGTGCTTCAGGGCTCCCGCCACGTGCAGGGCCAGATTGATCAGCACGATCCAGATGAGAATATAGACGTGGATGTGGGAGAGTTCGTGGCGAACGGGCTTGGGCGCCGGCGAACCCAATAAGAGGCCCAGGCCGGGAAGATGGGGCCAGGGCAGTCCCCAGAAACTGATCGGGCGGGCGCCGAGCGACGCCAACGCCCAACCGGTCAACGGCAATGCGAGCAGCAGCACATAGAAGAGCACATGCGACGCGCGGGCGAGAACCCGTTCCCACAAGGCCATGCCCTGCGGCAGGGGCGGCGCTGGATGGGCCAGTCTGACGCCGATCCTGATCAGCACGAGCAACAGGATCGTCAGCCCGACCGAAATGTGCAGCGCCAGGATGCTGGCTTGCGCTGGCGAGTGATCGGGCAGCACCTCGTTCATATACCAGCCGAGCCCGATCTGAACGAGTATCAGCAGCGCGATCGTCCAATGCAGCAGGATCGAGACCGGCCCGTAGCGTCGGTTTGCGGCGGCTTCAAACCCCTCGCCCGCAGCCCTTGGATCGCCGCTCGCCATGCCCGCCCTCGTCTTGTCAGGTTGAAACGCTGTTAACGCGCCACGGCTGAGATTGTTCTATGGGCGACGGTTCCGGCCGCACCCATCTGGCTCAGGCCCGCCCCGTCTCGGGTGAGAGCACCTCGGCGCCGACGCCCATCTTGGCCAGGGCCATCGACCACTTGTGCTCGTGGTCGTCGCCGAACAGCAGGTCGTCGTCGGGGTCGCAGGTCAGCCAGACGCCCTCGCGGATCTCGCTCTCCAGCTGGCCGGCGCCCCAGCCGGCATAGCCCAGGGTCAGGATCGCGCGACGCGGCCGGCGGTTGTGGCTGGCCATGGCTTCCAGGACCTGCAGAGTGGTGGTCAACGCCACGCCGTCGCCGACCGCCTGGCTCGACTCTTCGCAAAGGTAGTCGTTGGTGTGCAGCACAAAGCCCCGCTCCGGGTTCACCGGCCCGCCCAGCAGCACCAGGTCGTCGGGCAGCTCGATCGCCTGTTTCACGCCCAGCCGGGTCAGCAGACCGGGCACGGTCAGGCCTTCCACCGGCCGATTCACCGCGAGGCCCATGGCGTGCTGGTCGTCGTGGGCGCAGATCATCAGCACGGCCCGCTCGAAGCGAGGATCCTCGATCCCCGGCATGGCGATCAGCATGCGCCCGGCAAGAAAGCTGGGCGCACTGGCGGACCGGTGCGGATGGCGGTCGGGCATGAATCGGATGATCGGTCTTCGCCGCGGCCTCTTCAAGGCGCCTGAAGGCTTGGCCTGCCGAAAGCTTGCCCCTATGAGCGGGTTGAGGAAAAGTGTGAAGCGGTTTTCCGCCCGCAACCCGCTCTAACTCTAGGAATCGATCACGTTTATGATTTTGGATTGATTCAATCCAAAATCATCGTGATCTAGGCCTTGCCGCCGGCATGGTCGGCCGATGCATCAAAGGGAGACGCTTGCGATGGCGATCAAGGTTGGCGACAAGCTGCCGGACGCGAAATTCATGACGCCAGGAGCCGACGGGCCGACCCCGATCAGCGGCGACGACGTCTTCAAGGACAAGCGGGTGGCGCTGTTCGCGGTGCCGGGCGCCTTCACCCCGACCTGTTCGGCCAAGCACCTGCCGGGCTTCAAGGCCCACGCCGCCGACCTGAAGGCCAAGGGCGTCGACACCATCGCCTGCGTCTCGGTCAATGATGTCTTCGTGATGAAGGCCTGGGCGGCCGACCAGGGCATCGGCGACGACATCCTGATGCTGGCCGACGGCAGCGGCGACTTCACCAAGGCCATCGGCCTGGAGATGGACGCCAGCCGCTTCGGCATGGGCTCGCGCTCGCAACGCTATTCGCTGATCGCCAAGGACGGCGTCGTCGAACAGCTGAACATCGAGCAAGGTGGCGAATTCCGCGTCTCCTCGGCCGAATACCTGCTCGAGCACCTGTAGCTCGCAAAGGACTGTCATGGCCCGGCTCGTCCGGGCCATCCATGATCGCCGGCGAATGTGAGTGTTCATGGATCCCCCGCCTTCCGCGGCTTCGCCGCTCCAGCGGAGGATGACGGTTCTTTCAATTTCGCGGACCCGTGTTACGCATTGCGGACGGCCCGCGAGCGGGGTCCGGGGGAAACATGATGCGTAACGGACTTCTAGGCGTGGCCGGCCTTGTGCTGCTGGCGGCCTGTTCCAAGGCGCCGGTCAACACGCAAAGCGCCGCCAGCGCCGCGCTGCCGAGCGCCGCGGCGCCGAGTGCGGCTACAGCGGCGCCTGCTGCGCCGGCCGCCGCTGTTTCCGGCCCGGCGATCTCGGGGAGCTACACCGCCGACGGCAAGCCGGCGGCGCTCACCCAGGTCACCGCCCACAAGGATGACCCCTTCGACGGCACGCCGGTCACCGCGCTGGTCTTCACCGCCAAGGATCAGGGCGGCGACGACAAGGCCGCGTTCGACGCCCTGTTCGACAAGTTCGGCGACGCCATGGTGATCAAGGTCGAGCCGGACGGCACGGTGATCGGCGCCGACATCGTGCACTCCGCCCTGAAGAGTCCGAGCGGCTCGGTCTCCATCTCCGGCGTCTTCACGATCAAGGACTACCAGGCGGCCGGCGGCCAGATCTCCGGCCACCTCACCACCGGCGGTCCCACCGACGTGTTCGGCCAGAAGGTCGACGTCGACCTGACCTTCCACACCAAGGCGCCTTAAACCGACGCCGTCAGGACAGCGCCGCCTCGTCCAGCGCCTTCAGCCGGTCGCCGCCGGCGATGATGCTGGCGACCTTGCCGGGGGCCTGGGCCAGCAGGGTCTCGGCATAGTGGCCGGCGATGCCGATGCGGGCTGTGGCATAGGCGTCGGTCTCGGCGTGGGCGACGCAGGACAGCGCGCCCCTGGCCAGCAGCCAGCCGCCGACCACATCGCCCGTCAGCTTCAGGAACGGCGTCGCCCCGGCCAGGCCGTCGGGGTCGTTGCGCCGCGCGGTCAGCCATTCCGCCGCCGCGCGCACGGCGTCGATGCCGGCGTGCAGCCGCGTCCCGATCGCGGCCAGGCGGGCGTCCTTGTGTTCGTCCAGAGCCTCGCAGGTGTCTCGCATGTCATGGATCAGGGCGGCCAGCGGCGCGGCGTCGGCCATGGCCAGCTTGCGGCCGACCAGGTCGATGGCCTGGATGCCGTTGGTCCCCTCGTAGATCGGCGCGATGCGGGCGTCGCGATAGTGCTGCGCCGCGCCGGTCTCCTCGATGAAGCCCATACCGCCGTGCACCTGGACCGCCAGCGAAGCGACCTCGACGCCGATGTCGCTGGACCAGGCCTTGGCGATCGGGGTGAGCAGCTCCTCGCGCAGCCGGGCGGCCTCGCGCGCGTCTTCGTCCGGCGCGGCGCGGGCCAGATCCGCGGAGATGGCGGTGAGCAGGCAGATGGCCCGCGACGCCTCGATCCGCGCCTTCATGTCGGCCAGCATGCGGCGCACGTCCGGATGGTCGAAGATCGCCGCCGCGCCGTCGCCGCTCCACTGCGAGCGGCCCTGCCTGCGTTCCAGCGCGTAGGCCAGCGCCTTCTGATAGGCGCGTTCGGCGACGCCGACGCCCTCCATGCCGACGTTCAGCCGCGCGGCGTTCATCATCGTGAACATCTGCATCAGGCCGCGATTGGGCTGGCCGATCAGCTCGGCCTGGGCGCCTTCGAACAGCATGATGCAGGTGGGCGAGGCGTGGATGCCCAGCTTGTGCTCGATGCCGCCGCAGCGCAGGTCGTTCGGATCGCCCAGCGCACCGTCTTCGCCGACCTGTCGCTTGTTGGTCAGAAACAGCGAGACGCCGCGGCTGCCCTCCGGCGCATCGGGCAGGCGGGCCAGCACCAGGTGCACGACATTGTCGGTCAGGTCGTGGTCGCCCCAGGTGATGAAGATCTTCTGGCCGGTCAGGCGATAGCCGCCTTCGCCGTCAGGCTCGGCGCGGGTGGTCAGGGCGGCCAGGTCACTGCCGGCCTGGGCCTCGGTCAGGCCCATGGCCCCGGTCCATTCGCCGGAGATCATCTTCGGCAGATAGAGTTTCCGCTGCCGCTCGTCGCCGTGGGTGCGGATGGCCTCGACCGCACCGCTGGTCAGCATCGGGCAGAGGCCAAAGGCCATGTTGGCGGCCGAGACCATCTCGAACACCGCCAGCTCCAGCGCCTTCGGCAGGCCCTGGCCGCCATAGGCCGGGTCGGCGGAAAGGCCGCCCCAACCGGCCTCGCTGAACGCCTTATAGGCCTCGGCGAACCCGGGCGGCGCGGTGACCCGGCCGTTCTCGTAGCGCGCGCCGGTGCGGTCGCCCGGCTGGTCGAGCGGCGCCAGCACCTCGGAGGCCATCACCCCGGCCGCCTCCAGCACCGCCGCCGCCGTATCCAGGTCGAAGCCCTCGAAGACCGCGCTGCCCTCCAGCTGCCGCACGCCGATGATGTCGGTCAGGGTGAAGAGAAGATCGCGCACGGGCGCTCTGAACGTCATGGCCAACTCCGCCGCCGATGGGCTCTCACGCTTGTAGTGGAAGACAGGGTCGCGGGAAAACCGCACCTTCGCCTTGCCGCCAATCGGGCTCACGATCTCGTGAAAGTCGGAATATCGGCGGCCCGCCAAGCGTCCACGGAAGGCAAGGCGGCGTCCGTCCTTGAGGCCCCCGCCCAAACCGAGGACAATCGCCGCGTATGAAGACCGCCCTGCAGACCCGCTACAATGCCGGCGCTATCGCCCTGCACTGGATCATCGCGCTGGCGATCCTGACCAATATCGGCCTGGCCTGGTGGTTCAACACCCTTCACGGCCAGGCCAAGATCGAGCCGGTGCAGTTGCACAAGTCGATCGGCATCACCGTGCTTGTGCTGAGCACGATCAGGCTCGGCTGGCGCCTCGCCGTGCCGCCGCCGAAGCTGCCCGCCTATGTGCGCGGCTGGGAGCGGTGGCTCGCCGAGACGGTCCAGGTGCTGTTTTACGTCATCATGTTCGGCATGCCGCTGACCGGCTGGGCCTTCAGTTCGGCCAGCCCGCTGATCCATGTTTTTCCGATCGTGCTCTTCCACGTCGTCCCTTGGCCGACCCTGACGCCGCTGGCCAACCTGCCGCACGACCAGATGAAGCAGGCCCACGATCTTTTCCGCGCCGGCCATGGTCTTCTGGCCAAGCTCGCCTATGTGCTGATCGTCCTGCATGTGGCCGGTGCGCTGAAGCACCAGTTCATCAGCAATGACGACGTGGTGGCGCGGATGATCCCGTGGCTTAGGCGGCGGAAGTCGGTGGAGGCGACCTGAACATGCGTTTGGCTTTGCTTATTCTCGGCCTGGTGATGCTGGCCCCGCCGGTCCAGGCCGCGGCGTCGGCGCACTGGAGCGTCGATCCAGCCTCCAAACTCACATTCCAGGGCCGGATGAACGGCGATGTCTTCAACGGCGTCTTCAAGCGCTGGACCGCCGACATCGCCTTCGATCCGAAACACCTGGCCACCGCCAAGGTGGTGGTGACTATCGATGTTAGTTCGGCCGCCACCGGCGACTCCGACCGCGACCAGGCCATGCCGACGGGCGACTGGTTCGCGGCGCAAAAGTTCCCCAGGGCGGTCTTCACGACCAGCGCCATCAAGGACCTGGGCGGCGGCAAGTACCTGGCGACCGGCGACCTGGCCATCCGCGGCGTGCACAAGCCGCTGGCGCTGCCCTTCACCCTGGCGATCAGCGGGGACACCGCGCGGATGAGCGGCGCCACGACGCTCAACCGCACCGCGTTCGGCATAGGGCAGGGCAAGTGGCGCACCAAGGACGTGGTCGACACCAGCGTGGCGGTGAACGTCGCCCTGGTCGCCCATCGGGCCCACTGACCGCCACCGCCGAAGCCGCCGCCCGCGCGCTCGCGGCGGGCGAGCTGGTCATCCTGCCGACCGAGACCGTCTACGGCCTGGCCGCCGACGCCGCCGATGCGGCGGCGGTGGCGCGGCTGTACGCCGCAAAGGGCCGGCCCCGGTTCAACCCGCTGATCGCCCACGTGCGGGATCGCGCCGCGGCGGCGCGGTTCGCGCGGCTGGACGGCCGCGCCGATGCCTTGATCGCCGCCTTCTGGCCCGGCCCGCTGACCATCGTCGCGCCGTTCACGGACGCGGCCGCCGTCTGCGACCTGGCCCGCGCCGGGCTGGACACCGTTGCGGTGCGCGCCCCGGCGCATCCGCTGGCGCGCGAGGTCCTGCGCCGGTTCGGACGCCCGATCGTCGCCCCCTCGGCCAACCGCTCGGGCAGGCCCAGCCCGACCACCTTCGCCGACGCGGTGGCGGAAACCGGATCGGCCGCCACCGTCGCCCTCGATGGCGGGCCTTGCGCCGTCGGGCTGGAATCTACCGTGGTCGCGCTGCTGGGTGGTCCGCCGCGCCTGCTCCGCCCCGGCGCGGTGACGCGGGCCCAGATCGAAGCCCTGATCGGCCCGCTCGCTGAGGCGGAGGCCGACGCCGCCCGCTCGCCCGGCCGCATGACCCGCCACTACGCCCCGAACGCGCCGCTCAGGCTCAATATAGATCATCCGGCGACGGACGACGCCTTCCTCGCCTTCGGCCCGGCGTCCGACGGCCCGCGCGTCTTCAACCTTAGCCCCGGCCGCGACCTGGCCGAAGCCGCGGCCAACCTTTTCGCCTACCTCCGCGCCGCCGACGCCACACGACCCAGCGCCATCGCCGTCGCCCCTATCCCCGAAGACGGCCTCGGGGAAGCGATCAACGACCGGCTGAAGCGCGCGGCCGGCTATGTGGGCTGAAGCGCCGAGCGGATATCGGTCAGAGCGAAATCATCGCCTTTATAAAGCAGCGGCGCGTCCAAGGTTTTGGCCAGCGCATAGGCGAAACAGTCGCCTAGATTGAGCTTGGCCGGATGAAAGCCTCTGCCAAACCGCAGATAGGCCGCCATAGCCATTCCGGCGAGGTCGTTTCCCGGTTCGATCGAGACGTCCAGTCGCGCAAGCCATTTATCCAGGTCTGCCTGGGTCGCCAAACGCCTGCGCCCGATCAGAATGATGCCAACTTCAACGTAATTTATCTGCGAGATCATAGATGGTTGGCGCTGGAATACTGTCAGGTAGTCATCCGAATCCGGTTCTTCGTCTCCGATCGCCACAAGAGCGGAGGCGTCGGCTACGATCACGACCGATCATCTTCAGGATCGAAGCCGGGGATCTCCCACAGGGCATCGAAATCCGCCTTGGTCACGTTCAGCTTGACCTTGTCCAGGCCCGCTTTGCGCCGAAATTCGTTCGTCGCGGCGCGCAGTTCCTCCAGCGTGGGACGCGGGCGTTTGCGCGCTGCCGCCTCATCCAGGGCGAGTTCGCGGTCGAATGCATCGCCGATGGCCGTGGTGATGCTCACGCCCCGCCGTTGCGCCACCTCACGCACCTTGCGCTCGACCTCTGGGTTCTTGATGAAAAGGCCCACGCCCTCGCTCCGTTATATCCCTAGGTATATACTGGCGGGGTCGCCCGCGAAAGATTAATCTCGCCCCATGACCGCCCCCGTTTCCGCCGACATCCTCTCGCGCCTGAAGGCGGTGCTGGGGGAGGGTGGCTGGAGCGACGATCCGCAGAGATTGGCGCCCAAGCTGGTCGAATGGCGCGATCGCTGGAGCGGCACGACGCCCTTGCTGGTCGTGCCGCGCACCACAGCGGAGGTGGCGGCGGTGATCGGGCTGTGCGCGGAGGCCGGCGTCGGCGTCATTCCCCAGGGCGGCAATACCGGTCTGGTCGGCGGCCAGATCCCTCAGGGAGAGATCCTGCTGTCGACCGAGCGGATGCGGGCCATTCGCGACCTGGACCCGACCGACGACGTCATTGTGGTCGAGGCCGGCGCGACCCTGGCGGCGGTGCACGAGGCGGCGCTGGCGGCGGCGCGGCGCTTTCCCCTCAGCGTCGCCTCGGAGGGTTCGGCGACCATCGGCGGCCTTGTCTCGACCAATGCCGGCGGCACCGCGGTGCTGCGCTACGGCACCATGCGCGACCAGGTGCTGGGCCTGGAGGCGGTGCTGCCGAATGGCGAGATCTGGAACGGCCTGAAACGGCTGCGCAAGGACAATACCGGCTATGATTTGAAGCAGCTGCTGATCGGGGCGGAAGGCACGCTCGGCGTGGTCACCGCGGCCGCCTTGAAGCTGCAACCGCTGCTGGTCTCTCGCGCCGTGGCCTTTGTCGGCCTGCGCAGTCCCCGTGACGCCATCGCGCTCCTGGCCCGCGCCAAGGTCGAGAGCGGCGGGGCGCTGGAGGCGTTCGAGCTGATGGGCGCGCTGGGCGTCGAACTGGTGGTCAGGCACATGCCAGACCGGCGCAATCCGCTCGGCGGGGCGTATCCCTGGTTCGTGCTGATCGAGATCGCCAGCGGCGAGCCCGGCGCGGCCGAGGCGGCGATGGAGCGACTGCTGGCGGCGGCGCTGGAGGACGATCTGATCCAGGACGCGGCTATCGCCCAGACCGAAGCCCAGGCCAAGGCCTTCTGGGCCATCCGCGAAGACCAGTCGGCGGCGCAGAAGGCCGAGGGCACGGCGTGGAAGCACGACATCTCGGTGCCGGTCTCGCGCATCGCCGACTTCATCGACCAGGCCAGCGCCGCGGTGACGGTCAACTCTCCAGGCGTGCGGATCGTCGCCTTCGGCCACGTCGGCGACGGCAATGTGCACTACGACGTGATCTCGGCGGCGGGCGCCGACCAGGCCGCCCACACCGCGCGCCGTGACGAGGGCGCGCGGCTGGTCAACGACATCTCCGTTGCGATGGGCGGCTCGATCTCCGCCGAGCACGGCCTGGGCGCGATGAAGACCACAGAGGCGCTGCGCTACAAGTCGCCGGTCGAGGTCGCCGCCCTGCGCGCCGTCCGGTCGGCGCTGGATCCAAAGCGGATCATGAACCCGCGCGTGCTGTTTTGAACACGGGTGGCGGCTGACGTGTCTCTGCCACCCGCGGTAGCAAGCGTTGCCGATTGACATATGTTGATCCTGAGTGTCGACTCAGGCGATCAAACACGGCGTCAATCGCCTCCTGGGGGAAACTAATGTCCGTTTCAAAGCGCAGCTTTTCGCGTAGCGCCTCGCTGCTGGCCGGCAGCATGTTCGCCACGACGGCGCTGGCCGGACTGGGCGGGATCGCCGGGTCGATCATCCTGACGCCCGGCGCGGCCTTCGCCCAGACCTGTGCGCCGGACACGAACGGGACATCGCTCGCACCAGCCCCCGTCGGCCCGGCGACGGAGATCTGCATCGGCGGCATCACAACCGGCATCGGCTATTCCGAGGGCACAACGGGGGGCAACCTGACCGTGGACCTCAATGGCCCGGGAGGCGCCGTCGTCAACGGAGTCCTGCTCAACGACACTGTGCGCATCGGCCACGCGGCCAACCTGACCCTGGTGCTCGGCAACGCCACTACGATCGGTCAGAACATCGTCACCGCGGGCAATCAATCGCTCACCGCCGTCACCATCACCAGCACCGGCGGCAATGTTGCGGTCGTCACCGGGAACAACACCCCTGGCGAGATCATCACCGGCAACCTGATTGGAATTTCGGTTTCGACGATCGGCAACGGCACAGCCAACGTCAGCACCATCGCCAATGTGACCGGCCTGACCGGCCTTGGCATTTCGTCGCTGACGGGTAACGGAACCAATACCGTCACAGTCGGCGGCAACGTGATCGGGGCGCACGGCGGCGTCCTCGCCGATTCAACCGGAGCCGGGGCTGTCGTCATCAACCTCGGCAACGTGACGACGGGAACCGGCAACGCCACAGTCGTGACGCCGTTTTCCGTCACGGCCAGTGGCGCCGACGCCGTTCTCGCGGAATCTGACGGCCTCATTGGCAACACGAGCGCAATCGTCAACATCACCGATCCCGGAAATGTCACCCTGACCTCGGGGACCGGCGCTTCGGCCATCACCGCGTTCACGTTCGGCAATGGTACCGGCAGCCGGGCCAGCGTCATCATGACCGGGGCCGCGGGGGGATTCATCTCCGCGGAAGATGCGGGCGGCGGCCTGGCCGGCGTCAGCGTCTTCGCCTTTGGGAATGGCACGGCCACGGTTGTCACCAATACCGGCCGCCACATCAGCGTCGGCACCAAGGGCGGCAGCTTCGAGTCCGGCATTCTGGCTTTCAGCAACGACCAGACTGGCACGCAGTCGGCGTCCATAACGCTCGGCGGCAGCACCACAATCGCGGTTGGAAATGGCACCAGCACCAACAATGCCGGCGCCGAGGCGACCAACTTCTTCGGGACTACGGGCAACTTGAGCCTTGTCTCGGTGACCGGCGGCAACAACACCACAACCACGGTCCTCGGCGTCGGCAACCTGGCCGGCGCCATTGCGACAAACAGCATGGGCAACGCCACGGTCGCGTTCGGGTCGGGAACCACCATCACGGTGGGCAACGCGACGGACAATACCTCGGCGGGGCTGGTCGCCCGGGGCGGCAACGCAACGGTGACCCTGGGCAACGGCAGCTCGATCACCGTCAACGGCAATACGAGCCTCGCCGGCATTCAAGCCAAGGCCGCCAGCGGCATCGCGTCGGTCACCGTGGGCAATACGGTCGCCAACACCACCGGCATTGTGGTGAATGGCAACGCGACGACCGGTGTCAACGCGGGCGTCGAGGCCCTGGCCACGGGCGGCAACGCCACGGTCGCCGTTGGCTCGACGGCGATCACGGTCACCGGCGGCGCTGGGGTTTTTGCCATAGGGTCCACCGGCGTCAACGTCACCACCGCAGATGCTCTGACCGCCAGCAATGTCGGCATCCAGACATCAAGCAGCAATGGAAACACCTCGGTCACCGTGGCCGGGGGCACGGTCAAGGCCGGCAGCGCCACCCTGGCCGCGATCGACGTGACCAACCAAGTCGCCAACACCACCTCGACCATTACCATCGCTTCGGCGGCCACGGTCGAGAACAGCTCGGCCTTGGCCACGGGTCTGGCCATCGTTGCCGGCAACACCACCGGTGTCGCGGTCGCGGGTAACATCATCACCAGTCCCCTCGCCGGCATCGAGGGCAGCGTCGTCGTGAACGACTCAGGCCATCTGATCGGCGTGGTGGACTTCTCCAGGCTGGTGGGCAACGGCACGGCGGGCAACGCGACCATCCCCGGCAACATCTCCAACACCGCGGTGAACGTCACCAACGGCGGCGTGTGGCTGACCAGCGGCACGTCGAAGTTCGGCAACGGAGCGCTGTCGCCGGCCAGCATGACCGTGGCCAGCGATACGGTGACCACCTCGGGCGCCGGCGCGATCAACACGGTGGGAACCACCACCTTCGTGTTCGGCGCCACCACCACGAACACCTTCTCCAACGCCGGCGTCACCCGCGTCGGGTCCGACGGCGCGCCATCGACTCTGACCCTGACTGGCGGGCCGATCCAGCTCACCAACGCCGGGCTGATCGACCTCAGCACCGGCCCAGCCAACACCGACTTCATCGTCGGGACCACCACCGCCTTCGTCGGCGTGGCGGGCGGCGTCATCGCCACCAACACCCCGCTGGCGGGGCCTGGCGCGCTGGGCAACACCCTGACCGTGGCCTCCACTGCCGGGGCCAACAACATCAAGGTGACCGACGCCGGCGGCACGGCGCAGTTCGTATCGCTCGCCTCCGGCGGCATCGTGCTGGTGCGCACGGGCGCGATGGGCAACAACAACGCCGCCTTCGTGCTCGATCCGAACTCGACAGGCTATACGACCTTCGGGCCGTCGGCCGCCGGTCTGCTCAAGGGGGTCTGGCTCTATACGCTGGCCAGCACCGGCCAGAACGAAGTGCTGATCTCATCGCCCGGCCCCGGCGGCTTCGAAGCCCCGATCGTCGCCACCGTGGCGCAGAACATCTGGTGGGTCACCTCGCCCTGGCAGGATCGCCAGGCGGACCTGCGCGACTCGGTGCTTCTGGCTCCTGGCGATCTCGGCTCGTTCACCCCCGGCGTCTGGATCAAGGCGGTCGGCGACTGGACCAGCCGCACCAACAGGCTCAGTTCGGGAGGCTTCACCTTCGACCTGGACTACAAGCAGGACACCTACGGCATCGTCGCCGGGATCGACGGCGCCACCCGCTTCGGCGGCGGCGTCGGCCTGATCGGCATCGCCGGCGGCTACCTGAACTCGAAGGTCAACTTCGACAGCCACGTCGGCCTGGCCGATCAGAACTACGACGGTGGCACCGCGGCGGTCTACGCCACCTGGCTGATGGACCAGTTCTTCATCGACGGCATGGTCAAGGGCGACTTCCTGACCCTGCGGGCCAGCGCCTTCGGCGGTTCGGGATCGACCAGCGTCGACACCTACGGCGGTCGGGTGGAAGCCGGCTACCGCATCCCGATCGGGATGGGGACCTTGGAGCCGATCGGCACCGTCGGCTACACCACGACCCATGTCGGCAACGTCGATGTGCTGGGCACGACCCTGCACTGGGGCAATGAGGACAGCTTCCGCGGATCGCTCGGCGGCCGCTTCTCCGTGCCGGTGATCAGCAACGACAGCTACATGGTCAAGCTGGCGGTGGAAGCCCGCATCTGGGACGAGTTCGACGGCCGCAACAGGGTCGTCCTGCTCTCCGGCTCGCCGCTGACCGCGGTCGGGGTCGGCGACAACTTCTCCGGCGCGTTCGGCGAGGTCGGCGGATCTCTGAACCTGTTCTCCAGGGACGGCCACTCCTCGGCCTTCCTGAACGGGTCCTACCAGTTCAAGAAAAACTACAACGAGGGCCGGATCGCGATCGGCTACCGCTATCAGTGGGGCGCTCCGCC
>JBEPUW010000006.1:0-118335 GCA_041691315.1 Caulobacteraceae bacterium | reverse complement strand
GAGACCGACCTGCGCAACGAGAAGGTCGGCTACAAGGTGCGCGAACACTCCCTGGCCAAGGTCCCGGTCATCGCCGTCGTCGGCCGCCGCGAAGCCGAGGAAGGCAAGGTGGCGCTCCGCCGCCTGGGCTCCAACGACCAGCAGATCCTCACGCTGGACGAAGCCATCGCGGCGCTGACCCAGGAAGCGTTGGCGCCTGATTTGCGCTGACGCTCGCCCTAACCGTCATCGCCCGACTTGTTCGGGCGACCCATGAACACCTGCGTTCGCCCTCTATCTCCCGTGGCGGCCGCCTACGAACTCACGTTCTCACGTGTTCATGGGTGGCCCGGACAAGCCGGGCCATGACGGGAAGGGTCAGGTCGCGGGTGGAAACACCCCCGCCCGGGTGAGCGCTGACGGGACCTCCTTGCCGAGCTTTTCCCCCACCCAGCGCGCCGTCTCGATCAAGCCGTCCAAATCCACGCCCGTCTGAATGCCGCCGCGCTGCAGCATGTAGACCAGGTCTTCGGTGGCGATGTTGCCGGTGGCGGCGGGGGCGAAGGGGCAGCCGCCGATGCCGCCGGTGCTGGCATCGATGACGTCGACGCCAGCTTCCAGGCTGGCATAGACATTGGCCAGGCCGGTGTTGCGGGTGTTGTGGAAGTGCATGCGGATGCGCGCCTCGGGCGCGACCTTGCGCACCGCCTCGATGCGCCGCCGCACCGTCCAGGGATCAGCCACGCCGATGGTGTCGCCGAGTGCGATCTCGCCGATGCCGGCCCGCGCCGCCTCGGCCGCGATGGCGGCGACCTGGGCCTCGCTGACCTCACCGTCGAACGGGTCGCCGAAGGCCACCGAGATGGTCATCGACAGCACTGGCCCGCCCTCGGCGGCGCGGCGTTCGGCGATGCGGACCATGGTCGCCACCTGCTCGGCTACGGGTGCGCCCTGGTTCCTGATGCCGAAGCCGTCCGAGGCGCAGACCACGACATTGGCCTCGTCGCACCCGGCCGCGACACAGCGCTCCCAGCCGCGCTCGTTGAGCACGAGGCCGATGCGCGAGACGCCGGCGCGAGGCGCAAGCGCCATAATGATCTCCTCGGCCCCGGCCATCTGCGGCACCCGGCGCGGATTGACGAAGGAGACCGCCTCGATCCGCTTCAGCCCGCAGTCTTCGAGCTTGTCGATGAAGGCGACCCGATCCTCCACGTCGAGGATGGCGGACTCGTTCTGCAGCCCGTCGCGGGGGCCGACTTCGACGATCTGGATGGGCTGGCTCATGGCGCGGCGGGACCGGGTTTGGGGGGCGGGCTCAAGGACCGATAGATAGTGAGCCGAACCGGCTGGCTGTTGGAATAGTCGAATCCGTCGACCACCGCCGTCGGTCCGGCCTTCAGCTTGTCGGCGGCCAGCTCTGCGGCGAAAGCCGGTGCGTAACGCGCCTCGACCACGGCCGGGCTGCCGTTCGAGATGGCGTCCGCTGCGTCGCCGACATCGCCCAGTTCGGTCTCCGTACCCAGCGCGAAGACCAGACTGGGCTCGGCATAGCCGACCACCGCGACCGGACCCGGGGTCAGTCCACCCTGCGGATCCAGCTTGGATCGCTCCAGCGCCGCGGCGATCTGGGCCGAGGTCCAAAGCGGCGTGAGCCTCGGCGCGACGGCGGCGAAGATCAGCGCGTGGGCGGCGATGCCGAGCCCGCCCGCGAGCGCCAGCGCGCCCAGGCCGTGACGCGTCAGCAGCACCGCACCGCCTGCAACACCCGCCGCGACGGCCAGGACGCCGGCGACCACCGCCAGCCAGAGGTCGCTCGGCGCGCCGAAATGGTGCGCGACGACGACGAGCGCGATGGCCAGGACGGCGCCGACCGCCAGCGACAGCCCGGCCCCCGTCCAGCGGCTCCAACTCGCCAGCGGCCGGGTGAGCGCAAAGGCGGCCAGCCAGGCGATCGCGCCATAGAGCGGCAGGACGTCGTGCGGCAACTTGGTCGGCAACAGCTCGAACACCAGCCAGGCCGGGACCAGCCAGGCCAGCGCCACCCTGACCCCGCTGGCCGCGCGGCCGCTCCAGGCCTCCGCCCCCGCCGCCGGCAGCAGGGCGGTGGCCGGAAAGACCAGCAACGGCGCCAGCACGGTGTGGAAGCCGGGCCACGCGAAATGGCCGCTATCGCCGGCGAGCTTGGCGGTCAGGTCGCTGGCGAGGGCGCCGCTCCAGAAGCCGCCGTCGGTCCTGACCGTGATCGCCATCGCCCACGGCCCGGCGACGGCGACAATCAGCAAAATCCCCCAGGTCCAGCCCAGCGACCGGGCCCAGGGCGCGCCCCGGTCCCAGAGCGCCAGGCCGCCCAGCGCCAGGACCGCGATCATCGGCGCCACCGGCCCCTTGTCGAGAATGGCCAGGGCCAGACCAAGCCAGAACAGCAGCCTGGTGCGCCAGCCGACGACCATCTCGCCCTTGCCGGCGGCATAGATGCGCGCGAAGGCGGCCATGGCGAGCGTCACCGTCCCGCACAGCACCGCATCGGTGGTGGCCAGGGCGGCCTCGGTAGAGAGCAGCATCGAGGCCCCGAGTATGGCCCCGGCGACCAGGCCTGGCAATGCGCCGAACAGCGCCTCCGCCCCCCAGGCGCAGGCCGCCGCCGCCAGCATGGCGCCCAGCAGCGACGGCAGGCGATAGGCCCAGATCTGCCTAGCCTCGGCCGAGGAGACCAGGGCCACGCCGGCCGCCTGCAGCCAGTGGATCAGCACTGGCGCCTGGCTGCGCGCGGCGTCCTGGAAGTTGATGCCGACGAAATCGCCGGTCTCCAGCATCTGGGCGCTGGCCTGGGCGAACCGCGCCTCGTCGCGGTCGAGCACCGGCAGGGCGAGCAGGCCCGGCAGGGCCGCGACCAGGGCGATCAGCGCCGCGAGCAGCCGCCCCCGCCACCCGCGCGCCAGCACGTCCAGGCGTGTCGCTTCGGTCATGCCCCGCTTGATAGCATTGCTTCCGGCCAATCGTCGTCGCCGGCGTACGCCCCCCACCCCGTCATCCCCCGCTGGAGCGGCGAAGCCGCGGAATGCGGGGGATCCATGAACGCCGATGTTGCCTGTGATGGCGAGCGGTTGAACCGAGCAATGGACCTCACCATCGCCTGTGTTCATGGGTGGCCCGAACAAGTCCACGGCTGTCCGGTTCACGTCAGTAAAGCGAAAAACGCAGCGAACTGAGTCGCTTAAGGTGGATTTCGGCTGATTTCCAATACTTGACTTCGAGCTTCTACTTGCGTTTTCCAGCCGTTTTTGTCGCAGACGCTCGGTTCGGCCGGCCATCCAGCCCGGAGGCAGAGTTCGGCGGGCGAAAAAAGATGAGTCATTTCTGATCGCGGCCACAGCCCAGGCGAGTCCCAGCCAAATTCACAACCATTTTCGCTGAACCGGACAGCCGTGGAACAAGTCGGGCCATGACGGTTTGGAGAGCTCGCGCAGCCTTTTGCGTCCGGGGGCGAATTAGGTCAGGCTTCGTTGCCGGGGAAGGGCGTGGCCTTGGCGCTGGGCGCAAAGGGAGGGCGAATGCTCGCCGCGTTTCCGCTGCTGGTGGTCCCGGTGGCGTTTTACAACATCCTGATGCTGACCATCAGCGGAGGGTTCACCGGCGCGGGCGCCGGTGCGCGGCTGTCGACGCCGCTGGTCAGTCTGCACATGGTCTCGCGCGCGGCTTGGCCGGTCAGCCTTGGCGACCTCTTGCTTGCCGGCTCGCTGCTGATCTTGTTCGCGGAACTGCTCAAATCGGCGGGCAGCCGCCGCATCGCCATCCTCAACCACTCGCTGTCGATGGCGCTGTTCATCCTCTGCGTCGTCGAGTTCCTGCTGTTCCCGGCCTTCGCCACCTCGACCTTCTTCCTGATCAGCCTGATGGTGCTGCTGGATGTCGCCGCCGGCTTCATCGTCACCCTGATCGCCTCGAGGCGAGAGAGCGACTTTTGAGCTCAGCTCAAGGCGGTGAAGATGAGAACGACGACAAAGAGATCGAAGGCCCTGACCGAGAACGCGGCAAGAAATGGCATGAACAACCTTCGACGGGGATGGCGCTGGCCGAACCCGAAGCAAGACCCGCGCCAGGGCGGCGCCTGAGACCATGGCGCTTTTCTTCGATGTCGCTTGGTTCGAGACGCAGCTCCAGGCACGGGGCCTGAGCCGCGCCGCGCTGGCCGCCGGCGCGGGCTTGGACGAGGCCGACCTCGCCCTGGTGTTCAAGGATCAGCGCGAGCTCTCCGCCGCCGAGGTCACCGCCTTTGCCGAGTTGCTCGGCGCCACCCCGGCCGAAATCGCCGAGCATGCCGGCGTCTCCACCCCGGTTCCCGGCGCCGAAGGCCCCGATGATCGACTGGCGCTCATCGAGGCCCGGCTGGCCGCCGTGGAAGCCGCCCTGGCGCGATTGGCGCGGTAGCGCCCTTAAGATTGAACCGCGAAAAACACGAAAAACACGAACCGAAGCTTCGACGCCACGATCCTTCAGTCAGAGGCGCAGGTTCTCTTGTTCGTGTTTTTCGTGTTTTTCGTAGCCAAATCTTGCGGCTTCGCCGCCATCGCGACCCGCGGGGTCAGATTTCGGTCTTGGCGATGCGGCCGGGCGCGGGTCGGCGGTCGGCGGGGCCGGACCATTCGGTTTCGAGATAGGCGACGCGGGCGTGGTCGAGGGTCTCGGGGCCGCCGCGCAGGCCGCGCTTCTGGCCGCCCTGGCCCATCACCTGGGCTGCGAAGACCGCCGGTCCCGCAGGCGGCGCCGGCGCGGGTTCGTCGGCGGGCGGCTCGGCCCTGACCGGCAGTTTCGCCGCCGGCTGATCGCTGGCGCGACGGCCGGCGACGCCCATGGCGCGGCCGACGCGGCGCGAGCGCGATATCCGATCGACGGGCCTTATGGGTTCGGTCATGGCGCCAAACTATTGGCGCGCCCGGGTTAAGAACGGGTAGCGGCTATTTCTTCTCGGCCAGCTTGGCGATCTGGGCCTGCATCTCTTCCATGCGCTTTTTGAGTTCGTCCAGCGAGGTGTCGGGGGCCGCCGGCGGCGCGGCCGGCGGCGGCGCATCCTCGGGCCGCGGGAAGGAGAAGGGCGAGAAGAGCTGCATGGCCCGGTCAAACAGGGCCAGGTTCTGCCGCACCTGGTCTTCCAGGAAGCCCGCGCCGGGCACTCCGCCGACGGCGGCGGCGACCTGGCTGCGCATGCGGTCCTGCTGGCGGGTGAAGCTATCCAGCGACAGTTCCAGATAGCTGGGCACGAAGGCCTGCATGGAGTCGCCGTAGAAGTGGATCAGCTGACGCAGGAACTGGATCGGCAAAAGGTTTTGCCCGCGGTTCTCCTCGTCGAAGATGATCTGGGTCAGCACCGAGCGGGTGATGTCGTCGCCGGTCTTGGCGTCATAGACGACGAAATCTATGCCTTCCTTGACCATCTCCGACAGGTGCTCGAGCGTGACGTAGGCGCTCGAGCGGGTGTTGTAGAGCCTGCGGTTGGCGTACTTCTTGATCACCACCTTTTCAGGCGCGGGCGCGGGGCCGGGCTGGTCGGCGTCGGACATGGCTTCCCTCAAAAAGGCATTTCTTCGGCGCCGCACTATCGCGGATGCGAAGGGCGAGCGCCAGCCTGCGCCTTCGCCGCAGGATTTTCGCCGCCTGGGGTGACGCCCCGTTCACATTGGGGCATTGGTAAAGCGAGATTGGGAAACAAGGCCGGCCGCTCAGCGGTTGACCGTCGGACGCCGCCAGGAGGTCCTATCATGAGCAAGGTCGTCATCGTCTCCGCCGCCCGGACGCCCGTGGGCGCCTTCAACGGGGCCTTGGCCAGCCTGCCGGCGCATGCGCTCGGCACGATCGCCATCAAGGCGGCCATCGAGCGGGCCGGAATCGGCGCCGCCGAGGTCGACGAGGTGGTGCTTGGCCATGTGCTGCAGGCCGGCGCCGGCCAGGGTCCGGCGCGCCAGGCGGCGATCAACGCTGGCATCCCGGTGGAGAGCCCGTCCTGGAGCCTGAACCAGCTCTGCGGCTCTGGCCTGCGCGCGGTGGCGCTGGGCGCCCAGCAGATACTCGAAGGCGACGCCGGCATCGTCATCGCCGGCGGCCAGGAAAGCATGAGCCAGGCCCCCCATGCCGCGAACCTGCGCAACGGCCAGAAGATGGGCGACCTCGCCTTCGTCGACACCATGATCAAGGACGGGCTGTGGGACGCCTTCCATGGCTATCACATGGGCCAGACCGCCGAGAACATCGCCGCCCGCTGGCAGATCACCCGCGAGGACCAGGACCGTTTCGCCGTCGCCTCGCAGAACAAGGCCGAGGCGGCGCAGACCTCCGGCCGCTTCGATGCCGAGATCGCGCCCGTGACCATCTCCGGCCGCAAGGGCGACACCATCGTGTCGAAGGACGAATACATCCGCCTCGGCGCGACCCTGGAAAGCGTCGCGGGCCTTCGCCCCGCCTTTTCCAAGGACGGCACGGTCACCGCCGCCAACGCCTCGGGCATCAATGACGGCGCCGCGGCCCTGGTGCTGATGAGCGAGGACGAGGCCAAGCGCCGCGGCCTCAAGCCGCTCGCCCGCATCGCGTCGTGGGCCCACGCCGGTGTCGATCCGGAGATCATGGGCACCGGCCCGATACCGGCCAGCCGCAAAGCGCTGGAAAGGGCCGGCTGGAAGATCGCCGATCTCGACCTGATCGAATCCAACGAGGCCTTCGCCGCCCAGTCGCTGAGCGTGGTGCGCGAGCTTGGCCTCGATCCGGACAGGGTCAACGTCAACGGCGGCGCGATCGCCATCGGTCACCCGATCGGCGCCTCCGGCGCGCGCATCCTGACCACATTGCTCTACGAAATGGGCCGCAGGGACTCCAAGAAGGGTCTGGCCACGCTCTGCGTCGGCGGCGGCATGGGCGTTGCACTGTGCGTGGAGCGCGATTGATCCACCGGCATTGAGCGTGTGCGAACGGGACAGCCGACAAACGCCGTCGCACTGATGCAGAAAAGTCACAAAGGGACGGAAACATGGCGAGAGTTGCGTTGGTCACCGGTGGGACGCGCGGCATCGGCCACGCCGTCGTCGCCCGGCTGAAGGCGGACGGCTTCAAGGTCGCGGCCGGCTACGCCAATGACGAGGCGACCGCCAAGGCGACCGCCGAGAAGTTCGGCGTCATGATCGTCAAGGGCAATGTCGGCGAGTTCGACAGCTGCAAGCGCGCCGTGGCTGAGGTTGAGGCCGAGCTGGGGCCTATCGACGTGCTGGTCAACAATGCCGGCATCACCCGCGACGCCATGCTGCACAGGATGACGCCGGAGCAGTGGAACGAGGTGATCTTCGTCAACCTCGCCAGCCTGTTCAACATGAGCCGCCAGGTCATCGACGGCATGCGCCAGCGGGGTTACGGCCGCATCATCAACATCACCTCGATCAATGGCCAGAAGGGCCAGATGGGGCAGACCAACTATTCCGCCGCCAAGGCCGGCGCCATCGGCTTCACCAAGGCGCTGGCGCTGGAAACCGCCAACAAGGGCATCACGGTCAACGCCGTCGCGCCCGGCTATACCGACACCGAAATGGTCCGCGCCGTTCCCGAAAACGTGCTGCAGCAGATCGTCGCCGGCATCCCGGTCGGCCGGCTGGGCAAGGCCGAGGAGATCGCGGCCTGCGTCGCCTTTCTGGCCCGCGAGGACGCCTCGTTCATCACCGGCGCCTGCCTCACCGCCAACGGCGGCCAGTACATGCCGTGAGGGCGAGCAATTTCGCCACGGCATAAAGTCCAAAATCCGCCCCACTCCCAGCGCATCCGAGGACCCATGCGAGGCTTGAGAGCGGCGAGCGTGGCTTTGGCCGGGGGGGCGGCGGTGCTGATGTGGGGCCAGGCGGCCCACGCCGGCCCGTTCAACCTCGGCGACGAGCTGTTCAACGGCCACACCCTGCCCTGGCAGCACGCCAAGCCACCGCCGGTCGGCCTCTATCGCGACGAACAGAACGACGACCCGCCCTTCATCCTTGACCGCTCATCTTCGGTGGTGCTGTTGCGATTCGGCGACAGCCAGGAGATCTGGGTGTTGATCCCGCAGCCGGCGCCGCGGGGCGACACCCTTTATAAGAACGACGCCGGCGAGCCGATGCTGCGGGTGACGCGCCTGGGCGGCCTCACCCTGTTCACGGTCAGTCATCCGAGCGGCTCGGCCGCGGCCCTGGTCGGCGATGCGCCGCCGCTGCGCGCCGTGCCCGTGGCCTCGACCCGGGATCTGCTGCAGCGGCTCATCCAGGCCACGGCGCGCACCTCCCACGCCGTGCAGCACGGCGTGCCGTTCGAGGCGCCGGACGTGACGCAGCAGTCGGCCTCGCTGGTCGCCGACGCGGCCGGCGTGACCGCCGAGGCGGTGATCGCCATCTCGCGACTTCCCGACGGGAGACGCTCGCTGGCCAGGCTGGCCAAGGTGATGCTGACCTCCGGCCGCAAGGCCTCGGTGGCGCTGGTCAACGGGGTCCTGCAGGTGGTGGTTGCGCCCAGGCCCGGCGCGCCGCTCGGCGACCTGCAGGGCCGCCCGTCCTCGCGCCGGGTCGAGCTGGCCTTCGGCCGCTAAACCCGACTGTCAGGCGCCTCTGACCCCGTTGATCGCCAACGCCAGCAGATAGCCCAGCCAGACCGCGGCCAGGCAGAGCGCGACCGACGCGCCGATGTTCAGGCCGGCGCGGGCGATGTGACCGTTGTGGACCAGATTCATGGTTTGCAGGCTGAACGCCGAAAAGGTGGTGAAGCCGCCGCACAGTCCGACCACGACGAACAGGCGTGCGTCGGAGGTGACCGCCCAGCGCGCGCTCGGCAAGGTCGCCGTGGCGAAGAAGCCGATGACGAAGGAGCCTGTGATGTTGATCGCCAGCGTGCCCCAGGGAAAGCCCTCGCCGAACCAGACGATCGCCAGGTTCGAAAGCGCATAGCGGGCGACGCTGCCGAGCGCGCCGCCCAGCGCGACCCAGGCGCAGGTGACCAGACCGCCGCCCATCAGCCCTTGAAGGCGTCCTTGGCGGCGCGCACCTCGCCGAACCGCTTGGCTCCGCCGGCCTTCAGGAAGGGGTTGGTGGCGATCTCGCGGGCGATGGTGGTCGGCACGGTCGGCTCGCCGCGCTCGCGGGCGGCGAACACCTCGGCGGCGCGCGCCTTCAGCACCGGATCGTCGTCGATCGAGAGCGCGAAGCGGGCGTTCGAGGCTGTGTATTCATGGGCGCAATAGACCGCGGTCTCGCCGGGCAAGGCCGCCAGTCGCGACAGGCTGGCCCACATCTGTTCGGCGGTGCCTTCGAACAGGCGGCCGCAGCCCAGCGCGAACATGGTGTCGCCGACGAAGGCGATCTGGTCGTCGGCGTCGAAATAGGTGATGTGGCCAAGGGTGTGGCCGCCGGTGTCGATCACCTCGAACCGGGTGTCGCCCAGCTCGACCACGTCGCCGTGGCCGACCTTGCGATCGATCGGCGAGATGCGTTCCACCTCCGGTGGGGCGATGATGGTCGCGCCGGTCTTGGCCTTGATCTCGCCGTTGCCGCCGGCATGGTCGGGGTGCCAGTGGGTGTTGAGGATCAGGTCCAGGCTCCAGCCCAGCACCTCGAGCTCGCGCAGGATCGCGGCCGCGTCGGGGGTATCGATGCAGGCTGTCTTGCCGCTGGCCTCGTCGCGGGCGAGAAACCCATAGTTGTCGGAAAGGCAGGGAAACTGGCGGACGGTCAGCGGCATCTCTAAGTCCTGTCTTCAAGACGGCCCATGCCGGGCCGCCCCCACTAACATAGCCTCTTTTCCGAGCCCATGCGCCGAGACGTTCTAGAGCTTCGTGACTTCTATGCGAGCCGGCTCGGCCAGGCGGCGCGCGGCGTGGTCGGCCGCAAGCTGGTTGAGGCCTGGGGCGACGCCGGGGCGCTGGACGTCATGGGGCTGGGCTACGCCACCCCCTATCTGGAGATGTTTCGCGGGCCATCGCGGCGGACAGTGGCGGCCATGCCTGCCCAGCAGGGTGTCGAGGTCTGGCCGGCAACCGGCGCAGTGCTGGCCTGCCTGGCCGAGGAAGGGGCTTTGCCCTTTCCCAATGCGCTGTTTGACCGCATCCTGGTCATCCACGCCCTGGAGGAGGCCGAGAACCCGCTGGGGCTGATGCGCGAGGTCTGGCGGGTGCTGGCGCCGGCCGGACGGGTGATCGTGGTGGCGGCCAATCGCCGCGGCTTCTGGTGCAACGCCGAATCGACGCCGCTCGGCCACGGCGCGCCCTTCACCCGCGGCCAGCTGGAAAAGCTGGTGCGCGACGCCCAGCTGGAGCCGGTGGCCTGGTCGCGGGCGCTGTTCGCGCCGCCGCTGCAGTGGACGGCCGGTTGGGCCGAGGGTTTCGAACAGGCCGGCCAGCGGCTGTGGCCGGCCTTTTCCGGCCTGATCATGCTGGAGGCGGTGAAACAGACCTTCGCGGTCAAGCCGAAGGGCCGCCGCGCCCCGGCCAGGGTGTTCGTGCCTGGCGTGCTGGCCCCGCAACCGGCAAGAAAGGCGCGGAATTCCGTGGCGATCGCGCGCAAACACCGATGAAGGCTTGGATGCGTTGAAGCGAGGCCCTAGCTTCGAATCTCGGGGCGCCAACCTTTAAGGAGGCTCAGTTCGATGAAAATGATCACCGCCGTCGTCAAGCCGAGCCGTCTCGACGCTGTCCTTGAGGCCGTCACCGAGGCCGGCGCGTCCGGCCTGACCGTCACCGAGGTGCGCGGCTATGGCCGCCAGAAGGGCAAGACCGAGATCTACCGCGGGGCGGAATACGAGGTGAAACTGCTGCCCAAGGTGAAGCTCGAGATCGCCGTCGCCGACGACCGCGCCGAGATCATCGTCGCGGCCATCCAGCTGGCCGCCAACACCGGCAAGATCGGCGACGGCAAGGTCTTCGTGCAGGACCTGGAGGCGGCCTTGCGCATCCGCACCGGCGAACGCGACGCCGAGGCTATCGCCGGCTGATCCGGTTTGCTTTAAGGAGCCTCTTGCCTCGGTCGCCGAGGTGAATGAGTGTCGACATCAAGCTGACATTTTCGGGCTCGAAAAGGTCGGCCGGTCGCGAGGGGAATTGTTCGGATGAAGCGTTTGTTGCTCGCCGCCGCGCTGGCGCCGCTGTCGTTCGCGGCGGCTGCCCACGCCCAGACGACGATCAGCACCGCCACCACCGCGCCGCTGGCGACGTCGAGCAGCGGCGACATCACCATCACCTCGACCGGATCGATCACACCGGCGAGCGCCTCGGGCGCCGTTGCGGTCACCCTCAACAGCAACAACAGCGTCGATAACGAAGGCGCCATCACCGTCAGCGAGACCACGACCGGCGACGGAACCAACCAGGGCGTCGCCAACGGGCCTTTCGCCAACGGTTCGGGACGCTTCGGCATCCTGGTGACGGGCGGCGGGCCGTTCACCGGCAGCATCACCAACGGCTCGACCGGCGCCATCACCATCATCGGCGAAAACTCAGCCGCCATCGCGGTCGACTCGGCCCTGAACGGCTCGATCAACGACGCCGGGGTCATCCACGTCACCGGCGGCAACGCCAACACCACCGACGTCAGCTATGGCATATTCTCGGCCAGCGGCGCGCCGATATCAGGCAGCGTCTCGGTGAGCGGCGCGGTCACCGCCACGGGCGCCAACGCCACGGGTGTTGCGCTCAACGGCGGCGTCGGCGGCGGGGTCAATATAGACAGCGCCATCACTGTTACTGGCTACCGCTCGACCACGCCGGCCTCCACCGAGGCGGGTCAGGCCACACTGCAGGCCGACCAGCTGCTGCAGGGCGGGCCGGACCTCTCGATCGGCGGCAATGTCGCCGGCGGCGTGACCCTCCAGGCCGCCACGGCCGCCTCTGGCAATATTACCGCCAACGCCGGCGGGACCCTGACCGAGATCGGCTCGGCGCCGGCCCTGCTGATCGGCGGCGCGGCCCCGATCACCGTCGGCGCCGCCGCCAACGGCTACTCGCTCACGATCGGCGGCACGGTCAGCGCCGCCGGAACCTATTTCGGCTTCAATGGCGAGGGGATTCAGATCGGCGGCGTGAACGGCCTGCCGGTCAGCAGCGGCGGCACGGCCGCGGGCGGCAATTTCAGCACGGTGACCTTGCCCGGCGGGCTGGACATCAGCGGCTCAATTCAGACGACAGCGATCGCCAATTCGACCGGCGTCGGCGGGGTCGCCACCGGGGTTGAGATCGGCGCCGGCGCCACCGTTCCCCGGGTCACGGTCAGCGGCTCGGTGGTCGCGATCGGATCCAACGGCCAGCCGGCGAGCGGCCCGGCGCCCGGCGACGTCACGGCCATCAAGTTCGATCGCGGCGCGTCGGTGGGCGGGACCACTCTGAACAATTCCG
The DNA here is from genome assembly GCA_041691315.1 of Caulobacteraceae bacterium. GTDB lineage: Bacteria > Pseudomonadota > Alphaproteobacteria > Caulobacterales > Caulobacteraceae > Poindextera. Next base: position 105,983 of record JBEPUW010000006.1, on the reverse strand, counting down.
GCACAATAACCGCCGAGGTCGTTGGGGTTGCCGGCGTCGCCGGCGCGACCCAGAATTCCGGCGGGATCGTCGGCAACGCCACGGCCATCTCCGACGCCGGCGGCGGCCTGAGGGCCATCACCAACACCGGCAACATCACCGCCGCCGTGGTCCCGGCGGTCAGTACCGACGTAGCCCAGGGCTCCAGCGTCGCCATTTTCGCCAACAACACCAACGCCCTGACCATCACCCAGTGCGTCGCCGAGGACTCCGGCGGCAATTGCACCCCCACCGGCAACGCCACCCTCAATCCCAGCATCCTGGGCGACATCGTGCTGACCGGTGGGACCGGCATGCAGACCTTCAATCTCTGGGGCGGCAACGTCACCGGCGCGATCGGATTCGGCAGCAATACCGGCAACGTCTTCGACATCGAAAATGGCGGCATCGCCAAGGGAACCCTGACCGTGGCCACGGGCGGCGCGTTGGCGTTGAACGTCAACAAGGGCCAGCTGTTCATGACCAGCCCCAGGGTCGTGCAGCTTTCGACGCTGCACGTCGGCGGGTCCGGCGAGTTGATCTTCACCGGCAACCCCAACGATACTAGCGCCACCGGCTTCAACGTGGCGGGAACCGCGACGCTTGACGACGGCGCCGAGGTAGGCCTGACCCTCACCGCGCCCCTGACCACCACGAAGACCTTCACGGTCATCACCGCCGGCAACCTGACCGCAGGCAATATCTCCAACGTGCTGCTCGGGCAGATCCCGTTCCTGGAGAACGGCGTCATCAGCACGACCAGCACGACGCTCAGCATCACCGCGGCGCCCAAGACCGCCGGTCAGCTTGGCTTCAACCCAGCCGAAGCCGCGCTCTTCCCGGCCTTCACAAAGGCCATCGGCAGCGACCCGGCCGTCACCGCCGACATCCTGTCGAAGCTGGATCGCGGCTCCTTTATCCACGCCTTCGACCAGTTCCTGCCCGACTATTCCGGCGGCGTCTTCGAGACCCTGGCGACCGGCGAGCAGGCGATCACCCGCGCCGAGGCCGAGGCGCCGATCAAACTGCAGAGCGACTCGGTACGCGGCTGGGTGCAGGAGATCGGCTACGCGAACGACGAACAGACCACCACTCAGGTCAATGGCTACAAGGGTCTCGGCTTCGGCGTCGCCGGCGGTATCGAGCGTGCCCGCGGCGACACGGCGCTGGGTGTCTCGGCCGCCTTCCTGACCACGGGTGTGCAGAACGATACTCAGTCCAAGGACCAGGCGCTTTCGGCCTCGTCCTTTCAAGTCGGCGTCTATTGGCGCAAGGGTGGCGGGCAGAACGGCCTGAACGCCAACGCCAGCCTGAACGGCGGCCTGCTCACCCTGGGCAGCCGCCGTTTCTTGATCGACCAGACCAATGCCAACGACCTCGCTGGAACGCCAAGCGAAATCGTTGCGCGCGAGGCCAAGGCGAGCTGGCTCGGGGGCATCCTCTCGGCCCATGTCGGGGTCGGTTATCAGGTCTCGGCCGGACGGTTCTTCATCCGGCCGGAAGTCTCCGGCGACTTTGTGCTGGCGTCCCAGGAGGCCTACAAGGAGCGCGGCGGCGGCCCAGCCTTCAACCTCGACGTCGCCTCGCAGACCGCCAGCCAGGCCGACGCCCAGGCCGACGTGGTCATGGGCGCGAACTTCGGCCAATCCATCGTCTGGCGGCCAGAACTGACCGTCGGCTACCGCGCGGTGGTCTATGGCGGCCCAGCCAAGACCGTCGCCAATTTCCAGGGCGGCAAGACCTTTACGCTCGATCCTCAGTTTACGGATAAGGGTGGTTTTCTGGCCCGGGTCGGCCTGCGCGCCAGCGGCCAGTACGCCGACTTCAGCGCCGGCGGCGGCGGCGAGTTCCGCAACGACTACCAGACCTACGACGCCCGCGCCTCCGCCCGCTTCCTGTTTTAGGCCGAACGGCTCAGCAAGTAGATCGCCTGTTCGGCGCGCCAGTTCTCCAGCGCGCTTGCCGGGTCGATGCGCCGCGCCGGGCGGCCGTCGGCCAGGGCCGCGGCCTGTTCGACGCGGATGTCCAGCTCCTCGCAGAGCAGGGTGAAATCCTTCAGCGTGCACAGATGGATATTGTCCGTCGACCACCAGGGTTCGGCCAGCGAGGCGGTCACCGGCATGCGCCCCCGCGTCAGCAGCGACAGCCGCACCCGCCAGTGGCCGAAGTTCGGCAGCGAGACGATGGCGCGCTCGGCGATGCGCAGCAACTCGGCCAGCACCGTCTTCGGCTCGCGCACCTGCTGCAGGGTCGAGGACAGGATGGCGTAGTCGAAGGCCCGGGTCGGAAAGTCGGCGAGATCGCGGTCGGCGTCGCCCTGGACGACGGCCAGACCGCGCGACAGGCAGGCCTGCACCCCAAGCGGGCTGATCTCCAGGCCCCGCCCGTCGACCTGCTTCTGATCGGCGAGCAGCTCCAGCAGCGCACCCTCGCCGCAGCCGATGTCGAGCACGCGCGCGCCCGGCCGCACCAGGCTGACGATCTCGCGAAAGCTCTCCGATGCGCCGGTCACGCGATCCCTCGGGCCTGGCCCGCCGCGTCGAGGAAGCCGCGCAATGCGTCGTGCATCACAGGCTCGTCCAGGAAGAAGGCGTCGTGGCCCTTGTCGGTGGCGATCTCGACAAAGCTGGCCCTGGCCCCCGCCGCGTTCAGGGCCCGCACGATCGAGCGGCTCTCCACCGTCGGATAGAGCCAGTCGGAGGTGAAGGAGAGCACGCAGAAGCGCACGTCGCGCGCCGCGGTGAAGGCCTCGGCCAGGGTTCCACCCTTGCTCGCCGCCAGATCGAAATAGTCCACCGCCCGGGTGATGTAGAGATAGGAGTTGGCGTCGAACCGGTCGACGAAGCTGGCGCCCTGGTGGCGCAGATAGCTCTCCACCTGGAAGTCGGCGTCGAAGCCCCACGAGAGCCCGTCGCCCTGCAGCTCGCGGCCGAATTTGCGCTGCAGCGCCGGCTCCGAGAGGTAGGTGATGTGGGCGGCCATGCGCGCCACGGCCAGGCCCTTTTCAGGCCGGACCTCGCTCTTGGCATAGTCGCCGCCCTGCCAGTTGGGATCGGCCATGATCGCCTGGCGGCCGACCTCGTGGAAGGCGATGTTCTGCGCCGAGTGGCGCGGCGCCGCGGCGATGCAGATGGCCGAGTAGATCCGCTCCGGATAGTCAGCCGCCCATTGCATCACCTGCATCCCGCCCATGGAGCCGCCGACCACCGTGAACAGGGTCTCGATGCCCAGCGCGTCGATCAGCATGACCTGGGCGCGCACCATGTCGGCGATGGTGATCATCGGAAAGCTCAGCCCATAGGCCCGCCCGGTTTCCGGATCGATCGACGAGGGTCCCGTCGTGCCCATGCAGCCGCCGACGACGTTCGAGCAGATGATGAAATGCTTGTCTGGATCGAGCGGCCGGCCGGGCCCGACCATCTGCGACCACCAGCCGGGCTTGCCGGTCAGCGGGTTCACCGAGGCCACGTGCTGGTCCAGGGTGAGCGCATGGCAGACCAACACGGCGTTCGAGCGTGGCGCGTTCAGCTTGCCATAGGTGCGGTAGGCGATCTCCAGACCCTTGAGCTGGCCGCCGGAATCGAGCCTCAGCGGCTGGTCGGCCCCGAACCGGATCAGACCGCCATCCACGCCGACCAATTGTTGCAGACCCACGTCCCGGCTCATGGGCCGCGTTGGACCGCCTCGCCCCGGCGCTGTCAACCGTCGCTTCCGCAAGGCCCGAGATCACGAATCATAAACGTGACCGATTCTTAAGTTAGAGCGGGTTGCGGCGGAAAACCGCTTCGCACTTTTCCGTTGGCCCGCTCTAGCTTCGGTCTAAACAGGGGCGAGCTGAAGGGCGCGGGATTTCTGCAATGCGACGACTGATCCTGCTGCGCCACGGCAAGGCCGAATCGACCGCAGCGACCGGCGGCGATTTCGAGCGCGGCCTGACCGATTCCGGCCGGCGCGAGGCGGCCCTGATCGGCCACGTCCTGGCCCAGACCGGCTGTGCGCCCGACCTGGTGCTGGTCTCCACCGCCCGGCGCGCCATGGAGACCTGGGAGGCGGCCGGAGCCGCCTTTCCCAAGGCGCGCATGGCGCCGGCGCGCGAACTCTATCACGCCTCCGCCGACGCCCTGGCCGAGGCGATCGACGCCGCCGGCGAGCCGATCGCAACCCTGATGATCGTCGGCCACAATCCCGGCCTGCACGAACTGGCGCTCACTCTGATGGTCAGCCCGAAGAGCCGGGTCGAAAAGACCCTGGCCGACTCGTTTCCGACCGCGGCGGCGGCGGTCTTTCAGTTGCACGACGACGGGCGGTTCGAATTCGAGCGCTTCCTGACCCCGCGCGACGCCGCGGCGGCCGGCTGATGCGGGAGCCGCGGCATTAGCGCGCTGCATGACCTCGGAGCGCGGGCCATGCGCCTGCTGGATCCAGAAGACGCTCATCGCCTGACCATCCGGCTGCTGCGGGCCGGGCTGGGGCCGCGCGCCATGCCCTCGTCGGGCGTCAGCCTGGCGGTCGAACTCTGCGGCCTGAAGCTCGACGCCTGCATTGGCCTGGCCGCCGGCTTCGACAAGAACGCCGAGGTCCCTGACGCCATGCTGGCGGCTGGGTTCGGCTTCGTCGAATGCGGCAGCGTCACGCCGAAGCCGCAGGCCGGCAACCCACGCCCGCGGCTCTTCCGCCTCGCCGCCGACGGCGGAGTGATCAACCGAATGGGCTTCAACAACGATGGCCTGGAGGCCGTCGCCGCGCGCCTGGCCACCCGCAAGCGCACCGGCGTGGTCGGCGCCAATATCGGCGCCAACAAGGACTCGGAGGATCGCGCCGGCGACTATGCGATCGGACTGGAGCGGCTCTGGGAGCTGGCCGACTATTTCGTGCTCAACGTCTCCTCGCCCAACACGCCGGGCCTACGCGCCCTGCAGGGGGCCGAGGCGCTGGACGACCTGCTCGGACGCATCGCGGCCAGACGCGCCGCGCTGGCGGCGGCGTCGGCCGACCATCCGATCTTCCTGAAGGTCGCGCCGGATCTCGATCCGGACGAGATCGGCACAATCGTCGAGGCCGCCGTCGCCCACGGTATCGACGCCATCGTGGTCGGCAACACCACCACCGCGCGCCCGGCGACGCTCACCTCGCCGCATCGCGACCAGGCCGGCGGACTTTCCGGCCTGCCGCTGATGGCGCCCTCCACCGAGGTGCTGCGGCATTTCTTCGCCGCCTCCCGCGGCCGACTGGCGCTGATCGGGACCGGCGGGATCGCCACGGCCGAGGACGCCTACGCCAAGATCCGCGCCGGCGCGACCGCGGTGCAGCTTTATTCGGCCATGGTCTATGAAGGACCCGGACTGATCGACCGCATCCGCCGCGATCTCGCCTCCCTGCTGACCTCGGATGGCTATGCGTCGGTCGCACAAGCCGTCGGCGCGGACAATCCGCCTTAGGATCCTCGATGCCGCAACGGCGCCTCGCCCTGCTCAAACGATTTGGACCGGCCGCGCTGGTGCTCGCAGCCATCATCGCCGCGTTCGCCAGCGGCATCACCCATCACCTGTCGCTGCATGAGTTGCGCGAGCGGCGCGAGACCATCCAGGCTCTGGACCGCATCCATCCGGTGCTCAGCGTGCTGGCCTATGTCGGCCTCTATATCCTGGTGGTCGCCCTTTCCGTGCCGGCCGCCCTGCCGATGACGGTGGCTGGCGGGCTGTTCTTCGGACCCTGGATCGGTGGACTGGCGGCGGCCATCGGCTGCACGCTTGGCGGCACGATCGTCTATCTGGTCTGCCGCACCGCCGCCGGCGACGTATTGCGCCGCACGGCCGGGGCCCGCGTCGCCCAGATCGAGGACGGGGTGCGTCGCGACGCCTTCTTCTACGTTCTGATGCTCAGGCTGCTGCCGATCATGCCCTTCAGCCTGACCACGCTGGCCCTCGGTTTTCTCGAGATTCCGCTGCTCACCTTCACGGCTGCGACCTTCATCGGCATCGTGCCGCTGTCCTTCATCTATGCCCGGCTGGGCTGGGGCCTGAATGCGGCGTTCGCCAGCCATCAGCGCCTCAACCTGCACAGCCTGCTGCAGCTGCCCATCCTGATCGCGCTGGGAGCGCTCGCTCTTCTGTCACTTTCACCGATCATCATCCGCCGGTTGCGGCGCAGGCCGGCCGCGTGAGCGTTGCCGGTCCAGGCCGCGTGCAGTAACGGGAACCATGGCGGACGCTTCACCCTCCGCGAGCCCAGGGCCAGGGCCGAACGAGCGTCCAGAAGCCGACGTGGCGCGCGCCGCCCGCCGGCTCTTCTGGCCAGGCGGCCTGTCATCCCGACTCCTGATCCTGACCGTGCTGTTCGTGGCCGTCATCGGCTTGCTGATCCTGCCCGCCGCCCTGGCCCAGTTCGAGGACCGCTGGCTCTACGACCACGTGCGGGCGGGCGAGCTCGCGTCGCTGGCCATTGAGGCCGCCCCCAACCAGGTGGTCTCCGACCGGCTCTCGCGCCAGCTGCTCAACGGCGCGGGCGTGGTCTCGGTCGCGGTGCAGAGCGGCGGCGTCGACCGGCTGGTGCTGGAGGCGCCGCGGATGGCGCGCACGCCCTATCTGGTCGACCTGCGCGAGGGTGCCTCGCCGCTGTCGTGGAGCGCGCCGTTCCAGACCCTGTTCGGCGGCAAGAACCGCATGGTGCGGGTGGTGGCGCGGCCGAGCTTCCGCGACGGCGACTTCGTCGAGGTCGTCGCGCCGGACGCGCCGCTGAAGCTGGCGCTGCAGAACTATCTGCTCAGCCTGGTCGGGGTCGCGCTGCTGTTCGTGGTGGTGGTCGCCGGGGCGCTCTATCTGTTGCTGATCTTCTTCTTCGTTCGACCCATGCAGCGGATCACCCGCTCGATGGAGCGGTTCCGCGCCGATCCGGAAGACGCCGCCGCCGCCATCCATCCCTCCGGCCGCCGCGACGAGATCGGCCGCGCCGAGGCCGAGCTCGATCGCATGCAGGCCGACCTGCGCACCGCGCTGAACGCGCGGGCCCGGCTGGCGGCGCTCGGCGAGGCGGTGGCCAAGATCAATCACGACCTGCGCAACATGCTGACCAGCGCCCAGATCGCCTCCGAGCGCCTGGCCCAGTCGGGCGACCCCAAGGTGGCCCAAGCCATGCCCAGGCTGGAACGGGCGCTGGGCCGCGCCGTCAAGCTCGCCACCGGCGTGCTGGCCTATGGCAAGAGCGACGAGCCGGCGCCGGCGCCCGTCGCCGTGCGACTCGCCCCCGCCGTCGAGGCCGCGGCCGAGGACGCCGGCCTGGCGCCCGACGGCGTGCGCCTGGACTCCCAAGTCGATGCGCGCGCGCAGGTCAGCGCCGACCCCGACCAATTGCACCGCATCCTGGTCAACCTGATGCGCAACGGCCGCGAAGCGATCCAGAGCGACTCAACCCCAGACCGCGCCGGCGCCATCACCGTCAGCCTGGAGCAGCGCGACGAGGCCAGCCTGATCCGCGTCGCCGACAACGGCCCCGGCGTGCCCGACCGCGTGCAGGCCCGCCTGTTCCAGCCCTTCTCCGGCTCCGGCCGCCCGGACGGCGCCGGCCTCGGCCTCGCCATCGCCCGCGAACTCGCTCAGGCCCACGGCGGCGATGTTGTGATGGTGGAAACCGGCCAGATGGGCACGACCTTCGAGGTGAGGTTGCCGGGCGCACCGGAGCCGGCGGCTGCACCCGCCCGCAGACCGAAAACGGCCGAGTCGAAGAGCGCCTGAACCTTCTTCTTCCGTCATGGCCCGGCTTGTCCGGGCCACCCATGAACACCGTCGAATGTCAGTGTTCATGGATCCCCCGCATTCCGCCGCTTCGCGGCTCCAGCGGAGGATGACGGTGAGAGTTGAGCTCTAAAACCCCCGCGCTATCCCCTCACGCCTGGGGTCGGCGCCGCCCTGGAGGCCGCCGGGGACGGCGGCTATGCCGTGCAGGCCGGAGTTTTCGCCGAAGCCTTTGACCATGTGCACGCCGCGCGCTTCCAGCCCGTCGACCACGCCGGGCGCGAACTTGTCGACCTCGGCGTTGAAGCTCGCGCCGCGCGCCACGAGGTTCGGCAGCGCCAGGGCGTCCTCCATGGATAGCTTCCAGTCGAGCAGGCCGACCAGGGCCTTCAGATTGTAGGCCAGGATGGCCGGCCCGCCGGGCGAGCCCAGGGCGGCGACGAAGCGGCCGTGGGCGTCCGTTACGATCACCGGCGCCATGGCCGAGCGCGGTCGCTTGCCCGCCGCCACCGCATTGGCCACGGCTGCGCCTGTGGCGTTCACCGGGCTGAAGGAGAAGTCGGTCAGCTGGTTATTGAGGAAGAAGCCCTCGATCATGCGGCCGGTGCCGAACAGGCTCTCCACCGTGGTGGTCATCGACAGCACGTCGCCGCGGGCGTCGGCGATGACCATGTGCGAGGTGCCGCCGGGCTCGAAGGCCTGGGCGCTGGCCAGCGCGCTGGCGCCGGGCGGATCACCCGCCTGGGGCGGCGGCCCGGCGGTCGTGCCGATCAGCGCCGCGCGTTTCGCCAGGTAGCCGGGATCGAGCAGTCCGGCGAGCGGGACCTTCACGAAGGCCGGGTCGCCGTCGTAGCGGTCGCGGTCGGCGTACATCAGCCGCTCGGCCTGGGCGAGCTCGAACCAGGCCTGCGGATCGCTCGGTCCGCGCTTGTCGATATCGGTCTGGGCCAGGATGCCCAGCCCTTGCAGCAGGGCCGAGCCGCCGGCTGGATCCGGAGCGGTGCAGACCACATAGATGCGATAGGGACGGCAGAGCGCCGGCGTCACCTTCGGCCGGTAGCCGGCCAGGTCGGCGGTGGTCAGGCCGCCCGGCAGCGGCTCGGCCCGCACCCGCGCGACGATCTCGTCCGCCACCTTGCCGCCATAGAGACCTTGCGGTCCCTGCGCCGCCAGCCGCCTCAGCATGGCCGCATAGGCCGGGTTCTTCAGCGTGTCGCCGGCCTGGTACTTGGCCCCGTCCGGCTTGGTGAAATAGGCGATGACGTCCGGCTCGGCGGACTCCGCCGATGGGTAGCCGATGAAGCCGGCCAGGCGCGGGCTGACCGTAAAGCCGTCCGCCGCCAGCCCCTCGGCCCCGTCGAATAGCGCCGACCACGGCAGGACGCCGTGATCGTCATGCGCCTTGGCCAGCATGGCGACCGCGCCGGGAACTCCGGTGGCGCGCCCCGAGACCACCGCCCTGGCGAACGACAGCGGCTTGCCGGCCTCGTCGAGGAAGAGGCCGGGCGTCGCCGCCGCCGGCGCCGTCTCGCGGCCGTTGTATGAGGTCACGGTGTGGGTGCGGGCGTCGTAATAGACCATGAAGGCGCCGCCGCCGAGGCCGGAACTCTGCGGCTCGACCAGGCCCAGCACCGCCTGCACCGCGACCGCCGCATCGATGGCCGAGCCGCCCTGGCGCAGCACCTTGACGCCGGCCGCCACCGCCAGCGGATTGGCCGCCGCCACCATGGCGTGGGGTTCGGTCGCGGCCTGGCCGACCGGCGCCGCCGTCTGGGCGCTGGCGGCCCCGACCCCGACAAGGAGCGCGAAAACGAGGGCGGCGGCTGTACGCATCACGATGGTTCCCTTCCGACGCCAGCATAGCTTGCCCGCGCGGTGTTGAAAGCCGCCGATGGACAGTCAGGGCGCGTACGGGCAAGTCTGCGCCATGAGCGACCAAGCCCGCCCCGGCCCGCGCAACCTGATCACCGACGTTCCGGGCCTGAAAGTCGGCCAGGCCGAGGACGCCGGCGTCCGCACCGGCGTCACCGTCATCCTGCCCGACCAGCCGGCCGTCGCCGCCTGCGACGTGCGTGGGGGCGGCCCGGGTACCCGCGAGACCGATGCGCTGGCGCCGGAGAACCTGGTCGAGGCCATCCACGCCATCGTGCTCTCCGGCGGCTCGGTCTATGGGCTGGCGACCGCCGACGCAGTCACCGCGGCCCTGGGCGCGCGCGGCATAGGCTTCGCCTTCGCCCCCTCGGCTGTGATCCCGCCGTCGCCGGTCGTGCCGGCGGCGATCCTCTATGATCTGGGCAACGGCGGGGACAAGGCCTGGGGCCTCGAGCCGCCCTATCGCCGGCTCGGCCTGACCGCGATCGAAAGCGCGTCGGCGACCTTTGCGCTCGGCACCGCCGGCGCCGGCTACGGCGCCATGGCCGGGCGGCTGAAGGGCGGCACGGGCTCGGCCTCGATCGTCACCGCCGACGGCATCGTGGTCGGCGCCATCGCGGCGGTGAACAGCTTCGGCGCCGTGACCGCGCCGGGCGGCCGCAGCTTCTGGGCCGCGCCGTTCGAGATCGACGGTGAGTTCGGCGGCCTTGGCGCGACCGGCCTCACCGCCGCCGCTGACGACTGGGGCGACGCCAAGGCCAATCCCGCCGCGCGCGAGAACACCACCATCGCCTGCGTGGCCACCAACATCGCGCTCACCCCCGCCCAGGCCAGGCGCGTCGCCATCATGGCCCAGGACGGCCTGGCCCGCGCCGTCCGCCCCGCCCACGCCCCCTTCGACGGCGACGTGGTGTTCGCGCTCTCCACCGCCCAGGCCCCACTCGCAGAGCCGCGCGACCGCACCCTCACCCGCATCGGCGCCCTGGCCGCCGACTGCCTCGCCCGCGCCATCGCCCGCGGCGTCTACGCGGCAACGCCCTGGGACGCGGACGGGCCGCTTTGCTGGCGAGATCTGCCGGGGTGATCCCCCCACCCATGCCAAGCCGGCTTGCGCATCGCGCCGCCCGCGACTAGGTTCCGCGCCTTCGCTGAAAGGCCTGTGCGCGCCCGTAGCTCAGCTGGATAGAGCACCAGACTACGAATCTGGGGGTCGGGCGTTCGAATCGCTCCGGGCGCGCCAATTTTTTCAAAGAGGCTAGGGTGAGTGGGCGCCGGCAGAAGGTTCTGGTGCTCTATCTGGCCAACTCGGCGCTGGACGCGCCGGTGATCGCCTGGGCGCGGTACGACGGTACGGGCGAGACGCTGCATATGGCCGGCGACCAGGATGAGGCGCCCTATGCGACGGGGCTTGCGGCGCTCCAGGACGGTTGGCGGCTGTTCCAGGCGTCCCAGCTCTTGCCGCATCCGCGCGGCGAGGAATTTGACCTGGCCTATCTGAAGTACGAATTCTTCTTCGAGCAACTGGTCGAGACGCCGTGACCGATCTTCCCCTGTTGAGTTCAGAGCAGATGGCCCGCTTCGCGGCGCGCGGCTTCCTGCGCTTCGACGGGGCCGTGCCTGAGGCGATCAACGCCCAGTTCATGGCGGAGACCGGTGAGGTCCCCGAGTTGGAAGTTGGCGGCAAGATGCGCCAGGTCCAGGCCGATCTGCTGGCCAACAGCGCCATCCCCGAAGCGAGCGCCGGTGGGCCGCTGGCGGAGGTCTATGCGCCGGAGAGCGCCATCGGCCGGCTGCTCGACCTGCCGCTGGTGCGCGGCGCCTTACGCAGCCTGTTGGGCGCGGCGCCGATCTTCGACCACCACTTCCTGCACGTGACCTATCCGCCGCGCTTCCACGACTCCGCCAGCCACGTGAACGTCTCCCAGCACACCCACCAGGACTCGACGATCGACCCCAGGCAGGCCTTCGACGTCCAGCTGATGTACTTCCCGCACGCCGTGACCCGGCCGATGGGCGGCACCCGCTTCATCCCCGGCACGCATCTGCGCAAGGTCAGCGAGGTGGCGCTCGGCCGCTATCAGAACATCAAGGGTCAGCAGCACATGGTCTGCGAGGCAGGGACCTTGCTCTTCCTGCACCACGGCGTCTGGCACGGCGGCGGCGTCAACCTCTCCGACGACACGCGCTACATGTTCAAGATCCGCATGCGCGCCAGCGGCTCGCAGATCCGGCAATGGGACGTGGACGACGTGGCGCCGCGCAACGCTCAGCGAGCCATCTTCTTCACCAAATCGCCGCCGGAGCGCGACAGCATCGAGACCATCCTGACCACGCCGGAGCCCTGGTTCGAGCAGGATACCGGGCGGCTGGAGTACGTGAATCGCATCAAGCTGTGGCGCTACCTGACCGACGATCCAACCTACGACGCCGACTACTGGCTGACCCGGCTGGAGGCCTGAGCGCCTCGTCCATTCTCGCGTTCTAAGCCGGCTTAATTGCACGGACGGCCTCCACCGCCTCCGGAAGCGCGGGCTTCGTTTCGAGGCCCACCGCCGCCACTAGATCGACCAACGCACGACACTCGTTCACGCCGGTCGCCAGCAGGTCGCGGAAAGAGGCGATGCGGGAGACCGCCCACAGCATGCCGGCGAGCAGAAAGGCCGGCGCGGCGTTGATAGCGGCCTTGGACGGCGGGTGCAGGTGATAGCCCGATCCCCGGATGATCGCGAAGGCGCCGTGGACACCGCGGGCGACGACCATCGCCTCCGCCCAGGAGGCGCCGCCGCCGCGCCGCTGTCCCGCCACCGATATGCTTTCCATGGCGACGCACACTGGAACGTGGCACCGCAGCCAGAGCGGCATGTCCGCCTCGAACGCCGAGGGCAGGCCAGCCTTGGTGAACAGCGCCACCCATCGCCGATCTCCGTGCAGGGTCTTGCGCGCGGCGCTGATGGTCGAGTCCAGGCGGCCCTCGGCGTCCAACGTGGCCGCGACGAACGGCATGCCGAAGGTGCATCGTCCGTCGCCGATGGCGTTCGCCAGGCGCTCGGGATCGAAAGTGTTGAACATGAAGTGCACGCACCCCGCCTGGCTGCGCTGCAGGGCCGGCAGCACCGCATCGACCTGATGAGCCAGCGTGGTCACCACCACCACCAGGTCATAGGGATGCTGCTTGTCCAGCGCCTCGGCGACGCCCATCGTGGTGCGCTCGCCGGCCTTGTCGACGATGCCCTGGTCGCGCGTCAGCTGCCGCAACCGTTCCGAGCCGGGCCGCGCCACCACGGTCACATCGTGGCCTGCGCGGGCCAACTGGGTGGCGAAGGTGCTGCCGATCGCGCCGGGGCCGATGAGGGCTATCGACAACCGCGCCGGAGCCGCGAGCGGCAGGAGCGAGCTCACGCGGCGAAATAGGCCGGGTGATCGAGGTCGGCCATCAGGCCGGGCTGTTGCGGCGCCCAGCCCAGCCGGGACCGGGTCCGCTCGCTCGTGGCCTGGCCGTCCATGGCAGCGAACATGGCGAACCAGCCGAAATGCGCCTCGGCTTCCTGCCCCGACTTCGAGACCACCGGAACGCCAAGGCGGCGACCGATCAGCGCGGCGATGTCCTTGAGCGGCACGCCCTGCTCGTCGACGGCGTGGAAGGGGCCGCCTTCGGCGCCGTGCTCGAGCGCCAGCCGATAGACCCGCGCCGCGTCCAGCCGATGCACCGACGACCAGCGATTGAGCCCCTCGCCCAGATAGGCCGACACCCCCTGCTCCCGCGCCAGACTGATCAGTTGCGGCACGAAGCCATGATCACCGTGGCCGTGCACCGAAGGCGGAAGCCGCACGACGGTCGCGCGAATGCCGCGCTCGATCAGCTGCGCCGTGGCCCCCTCCGGGTCGCGGGGCACGCCGGAGCCGGCGTCTCGCGTGTCTGCCTCGGTCGCTACCCGTCCGGGCGTCAGAAGCCCGACGCCGGAGGTGACGATCAGCGGCCGGTCGCTACCTTCGAGCGCCTCTCCCAGCGCCGCGATGGCGCGCCGCTCGTCCGCGCCGTTTTCCGCAAACTTCGAGAAGTCGTGACTGAAGGCGGTGTGGACGACAGCGTCCGTCTCGGCCGCGCCGCGCTTGAGGCTGTCCGGGTCCTCCAGCGATCCGCGGTGGACCTCGGCGCCCGCCGCCGCCACGGCCCGCGCACCCTCATCCGAACGGCTGAGTCCCAGCACCTGATGGCCGGCGGCGATCAGCTCCGCGACGACGGCCGAGCCGACCCATCCGGTGGCTCCAGTCACAAAAACACGCATGGGCAGGCTCTCCAGGATTTGACTGACGGGATATCCTACGCGCCTCCATCGTGGTAAAGTAGTGACCTTATCATGGTATAATGGCTAACAGGATGAGTGAACTCTCCGGGGCCCACAACCCGCTCGGCGCCTATCTGAAGGATCGCCGCGCCAGGCTCGACCCCGCCGTCTTCGGCTTTCCGCCGGAGCGTCGGCGCACGGTCGGCCTGCGACGCGAGGAGGTGGCGCAGCGCGCCAACATCAGCCCGACCTGGTACACTTGGCTCGAACAGGGGCGCGGCGGCGCGCCCTCGGCCGACGTGCTGAACCGCATCTCACGCGCCCTGATGCTGACCGATGTCGAGCGTGAACACCTATTCCTGCTCGGTCTGGGTCGACCGCCCGAGGTGCGCTATCGCAAGGACGAGGGGGTCACGCCGCGGCTGAAGCGCGTGCTCGACGCCCTGGAGCCGTGCCCGGCGCTGATCAGGACGGCGATCTGGGACGTGGTCGCCTGGAACCGGGCATCGACGGTGATCTTCTCCGACTACGGATCGCTGCCGCCGGAGCAGCGCAATGTCCTGCGTCTGATGTTCCTCGATCCACGCGCCCGCGCCGCCCAGTATGACTGGGACAGCGTGGCGCGGTTCGTGGTCAGCGCGTTCAGAGTCGACGCCATGCGCGCCGGCGCCGCGGCGGAGGTCGAGCCGCTGGTCGAGGACCTCTGCAGGCTGAGCCCCGAGTTCAAGGCGATGTGGAGCGACAACGACGTCCGCAGCCCCGGCGAGGGTGTCAAGCACATCCGCCATCCTCTGCTCGGCCGGCTGGCGTTCGAATATTCAGCCTTCGCCATCGATGGCCGGTCAGATCTCAGCCTGGTGGTCTACAATCCCGTGGCGCCCGCAGACGCCGAGAAGATCGCATCGTTGATCGAGCCGGCGGCTTTAGCCTCCCGAGGGTGAGGCCAGCGGCATGGTGAAGGTGAACCGCGTCTCGGCGCTGTCCGACGTCACACCGAGCGCGCCGCCGTGGGCGCGGGCGATTTCCGAGGCAATGTAGAGGCCAAGGCCCAGGCCCTGCTGATTGGGTCGCACCGAGGCGCGGGAGAAGGGCTGGAACAGCCGGTCCATGGCCTCGGGCGGAATGGGTTCGCCTCTGTTGGAGACGGAAAGTTCGAACGCGTCGCCCGCCTTGCGCGCGCTAAGCCGGATGGGCTCGCCCGGCGCGCCGTGGGTCAGCGCATTGGCCAGGAGATTGGAGGCGAGTTGGGCGATGCGGCGGCTGTCGGATTCGACGGTAAGGTCGGGATCCAGTTCGGCCAGGATGACGCGCTCCGGGTGGGCGACGCGCAGCTCGGCCACCACCTGTTCCAGCGTGTCGCCAAGGGCGGGATCGGCGCGACGATCGATGTCGAAGCCGCCGCCCAGCCGGCCGCGGGCGAAGTCCAGCACGTCGTCGATCAGGCCGGCCATGCGGCGCACGCTGTTCTGCATCATGCCGACCAGGGTGGCGGCCTTGTCGTTCAGCGGCGTCTTCAGCAAGAGCCGCGCGCCGCCGTCGATCGACGCCAGCGGGTTGCGCAGGTCGTGGCCGAGCACGGCGATGAACTGGTCGCGCAGCACCGCCCCCTCATGGGCGCTGAGCAGGGCCGCCTCGGAATGGGCCCAGCGCTCCTCGGCCTCCAGGTGTCGCGCGATCAGCTCGGCGAACAGCTCGATCATGCCGAGCGTCTGCGGTGTAGAGAGCATGTTCGGGCGCGGATCGATGGCGCAGAGGGTGCCGAAGAACGCGCCCCGGCGGATGATCGGCACCGAGATGTAGCTCTGGAAGCCGTACTGTTTCGGGGTCGGGTGATCGCGGTAGGCCGCGTCCTCAGCCACATGATCGATGACCACGGGATGGCCGCTGTCGCGGATCGCGTCACAGATGGTGGTGGAGACCTCGAGCTCGCCGCCAGGCTTCAGCCCGAATTCGATCTCGTCGCGCACCGCGCAGGCGACCCACCGGTCCTGGGTGACGCGGGCCACGGCGGCAAACCCCATGCCCGTACTTTGGCAGACCACCTCGAGGATTTTCGGGATGAGGTCGATCCGCGAGATCGTCGCGACGTCTTCGTCGATGGAGTTCACGAGGGCGGGCCTCTGGTCGGTTGCACGTGGACGGCGGCCTGTATGAGCGATGTGCTCCCCTAGCCTAACGTGTGGTCTTTTGCACTCTGTCGCCCAGGCGACTTAAGTCGCGCCCAGGCGCCGTGAGAGGGTTCCAGTTGGAGCCTTCAGTCCATCAGCCCCGCCGATCGCAGCGCCTTGGCGATGACCGCCTGGACGTCCGCCGATACGAATTTCGAGACCGATCCCATGACCTGATCACCAAGCCGCTCGCCAGGCCCTGTCTGATCCTGCGGAGCGCCTCGGCGCGCCCGCGCTGGCGCGGCCTTCGGCTTGCGCCGGGCGCCGGGCTGCACCGGGGCCTCGGGCGCTTCAGGCCTGAGCGGCTCCTTGATCCCCAAGAAGGCGGCGATTTCCCGGGTCGATGAGACCCCGATCTCGAGCATGAAAGGGCGCCGCCGCCCCGACGGCGCCGTCCTCTCTGGTCGCGAGCGGCACGCCATGGCCGAGGCCATGCAGCAGGTTTGTCTCGATCATGACCTCGCCGGTCTCTGGCGCGCGCCAGATGGAACGCTTTCGGCCGGGCGGATCCTGGCGCTCGTCAGGCGCGTGGGCGAGCCCGTAGGCCGAAGCCCATTGGCTGGCGATCTGAGTTGCATTGGCGGCCGCGACGACGTGATCGGCATCGCCGTGCCAGATCGAAAGGCGCGGCTGACGGGCCGGTTTTGGCGCGGCCCGGCGCACCAAGGCCCCGAGTTCGCGCGCGCCCCGTCCGTCCACCTGACGCATCAGCCGCATGCCGTCCTGGACGTTGTGCGCCAGGCCATAGGGAAGACCGGCGACGATCGCGCCGGCGGCGAACAGCTCTGGGTAGGCGGCCAGCATGACGGCGGTCATCGCGCCGCCGGCCGAAAGCCCGGTGACGAACACCCGCTTGGCGTCGAGCCGCCCATCCCGCAGCATGGCGGCGACCATCCCGGCGATGGAGGCGGCCTCGCCCTGGTCTCGCGTCGCATCCTCGGGCTGGAACCAGTTGAAGCAGCGGTTGAGGTTGTTTGCCGCTGTCTGTTCCGGCGCCAGCAGCGCGAAACCGCAACGTTCAGCCAGCGCCAACCAACCGCTATCGGCCGCGAAGCTCTCGGCGTGCTGAGTGCAGCCATGCAGCACGACCACCAGCGGCGCCTGGTCCTGAACCGGCGGGCGATAGCTCAGCATCCGCAAGTTCCCGGGATTGGCGCCGAAATCCTTGGTCTCCACAAGGCCGGGCGTGCGATGCGATCGCCGGGGTGTGGCCGGCGCACCGGGCTTGCGTAGCCGTTGCAGCCTGGCGATCGTCTCTCCCAAGCCTTGGTTCATCGATCGTGTCCTCTGGCCCGGAATCAGGCCGCCGGGACATAATGCTGCAGTGCAGCATTGGCATCCACCGCGCGGCGATTTCTTTTGGACGCGACGCGCCAAGCGGGCTTACGAATCCTTTTCGGCGACCACGCGTTTGTATGGCAGGGAGAGTGCGATGAACCAGGCGAACCCGCACCAGACGCATCAGTTCAGCGTTCACGCGCGCCATGTCGATGCCCACCACGCGCGCGTGGTCAATGAGCCGAGCTTCGAGGCGGCGGCGATCGCCTATATCGAGGACTTTCCCCACGCTGGCGGCGAAGACCCCGAGATCAGCGTCATCGTCCGCGACCTCTCGAGCGGCCACGAACACTGTTTCCGCGTCGACCTGGAGTCCGGCGAAACCACCGCGTGTGAATGAGCCGAACGAATCACCGCCCCGCTCGTTGAGTGGAGTCTTGACGGGTCTGCGCGGGCCCAAGACGTAGGATAGCGATATGGCGACCCGTCCGACCTGGCAGGGGCATCTGAAGCTCTCGCTCGTCACCTGTCCGGTGGCGCTCTACACCGCGACCAACGCCGGCGGCGACGTGCACTTCAACCTGATCAACCCGAAGACCAACAACCGCATCCGGATGATCACCACCGATCCGGACACCGGGCCGGTCGAGCGCTCCAGCCTGGTCAAGGGCTACGAGATCGAGAAGGACCAATACATCCTGCTCACCGACGACGAGATCAAGTCGGTGAAGCTGGAGAGCACCAAGACCATCGACATCGAACGCTTCGTGCCGGCCGCCGATATCGACCGCATCTATTGGGACAACCCCTATTATCTCGCGCCGGACGGCAAGCTGGCCCAGGAGGCCTTTGGCGTCATCCGCGTGGCGTTGGAGCGTTCGGGTCAGATCGCGCTTGGCCGCGTCGTGCTCTCAACCCGCGAGCGCCTGCTGGCGCTGGAGCCGCGCGGCAAGGGCATCCTGGCCTATTCGCTGCGCACCAATGACGAGGTGCGCTCCTCCGAGGAGATTTTCGGCGGGATCAGCGACGCCAAGCCCGACGCGGCGATGATCGCCATCGCCGCGAAGATCATCGAACAGCAGGAAGGCCCGTTCGATCCGAGCAAGTTCGACGACCGTTACGAGAAGGCGCTGAAGGCGCTGATCGAGGACAAGAAGAAGGGCCACAAGCTGGTGGCGGCCGAGGCGCCGGAAGACACCAATGTGGTGGATCTCATGTCCGCCCTGCGCGCCAGCCTCGGCGCCAAGGGCAAGGCCGCGGCGGCGAAACCGGCCAAGGCCAAACCGAATGCCGCGGTCAAGTCCAAGGCCCGCAAGGCCGGCTAGCTGAGCTCGATCCAGGTCGGCGCGTGATCGCTGGCCCCGGTCTCGCCCCGCACCCACCGATCAACGCCCGCGTCCGTCAGCCGATCGGCGAGGCTTGGGCTGAGCAGCAGGTGATCGAGCCTGAGGCCCGCGTCGCGGGCCCAGTGGTCGCGGAAATAGTCCCAGAAGGTGAAGACCGGCTCGTCCGGATGCAGCGCCCGGATTGAATCGGTCCAGCCTTGCGCCAGCAGCCGGCCATAGGCCGCGCGCGGCGCCGGCTGCAGCAGCGCGTTCTTCTTCCACGAGCGGGTCGAATAGATGTCCGCATCGGTCGGGACCACGTTGTAGTCACCGGCGAGCACCGCCGGCACCCCGGCCTCGATCAACTCCGCCGCCCGGGCCTGCAGCCGTTCGAACCCGGCCAGCTTGTAGGCGAACTTGGGACCTGGCTGCGGGTTGCCGTTCGGCAGGTAGAGCGAGGCGATCAGCACCCCGCCCACCGCCGCCTCGATATAGCGGCTCTGCAGGTCGCCGGGATCGCCGGGCAGGCCGCGCTGGGTGACGATCGGCTCGGCGCCGCGGGCCAGGATCGCCACGCCGTTCCAGCTGCTTTCGCCCAGCCAGGCCGCGCCATAGCCGGCCTCGGCGATGGCGGCCCGCGGAAAGGCGGCGTCCGTCGCCTTCAACTCCTGCAAGCAGACGACGTCCGGCTCAGCTTTCGCCAGCCAGCCCAGCAGGTTGGCGAGGCGTTTGTTGACGCCGTTGACGTTGAAGGTGGCGATCTTCAGCGGGAGAGCGCCGCGATGAAGTCCGCCGGCGGCGCGCCTTCCGGCCAACTGGGCGCGCCCTCGGGGATGACGACCCCATCCATCTTCCGCTTGGTCCAGATATGCGCCACGACCTTCAACTCGTCGCTGCGATCAAGCGTGCCGCCACGCACCACCGCGATCCCGGGCCGGGCGCTGTTGGTGTTGTAAACGCGGGTGAAACAAACCGGACAGGCGCGCTGATACGAGGTGCGGCCGCTCTCAGGCGAGGTGCGCTCATAAAGCGCCGGCTCGCCGGTCACCTCGAGCTGATCTTCCGGCAGGATGAACTGCAGGCTGAAGGCGCTGCCCGACCAGGTCTGGCAATCGAGGCAGTGGCAGGCATAGACGTTCGGCAGCCTGTCCATCGCCGCACGATAGCGCACCCGGCCACACCGGCACCCGCCTTCGATCACTTCGGACATGACTTCTCCCGCTCGACGCGAACGTCTGCGCCATTGACCGTTTGGCGAAGCCTGAGGTCAAGCGGTACGGGGCAGTTCCCCCGCTCTCAAAGTCCGTATTGCAGACTAGGAGGCCGGTTTCGGCGCGGTGGCCGCCGCAGGGACCGATGAAGCGGTTGCCGTGGGAACGACGACCGGAGCGTCCGCTGGCGTGGCGGCCGCGACGGCGGCGTCGTTCTTTTCGAGCGTCACGGTCACCGGGTTAGGCGTCAGGTCGAGCGCGGCGCCGGTGGCGATATCCACCCCGGCGCCGATCACACCGCCGATCAGGGCGTTGCCGGCGAAAGCCACGCCGCCGCCGACCGCGATCTTGTGGGTGACGGTGACCTTGAGCGTCTTATAGCCCGGCTTGGCGATGTCGGCGCTGAAGTCCGACCGGCGTGACATCTGGATCGAGCACGGCGTCGAGTCGGAGTAGAAGCCGTTGGTGGTCTTGACGCTGGCGCCGGGCGGAACGGTATTCACCTCCCAGGCGGTGTGCTCACCGCGCGTGACCGTGGCGCAGGCCGTCAGACCCAGGACAGCCGTCAAGGCCGCCGGCATGGCGAAATAACGATGCATTAGTGAGGCCCCGCCCTATGATTTTTAATGGAAATCTATCGTAACAAGCTCAGCCCTAACATGACGCCATCCATCGTCTACGGGTTGTGTCACCGTCGATTGACCGGCCTATTGGCCCGGTTCGCCGCGCTCGGCGAAATTCACGTAGATCGGGTTGCCGATCAGCACCAGGCGGCCCTCGGCGTCGCGGGCGTTGAGGCGCAGCCAGTGGCGGGCGCCGTCGCTGGTCCAGGGGAAGTCGAGCACCGCGTCGCGGGCGCCCGGCGCGACCTCGGCGGCTTCGGCGAGGATCTGGCCGTCGGCGATCACCTCGATCCGGCCGCCAGGCAGGTTCTGCAGGCTGGCGTGGAAGCCGATCAGATCGCCGTTCGCCGCGACGAAGGTCTCGCCCATGCCCGCCTTCCGGTCGCCGATCGCGGCGGTAAGGTCGAGCAGGCGGTCGCCGGAGCCCTCGACATCGATGAAGACCCGGCCGGCGCGGATGGCGTCCAGGATGGCGCGTTCGGAAAGGTTGTGGGCGAAGACCACCGTGGTCGGGGCGCCGACGGCCGAGGGCTTGGTCGCGCTGGCGTCGGGCTTGTGGTTGTCGCTGCCGCCGATGGCGGTCGGGCGGAAGCCCTCGTTCAGCCGCGCCTCCCAGAAGGGCAGGCCGGAAAACACCCCTTCGGCCGCGCCGCCATGGGCGCCGGTGGCCCCGCCGTTGACCACCTCGACCGAGGCGACCCGGGCATAGTCGGTGGACTCCGCCGTCCAGCCGCAGCCCATGCACAGCTCGTTCGACGGCAGGGCCGGGTGGTTGATCGAGAACAGGCCATGCTGGCGCTCGACCGCGTCCTGCAGGTCGCGCACGCGCTTCAGATGCGGGCTGGACAGGCGGAACTCGACGAAGCCGATGGCGCCAAGCACCCCCGCATGACCGTGGAAGGTGGTGACCTCGACGCCGGGAATCAGCAGCAGCTTGTCGAAATAGGGCTGCAGTTCGCGTAAGGAATGATGGTGGGAGACGGCGTTGTGGTCGGTGACGGCGATGAAGTCGACGCCCTTGGCGGCGGCCGCCTCGACCGTGCGATAGACCGGGCCGGGCACGCGCTTGCCGCCGCTTTTCGCCTCGACCGTGCCGTCACTGTGGCAGGTGTGCATGTGCAGGTCGCCGCGGTACCAGCGCGCGCCCAGCTCCAGGGGTTCGTCGGAAAAGCTCGACACCTCGGTCGCCTCGCCGCGGCCGAAATGGATGGTTGCGACATAGGCCGCTTCCTTGCCGGGGCGGATGTTAGGCACGCCCAGCAGCAGCGTCCAGCGCCCGGGGATCAGCGGCCCAGGCTGATAGGAGGGCGTCGCATCGATGGCCGAGAGGGTGAAGCGCGACTTGTCGCCGCCGCTCCAGCCGCGAAACCGCTCCGGATCGAACAGGCCGAGGTCGATGGTCGCCCGCTCCTCCTTGCCGGTATAGCTGAACGAGACGGTCAGCCGCTGGACACCCGCCGGCACGTCGAACCCCAGCTCCTTGTAGGTCTCGTGGTCGGCGCGGGTGAGCACGCCGGTGAGCACGATGTCGGCGATGGCCTTTTCAGCGATCAGGGTGGTCATGGGAGCTTGGCCGGCCAACGGATGGGGTCGTAGTCAGGGTTGGCGATGAAGGCGCCGACGATCTTGCCGTCGCCTGAGACCTTCCAGGCGCCGACCACGGCTTCGGGCGGGGCGGCGTCGTCGGGGCCGAAGCCGCCGCCGATCTCATAGAGCCAGCCGCCCGGATGTCTGGCGGCCTCGGCGACCGCGTCTGGCGGGGGCGTCTTGGCTGACGTCATGGGCTCAAGATTGCCATAGCCGCCGGCACGGTTCCAGTCGCGGCCGCCCACTGATCAGGGGGCGAATTTCAGGCCTTCGTCTTCGCCGGCCTCTTCCGGCGGCGGGGTGTCGCGTTTGCCGAAGGTGAAGCGTTCGATGAAGGCCCAGAGCGCGGCGATCTCGCGCGCGGCGTTGACGTCGTAGCACTCCTCGACGGATTTGCCGGTCTCCAGCGCCGACTGATAGATGGCCCGCGAGCGCAACAGGGTGGGCACGACCGGCAGGCGCATCACCTCCAGAGCCCGCAGCGCCCGCTTCACCGAGGGCGGCTCGACGCCGTCGCGCGCCGTTGGGGCCTGGTTGACCACGATCATCGCCGGCTTGCGCAGCCGCCGGATGATGTCGACGGTGCGCACGGCCGCGGCGATGTCCATCAGGGTCGGGCGCACCACCAAGAGCGAATAGTCGGCCACCACGATGGCCTGGGCGACGTCCTCGACCGCGCCGGCCGCCGTATCGATGACCATGGTGTCCATGCCCGACCCGACCGCGGCGATCTGGGCGGCGAACAGGCTGGAGCCGATCGCGGCGACCGAGGTGGGGCCTAGGCCGTCGCGCGCGCGCAGCGCCTCGCTGGCCGAGCGCTGCGGATCGGTGTCGGCCACCACCGTCTTCAGGCCGCGCAGATGCGCCGCCAGCGCGATGTGGGTCGCCACGGTGGTCTTGCCCGAGCCGCCCTTGAGGGCGATGACCGCGATGGTCCGCATTTGGCTTTGTTCCCCTGGACGCCCGCTCGACCTTAGCCGCCGCGATCACCCGCTGCACATACGCAGCGATGTGTAAGGCGCAATTTTGGCTGAGCCACCGCGGCCGTACGTCCAGCGCCGGTCGGAAGGGGCTAGGCGATCGGGCCAGCGTCTCCTACGTGGTCACGCCGCCACCCGCCAAAGTCGCCGGCGAAACCAGCGCCAACCATGCCGAACGCTCGGGGCGGCTCGGCTTTGGCATGCTGGCCGCCTATGGCGCCGGCACCGTGGTGTCGGACATCACGTCCTTCGGGCTGAACACCCTTTTGCTCTTCTACCTGACCATCGTCTGCGGCCTGTCCGGCGCGGCGGCGGGCCTGGCCCTGGGAATCGCCTTAGTGGTGGACGCCTTCGTCGATCCGTTGGTGGGCTCGCTCTCCGACAACAGCCGCTCGCGCCACGGCCGCCGCCATCCGTTCATGATCGCCAGCGTCATCCCGATCGTGGTCGCCTTCGGGATGCTGTTCTCGGTCCCGGCCGGCCTGACCGGCCTTGGCCTGTTCGCCTACGCCCTGGTCGCGCTGCTGGCGGTGCGGATCGGCCTTTCGGCGTTCGGTATCCCCTATATCGCACTCGGGGCCGAGCTTTCCGACGACTATGCCGAGCGCTCGACCATCGTGGCGGCGCGGGTCCTGTTCACCGTCCTGGCCGGCGCGGCCGCCGCCTTCCTGGCCTATGGCGTCTTCATGCGCGGCGTTGGCGGCCAGACCCACCGCGACGCCTATCCGCCTTTCGCCTGGACCTGCGGCGCCCTGGTCTTCCTCGGCGCGGCGGTGTCCAGCCTGGGCACTCTTGGCATGCGCGGGCGGCTGCACGCGGCCCCGGCCAAGCAGGGCGCGGCCATGCGCCGGCTGGTCGCCGAGGTCGTCGAGGTGTTCAAGAACCCCTCCTTCCGCATCCTCTTCTTCGCCTGCCTGATCCTGTTTGTCGCCCTGGGCGCGGCCGGGGCGCTCACCCTGCACGCCAACACCTATTTCTGGTTGCTGACCAGCGCGCAGATCCTGATCATCACCCTGATCGCTTCGCTCGGCGTGCTGATCGGCGTCTTCGTGGCCGGCTTCATCTCGCGGACGCTGGAAAAGCGCACCCTGGCTCTGCTGGGCATCGGCCTGATCGGTCTTTGCCAGCTGCTGCCCGCTGTGCTCAAGGTCGCCGGCCTGATCCCCGCCAGCGGTTACGTCCCGACCCTGCTGATCGCCTCCTTCCTGGGCGGCATCGGGTCCAGCGCGGCCGTGATCGGCTTCCAGTCGATGATGGCCGACGCCGCCGACGAGCACGAGATCCTGTTCGGCGCCCGCCGCGAGGGCCTCTATTTCGCCGGCATCAGCCTCTCGGTGAAGGCCTCGAGCGGCATCGGCGCCCTGATCGCCGGCCTGATCCTGGACCTGATCGGCTTTCCCCATGGCCTGCCGCCGGCCGCCATGGTGCTGCACGCCATCCCACCCGGCGCGGTGCGCGACCTCGGCCTCTTCTATGGCCCGGGCGCTTCGGTGCTCACCGTCCTCTGCATGCTGACCCTGGCCCGATACCGCCGCGGTCGCGCCGACCATGAACAGGTTCGCGACGCCCTGGCGCAGCGGCGCGAGGCCAGCTGACGGCGGCTAATCCGCCGCGGGGACCGAATGGTGCTCGTGGGTGATGGTCCATTGGCCGCCGATCTTGCGCAGGCCGACCGTCAGGCGAAATTCCAGCGGCTTGGCCCCACCGTCGGGCCCCGGCTCGGCGCAGTGCAGGGTCGCCACGACAAAGGCGACATCCTCGCCGGCGGTGATGCTCATCTCGGCGAAATCGAACGGGATCGGTGCGCTCGACCAGGAGAAGAACATGTCCCAGGTCTTTCGGTAGGCCTCGATGCCCCTGGTTTGAAACGGCGGCGGGACGTCGAACATCACGATGTCAGAGGAATGGTTGCGAAGGATGCCTTCGAAATCGCGGCCACGCACGGCGGCGGCCCAGGATTCGACCACCTCGCGGATCGCCGCCTCGTCCTGTGAGCGGCTCTGGGTCGCATCCATCGGAACCTCCTCGACAGGCCACAAAGGCGCCGCCCGCGCCGGCTCTATCATAGCCGAGCCGGTTGAGGGCAACTCGGGGTGTTGGGCCTTGGACGCTCCGCCCGGCTCTGCTCAAATGAGCGGCCTCCCGCCGTCGAAGCGAGACCCGCCGTCATGACCGACCTGCCCGCCTGGCTGCCGCCGGCGCTTGCCTATATCCCTGAGTGGCTCGGCTACCAGATGCGGACCACCGAACAGCCGGGCTGCGCCATCGCCATCGGCTACAAGGGCCAGATCGTGCTCGACGCCGCCTTCGGCCATGCCGACCTGGCCGCCGGCGAACCGCTGACGCCACGTCACCGGTTCCGGGTCGCCTCGCACTCAAAGTCCTTCACCACCACCGCGATCCTGAAGCTGCGCGAACAGGGGCGGCTGAAGCTGGACGACGCCGCCGGCCATTATGTCGCCGGCCTGCACCCCGACATCGCCACCGCCACACTGAGCCAGCTGTTGTCGCACACCGCCGGCATCGTCCGTGACGGGCCGGACTGCGGCTATTGGGTCGACCGGGCGCCGTTCCTGAACGAGGCTGCCTTGCGGACGGAGTTGAGCGCCGCGCCGACCATCGAGGCCAATACGCGGCTGAAATACTCCAACCACGGCTTCGGCCTGGCCGGCCTGGTGATCGAAGCCATTACCGGCGAGCCCTATGGCGTCTGGGTGCAGCGCGAAGTCGTCGACGCCGCCGGTCTCAAAGAGACCACGCCCGATGTTCCCCTGCCGGCCGGCGCCAGGCTGGCGCGCGGCCATGGCGGCAAGGCCTTGCTGGGCCGGCGGCTGGTCTTTCCCGGCGATCAGTCGACCCACGCCTTGGCGGCGGCGACCGGCTTCGTCAGCACCGCGGCCGATCTGGCCCGCTTCTTCGGCCAGCTGTCGCCCACAGCGGAGGCGAGCGTGCTCACCGTCGCCAGCCGGCGCGAGATGAGCCGGCCGCAGTGGAAGGACCTGTGGGCCCCGCTGGCGCAGACCTATGGCCTTGGCACGATCAGCGGCAGCTTCGAGGGCTGGGAGGCCTTTGGCCACAGTGGCGGCTTCCAGGGCTATGTAACGCGGACGGCGGTGATTCCCAGCCAGGATCTGGCCGTATCCTGCCTGACCAACGCCGTGGACGGCCTGTCTCACGTCTGGCTGGACGGCGCCCTGGCCATCCTCAAGCGCTTCTCGGAAGACGGCGCGCCCAACCCGGAGCTGGCCGACTGGTCCGGCCGCTGGTGGAGCGTCTGGGGGCCGGGCGATCTGCTGCCGATCGGCGGCAAGGTGATCATGGCCTCGCCCGGCCTGGCTAACCCAGTGCTCAGAGCCGGCGAACTGACCGTCACTGGCCCCGACCAGGCCACCATCAGCCAGGCCGGCGCTTTCGCCAATTACGGCGAGCCGGCGCGGCTGGTGCGGGGCGCGGATGGCGCCGTCGTCGAGGTGCGCATCGGCGGCGGCCGCTCGATCAGCGAGGCGGCGCTGGCGGCGGAGCTGATCGCGCGCTACGAGCGATAGGCTTGACGATCAGCCGCCGGGGGGCAGGTCGAGCCGCCAGACCGCCTTGCCGACCGAAAACAGCCGCTTGCCGCCGTCCGCGGTCGGCAGGATGCGGATCTTGTTCACCGCGACCCCCATATTGGCCGGTCGCCAGCTCGCGCCGCCGTCGCGGGTTTCGTAGCCACCTGGATCGCCGCCGATCCAGCCGTGGCGGGCGTCGATGAAGGCCACGCCGTATTCGATCAGCGCCTTGTCGTCGGCCACGCGAAGCTCGCGCCAGCTATCGCCGCCATCGATGGTCTTGGCGACGTAGCGCCGGACGTTGGCGGGGTCGGGATCGTAGCTCAGCACGGTCACATAGCCGGTGGTCGAGGTCGGAAAGGCTAGCTTCCAGGTGTTCTCCATCGGCCGCTTGCTCTCATAGACCTTGCGCCAGGTTTGGCCGCCGTCGCTGGTCTTCAGCACCAGGGCGTGGGAACGCCGCTCATCGGCGGCGCTCGCGCCGGCGATGAAGCCGGTCGAGGCGCTGATGAACTTGATGTCGAGGATCATGCCGGTGAGGCCGCTCACGTCCTGGCTGGTCCAGCTGGCCCCACCGTCAAGCGAGGTCATCAACGCCGCCGGACCGCCAACCCGGCCGCCGGCCCGGATGGCGACGACCTTCCCGCCCACCCGCAGCACGTCGATGGCGCAGACGCCGGTGACCTTGGGGCCTTTCGGCGCCGGCGCCGGAGTCCAGCTGACGCCACCGTCATGAGTGACGTAGAGCGGGTTGGCGTCGGTCACATCGGGGAAATAGCCCGGCCCGACATTGCCCATGAAGCCGGTCCGGGCGTCGAGGAATTCCAGGGTCCGCACATAGGTCCCGGGCTTGCGGAAAATCTCCCGCCAGTTGCGGCCGCCGTCGGTGGTCCGGTAGATGCGGCCAAGGCCGTTGCCGTACCAGCCCAGGTCCGGCGAGACGAAGGCGATGGCGTCCTGCTTGTTGTTCAGCGTGTAGGGCACGGTGTCGAGCTTGACCCAGGCCGCCGGCGTGGCGTCGCGCGCGCGGCTGTCGCAGCCCAGGAGCGCTACGCAAGCCAGCAACAGGGCCGAGATCGATGCGCGCATGAAACCCAGCCTAACGGCTGCCCAGCCCGGGTGCGCGTCAAATCTTGCGATTGAACAGCACCACCCGGGCCACGTGGATCGCCCAGACCGCGGCGACCAGCCCCAGGGCGATCCTGGCGGCGAGGAAGGGCAGTCTGAAAACCACCACAAGCGCCGTTGCGACCAGCCAGACCAGCACCAGCAGCGCGCCCAGCTTCAGGTTCAGACGACGAGGCGGGGTCACGGCCATGGATCGGACCATAGGCCTGAGCCGGCTGGCGGCGAAGGCCGCGCGCGTTTGCGGGCGGGTAGAGAACCGGCGCACAGTGGGGCATGACACCCAATCTCGTGGCGGCCGACGCAGTCCTGATCGCGCATCTGGGCGTGATCAATTTCAACCTGTTCGGCCTTTTCGCCATTCCCCTCGGTGGCTGGCTCGGCTGGCGGTTCGTGCGCGTGGCCTGGTGGCGCTGGCTGCACCTGGCCTCGATGGCCATCGTCGCCGTGCAGGCCGCGGCCGGGCGGGCCTGTTTCCTGACCCTCATCCAGGACAGTCTGGCCGGCGCGAGCACCGCCCAACCGCCGCTGATCATGCGGGTGGTCAACCGGCTGGTCTATTGGCCGGTCCCGATCTGGGTGTTCGCGATCATCTATGTCGCGCTGCTCGGTTACGTCATCGCTCTCTTCTGGCTTGTGCCGGTGAGGACAGGCCGCATGGCAGATGGCGCGGGAGCGGCTCGGTCGAATCCATAGTGCTTCGGCTCTGCCCTTGAAGGGTCATGCCGGAACGAGTTTGATCACATCCATTGAAGGATTCGACGATGCGCTCGCCCCAGCTGAACTCCGCGATTGGGCATTGGCTGCGCAATGACGTCGTCCCGGCTTTCCAAGCCTTGAAGGCCGATCCCTCACGCGGCGCTTCCTTGGCGGAAACCCGAGCCGCACTGGCCGAACGCCACGCGGCGACCCAAGCGAAGACGCGAGAATGTTAAGCGGTGTCCCTTCTCCCCTCGCGGGACCAGGGGGACGCACAGCTCTTCGGGCCCTAAAGATCCCTTCTCCCTCTTGCGGGAGAAGGTGTCGGCGTAGCCGACGGATGAGGGGTCGCGCTCCGATTTCCGAATAGGGTCAACGGCTTATCGGATAGGGCGATCGACCCCTCATCCGACCCCTTCGGGGCCACCTTCTCCCGCAAGAGGGAGAAGGCGAGAAGAGAGCGGCTGGCTCCGGCAATGGATGTCGGCCTTAGTCGTCCAACGCCAGTAAAGCGAAGCTGGCCAGCCAGTGTTCGCCCATATAGTCGGCGGAGAGGTGCGGCAGGGCGACGGCGAGGTGGCGCTCGGCCGTCGCCTCGATCAGCGGCCGCGCGTTCGGCGGCGCGGCGGCGGCGAGATGGCGCCAGCACCAGGCGCGGCTCAGATTCAGTCCATCGAGGTGGGCGATCTGGCCGTCGCTGCGGTCACTGACGCTGGCCGGGATGAACAGGCTGGCCGGCTCGCCGCGGTCGAGGTCGGGCAGAAAGGCTGCGAACCACTCGGCGAACGCAGCTGGCGCCAGCGTCAGGCGCATGCACTCGGCCTCGACCAGGGCCGGCGGCAGGAAGTCGGCGCCGCTGGGCTCCCAGGCCGGACAGCCGGCGTCACCGGCGAACCAACCCCGCGCCGCCGTCTTCAGCGCGTCTGCGAAGGCGGGGTTGGCCGACCGCGGCGCATAGCGATGCGCCAGGATCAGCGCGAAGGCCGAGCTGCCATGCATTCCGGTACGCACCGGATAGGCGGCCTTTGGCAGCCAGCCCAGGAACCGCGCCTCGAAGGCCCGCGCCAGGGGCTTGAGCGCCGCCGCCCAGCGCCGGCCGTCGTCATCGTCGTGCGCCGCCAACTCGGCCTGCAGCATCAGCACCCAGGCCCAGCCATAGGGCCGCTCGAACCCGCCGGCGCCCGGTCGTGCAAGATAGGTCAACTCGGCCGCGACCTTGGCCACGGTGAAGGCCTCGTCCAGCCAGGCGCGGATCGCGCCGACCGCCTCGATATCGGGAAAGCGGCGCAGAATGCGGGCCAGCAGCCAATGGCTGTGCACGGACGAATGCCAGTCGAAGCTGCCGTAGAAGATCGGATGCAGGGCCCGCGGCGATTGCAGGTCGCCCTCCCCGGTCAGCACCTGATCCAGCTTGTTCGGATATTCCCGCCCGACATGGCCAAGCGCGATGGCGGCGAACTGTTGCGCCAGGGCCGGCGTCATTGTCTGCATTTTGCGGGCTCTCGATCCGCCGCACTTCAGCATGGCGTCGAGGCCAGTGCTATATCTGCCGGCGCTGGTCGGTGTGCCGGGGAAGCGAATAGGCGTCCGAGCGTTTTTATTGTCATGGCGGCGGCGATGCTTTGCACCCCGTCCGGCCTCTGGGCGCAGGCGCGCGATAGCGGCCCCGACGCCGGCATGCAGGCGCAGGCCCATGCCGAGCGGCCGCTCGGCCTCCCATAAGCCTGTCCCCGGCTGCGCAAATAGATTCGTCATCACCCGGCTTGTCCGGGTGACCCATGAACGCTGGCGGCGCCTGACGATCCGCCGCGGCGACACCGTGCACACTCACATCCGCCCGTGTTCATGGGTGGCCCGAACAAGTCGGGCCATGACGGCAGGGGGGTTACTTTCCTCGCCGCAGCCGCCAGCTGCGGATTTCGAAGGGGTGGATCTGGTGGGCGGGGTCGGCGATGGCGTCTTCCAGCAGGTTGACCTCGCCGGCGACGGTCCAGCCCTTGGGCGGGTCGATGGCGATCGGGCCGCGGGCGCCGGCGGATTCGTAGACGCGCAGGATCAGGCCGTCGCCGTCCTCGGCGGGCTTGAGCGCGCCCAGGGCCACGTCCGTGCCGGCGACCTTGAGGAAGCGGTGCTCGGCGTCGCGGGCGCGGATCGGGCGGTGGAACAGCGGCCGGTTCAAGTCCTCGGCCTCGGCCAGCACATCGCCGGCGATCCAGTCGCCGGCGTGCGGCAGCAGCGCATAGGTCAGGCTCTGCGCGCCTTCGTCGGCCAGCTTGTCGGGCAGGATCGGAGAGCGGAGCAGGCTTAGACCGAGCTCATTGCCGCGCGCGTGACAGCCATGGCGGCCGTCATTGAGCAGGGCCGCGCCGTAGCCCGGCTCCGACAGGTCGACGAAACGATGCGCCGCGACCTCGAACTTGGCGGCGTCCCAGCTGGTGTTGGCGTGGGTCGGGCGATGATGCACCCCGAAGGCGCACTCGAAGGTGGCGTGGTCGGCGCGGACGGCCAGCGGGAAGCGCGCCTTCAGCAGAATGCGGCGGTCGTGCCACTCGAAGCGGGTGTGGAAGTCGATCCGGGGGGAATTGGCCCACAGCCGCACCGATTGGACGATGGTCGAGGCGCGGTGCCGGCGCGTGATGCGAAGTGCGCCGCGCTGGCCGCCGGCCTCGACGATTTCGATCGAGTCGGCGGCGATCTCCTCGCCGGCGCGCTGGTAGTCGCCCTCGACGTCCCAGGCGTCGTAGTCGCGCGGCTGGTCGCGATAGGCCCAGATCTGGTTGCCGCGCCCGTCCAGCACCTCGCGCTCGGCCTTCTTGTCGTAGATCCGCGACAGGCTCCCGTCGTCGGCGAACTCGACGCGCAGGAAGCGGTTCTCCAGCTTGCGGTCGTCGACCTTCACCGAGGCGTCGCGCGGAACGTGGCCGGTGAGCGCGCCCAGCCCGGGAACCCGGGCGGTCGAGGCCAGGACGAAACCCTCTTCGGCCGCCTGGCCGCCGGGAATGGACGTCGCGCTTTGCAGCCGCACCGGGCGTTCGTTCAGGTCGGGATTGACGACCAGCAGGCCGTCTTCGCCAGGACCGGCCAGCCGGTCGGCGATGTCGTCCATGGCCGCGTCGCAGACCGCGCCGGCGGCGGCGACCACCTCGGCCAGCTCGCGCTCGGTGCGGACATAGACTTCGGTGATGCTGGAGCCGGGCAGGATGTCGTGGAACTGGTTGATCATCAGGGTGCGCCAGCGGTCCTCCAGCGAGACCGGCTGTTCGCCGCCCAGGATGGCCGCGATGCCGCCCAGGGCCTCGGCCGCGACCAGGCCCCGCTCCGCCTGGCGATGCAGGCGCTTGGTGCGGCCCTGGCTGGTCAGGACACCGCGATGGTATTCGAGATAGAGCTCGCCGACCCAGGTCGACAGCGCCGCGCCTTCGGCCTCGGTCCGGGCCTTGGCGAAATAGTCTTCCGGTGTGGCGAACCGGGTCGCGGGCAACAGCGGGAAGTCGACCAGCACCTTCTGCGCCGCGATCATCTCGGCGGTCACCCCGCCGCCGCCGTCGCCGTAGCCGATCGGCTGCAGCACCTCGCTGGCGAAGCGCCGGTCGGTGTGGTTGCGCCAGGCGCGCAGCAGCGAGGCCGGATTGACCAAGCCGTTATAGGTATCTTCCGGCCGGTTGAACTGCTGCACCAGCACCTTGGAGCCGTCGATCCCCTCCCACCAGAAACGGGTGTGGGGGAATGGATTGGTCTCCGACCAGCCGAGCTTGATGGTGAAGAGGCTGGTCAGCCCGGCGCCCTTCAGGATCTGAGGCAGGGCCGGCGAGAAGCCGAAAGTGTCCGGCAGCCAGCCGGTGGTGTGCCGCACCCCGAAGGTGCGCTGGAAATAGAGCTGGCCGTACATGGCCTGGCGGACCAGGGATTCGCCGCTCGGCATGTTGATGTCCGGCTCGACCCAGAGGCCGCCGGTAGGCGCCCAGCCGCCGGCCTTCACCTGCGCCTTGACCAGGTCGAGCAGGCCCGGGTCGTCGTCCTCAAGGTAGCGGTAATATTCCGCGAAGGACTGGGCGAAGCGGAAATCCGGATTGCGCTTCAGGAGATCGACAGCGGTGGAAAAGGTGCGCCGCGCCTTGCGCCGCGTCTCCTCGATCGGCCACAACCAGGCGGTGTCCAGATGGGCGTGGCCGACATAGGCCACCGCTCCATGCGGCGGGAACTGCATCTGCAAGACGCGCAGTTCGCCCTGCAGCCAGGCCAGGGCCTCCGTCACCGAGGCGCGGGCGTCGGCGTTCAGGGCGGTGATCGGCCAGGCCTTGGGCTCCAGCTCGCGACCGCCATAGCCGCGCGCGAAGGGGCTCTCGCGCCCGATCACGTCCTCGGTGCGCGTCGGCAGCTCAAGCCGCGCCATGGCGTTCTCGACCAGCTCCAGCACCAGTGGCGACAGCTCGTGTTCGCGCAGGCCGGCGGCGGCCAGGCCGATGGCCAGATCGATGGTCTGGACCAGGTCGATCAGCCCGGTCTCCACCCAGCGCAGTTCGGCGCGCCGCAGACGCGGATCCTCGATCACCTGGCCAAAGGGGGCGCGGGCCACCGCCTCGACCTCCAGCCGGCCGCGTCGCGCATCCAGCGGAAATTCGTTGTGATTGACGTCCAGGCCGAGCTGCAGCCAGCCACCCTGGTCATAGACGATGGTCAGCAGGCTCTCGCCGCCGACGTCCAAAGCCAGCCTCGCCTCTTCCAGCGGCCAGCCGGCCGGGACGTCGAACGGGCCGCTGATCAGCTCATGGACGCCGAGCCTGTCCGGCCAGGCCTGGCCAAGGCCGATGGGCTTGGCGTCGAAGCTCCAGCCGTCGATCGCCTTGGTCTCTCGCACCCGCCAGATAGCGATCTCGCCGAGCCGCCGGCGCGCGCGGCGCACCCGCTGGTCGAGACTAAGCAACTCATGCATGGACAGGGCCTCTTTGCAGATCGCGGAGCGGCCGGAAGCTGATCAGGCGCACACCGGCGTCTTCTAGGAGGGCCCGCAGTTCGCCGTCCAGCAGGTTGGCGTAGTCGCCGGCGCGGATGTCGGCGGCCTTCTTGTCGTAGCCGCGTAGCTCCGGCCCATCGACGGCTGGGTGCAGATAGACCTCGGTGACGCCGGGCCGCAGACGCCGCAGGCTGTCCATCAGCACCTGCCGGGTCGGAAACCCCCACCGGGGCGACAGGAAGTGGTCGGCGAAGACCAGACCACGCTCGGCGGCGGGTCGGCGGAACGCGAAGCCGAGGACGTTTTCGGCGCTGGCGCCGGCCATGCGCAGCGCCAGGCGGTACTCGGCGGCCAGCTCGGCATAGACGTCGTAGAAGCGGGCGTCGGTCTGCACCGTGCCCATGTGCGAATCCAGATGGGTGACGTCGACGCCCCAGGCCAGGGCCTGGTCGATCTGAGCGCGGCACTCGGCGCGAACCTCGGCGAGATCGGCCTGAGCAAACACCGCCTCGGCGGTGGCCGGCATGAAACCATCGGCGTCGTGCAGCGAGGCCGCGCCGGTGAGCGAGCGCCAGCGGTAGCCGGGATATTCGGCCGTCAGCGTCAGGTGCACGCCGATGTCGAGATCGGCCAGCGCCTTGGCCGCCGCGAATGCCCAGGGACAGGGGACCATCAGGGTGGCGCTGGTGGCGAAGCCTTGGCGGATCGCGTGCTCGATGGCCTGGTTGGCGGCGTGGCTGGAGCCCAGGTCGTCGCAATTGACGATCAGCAGCCGATCATCGGCGCCATATCCGAGGCGTTCGGCGAGACTCGCGGCCATGGCTGTCTGGCGGCCCTAGTCTGTTTCCGCGACCAGAATCGGGATGGCTGGCCGGCCGGTGAGGCTCTCGATGATCGGCGCTTCGGTGTACTGAGCGTCGCGGGCGTCGAGCTGCTCGCGGATCTCGCCATGGCGGACCGCGTCCAGCTTCCAGCCGATGAAACAGGCCCCGCCCAGCATGGCGAAAACGACCGGCCCGATGACATAGGCCAGCTCCAGGCCCATGACGGCGTGGGCTGTGTTGTGCGCACCGTCCTTGGCGTTGTAGCCGACCTGGGTCAGGACCCAATAGGTCAGGAAGATCGCGAAGGCGCCGGCGATCTTGGCGGCCAAGCTGGTCAGCGAATAGATCAGGCTCATGCGCTGCTTGCCCTGCTCCAGCCGCACCTCGTCGCCCACGTCGGCGGTCATCGACTGGATCAGCAGGTTGAACCCGGAAGCCATGCCGCCGCACCAGAGCATCACCGGGATGGCGGCGAGCAGGTTGCCGTCCTTGGGGATGACGATGACCGCGCAAAGGCCGATGGAATAGGCCGAGGTGGTCAGCATCAGCGTGCGATGCTTGCCGATCTTGGACGAGACCCAGGCGGTGATCGGCGCACCGGCGACGCCCGACAGCGCGTACACGCCCAGCAGGGCCGAGGCCGTCGCGATGCTGAAGCCGAGCACGTCCTTAAAGAAGAACAGATAGAGCGCGCTCATCCAGCCGGGGCTGAGAGTCAGGCAGGTCTGGGCCAGCGTCAGGCGGATAATGGCCGGCTTCCTGATCAGGCCCCAATAGTCGCTGAAGGCGAACCGCTGACTGGATTTCACATCGACGGCGACATGCTCGGGGATGCGCCAGGCGACCAGGCCGACGCCGATGGGGATCAGGATGATCGTCAGCCATCCCATGGTCTGGACCCCGTCCGGATCGCCCAGATGGTAGAGCTTGGCCAGCGCCGGAATGCCCAGGACCACCACCGAGGCCGCCACCCCGACCATGGTGAGGACGCCGAACAGGCGCGAGCGCTCATGATAGGCCGCGGCCAGGGTCGAAGCCCAGGCCGTGTGGGCGAGGCCGATGATCGAGGTGCCCAGATACATCGCCAGCAGCCAGACGACCAGGTAGCCCCGCGATATCCCCATGGGGGCCATGAACAATTGATAGACCGCCAGCATCAGGATCGGGCCGCCGATCAGCAACCACAGGCGATAGCGGCCAAGGGCGGTTCTCGTGCGATCCATCATCAGGCCGAGCACCGGATCGACCGGCACGTCGATCATGCGCACCAGAAAGAAAGCGCCACCGACCGCGGCCAGGCTGACGCCCAGGTGGCTGGCGAAATAGCGCGGCAGGAAGATGGCCAGGGCGATGCCCAGAGAGCTCATCGGCAGAGTGACGGCCGAGAAGGTCAGGATGGTCGGCAGGCCCAGCCGCGTGGCGGCCTTCGGCGCATCTTCGGTCAAACGGCGTCTCCCAGGGCCCATAGGTCCGCGCGGTCTTCCGCGTCGGCGGCCCGATCACGCCTCGTCGATGGCTGAAAAGCAAGGGGCGGAAGGGATTTTCGGGCTTTGCGCGGCGATGTGACCGAGGCTCGGATCGCCCCTACCGGCCGGGCTTGAGGCTAACGTTTCGGATTAGGAATTCTTCACGGAGCCGAACCCATCTAGGAAGCTTGGCCGCATGACCCGCTTCCTCGCCAGCCTCTATGGTTTCAAGTTCTTCGATGCCTTCATCCTGATCGTCCCGCTCTATGCGGTGATGTTCGTGGATGCGGGCATGACGCCCGTGCAGATTTCGATTGCCCTGATCGCCTGGTCCGCGACCGCCTTCACTTTGCAGATCCCCTCCGGCGTCATCGCCGACCGCTGGTCGCGCCGGCGCATCCTGGCCCTGGCGCAGCTGGCCCGCGCGGCCGGTTTCGGGGTCTGGCTGGCCTATCCGCACTTCTGGGGCTTTCTGGTCGGGCTGGTGCTCTGGGGCGTCAAGAGCGCCTTCACGTCCGGCACCTTCGAGGCGCTGCTCTATGACGAGCTGAAGGCGCAGGGCCGCAGCCATGACTATACCCGCATCTACGGCCGGGCCCGGGCGGTGCAGGCCGCCGGCGTGGTCCTGGCCGCCCTGGGCGCGGCGGCCTTGGCTGGCCACGGCTACACGCTGGAACTGGCCGCCAGCCTTGGCTCCATCCTGTTCGCCATCGCCGCGGCGCTCAGCCTGCCGCGCGCCGACATGGCGCGGATGGCCGGGGACCACGGCTATCTGACCCACCTGCGTCTGGGCCTCGGCCTGTCGCTGCGCGAGCCGGTGGTCCTGAGCATCCTGCTCTTTTCCGCCATCGTGCTGGCGCTTGGCGGCGCGTTGGAGGAGTTCTGGCCGATCTTTGGGATCAAGGTCGGCCTGACGCGGCCGCTGGTCGCCATCTTCGTCGGGGTGCAGAGCGCCACCGAGATGCTGGCCAGCCTGATCGCCCACCGGGTCTCGCGCCTGGCGACGCGGTGGATATACGGCCTGTTCACGCTCGGCGGCGCGATGCTGGCCGCGGCGGCCGGCCTCTTCTCGCCCCCGGCGATGATCCTGCTCGCCCTCTACAGCGGCCTCTTGAAGATGATCGACGTCGTGTTCGAGGGCCGGCTGCAGCAGGCCATTCCGTCCGACCGCCGCGCCACGATCGGCTCGGTGAAGGGCTTCGCCGGCCAGATCGGCGTCACCGGCCTCTACCTGGTCTTCGGTCCCCTGGCCCAGGCAAGCTCCTATCGCACAGCCTTCATGGCCTGCGGCGGCGCCGGGGTGGTCATCGGCCTGGCCTATCTGGCGCGAGCCCGGGGGCGCGGACGGCTGGGTGTGTGAGGTTATCGGCGCCCAGGATTGTCATCGCGCCGATCTTCCCGCATGTGCGGGCGTGGGGATCGCCGTCGCGCGCTGACAGCCGACGGAACCCCGGCTTTGAGCCGCTGGAATGGAAGGAAAAATCGGATGTTTTCGCATATCATGATCGGGACCAACGACCTGGCAAAAGCCAAGTCGTTCTATGACGCCTTGCTCGGCACGCTCGATGTGCCGCCGGCCAGGGTCGATGGCCACCGCATCTTCTACATGACCCCGACCGGAGTCTTTTCGGTGTCGGAGCCGATCAACGGCAAGCCCGCCACCGCGCCCAATGGCGGCACCATCGGTTTCGCCTGCAGCTCGCCGGCCCAGGCCGACGCCTGGCACGCGGCGGGCGTCGCCAGCGGCGGGACCACCTGCGAAGACCCGCCGGGCGTGCGCGAAGGCTCCACGGGCAAGATGTATCTGGCCTATCTGCGCGATCCCGATGGCAACAAGCTGTGCGGCCTGCACCGTATGGCGAGCTAAGGACGACAGCCTCCGCGGCGCCGGCTGCTGCCAGCGTCGCGGACACTCGTCCTCAGTACAGATTGTCCCGCGCGTCCTTCTCGAGCGACGCATCCAGGGCGGCGGCCTCCACCTCCAGGGCCAGCTGATCGCGGTAGATTTCGCCGGCGCTCGGCCAGGCGCCGCGGTCGATCATGGCCTTCGGCTTCCAGAGACCGGCGCGGCGCACCGCCTTGGGGCAGTGCAGATAGGCCTCATTAACCTCGATCACCATGACCGAGCGCGGCGGCTTTTCGTCGACGGCGAACCGCGCCATCAGGTCCGGATCGACGGTCAGGTGGGCCAGGCCGTTGACCCGCAGCACGTCCTCGAACCCGGGGATGAAGAAGCACAGGCCGACGCCGGGCCGCTCGGCGACGTTGCCCAGGCTGTCCAGCCGGTTGTTGCCCGGCCGGTCGGGCATGGCCAGCCTGTGCTCGTCCAGCACATGCACGAAGCCCGGCTCGCCGCCGCGCGGGGAGACGTCGCCCAATCCGTCCGGCCCGGTCGTGCCGATGCAGAGAAACGGCGAAAGTCCGATGAACCATCGCCATGCCGGTCGATATGACCGATGTCCTTGCCGGCCGCGCCGGACGAGGGCTGCTTATAGACCGTGCGCAGGTCGGCCTCGGTCTTGAGCAGGTTTGGTGAGGCGTTCACGGTCTGGCTCTCCCTGACCGACGCGAGATGTCGGTCTGTCCCGATTGCACCCGCAAACCGGGTCGCGGCGCAAGTCCAATCAGGCGCGCATCGGCTCTTCCGTGACCTTGGGGCGACTGGCTAGAGTGAACCCATGAGCTCAACACACGCCCTGTCGATTCCCCTTCACCCCGTCGCGCCCGGGCGATGGACGACCGTCGCCGGACCGGAATGGGGCAACCCCCGGGGGCGGGCTTTGGGGCGGTTATGCCATCGGCCTTTGCGTCCGGGTGCTGGAGGCCGAGCCGGAAGCCGTGGGCGAGGCGCTGTCGCTGACCCTCACCTACGCCGCCGGCCTACCCTCGGGCGCGCTCGACATCCGCACGCGACGCCTGCGGCAAGGCGGCTCCGTCGGCG
Organism: Caulobacteraceae bacterium; assembly: GCA_041691315.1. Classification (GTDB taxonomy): domain Bacteria; phylum Pseudomonadota; class Alphaproteobacteria; order Caulobacterales; family Caulobacteraceae; genus Poindextera. The sequence continues at coordinate 67,348 of JBEPUW010000006.1, read as the reverse complement.
TCTGGGAGGTGGAGTTGCTGCCGGCCGGATCGGACCAGGTCGGCGTCCACGGCATCGTCACCATGGCCAGGCGGCCGAACACGCCGGATTTCGCCTTCGCCAAGATGCCCGATGCTCCCGACCCGGAGAGCCTGCCCAGCCCGGACGCGCCCAGCGACGCGCGGCACTATGGGGCCTCGGCCTTCGAGCGACGGACCCTGGAGGGGTTTCCGCCGACGCCGTCGGGGGATTCGCGGTCGCTGGCCTGGGTGCGCTCGCGGCGCGGGCCGCTGGACAAGGCGCTGCTGGGCATGATCACCGACAATTCGGCGCCGCGGGCGATGTACGCGCTGGGGCCGACGATCATGACCACCACCCTGTCGCTGACCGCCTATCTGCATGCCACCGTCGAGGAGATCGCCGAGGTCGGCGACGACTTCATCCTGGTCGAGTGCGAGGGCCGCGTCGGCGGCGGCGGCGCCTCGGACGAGCGCTCGAGCTATTGGCGCCGGGACGGCAAGCTGCTGGCGACCAGCGAGCAGCTAGCCTGGTACCGGGAGCTGCGCCGCAACGCGCACGAATAGCGCCGGCCGGATGTCGGCTATCCCGAGGCGCGGCTTGGCGCCATCATGCCGGAGGGCCGCCTGACTGAGGGCCCCACGGATTAAGGAGCGCCGGCATGGCCGACGGATCGGGGAGAGTGGCCCAGGACGCGCGCGAGCGGGCCTATTCGACGCCGCTTGAGGACTTCAACGTCGGCGATCCCGAACTCTTCCTGACCAACACCCACTGGCCCTGGTTCGAGCGGCTGCGCGCCGAGGAGCCGGTGCACTGGTGCCGCGACTCGGAGTTCGGCCCCTATTGGTCGGTGACCAAGTACAACGACATCATGGCGGTGGACACCAACCACCAATTCTTCTCCTCGGCGTCGGCCCTGGGCGGCATCACCATCCGCGACGCGGCGCCGGAGCTGCGCCGGGCCAGCTTCATCTCGATGGACCCGCCCAAGCACGACGCCCAGCGCAAGACCGTCAGCCCGATCGTCTCGCCGTCCAACCTGGCCAACATGGAGCCGATCATCCGCCAGCGGGCGGCGAAGATCATGGACGAACTGCCGATCGGCGAGACCTTCGACTGGGTCGACCGGGTCTCGGTCGAGCTGACCACCCAGATGCTGGCCACCCTGTTCGACTTCCCGTTCGAAGAGCGGCGCAAGCTGACCTATTGGTCGGATGTCGCCACCACCGCGCCCATGCCCGGCGCCCTGGTCGAGACCGAGGACGAGAAACAGAAGATCCTGCTCGGCTGCCTGGACTATTTCGTCGGGCTCTGGAACGAGCGCGTCAACGCGCCGCCGGCCGGCGACCTGATCTCGATGCTGGCGCACGGCGAAGCGACCCGGAACATGGATCGCAACGAATACCTCGGCAATCTGATCCTGCTGATCATCGGCGGCAACGACACCACCCGCAATTCGATCAGCGGCGGCCTGCTGGCCCTGAACGAGAACCCCGACCAGTACGAGAAGCTGCGCGGCAATCACGCCCTGATCACCTCCATGGTGCCGGAGATCGTGCGCTGGCAGACGCCGCTGGCCCACATGCGGCGCACGGCGACGGCCGACATCCAGCTGCGCGACAAGACCATCAAGACGGGCGACAAGGTGGTGATGTGGTACGTCTCGGGCAACCGCGACGAAGAGGCGATCGAGACACCGAACGCCTTCATCATCGACCGCGAGCGGCCCAGGCAGCACCTGTCCTTCGGCTTCGGCATCCACCGCTGCGTCGGCAACCGGCTGGCCGAGATGCAGCTGAAGATCGTCTGGGAAGAAATCCTCAAGCGCTGGTCGAAGATCGAGGTGGTCGAGGAGCCGGTCCGGGTGCGCTCGAGCTTCGTCAAGGGCTACGAGAGCTTGCCGGTGCGTATCGTCGGCTGATGCAGACCGTCAGGCTCGGACGTACGGGGGCCGAAGTCAGCGTCGCCGGCCTCGGCTGCGGCGGGGCGAGCCGGCTGGGCATGGCCGCCGGCGCGGATGTCGAACAGGCGGCGAGCGTCGTGCGTCGCGCCATCGAGTTGGGCGTCACCTTCATCGATACCGCTCGCAACTACGGCACCGAAGAGGCCGTGGGACTGGGCATTCGTGGGCGGCGCGACGAGGTCTTCCTGTCCACCAAGTCCAGCCCGGGACGCGGCGAGCGCATGTTCACCGCCGCAGAACTGTCGGAGAGCCTGGACGGCAGCCTCCGGCGGCTGGGTGTCGACCACGTCGACGTCTTCCATCTGCACGGGATCCAGTCCGGCCAGTACGACTATTGCGCCGAGGTGCTGGTCCCCGAGATGAAGCGCCAGCAGCGGGCGGGGAAGATCCGCTTTGTCGGCGCCACCGAGCAGTTCGGCGGCGACACGGGGCACAAGATGCTGACGCGCGCCCTGCCCGACGACCATTTCGATGTGATCATGGTCGGCTTCAACCTGCTCAATCCCTCGGCGCGGACCCGGGTCTTTCCCGAGACGCTGAAGCACGATGTCGGTACGCTGATCATGTTCGCGGTGCGGCGCACGCTCAGCCAACCGGGCGCGCTGCGGGAGGTGGTGGCGGGATTGATTGAGCGTGGCGAGGTGGATGCCGGCAAGATCGACGCCGCCGATCCTTTGGGCTTCCTGCGCGAGCACACGGACGTGGGCTCACTGACCGAGGCCGCCTATCGCTTCTGCCGCCACGAACCCGGCGCCGAGGTCATATTGACCGGCACCGGGAACGTAGAGCACCTGGAAGCCAACCTCGCGGCCATCCAGAGGCCCCCACTCCCACCCGAGATCGTCGAGCGGTTGCGAGGGCTGTTTGGCGCGGTGGACAGCGTCTCAGGTAATTAGAGAGACCTAGGGCAGATAGTGCAGGCGCAGCCCGGCGATGCCGCCGGCGACGTTCAGGCCGGTATTGCCTTCAACGCTCAGCGGCTGCAGCGAAATCGAACGGTTCGAACCACCGACCAGCAGGTTGGCGCCGACACCGACGCCAGCCGTCGCGCTGGCGGTGACGCCACCGTAGCTGCCGTCCAGCGAGCCCGGGGGCGGTCCCGCCGTCGGAGCGAACACGCCCCAGACCATCACGCCGCCGGCGGTATAGCCGATGTCGACGCCGAACTTGTCGATATGGCCCTGATAGTGGGCGAGGTCGCGACCATCGCGCGAGAAGACGCAGTTCACTTCCTTGCTGGAGCCGAAGATAAGGCCAAAGCCGCTGGCGACGTTACAGGTCAGAAGACCGACCCGCACGCCGGAACCGTCCTGGGCTTGGGCAGGCGCGCTCGCGACGAGCGCCAATCCGGCCGCCGCGACGGCGCCCAGGATCGAACGATGCAAAATAGACATGGATGGCAGTCTCCGTGATTCCGTGATCTGGCCCCGAACTCAGGTCGAACGGGCGACAGCTAGGCTAGTTCCGAAGGTATCGCGCCGCAACGACTTAAAAGTCCAAGTTGAAGATATCTCGTTCGGGCGCCGGAAAAGTCCAGGCCGAAGCCGGTGAAAACGCCGCCGCGCCTGTGCTAGGAACAGTTTGTCCCGCCAGGATGTTGGCGCTCCGGATGGGCGAACCTTGGCGGGGCCGCGAGGAGTTCGAAGTCCATGCATGAGGTCGTCGCCGAGGTCACCGCCCGAATCACCGCGCGCAGCCGCGACCGGCGCGCCGACTATCTGGCGCGGATGCAGGCCGCCGGCCACGACGGTCCGGGCCGCGCCAAGCTGTCCTGCGCCAACTGGGCTCACGCCTTCGCCGCCCAACCGGCCGGCGACAAGCTGAGGATGATGGACCCGGGCGCGCCGAACATCGCCATCGTCTCGGCCTATAACGACATGCTCTCGGCCCACCAGCCGCTGGAGCACTATCCCGACCTGATCCGCGCGGCCGCCCGCGAAGCCGGCGCCACCGCCCAGTTCGCCGGCGGCGTACCGGCCATGTGCGACGGCGTCACCCAAGGCCGCCCGGGCATGGAGCTGTCGCTGTTTTCCAGAGACGTCATCGCCATGGCCACCGCGGTCGCCCTCACCCACGACGCGTTCGACGGCGCCATCCTTTTGGGCGTCTGCGACAAGATCGTGCCGGGCCTGGTGATCGGCGCCCTGGCCTTCGGGCACCTGCCCAGCGTCTTCGCGCCCGCCGGCCCGATGACCAGCGGCCTCTCCAACGCCGAAAAGGCAGCCGTGCGCGCCCGCTACGCCCAAGGCCAGGCGACGCGCGAGGAGCTGCTGGCCTCGGAGATGGCCGCCTATCACGGGCCGGGAACCTGCACCTTCTACGGCACGGCCAATTCCAACCAGATGCTGATGGAGATGATGGGCCTGCACCTGCCGGGCGCGGCCTTCGTCAATCCCGGAACGCCCTTGCGCGCCGCCCTGACCATGGCCGCGGCCAGGCGCACGGTGGAGATCGGCCCGCGCAAGCAGGCCTATACGCCCATGGCCCGGGTGATCGACGAAAAGGCCGTGGTCAACGGCATCGTCGGCCTGCTGGCCACCGGCGGCTCGACCAACCACACCCTGCATCTGGTCGCCATGGCGAGAGCAGCCGGTATCGAGATCGACTGGCATGACTTCGCCGATCTGTCGGCGGTAACCCCGATGCTGGCCAGGGTCTATCCGAACGGCAATGGCGACGTGAACCACTTCCACGCCGCCGGCGGCATGGCCTTTGTGGTCCGCGAACTGCTCGCCGCCGGTCTGGCGCACGAGGCGGTGACCACCGTCGCCGGGCCGGGCCTCGGCCTCTACCACCAGGAGCCCTTCCTGGATGGCGACAGCCTGGTGTGGCGCGAAGGGCAAACGACGTCACTGGACAGGACCATCCTGCGGCCGGTCAGCGACCCCTTCGACCACCACGGCGGCATCTGCGTGCTCGGCGGCGGGCTTGGCCGGGCGGTGATGAAGACCTCGGCGGTCAAGCCCGAGCATCGCGCCATCGAGGCGCCGGCCCTGGTCTTCGACGACCAGGACGACCTCCTGGCCGCCTTCGAGGCCGGCCGGCTCGTCGGCGATTTCATCGCCGTGGTCCGCTTTCAGGGCCCCAAAGCCAACGGCATGCCCGAACTGCACAATCTGAGCCCGACCCTGGGCGTGCTGCTCGACCGCGGCCAGAAGGTCGCCCTGGTCACCGATGGGCGCATGTCCGGCGCCTCGGGCAAGGTGCCGGCCGCCATTCACGTGACCCCGGAAGCCATCGAGGACGGCCCGCTGGCCTATGTCCGCGACGGCGACATCATCCGCATCGACGCCGAGGCCGGCGTACTGGAGATCAAGGTCGATGCTTCGGCGCTGCGGCGTCGGGCGCCGGCCATGCACCGGCCGGTGGAGCACGGCTTCGGCCGCGAGCTGTTCGGCCACATGCGCCGCGCGGTCGGCCCGGCCGAGACCGGCGCCTCGGTGCTGTTTTGAGCATGGCCAAGGTCTCAGGCCTGGTCGGCGACGTCGGGGGCACCCACGCCCGCTTCGCCATCGCCGAAACCCATGGCAAGCGCACCAGGATCGAACACGCGGCGGTGCTCAACGCCGCCGACTATTCGACCGGAGAGGCTGCGCTCGAAGCCTATCTGAAGCGCCTGAAGGGCAAGCGGCCGCAACTGGCGGTGATCGCCGCGGCGGGACCAATCCGCAACGGCAAGGTCAGCTTCACCAACCATGACGGCTGGGGATTTTCGGAAGAGCGCGTGGCCAAGGCCGGCGACTTCTCGCGCGTTACGCTGATCAACGACTTCAGCGCCCAGGCGCTCTCGATCGAACGGCTGGCGCCCCGTGACACGCGGCTGATCGGGCCGCGGGTCCGGGGCCGGCCCGAGGCCACCGCCGCGGTCATGGGACCGGGCACCGGCTTCGGCGCGGCGGCCCTGATCAAGGACGGCCGGACGCGGGCCGTGCTGACTGGCGAAGGCGGCCATTCTGCCTTCGCGCCCGAGGACGAGGTAGAAATCGAGATCCTGCGGCGTCTGATGGCGCGTTTCGGGGAGGTTTCCATTGAGCGTGTGGTGTCCGGTCCCGGCCTGCTCAACCTCTATCAGGCCCTGGCCGATATGGCGGGTCGGCCGGCGAGCCTGACCGCGCCCGACCAGGTCACCCAGGCCGGCCTGGCCGGCGAGGGCCTGGCCCGCGATGCGCTCAGCCGCCTCTGCGCCATCCTCGGCTCCGTGGCCGGCAATCTGGCCTTGGCCATGGGCGCGCAGGGCGGGGTCTATATCTCCGGCGGCATCGCGCCGGACATATTGGACTTCCTCAGGGCCAGCGACTTTCGCCGGCGGTTCGAGACCAAGGACCGGATGGGCGACTATCTGCGCGCCATCCCCACCCGCGTGGTGACGCAGCCGCACGCCGCCCTGATCGGCGCCGCGGCCCTGTTGAGCGACCTGAAATGATCCGCGCGCGACGCGCCCGCATCGTCGCCACGCTCGGCCCCGCCAGCCAGGCGCCGGACCGGGTGCTGGCCCTGGCCCAGGCCGGCGTCGACGTCTTCCGGCTCAACTTCAGCCATGGCGAGCACGCCGATCACGCCGCGGCGCTGGACGCGGTGCGCGCGGCCGAGGCGGTCATCGAGCGGCCGCTGGCGGCGCTGGCCGACCTTCAGGGGCCGAAATTCCGCCTCGGCGAGTTCAAGGGCGATAAGGCGATCATCGAGCCCGGCCAGCGATTCCGGCTCGACCTCAACCCGGCGCCGGGCGATTCCGAACGGGTCTGCATGCCGCATCCGGAACTGTTCGCCGCCCTCAGTCCGGGGGCCGAACTGCTGCTCGACGACGGCAAGGTGCGGCTGCAGGTCAGCGACTGCGGCGCGACCTGCGCCGACACGGTGGTGATCCAGGGCAGGGCCCTGTCGGATCACAAGGGCATCGCCCTGCCCGGCGCGGTCATCCCGCTGCCGGCGCTGACGCCGAAGGACAGGGCCGACCTGGCCTTCGCCTTGCGCATCGGCGTCGACTGGGTGGCGCTCTCCTTCGTGCAGCGGGCGGCGGACATGGCCGAGCTGAGGCGGCTGGTGCGCGGCCAGGCCGCGGTGCTGGCCAAGATCGAGAAGCCGGCGGCGCTGAAGGACCTCGCCGCCATCCTCGACCAATGCGACGGGGTGATGGTGGCGCGCGGCGATCTTGGCGTCGAGCTGGAGCCCGAAGAGGTGCCGGTGGCGCAGAAGACCATCGTGCGCGCCGCGCGCAACCGCGGCCTGCCGGTGATCATCGCCACTCAGATGCTGGATTCCATGACCGCCTCGCCCTCGCCCACCCGCGCCGAGGCCTCCGACGTCGCCAACGCGGTCTATGAGGGCGCCGATGCTCTGATGATGTCGGCCGAGACCGCCGTCGGCCTCTATCCGGTCGAGACCGTGGCGATAATGGACAAGATCATCCGCCGCGTGGAGCGTGACCCCAACTGGCCCGGCCTGATGGACGCCGAGCACGGCCGGGTCGAGGACGAGGACGCCGACGCCCTGGTCGCCGCCGCGCGGCGCGCGGCGGAATCCGGCTCCACGGCCTGCCTGGCGGTCTTCACCACCACCGGCGTCACCGCGCTCCGGCTGGCGCGCGAGCGGCCGCTGCAGCCGGTCCTGGCCCTGACCGCCGATATCCGCGTGGCGCGCCGCCTGGCCTTGGTCTGGGGCCTGGAACCGCGCCTGGCCGAACAGCCCAAGGGCCTCGACCACCTGACCAAGGGCGCCGCCAGCCTGGCCTTCGACCTTGGCCTCGCCCCGCCCAACGGCCGCGTCCTGATCCTGGCCGGCACCCCCTTCGGCTCCCCCGGCGCCGCCAACCTGCTCCGCCTGGCGCACGCGCCGGCCTCCTGACTACCGTCATGGCCCGGTATATCCGGGCCACCCATGAACACGGGCGATGGTGAGCTCGCTGCGCGGTTCAACCGCTCGCGATCACCGTCCGGTATCGATGTTCATGGGTCCCCCGCATTCCGCGGCTTCGCCGCTGCAGCGGGGGATGACGGTCTTTATGAGCCCCCTCTTCGAATACCGCATCTTCAGCACCAGGATGGCCGCGGCCAGGACCAGGTTCACCGCGTTCGACACCGCCACCGGCCAGCTCATGATCGCCACCCCGTAGGCGATCCAGAAGACGAAGCCGGCGACCGTCACCACGTACATGGGAAAGGATACCGCCTCGGCCTTTCGTTCGCGGACCATCTTCACGATCTGCGGCACGAAACTGCTCATCGAACAGAGCGCGGCGATGACGCCGACGGCGTTGGCCAGGAGATGCGGCATGGCTGAAGGCCCGTTTTCGGCCGTGGCGGCCAGACATGTGCTTCAGCGAACGAAAAATGCCCCGGTTCCGCACGGGAGGGAACCGGGGCAGTCTCGGGCGTCCAGGGAGGATATCAGCCCGGCTTGTAGATCTGGTCGAAGACGCCGCCATCGGCGAAATGCGTCGCCTGGGCCTTGGTCCAGCCGCCGAAGGCGGCGATGGTGACCGTCGGGATATTCGGGAACTGCCTGGCGTATTTCGCCGCCGCCGCGGCGCTGCGCGGACGGTAGAAGTTCTTGCCGATCAGGTCTTGAGCCAGCGGGCTGTACAGGAACTTCAGATAGCCTTCGGCGACCGTGCGGGTGCCCTTGCGGTCGACCACCTTGTCGACCACGGCGACCGGCGGCTCAGCCAGGATGGAGAAGGATGGATAGACGATCTCGACCTTGCCCGGACCCAGTTCGGCCAGGGCCAGGTGGGCGTCGTTCTCCCACGCCAGCAACACATCGCCGATGCCACGCTCGGTGAAGGTGGTGGTCGAGCCGCGCGCGCCGGAGTCCAGCACCGGCACCTGCTTGTAGAGCTTCTGGATGAAGGCCTGCGCCGTGGCGGCGTTGCCGCCCGGCTGCTTCAGGGCCCAGGCCCAGGCGGCCAGATAGTTCCAGCGCGCCCCGCCCGAGGTCTTCGGATTGGGCGTGATGGCCTGGATGCCCGGCCGGATCAGATCGCCCCAGTCGTGGATCTTCCAAGGGTTTCCCTTGCGCACCAGGAAGACGATGGTCGAGGTGTAGGGGGTCGAGTTGTCCGGCAGGCGCGATTGCCAGTTGGCCGGCAACAGATGCCCGTGCGCGGCGATGGCGTCGATGTCGTAGGCCAGCGCCAGGGTCACCACGTCGGCCTGCAGGCCATCGATCACCGCCCGCGCCTGCTTGCCTGAACCGCCGTTGCTGAGGTCGATGTCGAGCTGCTGGCCGGTATGCGACCTCCAGAACGCCGAATAGGCGGCGTTGATGTCGCGGTAGAGTTCGCGGGTCGGGTCGTAGCTGACATTGAGCAGCTTCAACGGCCCCGCCGCGTTGGCGCGCCCGGGAAGAAGGCCCGGCGCCGCGATGACCGCCGCGCCCGCCGCGGCGAGGGAGAAGACCCCCCGCCGGGTCGGGAGGCGGGTGTTGTTGTCGGCAGTCATCGCGGATTTCCTCGTCAAGTTAGAAGGCGAACTGCGTGCGCAGCGCCACGTCGGTGAAGTTCTGGCCGATCTGCGAACCCACCGGGGTATTCCACAGGACCGTGCCGGTGCAGGTGTTGTTTGCGCCGACGCCGGTGTTGGTGCACGGCGACAGGTGGTGGATCTGCACCTCCGAAACGTCGAGCATGAACTTGGTGAACTGGTTGGGGTACCAGTTCAGGCCGATCGTGAAGTTCTGCTCCTCGCCGCCACGGATCGCGGTGGACGTCGGGGCCGTGCCGAACGCCCCCTGGTGATAGTTCAGGTCCATGTCGGAATAACGCGCCGCCAGCTCGAAGGCGCCGATGCCGCCGCCGCCGAACGAGAACGGATGGGCGACGTTCGGGGCATCGAAAGCCGCTGTCGTCTTGTTGTAGACGCGGGGCTCGCCGGTGATCACCCAGCTGCCTTCGAAATAATAGCCGCTGAAGGTTGGCGTCGAAGGGACGTCCGTCCGGTTGACCGTGAAGTAGTCGTACTCGGTCTGGAACAGGAAGTTGGCCTTCTGGGCGGCGAACTCCAGGCCGGTGGTCGAGGCGTGTCTGGCCGGGATGTTGCCGGTATTAATCAGCTTGGTCCCGTCGACACGCAGCTCGGGCGTGTTGGAGAAGGCGACGACCTGAGAATTGGGCGTCAGGCCGAGCCCTGTCGCGGTCGGGCCGGAGGTGTTGGTCGGACTAATCAGGTAGCTGCCATGCGCGCCGACATGGATCAGCCAATCGTCCCCGTGGAAGGGCGTGCCAGCCAGGCGGCCGACGAATCCCAGTTGGTCGCCAAAGGTCTGCGCCGTACCGACCGCGCCGGTTGCGCCTGGAACTGTGCCGGTGTTGACCACGCCGATCGCACGCCCAGTCAGGGCGGCCGAGGCCAGCCAATGGTCGCCGGAGCCCCACAGTTCGACGGCGGTTCGGGTGTCGCCGGCGACGAAGCCGCGGGCGATATCCTCCACCACCGAGCGCTCAAGCAGCGGCATGCCGTTGGTCGAGGCCTGATCCTCCAGCCCGATCGACGGCGAGAAGGCGCCGACGCGCAGGTGGACGGGCTTCAGGCCGGAATACTGCAGCCACCCCTCATAGAGCTGGCCGGCGTTCTCGACGCCCGAACCGGCGAAGTCGAAGATCAGCTTGTAATCCCAGTCGCCGAAGGCCTTGCCGTCGACGCCGATGCGGGCGCGGCGGAAGTCGTCGCCGTCCTTCAGCTTGCGGGCATGCGTCAGGTCGACGTTCGAGGCCGAGGCGCCCAGCGCCGGGCCGCTGCGGCGCAGATCGGTGGCGATCGGGCCAAGGTTGGACTGGTTGTACTCGCCGGCGTCGAACTGCAGGATACCGTGGAAGTTGGCGGTGAAGCGACCGTCGGCGCTCTTGATCGACGGGACGCCGTTGGCGAGCGTGGTCAATACGCTGGGCGGCGGCGGCGCCTTGGCCTCCACGTCGGAAAGGGTCTGGATCTGGGCGGCCTGGCCGCGCTTCAGGTCCTGCACCTCGGCGGCGAGATCCTGGACTTCGGATTCCAGCTGATCGATCCGGGCTTCGCGCGGATCGACGCTCGGCGCGGCGGTCGGTTGCGCCAGGGCCGCGGTGGAAACGCCGGCGGCCAGAATGCTGATGAGGCTGAGGCCCCAGGTTCGAGTCGTACGTGTCATTTAAATTGCCCCTCGCGCCGCTTTTGCGGCCTAGATCCGATGGATATGCAGTTGACCTACATATCGCGGCTCTATCCCGATCATGGTTTGCAATCCGTCAACGCCCGGCCCCTGTCTGCGCCGTCCCGCATCCCTAGAGCCGTAATCCTATCAACTCCATAGAGATAAATTGGTATGTCGCCCAGCTTTGCTGAAGCCGCCTGAGCGGCTAGCCTTAAGCCCCGCCAGGAAACGCCTCGCAAACATGCCGACAGACGCCGCCGAAACCATCGCGACCGACCAGGACCAGCCGGCCTTCGCCGCCCTGGTCGACAGCCTGCCGGACCCGGTGATGGTGGTCTCGGCGCGCGACGCCGAGGACGCCTCCGACCGGCGGCTGGTCTTCGCCAATCTGGCGGCGCGCGAGCTGTTGCGCATCCAGGCGGCCGGCGGCCCGCTGGTGTCGGCCATTCGCCACCCCGAGGTTCTGGAGGCGGTCGACGAGGCCCTGTTCGGCGGTCTGAACGGCGAGGCGGCCTATGAGACCGGCGGCGCGCAGGACCGCTTCTGGCGCGTGCGCACCCGTCCGCTAACGCCCGCCGCCGACGGCGCGCGGCTGGCGCTGATGGTCATCCGCGACGAGACCGATGCGCGCCGCAACGAGCGCATGCGCGCGGACTTCCTTGCTAACGCCAGCCACGAACTGCGCACGCCGCTGGCCTCGCTGACCGGCTTCATCGAGACCTTGCGCGGCCACGCGCGCGACGACGCCGTCGCCCGCGAACGCTTCCTGGGGGTCATGGCCGCCCAGGCCGGGCGGATGGCGCGGCTGATCGACGACCTGATGTCGCTCAGCCGCATCGAGTTGAACGAGCACATCGCGCCGGAAGGCAAGGTCGACGTGGCGCTGGTGACCCTGGACGTGATCGACGCCCTCGCGCCGCTCGCCGCCGAGCGCGGGGTGAAGCTGGAGATCCGCGTGGCCGAGCGCGGCCGGGCGATGATCACCGGCGACCGCGATCAGATGCTGCAGGTGGCGCAGAACCTGATCGACAACGCGCTCAAATTCTCCGCCCCCGGCGGGACGGTCGAGATCGACGTCGTCGACGACGTCACCGCCGAGGCGGCGCTGGCGCCCACCCGGGCGGGCGCGGCCCGGCTGTCGCTGCTCAGCCCCGACCTGGTCGGCGGCGAACGCTTCGTGGTGCTGCGCTGCGCCGACCATGGGGCAGGGATCGCGCGCGAGCACCTTCCCAGGCTTTCCGAGCGCTTCTATCGCGTCGCGGGCCAGAAGAGCGGCGAGCGACTGGGCACGGGCCTGGGCCTGGCCATCGTCAAGCACATCATCAACCGCCATCGCGGCGGCCTGGCGATCGAGAGCGTCGCCGGCCAGGGCACGACTTTCACCGCCTACCTACCGCGGCTGTAACAAAACTGTCACAAAACCGTCGCATAGCGACAGCAATCGGCGGGCAGGGTCTTTTCGGGCGCTGCCTTGAGTCGGGTTTGGGTTTTTTGTAACGGGATTCGATGACCGAACAGTGGGTTACGGTAAGTGGCGACTTGGTTGAGCCCCTGGTCGCGGAGGTCGCCCGCCTTGGCGGCCTGGCCGAAGCGCAGATCGCCGACTGCCTTGACGCCATCTCCCGGCGCGACGTGGCGCTGGCGCAAGCGGTGGTGGCGCGCGATCCGAAGCTGGACGCCCTGCAGGCCGATATCGAGCGGCGCGCCATTGAGCTGATCGCCACCCGCCAGCCGGTCGGCCGCGAGTTGCGCCGCACCGTGGCGGCCCTGAAGATCGCCATGAACCTCGAACGCTGCGGCGACCTCGCCCGCAACATCGCCAAGCGCTCGCTGATCCTGAGCGAGAGCGAGCCGCTGACGCCGCTGACCCGCTCCATCGAGCGCCTCGGCCGGCTGGTCGGCGCGCGCCTGAAGGAGGTGCTGGACGCCTATACGGTCGGCGAAATCGAAAAGGCCGCCGCTATCTGGGCCCGCGACGAGGAGGTCGACGAGCACTACAACAGCCTCTTCCGTGAACTCCTGACCTACATGATGGGCGACCCGCGCACGATCACGCCGGGCGCCCACCTGCTGTTCATCGCCAAGAACCTGGAACGCATCGGCGATCACGCCACCAACATCGCCGAGATCATCCACTTCGAAGTCACCGGCGAGGAGATGACCGGCGAGCGGCCGAAGTGGGACGCCCTGCAGCGCCGCTCGGAAATGCTCGAAGGGCCACTGACCTCCGACCGCGTCCAATCCATGGCGAGAGAAGGCTGACATGATCCCCCAGGTGCTGGTTGTCGAGGACGAGGACGCGCTGAGCGCCCTGCTCCAGTACAATCTCGACAAGGAAGGCTACGCCGTCACCGTCGCCGGCGATGGCGAAGAGGCGCTGGTGCTGATCGACGAGCAGATGCCCGACCTGGTCGTGCTCGACTGGATGTTGCCCAAGGTCTCCGGGGTCGAGGTCTGCCGCCGGCTGCGCGCGCGCCCTGAGACCCGCAACCTGCCGATCATCATGCTCACCGCCCGCGGCGAGGAGAGCGACCGCATCCGTGGCCTGGACACCGGCGCCGACGACTACGTGATCAAGCCCTTCTCGATGAGCGAACTCGCCGCCCGCATCCGCGCGGTGCTGCGCCGCATCCGGCCGGGCCTGGCCGAAGACCGACTGCATCATGGCGACATCGTGGTCGACCGCGCCGCCCATCGGGTGCGCCGGGCCGAGAAGGAGATCCATCTCGGTCCCACCGAGTTTCGCCTGCTCGACTATCTGATGCAGCATCCCGGCCGGGTGTTCAGCCGCGAACAGCTGCTCGACGCGGTCTGGGGCTCCGACGTCTATGTCGAGGCCCGCACCGTCGACGTGCACATCGGCCGCCTGCGCAAGGCGCTGAACCGCGACCTGAACGCGGACCCGATCCGCACGGTGCGTTCCGCGGGCTATTCCCTGGACACCGCCGCCTAGCCTTCCGCCTCGAGGAGGAAGGTGAGGCTAGATATAGCGCCGCAGCGAGCGGGCCAGTTCGGTGGCGCCGGAGCGCTTGCGCGGCTGCTGCGGCTGATAGGCGATGCGCGCGTGGTTGACGCAGTAGGGACCTTCGGTCTCGGCGCGGCGGCCGCAGAAGGTGAAGCTGTCGGTCGACGGATCGCCGATCGGCCATTTGCACATGTGCGCGCCAAGCGTCAGCACCGTGGCCGAGCCCGGTTCCTCGACGAAATAGACCGGGGCCGGCATCGGGGCCGCCCGCTGCTCCAGCCGGCGCGGCGCCGGCTGCGCCATCGGCCGCGGCGGCCGCGGCGCCTTGAAGGTCGGCCGGCTCGGCTGCGACGGCGCGGCGCGGCCGGAAAGGCCCAGCCGGTGTACCTTGCCGATCACCGCATTGCGGGTCACGCCGCCAAGCTGCTTGGCGATCTGGCTGGCCGAAAGCCCCTCCAGCCAGAGTTTCTTCAGTATTTCAACGCGTTCGTCGGTCCAACCCATTGGCTTGCCCTCCAGCCGCCGCCAGCCCACCGGCATGACACTATATCTAGCGCCCCGTGGTCCCGCCGGTGAACCATCCCTACTAGATATCGTAAACACTCCGTTAACAGACACAATAGGCGCCATGCGCCTGTCCACAGGGATCAAGATGTTGTGGATGGTCTGTTCAGTGGAGCGGATTGGCTTAAGCCATTGTGGCGCCTTCGAATCCCAAGGTGAATCCATTGCCCGCGAGTCATATCGCCGCACGGGATCGCCCCCTTGCGCCCGGGCGATGCGGGGGGCACATCAAGGCCCATGAAAGACACTGCTGATTTTCCGGCGACCGAGGTCATGCCGCCGCTGCCGCGCGACTACCACCGGGTCAACTGGACCGGCGCAACCACGCTTTACATGAAGGAAGTCAAACGCTTCTGGAAGGTGGGCATGCAGACCCTGGCCGCCCCGGTATTGTCCAGCCTGCTCTATCTGCTGATCTTCGTCGTGGCGATGAAGGGCCTGCGCCCCTCGGTTCACGGCGTCCCCTATTCGGTGTTCATCGGCCCGGGCCTGATCATGATGGCCATCCTCAACTCCGCCTTCGCCAATTCGTCGTCGTCGCTGATGCAGGCCAAGATGCAGGGCCTGACCCAGGATTTCATCACCCCGCCGCTATCGCCGACCGAGCAGGTCTTCGCCTTCGCGCTCGGCGCCGCGACCCGTGGCCTGGCCGTCGGCCTGGTCACCGCCATCTCGGTCTTGTTCTTCGTCCGCTACAATATCGTTCACTGGTGGGCGGTGGCCTATTTCGGCCTGGGCGCGGCGCTGATGATGGGCATGATCGGCATGGTCGCCGGTCTTTGGGCCGAGAAGTTCGACCACATGGCGGCGGTGACCACCTTCATCGTCATGCCGCTCTCGATGCTGTCGGGCACCTTCTACCTGGTCGACCGGCTGCCGGAGCCGTTCCGCAGCCTGTCGCAGTACAACCCGTTTTTCTACACCATCTCCGGCTTCCGCTACGGCTTCATCGGCCAGGCGGATGGCTCGATCGCCGTCGGCGTCGCTGTCGTGGGCGGGCTCACGGTGGTCATGGGCGCGATCTGCTGGATCCTGTTCCAGACCGGCTATCGGCTGAAAAGCTGAGTCCTGGTTGACAGCCGCCGCCTGCGCGGCGAAAAGCCTTCGCCTTCCAGTCCCCGCGGCCTTTCGGCTCGGGGACGTTCCGCTTTTGGGAGGCTTCCCATGGCAGACGGCCAGCCCCGTTCCCCCGAAACCCACATCATGGGCGTCTACAACCGCGCGCCGCTGGCGTTCGAGCGCGGCGAGGGCGTGCGCCTGTGGTCGACCGAGGGCGACGAATACCTGGACTGCGTGGCCGGCATCGCCGTCGACGCGCTCGGCCACTCGAACCCCAAGCTGGTCGCGGCGCTGAAGGCCCAGGGCGAGAAGCTCTGGCACGTCTCCAACATCTACCGCATTCCCGAGCAGGAAGCCCTGGCAGCCAAGCTCTGCGCTGCCACCTTCGCCGATGTGATCTTCTTCACCAATTCGGGCACCGAAGCGGTCGAGTGCGCGTTGAAGACAGCCCGCCGCTATCACACCGCTAACGGCCAGCCCGAGCGGATCGACGTCATCGGCTTCGAGGGCTCCTTCCATGGGCGGAGCTACGCCGCCGTCAACGCCTCCGGCAATGCCAGCTATCTCGAGGGCTTCGGCCCCCGCCTGCCCGGCTATGTGCAGCTGCCGTTCGGCGATCTCGACGCCCTGACGGCCGCCGTCGGCCCGACCACCGCGGCGATCATCATCGAGCCGGTGCAGGGCGAAGGCGGCGCGCGCTCCCTGAGCGCGGCCCAGCTCGACGGCCTGCGCGCCCTTTGCGACGAGACCGGCGTCCTGCTCATCTATGACGAGATCCAGTGCGGCCTTGGTCGCACCGGCCGCCTGTTCGCCTACGAATGGGCCGAGCACGCCGCGCCGGACATCATGTGCGTCGCCAAGGCCCTGGGCGGCGGCTTTCCGGTCGGCGCCTGCCTGGCCACCACCGAGGCGGCCAAGGGCATGACCGTCGGCGCGCACGGCTCGACCTATGGCGGCAACCCGCTGGCCATGGCCGTGGGCCTGGCCGCGGTCGAGGAGCTGGTGAAGCCCGAACTGCTCGCCCATGTGCGCGAGGTGGCCGGCTATTTCGGCCAGCAGCTCGCGGGCCTCGCGGACCGCTATCCCGACGTCGTCGCCGAGGTGCGCGGCAAGGGCCTGCTGATCGGGCTGAAGTTGATCCCGAACAATCGCGACTTCATGGTGCTGGCCCGCGACGAAAAGCTGCTGATCGCCGGCGGCGGCGACAACTGCGTGCGCCTGCTGCCGCCGCTGGTGATCAGCATCGACGAGGCGCGTGAGGCGGTCGAGAAGCTGGAACGCGCCTGCCAGACGGTGCGCAAGCACGCGGCCGCGGCTTAAGACCCAGCGCATGGCCGCTCAGCCCCGCCACTTCATCGACCTGTGGGAGATCGAGCCCGCGGCCCTGCGCGCCATGCTGGATGACGCCAGGGCCCGCAAGGCCGCCCGCGCCGGCTGGCCGAAAGGCCGCGCAGATGCCGATACGCCGGCGCGCGACCACACCCTGGCGATGATCTTCCAGAAGAACTCGACGCGGACCTGGTTTTCCTTCGACGCGGCCATGCGCCAGCTGGGCGGAAACTCGATCATCTCGACCGGCGTCGACATGCAGCTCGGCCGCGGCGAGACCGTCGAGGACACCGTGCGCGTGCTGTCGCGCATGGTCGACGCCATCATGATCCGCGCCGACAATCACGCCGATGTGGCGGCGATGGCGGCCTATGCCAGCGTCCCGGTGATCAACGGCCTCTCCGACCGCGGCCACCCCTGCCAGATCATGGCCGACCTGATGACCTTCGAGGAACTTCGCGGGCCGATCGCCGGCAAGACCGTCGCCTGGGTGGGCGACGGCAACAATGTCTGCTCCAGCTTCATCGAGGCGGCCACCAAGCTGGGCTTCAGGCTGAACATCGCAAGTCCGGTGGTCTATGGCCCCAATCGCGCCGACCTCGCCCGCGCCGCCGGACTGCAGGGCCGCGTCGAGCTGACCCGCGACCCGAAGGCCGCCGTCGAAGGCGCCGACCTGGTGGTCGCCGACACCTGGGTCTCCATGGGCGACAAGGACGGCGACGAGCGCCTGTTCGCGCTCAAGCCCTATCGGGTGGACGCCCCGCTGATGGGGCTGGCCGCCAAGGACGCGCTCTTCATGCACTGCCTGCCGGCCCACCGCGGCGAGGAGGTCACCGCCGAGGTGATCGACGGGCCGCAGTCGGTGATCTGGGACGAGGCGGAGAACCGCATCCACGCGCAGAAGTCGATCATCGCCTGGTGCCTCGGCGCGATTTGAACCTTTCGCAAAGCCGCCGCCTTCCTATCTAAGCCCAGACGTGCCCGACGCCCCTCCCATCACCGACGACCTCGTCACCGCATTCCAGATCGAGGGCCAGCCCGTACGTGGCCGGCTGGTCCGGCTGGGCGCGGCGGTCGACGACGTCCTGACCCGCCACGACTATCCTGAGGCCGCCGCCAACTTGCTCGGCGAAGCCTGCGCGCTGGCGGCCCTGGTCGGCGCCAGCCTGAAGTTCGAGGGCCGGCTGATCCTGCAGGCCCAGGGCGATGGCCCGGTCGCCTATGTGGTGGCCGACTACGACACCACCGGCGCGCTGCGTGGCTATTGCCGCTACGACGCCGAGCGCGTTGCCGAAGCCTCGAGCGGCTTTGCGCGCCCCGGCGCCAAGACCCTGCTCGGCGAGGGGGTCTTCATCATGACCATCGACCAGGGCGCCGACACCGAGCGCTATCAGGGCGTCACCCCGATCGAGGGCGAGACGCTGGCCCTGTCGGCCGAACACTATTTCGCCCAGTCCGAACAGACGCCGACCAAGGTGCGGCTGGCGGTTGGCCAGGTGCAGACCGATGGCGCCCCGACCTGGCGGGCCGGGGGCCTGATCCTGCAGAACATCGCCGGCGACGAGGCGCGCGGGCCAACCGAGGAGGCCTGGGAAACCGCCCAGGCCTATATCGCCACCCTCGGCGAGGACGAGCTGGTCGACCCGACCATCACGCCGGAAAAGCTGCTCTATCGGCTGTTCCACGAGACCGGGGTGCGCATGTTCGCGCCCAGTCCGCTGCGCGCCTTCTGCAGTTGCTCGCAAGACCGCATCGAAGGGGTGCTGAAGTCCTTCCCGGCCGCCGAACGCGCCGAGATGGTCGAGGCCGACGGCCTGATCCGGGTGACCTGCGAATATTGCTCGCGCACCTACGACATCGCCCCGGACGCGGTCGACGCCGGGCGAACCGGCTAAGCTAAGCCCTCAAGCAGCAGATGGATGAGGGGCGCCCGAACCCCGCATTCGCGCTGGGGGGATACGTCCGCGGTCGCTCGGGCGACCCCTCATCCTGCCCCGCCGTCGCGGGGGCCTTCTCCCGCGAGGGAGAAGGAACGCGTACTCAGCGGCCGGCCAGCCTAGTCGGCGGGACAGTCGCCTTCGACGACCACCTGGGCCTGCTGGCCATAGCCTCTCAGCACATCGACCATTTCCTGGGCGTGCTCGGCCGCCAGCTTGCGAGACAGGTAGAGCGTCGACATCGGCGCGGCGTCGGCGCCGATGATCCGCCAGCCGGCCGGACCGCTGACGACGCGAAAGGTGATCGGCTGGCTGGGGCCGCGCTCGGGCGTGTCGCTCATGTTCGGGTCTCTTGAGTCGGCTTGCCGACGCCAGGCGAGCGGTTCGCTACGCCAGCCTTCCACGCCGGTCAAGCTAAAACGTGTAACTGCACCTTATGCAAGTTACAAATATCGCTGTTACATCTTGTGCGGACCGGCGGATTGGTCTTCCCTAAGGCCGGGACGGGCGGCGCCCATCGCGACGAGGCTGAGCCATGTCGATATCCGCGGACCGGCCGCCGACCACGGTGGACCCGACGGGCGAGTTTCCGTTCGATCTGACCACCTATCTGTTTCATGTCTTCACCGTACTGGGCCGTCATCGCGAGGCGGCGCTGGACGAGGCGTTCCGGCCGCTGGGCCTGAACGTCGCCCGCCACCGTGCGCTCGCCGTCGTCGTGCGCCTGCAGCCGTGCCGCATGACCGAACTGGCCGACTTCTGCGCCGTCGACCGGACCACCATGACCCGCACGGTCGATCAGCTGTTCGCCAACGGCCTGGTCGAGCGCACGACGCCGGCGAGCGATCGCCGCCAGGTGCTGCTCACGGTCACCCCAGCCGGCCGCGCCGTGCACCAGCGGGCGCTCAGGGCCGTCTATCGGGTCAACCGCCGCACCCTGGAGGGCATACCGGAAGACGACCAGCGCGGGCTGGTCAGGACCAAGCAGGCCATGCTGGCCAATCTCGTCGCCGATCCGGACCTGGCCAGACGGCTGCTCAGCCTCAGCCGCGACGAGGAGGACTAGTTCAGCGTTCGCCGCCCGCGACTGTCATCCCCCGCTGGAGCCGCGAAGCGGCGGAATGCGGGGGAACCATGAGCGCTGGCGTTCGACGATGATCATAGGCCGCCGGGTCGTGGCCGCTCACATCGGCCCGCGACCATGGGTGGCCCGGATAAACCGGGCCATGACGGGGGATTTTGCCGAATGTGGTGATTCCGCTTGGCTCTAGTTCAGCGTTCGCCGGGCGCTGGGCAAGTGCAGCGAGAAGGCGGGGATCTCGACCTCGAACGCCGCGCCGTCGTCATTGACCATCTGGTAGGCGCCGCGCATCTCGCCCGACGACGTCGGCAATGGGCAGACCGAGGTGTAGCGGAAGGCCTCGCGGGGTTTCAGCGTCGGCTGCTCGCCGATGACGCCGGGACCGACCACCGACTCGGTGTGATTCTGGGCGTCGGTGATCAGCCAGCGGCGCGACAGAAGCTGCACCGTCTCCTGGCCGTGGTTCTCGATCTCGACCGTATAGGACCAGACGTAGTGGCTCTCGCGCTCGTCGGACTGATCGGGCAGAAAGTGCGGCTCGACCCTGACCAGTATGGCGCGGGTCGTCGCCTCATAGACCGCGCGTTCCCGCGCGCGCCGCGTCTCGCGAAAACTGGGCGCCGACGGCGAGCGCGGCAGCCGGCTCATGCGGCGTCCAGGGCGCGGTCGATGTCGCGCCAGAGGTCGCCAGGACCCTCCAGCCCAACCGAAAGCCGCACCCAGCCGGCGGTCAGGCCGATCTCCAGGCGCTGCTCCTCGGTCATCGAGCGGTGGGTCGTGGTATTCGGGTGCGTCGCCATCGAGCGAGCGTCGCCGAGATTGTTGGAGATGTCGACCAGCTGCAGCGCGTTCAGGAAGTTGAAGGCCGCGGCCTGGTCGCCCAGGTCGAAGGCGATCAGCGTGCCGCCGCCCTGCATCTGGTTGGTCCCGCCGGTCATCTGCCGCCGGGCGATCTCGTACTGCGGATGGTCTGGGCGGCCGGGATAGCGGATGGTCTTCACCTTGGCATGCCCGGCGATGCGGTCGGCCAGGCCGGCGGCCGTCTCGCTCTGCCGCCGCACGCGCATATCCAGGGTCACCAGGCCGTTCAGCAGCACCCAGGCATTGAATGGCGACAGCGCCGGGCCGGTGTGGCGGATCGGATCGCGATAGGCCTCTTCCAAGAGCGCCTGGGCGCCGAGGACCGCCCCGCCCAGCACCCGGCCCTGCCCGTCGATATGCTTGGTGGCCGAATAGACCACCACGTCGGCGCCTAGCTGCAACGGCTTCTGCAGGATCGGCGAGGCGAACACGTTGTCCACCACCACCTTGGCGCCGATCTCGCGCGCGATAGCCGCCACCGCAGCGATGTCGGTGATCTCCAGCAGCGGATTGGCCGGGCTCTCGATCAGGAAGACCTTGGTGTCCGGCCGCACCGCCGCCCGCCACGCGGCGATATCCGGCGCCGGGACCATGCTGGTCTCGACCCCGAACCGCGGCGCCCAGTTGTTCAGGATCCAGCGGTTGGAGCCGAACAGGGCTTGGCCCGCCACGATATGGTCGCCGGCCCGGACCAGACCCATCAGCGCCAGATGCACCGACGCCATCCCCGACGCCTGGGCGCGGCAGGCCTCGGCGCCTTCGAGCAGGGCCAACCGGTCTTCGAACATCCTGACGGTCGGGTTGGCGTAGCGCGAATAGATGAAGCCGTCGTCGGCCCCGGCGAAGCGCGCATCGGCCGCCTCGGCCGAGTCGTAGAGGAAGCTCTGGGTGAGGAAGATGGCCTCGGCCGTCTCGCCGAACTGCGAGCGCAGCGACCCGCCGCGCACCAGCCGCGTGGCGACCTCCCAGTCGGCCGGATTGTCGCTCGTTGTCTTGGCCATGAACCGCACGCCCGCAAAAAAGGAGCGGCATAAAAGGCGCCCGTCCGGGTCAGGTCAAGGGCGGGGCGCAGACCGCCGGGCAACTCCAGGCCCGCGCCACCCTCACTTCACCCCGTTCCGCACCCAGCGCAGGGTCCCGATCGGGTCTGCCCAGACGCGGCTGGCCTTGGCGGCGTTGATGACGGCCGCCTTGTCGGTCGGCGTACACATGCCGTCCGCCACCTTCAACCCTGGCAAGGGATGATCGGTGATGCCGCCCTGGTCGGCCTCGCGGCCGGCCGCGGCTGGCTTCGGCGGCGGCGGCGGTCCGCATTGGATCGGCCAGAGCTCGGCCTGGACGATACGGCCTTGCGCATCCCGCGAAACCGGCTTGAGCGCCGCGAAATAGAATATGGCTGACGGGCCGGCCTGGGTCGGAAGCTTGATGTCGATCTGCATCACCCGTGGGTCGCCGGCGGCGAGCACATAGGGAATCGTCGTCTGCGGCTTGGCGATGGTCGACGGCGGCTGGTCCGCCGAGCCCGGACCATTCGCGTCGACGCTGGCCATGATGGCGCTCGCGGTGATGACGCCGCCGCCGGCGCACTTCGGCCATTTGGCGACCGGGTCGCTGGACTTGAAGTCGCAGCCGGACTGAGACGCCGACCAGACGCCGGATCTGAGCGCCGGCGCGCCCACGGCGTCGGCCGCGGTGAACATCGGCTTTTCCGACACCACCAGATTGCAGCCGCCAAGCGCCAGCGCCATGGCCGTGAGCGCCAAGGCCCTGAACGTCCACGCCTTGGTCATGATCGCCTCGCCCCCGTCGCACGGACTGCGGAACCCTATCGGCGAGACGGCGCCGCCAGCAAGGGACTCAGAACCTGAGCGCGCGGGCTTCCTTCACGTGCGGCAGCGCCTTGACCCGGTCGAGCAGCGCCTCGTCCGGCGTCGAATCGACGCCGACCAGGGCGATGGCGTCTTCGCCGGCGTCGCGGCGGCCGAGGTTGAAGGTGGCGATATTGACGCCGGCGTCGCCCAGTAGCGCGCCCAGCGCGCCGATGAAGCCCGGCTTGTCGAGGTTGTTGACGTAGAGCATGGCCGGAGAGAACGGCGCGTCCAGGTCCATGCCCTTGACCTCGACCACGCGCGGCGCGCCGCCGACCAGGGTGCCGGCGAAGGAGCGCTTGCCGAGCTCCGTGGTGACGGTGATGCGCATCAGGCTGTCGAAAACCGGTGAGTCCTCCTGGCGCGATTCCGAGAGCGTGATGCCGCGTTCCTTGGCCACCGCCGGCGCGGAGACCATGTTGACCTCCGACAGCATCGGCCGCAGCAGGCCGGCCAGGGCCGTCGCGGTCAGCGGCTTGACGTTGATGCCGGCCACCTCGCCCTCATAGGCGATATCGATGGCTTTCAGACCCACATCGATCATCTGGCCGGCGAAGGCGCCCAGCCGTTCGGCCAGCGCGATGAACGGCTTCAGCTTCGGCGCCTCGTCGGCCGTGACCGAGGGGCTGTTCAGGGCGTTGGAGACCGCGCCGGTGAGCAGATAGTCGCTCATCTGCTCGGCCACCTGCAGGGCGACATTCTCCTGCGCCTCGTTGGTGGAGGCGCCCAGGTGCGGCGTGGCGATGAAGTTCGGCGCACCGAACAGCGGGTTTTCCTTGGCCGGCTCGGTGACGAAGACGTCGAAGGCGGCGCCGCCGATATGGCCACTGTCGAGCCCATCCCGCAGCGCCTGTTCGTCCACGAGCCCGCCGCGGGCGCAATTGATGATCAGCACGCCCTTCCTGGCCTTGGCCAGGGCCTCGGCGCCCAGGATGTTGCGGGTCTTGTCGGTCAGCGGCGTGTGCAGGGTGATGATGTCGGCGCGGGCCAGCAGTTCGTCCAGCTCCACCTTCTCGACGCCGATCTCCACCGCCCGTTCTGGCGACAGGAAGGGATCGTAGGCGACGACCTTCATCTTCAGCCCATTGGCGCGGTCGGCGACGATCGAGCCGATGTTGCCGGCGCCGATCAGACCTAGGGTCTTGGCGTAAAGCTCGACGCCCATGAAGCGGTTCTTTTCCCACTTCCCGGCCTGGGTGGAGGCGTCGGCCTGGGGCAGCTGGCGGGCGAGCGCAAACATCAGGGCGATGGCGTGCTCGGCGGTGGTGATCGAGTTGCCGAACGGGGTGTTCATCACCACGATGCCGGCGGCGGTGGCGGCGGGGATGTCGACATTGTCGACCCCGATGCCGGCGCGGCCGATCACCTTCATCGACCTGGCGGCGGCCAGCACGTCCTTGTCGGCCTTGGTCGCCGAGCGGATGGCCAGTCCGTCATAGTCGCCGATGATCTTGAGCAGTTCGTCCTTGCTGAGGCCGGTCTTGACGTCGGCGTCGACGCCGCGGGCCTTGAAGATGGCGATGGCGGCGGGGGAAAGCTGGTCGGAAATGAGAACGCGGGGGGGCATTGGGATGGCCTCGATGAGAGTCCTCTCCGCAGCTTTGCGATGATGAGGACTGAGAAGAGAAATGCGCAAAGGCGCCTCCTCCCACGCGGGGAGGAGGCAAAGGCTCAAGCCGTTTCGAGCAGCTCGTCGGCGACGGTGGCGAAGGCCCAGTCGAGCCATGGCGTCAGGGCCTCGAGATCCGAGACCTCGACCGCGCCGCCGCACCAGATGCGCAGGCCCGGAGGCGCGTCGCGATAGGCGGCGGCGTCGAGGGCGACGCCTTCCTTTTCCAGCAGATCCGACAGCTTCTTGGCGAACTCCGCCTGGCCGGCGGCCGGCAGCGAGGTGACGCGGCTGTCGACGATCTTCAGGCAGACGCCGGTGTTGGAGCGGGTCTTCGGATCCTCGGCCAGGAAGTCGATCCACGGGGTCTTTTGCGCCCACCGTGCGATGACCGCCGCATTCTCGTCGGCGCGTCGATACATGGCCGAGAGGCCGCCGATCGACGACACCCACTTCAGCGCGTCGAGATAGTCCTCGGTGCACAGCATCGACGGCGTGTTGATGGTCGAGCCGTCGAAGATGTCGCGTGACAGCTTGCCCTTGTTGGTCATGCGGAAGAGCTTCGGCAGCGCCCAGGGCGGGGTGTAGCTTTCCAGCCGCTGCACCGCGCGCGGCGACAGGATCAGCATGCCGTGGGCGGCCTCGCCGCCAAGCACCTTCTGCCAGGAATAGGTCACCACATCGAGCTTGGCCCAATCGAGCTTCTGGGCGAAGGCGGCGCTGGTGGCGTCGCAGATGACGATGCCCTTGCGGTCGGCGGAGATGAAGTCGGCGTTGGGCACGCGCACGCCAGACGTGGTGCCGTTCCAGGCGAAGACCAGGTCGGCGTCGGGCCGCACCTTGCTCAGATCCGGCAGCTGGCCGAAGGGCGCGGTCAGCTCCTCGGCGCCGGGCAGCTTCAGCTGGTCGATGATGTCGACCACCCAGTCCTTGGAGAAGCTCTCCCAGGCGGCGACCTGGACCGGCAACGGCCCCAGCATCGACCACATGGCCATCTCGACCGCGCCGGTGTCGGACGCCGGGACGATGCCGATCAGGAAATCGTCCGGCACCTCCAGCACCTCTCGGGTGCGGTCGATGGCCTCTTTCAGCCGGCCCTTGCCGACCTTGGAGCGGTGCGAACGGCCAAGCGGCGCGGCTTGCAGGTTTTCAAGCCGCCAACCCGGGTGTTTGACCGTAGGTCCTGAGGAAAATTGGGGGCGCGCCGGGCGCATGGCCGGCTTGGCGATATTATGCATTTCAAGTCCCATCCTTTCAGATGAGCAGCGCCCCGTTGGGAGGGCGTGGCCCGGCGCGGTGCTTACAGCAAACCGGCCCAAAGGCCAGTGAATTTGTCAGACGCGAGGCAGACGCGATTAATTTTGTGACGTTTAACCAAGCTTCGCGTTTGATGAGCTAGCGTCGTCGCGAGCGATGCAAAATCGCCCGACCCCACGCCCACACACCCCCTGAGGAATATCTCCATGAAGAAAGTTGTAATATCACTGCTCGTCCTGGGCGCGGTTGCTTTTTCCGCGTCCACGGCGTCGGCCGACCACATGATGATGCGTCACCATATGATGACGCGTCACCACATGATGATGCGTCACCACATGATACACCACCACATGATGATGCATCACGACACGATGCACCACATGTAGCCGGTCTGGCCGCGAGGCCAGGTCTACGAATGGGCTCGCCCGGCTCGGCGAGCCCATTTGTTTTTGTGCGGACTAGACACAGCCAGGCGCGCGGCGACTACAAGCGCCGAGCGAATGCTCCAGACGCTCGTCCAGGATCGGAAACCCGACAACGGCTGTTGGGGCGGCGCCGGGTTGAGCCGATAGCCCACCCGCGCCACCGTCTGAATGGCAAAACCGCCGTCGAGCGTCTCCGCCAGGCGCCTCAGCCGGCTGATGCAGCGATTGATAGCGTCTTCGCCGACGATGCGCCCGCCCCAGCAGGCGTCGATCAGCTCGTCGCGGGAAACCACCTCGTCCTGCATCCGCGCCAGCGCGACCAGCACCTGCATCACCCGCGGCTCGAGCAACTGGCGGCGAGCGCCGGCCACCACCTCCAGCCGAGACGGTTTGATCAGCAGCGCGCCCAGCCGAAAGTCCGCTTCACGCGCCAGCTTGACCGGCCGCCCGGCTGGAGCCGGCGCCGCGATCATCGGAGACTGATCGGCGAAAACCCGCATCGCCCTAGAGCCTCAGCCGACTTTCGGCGACGGTGATCGCGCAGCCGCGCAACAACACCCGGTCGCCGGCCATTTCGGCCTCGATATCGCCGCCGCGGCCGGGATAGGCTTGGTGGAATCGGAGCAAGGGCTTGCCCAGCTTGTCGGCGAACAGGGGCGCCAGACTGCAGTGCAGGCCGCCGGTGGCCGGGTCTTCGGGAATGCCGGAGCCGGGCGCGAAGAACCGATCGACGACGTCGCAGGCGCCACCCGGCGCGGCCGAGGCGGCGACGCCGACATTGCCGCGTCCGTGCGTCGCCGCACTGGAGATCGATTGCAGGGCGCCCAGGTCGGGCTTCAAACCGCGCACCTCGGCCTCGTCGGCCAGAACCGCAACCAGAAACCGCCCAGCCCAGACTTCGACCTGTTGGGCGCCTAGCGCCTCGGCAAGACCCGTCGGCGTCTCGATGCGGCTTGGCCTGTCGGCCGGAAAGTCCATCTCCAGCCGTGCCCCCGCCCGGCGCACGCCGAGCGGGCCCGACTGGGTGTCGAAGGCCAGGGCCGGCGCCGCGACGCCCAGTTCCTCGAACAGGGTGTGGGCCGAGGCAAGAGTGGCGTGGCCACAGAGGGGTACCTCGATGGTCGGCGTCATCCAGCGCAAGCCGAATCGGGCCGGATCGGCTGTGCGCAGCAGAAAGGCGGTCTCCGCCTGGTTGTTCTCGCCGGCCAGGGCCTGCATCCAGGCGGAGTCCGGCCAGGCGTCGAAGGGTTCGACCACGCAGGCGGGGTTACCCATGAAAGGGCCTGAGGCGAAGGCGTCGATGGTCCACTGGCGCATGGCAATGATCCGAGACAATAAAAAATCAATATCAATTCAATTCCGCATATTGATCTGTCGGTCAATTCATATATTGTCACGATGACAATGAGAGGCCCGCAATGGCGGAATGGCGACCCCAGATCGAGGCCGGCGACGGCTATATCCACGAGCGCATCGCCGCGGCGTTGCAGGCCGACGTCGCGCGCGGCGTGCTGACCCCGGGCGCGAAACTGCCCACCCACCGGCGGCTGGCCGAGTTGCTCGGCGTCGGCGTCGGCGCCGTGACGCGGGCCTATGCGGCGGCCGAGTATCAGGGTCTGGTCACCGCCCATGTCGGCCGAGGCAGCTTCATCGCCGAGCCATCCATGCGCGGCGCGGATTTCGCGTCGAACCGGGGCCCGATTGATCTCGCCCGCAACCTGCCGCCGTCTGCTCCGGCCCGGGCGCGCCTGGCCGAAACCCTGGGGTGCCTGCGTCAGCGCGGCGACCTGCTCTCCTATCTCGACTACCCCACGACAGGCGGCGCCGAGGCGCATAGACGGGCGGCCGCCGACTGGCTGATGGCCACCGCCAACTGGCCTGACCTGGACTGGCGCCGGCTGATCGTCACCAGCGGCGCTCAGCAGGCCTTCGCCGTCGGCATCGGCGCCGCTTGCCGGCCGGGCGCCAGCCTGATCGTCGAGGCGGCCAGTTTCACTGGCGTCAAGGCTCTGGCCGCGCACATGGACTACCGGTTGGTTCCCGCCGGCATGGACGCCGAGGGCCTGACGCCCGCGGCCCTCGACGAAGCCGCCGTCGGCAGCGGCGCGCGCGTCGCCTATCTGCTGCCGGTACAGAACCCGACCGCGCGGATCATGGGGCTCGCACGCCGCCAAGCCCTCGTCGAGGTCGCCCGCAAGCGCGACCTCGTGCTCGTTGAGGACGACCTCTATGGCGCCTATGCCAGCGAGTTGGGCCTGCCGCCGCTGGCGACCCTGGCCCCGGAGCGGGTCTTCTATGTCAGCGGCCTCTCCAAGAGCCTCGCGCCTGGGCTGCGGGTTGGCTACTGCGTTCCACCCATCGGCGACGATTGGCGGGGCCGGTCGTTGAGCGCGTTGCGCGCCATCGCCTTCGGCGCGCCCAGCCTGGGCGCGCTGGTGGCCACCCAGTGGCTCGAGGACGGGACCGCCGCCGACATCCTCAGCCAGCACCGCCGGGAGCTGACCGACCGCGCCCGCCTGGCCGTTGAGATTCTGGGATCCGCGGCCGAGCCACCGGCCAACCGCGCCGCCACCCACCTCTGGCTGCCGATGAGCGAGCTCGACGCCGAGCGCGCCGCCGCCCGGGCCTTGCGCGACGGGGTCGAGGTGACCGCGCCCGGCGCGCCCTTCATCCCCGGCGGCCACGAATACGGCCTGCGGGTCTGCCTCGGCGCCGCGCCCAGCCTGGCCGTACTGGAGCAGGGTCTGCGGACGCTCAGCCGCGCCGTGAGCGAGCGCGCCGACCGCGCGCTGGGCATGGTCTGAGGCGATGGGCATTCCGATCCACGAGACCGTCCACGATGGCTGGTCGATCAGCGACGATCCCGCGCGCTTCGACTTCGCCCGCGCCCATGACTGGATCGGCGGCGAGAGCTATTGGGCGCAAGGCATTCCCTTGGCCGTGTTCAAAAAGGCGTTGGTGAACAGCCTGACCATCGGCGTCTATGCTGATGATGGCGACATGGCCGCCATGGCGCGCGTGGTCACCGACCGGGCGACCTTTGGCTGGATCTGCGACGTCTTTGTCGGCGAGGCTCACCGGGGCAAGGGCCTGGGCAAGGCGCTGATGGCCTATCTGATGGCCCACCCCGACCTGCAGGGTTTCCGGCGGCTGCACCTGGCCACCCGCGACGCCCACGGCCTCTATGCCGGCTTCGGCTTCACCGGCCTCACCGGCGTCGATCGCTGGATGGAGATCCGCAACCGCGAGGTCTACCGGACCTAAAGCTCGATCCTCACCTCCGGCCAGCTGGATGTCGTTCGCCGCGCCGTGCTTTCGAAACCGTCGGTCGCATGCGAGGGGTTGGGCCGCAGGCGCAGGCCGAACAGATCGTCCAGCCCGAACGGCGCCTCGACGTGCAGGCGGCCGTTCGCTTCCAGCCGCACCCCGACGGCGAACAGCGGCGCGGTGAAGCGGCTCAGCGCCTCGGCGCTGCACGACAGCGGCGCGTAGGCCTCGCCATAATGGTCTTCAAACCACAGATGCACGCGCGCCTGGTTTCTCACCTCGATCTTGTCGCGCAAGGGCGGCTCGAAGGCCGCGGCGGCGCGATGGATCACCACGTCCTCGGCCCCATAGGACAGGTCCGCGGCGTCGAAATAGGCCAGGTCGTAATCCTTGATCGCAAAATCGAGCGGCCGGCCGGTCAGGTGGTTCAGAACCGGCTGATAGATCGCCCCGGCTGTGAGCAGCCAGTCGGGCAGGTCGAGATCGCGCGCGACTCCGAGCACCGTCATCAGGTTCGGCGTGACGCGCAGGATATCGTCCAGACACGCGGCCAAGCCGCCGTTCAATCGGTCTGTATCTGACATTGGGCTGGCGTCTTGGCCTTGGCCAGGGCCCCTGCGAGGGCGGCCTCGATCTTGGCCCGCGAACGCACCGCGGGCTGATCGATGCCGTAGGTCGCCGTGCCCAGGACCGCGCCATCGTCGCCGACGATGCTCACGGCCAGCTTGGCGTCGGGGTCCCCGGCCGCGTGCAGCACCTGCCCCAGTCCGTCCGCCGGATGGGCTTGGTCCGGATAGAACGGAATCGAGCTGAAGAAGCCGACCGCATCTTTCGGCGCCGCGATCAGGCCAGCGCGCGCCTTGGCATAGAGACCCCAGGGCCGGCTGGCCTTTTCGGCGCCGTTGACGCTGAGGACGATCCTGGCCGTCATCGCTTTTGGCGGCGGGGCCATGCCGGCGACCGCCAGCACGCTCAGCCTGTCCGGCCATCGGCTCGGCGCGCCATTGGTCACCGGATAGTCGAACTGCACGGCCGGCGCATGCACGATGTCGTCGCCGCCGAGCGACCATGTCGCCCAGGTCCCCAGGACCGCGCCGGTCTCGTCCACCTTGAGGCTGACCTCCACCGCGGCCAGCTGGCCCGCCACGTCGCCGCCGGTGCAGAGATAGTGGCCGGGTTGCGCCGGCTGAGCCCGCGCCGTATCGGTGAGCCCAAGGCAGCCGAGGGCCGCAAGCGTCAGGATCACCGCCCTCATCGGTCTCCGTCTCCCACCAAGCTTGAGCGTGATTACCAGTCGCGAGACGCCGGCGCGAGACGGATCAGCCGCGCAGGGACCAGCCGTGATCGATGGGGCCACGACCACCGCCGAGGCCGGGCGCGCGGCGAATGGCTTCGGCGACAAAGGCGTGGGCGCGGCGGACGGCCGCTGGCGGGTCGAGCCCCTGGGCCAGACCGGTGGCGCAGGCCGAGGCCAGGGTGCAGCCGGTGCCGTGGCCATGGCGGGTGTCGACCCGCGCGCTGCTGAACAGGGTTTCACCCGCGGCCGTCATCAGGATGTCGATCACCGCTTCACCCGGCACGTGACCGCCCTTCATCAGCACCGCCCGCGCGCCTATGCGCAGCATGGCCTCGCCGGCCCGCCGCAGGTCGTCGGTGGTCGCGACAGCGAGGCCGGTCAGCCGTTCGGCCTCCGGCGCGTTCGGAGTCAAAAGGGCGGCCAACGGGATCAGGCGCGCGCGCAATGCCTCGATGGCGTCGTCATCGAGCAAGGCGGCGCCGGTGGTGGCCGCCATCACCGGATCGACCACGATCGGAACCGCGACGCCGGCGAGCAGCTCGGCCAGTGCCTCGACGACGGCGCGCGAGCCCAGCATGCCGGTCTTGATCGCGTCGGCGCCGATGTCGTCCAGCACCGCGCGGGCCTGGGCGATGATCAGGTCTGGCGGGACCGGGTGGACGGCGTGGATGGCGTGGGTGTCCTGCACCGTCACCGCGGTGATGGCGGTGGCCGCATAGCCGCCAAGCAGGGTGATGGTCTTGATGTCGGCCTGTACGCCCGCGCCGCCGCTGGAGTCCGAGCCGCCGATGGCGAGGACGCGGCCGCTCACGTGCCGGCCGCCTCGATCGCCGCCCGCACCGCCAGCGCCTGCACGGTCTCGCGCACGTCGTGGACGCGCACCGCCGCCACCCCCGCCGCCGCGCCGGCCAGGGCCGCGGCCAAGGAGCCGCCCAGCCGATCCTCGGGGCCGGTCGCGGCGCGATCGATCGTGCCAAGGAAGCTCTTGCGGCTGGCCCCGAGCAGGACCGGGAAGCCAAGCGCGACGATGCGGTCCAGATGCGCCAGCAGGGTCAGGCTGTGCCGGCCGGTCTTGCCAAAGCCAATGCCGGGATCGAGCCAGATCCGGTCGCGGGCCACCCCCGCCGCCATGGCGGCGTCCGCCCGCGCGGCCAGAAAGGCTGCGACCTCGGCGACCACGTCCACATAGGCCGGCGCGGCCTGCATGGTGCGCGGCTCGCCCCGCATGTGCATCAGCACCACGCCGCAGCCCAGTTCGGCGGCCGTGGCCAGGCTGTCGCCCCGCCAGCTGAGCGCGGTGACGTCGTTCCACAGGGTCGCGCCTGCCGCGACGGCCGCAACCGCGACCTCGGGCTTCATGGTGTCGACGGAGAGGGGAATGCCACTCTCGGCGCGGATCGCCGCGATCACAGGGATGACCCGGGCCAGTTCGTCGGCGACCGCGATCGGCTCGGCGCCGGGCCGAGTGGATTCCGCACCGATGTCGAGGCTGTCGGCGCCGGCCGCGATCAGGGCTAGCGCGTGAGCGACAGCGTCCCCCGTCTCAAAGAACCGCCCGCCGTCCGAGAAGCTGTCGGGCGTGACGTTGACCACCCCCATGACGGCAGCGCAGCCCAGAGCGGGTTGAGGAAAAGCGCGAAGCGGTTTTCCGCCCGCAACCCGCTCTAACTCTTGGGAATCGATCACGTTTATGATTTTGGATTGATTCAATCCAAAATCATCGTGATCCGGCCTCACGCCGGCTCGGGGTCCGGCGCGTGGGTGAGCGGCACCCCGACGGACGGGGCGGGCGGACGCTTGTCCTCCAACTCGTCGTCGCGGTTCGGTTTGATGCCCTTCAGCACGTCGTCGACCTCTTCGCCAGTCAGGGTCTCGAACTCGAGCAGGGACTTGGCGATGGTGTGCAGATCGGCGATCCGCTCGGTCAGGATGCGACGCGCCTCGTCCAGCCCGCCCTGCACCAGGCGACGGACCTCGGAGTCGATCTTTTGCGCCGTATCCTCGGACACGTTCTGGGTGCGCGCCACGGAGTGGCCGAGGAAGACCTCTTCCTGGTTGTCGCCGTAGGAGACCATGCCCACCGCATCGGAATAGCCCCAGCGGGTGACCATGTTGCGCGCCAGGCTGGTGGCGGCCTGGATGTCGCTGGAGGCGCCGGACGTCACCTTTTCCTTGCCGAAGATCAGCTCCTCGGCGACCCGGCCGCCCATCATGATGGCCAGCCTCGAGGTCATCTGCTGGAAGTCCATGGAATAGCGGTCGCCCTCGGGCAGCTGCATCACCATGCCTAAGGCCCGCCCGCGCGGGATGATGGTCACCTTGTGCACCGGGTCGGCGCCGGGAACCGTCAGCGCCACCAGCGTGTGGCCGCCCTCATGATAGGCGGTATTGCGCTTTTCGTGATCGCTCATAGCCATGGATTTGCGCTCGGCGCCCATCATGACCTTGTCCTTGGCGTGCTCGAAGTCGGGCATGGAGACCATGCGCTTGTTGCGCCGGGCCGCCAGCAGGGCCGCCTCGTTGACCAGATTGGCCAGGTCGGCGCCGGAAAAGCCCGGGGTGCCGCGCGCCAGGGTGCGCACATTGACGTCGGCGGCCAGCGGCACGTTGCGCATATGCACGCGCAGGATCTTCTCGCGCCCGCCCACGTCTGGGTTGGGCACCACCACTTGGCGGTCGAACCGGCCCGGCCGCAACAGGGCCGGGTCCAGCACGTCGGGGCGGTTGGTCGAGGCGATGACGATGACGCCCTCGTTGGCCTCGAAGCCGTCGAGCTCGACCAGCAGCTGGTTCAGGGTCTGCTCGCGCTCGTCATTGCCGCCGCCCAGGCCGGCGCCGCGATGACGGCCGACCGCGTCGATTTCGTCGATGAAGATGATGCAGGGAGCGTTCTTCTTGGCCTGTTCGAACATGTCGCGGACGCGGGATGCGCCGACGCCGACGAACATTTCGACGAAATCCGAGCCGGAAATGTAGAAGAACGGCACGCCGGCCTCACCGGCGATGGCGCGGCCGAGCAGCGTCTTGCCGGTGCCGGGAGGTCCGGCCAGCAGCGCGCCTTTCGGGATCTTGCCGCCCAGCTTCTGGAACTTGGCCGGGTCCTTCAGGAAGTCGACGATCTCGGCCAACTCGTCCTTGGCCTCATCGACCCCGGCTACATCGTCGAAGGTGATGCGGTTCTTGTTCTCGGTCAGCATGCGGGCCTTGGACTTGCCGAAGCCCATGGCGCCGCGCGCCCCGCCCTGCATCTGGCGCATGAAGAAGAAATAGACCGCGCCCAGAAGGATGAAGGGCAGCAGCTGGATCAACAGGTTGACCAGCATGTTGCCGCCGGCCGGAGTGACGGTGATGTCGGCGCCGTGATCGCGCAGGTCCTTGACCAGGTCGCCCTGGTCGAGCGGGGTGGTGACGGTGTGCTTGCTGCCGTCGGACTGGACGACGTCGATGCTCTGATTGTGCAGCACGGCGGTCTTCACACGCCCGGCCTCGACGTTGGAGAGCAGCTGCGAATAGCTGAGCTCGCCGCTGCCGGCGGTCTTCGCGCCTTGCGTCACCATGCTGTAGAGCCCGGCCGCCAGGAGGAAGATCACGCCCCAGATGGCCAGATTGCGAAAAGTCATTCCGTCGACCTCGTTGAAGAGCCGTCAGGCCTCAAGATAAGGCGCCGCGAAGCGTTTCGCCACGCGCGCGATTCGTCGCGTGCAAGTCTTACGCCCGAGGTTCTTTCGAAACGGCGCCACAGGCCGCCGAAAAGCGTGCCGCGACCAGGGAATGCACAGCGATCCCGTCATTGGCGAATAGCGGGCAAGCCAGGCGCCCGCCGCCCTCGACCACCAGGGGCAAGCCTGGCCGAGCGGCCGCCGGCGCGGCCCTCAGGCGGTGGCGCGTATCGGCATCCAGCCGCGCCTGAGCCCCCCTCAGCGCGACCACGCTCAGGCCCGGCCGAGGACTGCGCAACTCAAACCGCCCATCCCAGACCGTGGCGCGGCCGGGCTCGAGCGCCACCGGGGCCAGCCCGCCGCGCGCCATTTCGCCGCTGTTTCGTGTGATCAGGATCTCAGGGCCGGCGACCAGCCTCGCGCCTGCGAGGGTGGCGGTGAAGTCCTCCGGGCCGGCCAGGCGGGCGAACAGCGCCGCGACCCGCTCGCTCCGAGGCGGCCGCTCGCCGCCGCCGACACACAGCAGGGCAGCGGCCAGCACACGCCGGCCAGATGTGTCTGGCGCCTGGAGCAGACGCTCGCGGTCGAGGCGGATCGTCCCCCAGTCGTCGAACCGGCCCTGGAAGGCCATCGAGGCCTGGTCATCGAGCGGCACGGAGCCGCCCGCCGCCTCTGCAAGCTGGCGGCGCGCCCGGGCGCGGGGCTGGCGCGGATCCGCGTTGGCCGGGTCGTCGATCCAGTCCCATTCCAGCGCCCGCAAGGCGGCGCGGATCGCCGTCCGCCGGACGCCCAGCAGCGGCCGCAGGATGAAGACGCCCCGCCCTTCCGGCCAGACCGGCGATGGCCGCCATTCGCGCGGCAGCCCCAGGCGGGAGCCTTCCGCCCGCATCAGCGCGCTCTCGGCGATGTCGTCGGCGGTGTGGCCGAAAACCACGTTGGTCGCGCCGGCCTCCCGGGCCGCCTCGGCGATCAGCGCGTGCCGGGCCCGACGCGCGGCGGCGGCCAGGCCGTGCGCCGGCTTGTCGCCGATCCAGGTCAGGGCGCGAAACCCGACGCCGAGCCTTAGTGCGGCGTCGGCCGCGAAGGCCTGCCAGGCAGGGCTGGCCGCCTGCAGCCCATGGTCGACGTGCAGCGCGATCACCGGACGGCCGCATGCGTCCGCCCAGGCTTTGGTGGCAATCAAGGCGCCGAGCGAGTCTCCGCCCCCGGAAAACGCCACGGCGACAGACTGACTCAGGTCCTTGTCCAGCCGTCGGTCGAGAATGGTCGATATCCCGAAGGGGTCCGTTCCAGCCGCTACCGTCATGGCCCGACTTGTTCGGGCCACCCATGAACACCGTCTAGGATCAGTGTTCATGGGTCCCCCGCATTCCGCCGCTTTGCGGCTCCAGCGGGGGATGACGGACTAATATTGCACGCCCCGCGCCTCAGCCCGCGCACTTGGCCTTGATCCGGGCGCCGGCGGCGCGGGCTTTTTCCGGGGCGCTGGCCTTGGCGTAGTGGCGATCGAATTCGCCGAGCGCCTGACAGGCCTGGGTGGGTTTGTTCAGCTCCATCAGCGC
The DNA here is from genome assembly GCA_041691315.1 of Caulobacteraceae bacterium. Taxonomy (GTDB): domain Bacteria; phylum Pseudomonadota; class Alphaproteobacteria; order Caulobacterales; family Caulobacteraceae; genus Poindextera. Next base: position 31,528 of record JBEPUW010000006.1, on the reverse strand, counting down.
CAGCGCCAGCTTGACGTCGGCGTCGGCGCCCCAGGCGGTCTGCGGCCAGCCGCGGATGGCGGCGATGTAGCCCACGGCCGCGCCGGCGTAGTCGCCCTGCGCGAACTTGGTCTCGCCCAGCCAGTAGCGGGCCTCCGGCGCGCTGGCGTCCTTCGGATAGTGGTCGAGATAGTCCTGATAGGCGGCGGACGCGGCGGGATAGTCGCCGTCCATCATCAGTTTGCGCGCGTTGGCATAGGCCGCCTTCGGGTCACCGCCGCCGGGCGGCGGCGAGGCCTCGGGCGGGGCCTGTTCGGCCTGGGCCGCGGGCGGCGGCGGCGCGGCGGCTAAATTGGCGACCTGCTTCTCAAGCGCGTCCACGCGCGCGGCCAGGGCCGCGGTCTGCGCCTTGGCGTCGTCGGTCGACCTGTGCGCCTCGGCAATGTCGTGGGTGAGGGTCTCGATCTGGCCGTTCACGCTGCGCAGGGTCTGGTCCATGTCGTCGAACTTGGCCGAGAGCGCCGTTACCTGCGGATCCGGGCCGGCCTCCTTGATCTCCACCGGCTGGCCGGTGGAGCGGGCCTGCAGCACGATCTCGCGCACCTCGTGCAGCTGCTTTTCCAGCCGATCGAGGCGCGCGGTTGGCGGCTCCCGCGGCACGGCGTCGCCCGCCTCCGCCTGAGCAAAGGCCCGGGCGGAGGCGGTCATCAGCGCCGTCGTCGACAGCAAAAGGACCAGGGCGTGACGAAGCTTCATGCGGCGATGCCTGACAAGGGACCGGAGGGTTACGCTGGTCGCTTAGCGGGCGCCGTCGGTGATCTGCGTGTGACCATTGCGGTTCTTCGCCCAGGCGCTTTCGTCGTCGCCCGGATCGATGGGCCGCTCCTTGCCATAGGAGACGGTGGTGATGCGGCCACCATCGACGCCGTGGGCGACCAGGAAGTCACGCACGGAGTTGGAACGCCGGGCGCCAAGGGCGAAGTTGTATTCACGTGTGCCGCGCTCGTCGGCATTGCCTTCGACGCGTACCCGAACGCTCGGATAGCGGGCCAGCCAGTCGGCCTGTTTGGACAGGATGTCGGCCGCATCGGGCCGGATCGTATAGGCGTCGGTATCGAAGAAGACCCGATCGCCGGCGCTGATCACAAAGTCCTGCATCGAGCCGGGAAGGGCGGCGGACGGCGACTCCGACACCGGACCTTGCTCGGCCGGCGGGGTGTATTCCGGCGGCGGCGGCGCGGTCGGCTCGGCGATCGAGGTGGGAGCCGGGGGCGGCGGCTTCGGCGTCGCGCACGCGGCGATGCTGAAGGTCAGTCCCGCAATCGCGACCAGCTTCAGGCTGGTTCTGATCGTAATGCTCATTTGGCTTCTCCTTGCCGTAGAGACTTGGGCGTTGCGGCGGATATTGGCGCCCTTCGCCGGTGATGTCCTGACAAACCTTGACGGCCGCCCGAACAGGATTTGATCAAGGCAGCAACGGCGACCAAGCCGGATCCGACGCTCCGCCCGGGAAGGCGGCGGCGCGGCTGACCCGACCGGTGACGTCCACCGTCCACAAACGCGCCCCGCCGCCGGCCGTTTCACGGCTGAACATGATCACCCGGCCGTTCGGGGCCCAGGTGGGACCCTCATCGAGAAAGCTGGTGGTCAGAATGTGTTCGCTCGAGCCGTCGGCGCGCATGACCCCGATATGGAAGGTCCCGCCGGTCTGCTTGGTGAAGGCGATCAGGTCGCCGTGCGGCGACCAGACCGGCGTCGTATAGCGTCCGTCGCCAAAGGAGATGCGGTGCTGGCCGGAGCCGTCCGTCCCCATCACATAGACCTGCGGGCCGCCGCCGCGGTCGGAGTTGAAGACGATCTGCGACCCGTCGGGCGAGAAGCTTGGCGAGGTGTCGATGCCCGGGTCGGTGGTCAGCCGCCGCGTCTCGCGGCTGCGCAGGTCCATCACATAGATGTCGGTATTGCCGCCCTTCTCTACCGACAGCGCCACCTTGGTCCCGTCGGGCGAAAAGCGCGGCGCGAACACCATGCCGGTGAAATGGCCGAGGGTTTCCTGCCGGCCGGTCTCGATGTTGAACAGATAGATCGAGGCGCCGGTATCGCGCAGCGCCATGAAGGTGATTTCCTGGTCGTTGGTCGAAAAGCGCGGCGTGAACACCTGGTAGGCGCCGTCGGTCATGTAGCTGGGATTGGCGCCGTCCTGATCCATGATCGCCAGGCGCCGCACACGCTTGATCTTCGGGCCGCTCTCGGCGACGAAGACCACGCGCGTGTCGAAATAGCCCTTCTCGCCGGTCAGCCGCTCATAGACCGCGTCGGAAATTTTGTGGGCGAGCCGGCGCCAATTGTCAGGCGTCGATGAGTATTGGAAGCCGATCAGCGAGCTTTGCGCGAAGACGTCCCACAGGCGGAAGTCGACCTTCAGGCGGCCGTCGGAATCGACCGTGGTCTGGCCATCGAGCAGGGCCTGGGCGTTGATCTGCTTCCAGGCCGCGAACTGCGGCTGGACGCTCACGCTCGGCGCCTTCTCCTGGAAGGTCGAGGGATCCAGCGGCCGGAACAGGCCCGAGCCTTCCAGGTCGTTCTCCACCACCTTGGCGATCTCGGCGCCTTGCGCGCCGCCGAAGTCGGGAATGGCGATCGGCATCGGCTGCAGGACGCCCTGATTGACGTCGACGGTGATGTCGGCGCGGGCCGCCGGCGTGGCCAGGCCTGTGAACGCGGTCAGACAGACCACGGCGAAGGCGAGACGCTTTAGCTTGGGCATCGCGGGCCTCATCGGTTTGAACAGACTTTCTTCTGACTGAAGTTCACGGTGATATTTTGGCCGTAAAGCACCCGAAAAGCCGGATCGGAGAAGGGGCCGTGCTGATTGACAGAGCGCACGGCGCGCTCGGAGGCGACCTGCAGCGCCGTATCGGCGGTCCCGGCCAGCGACGATTGCGGCGTGCCGATCAGAATCCCGGACGACCCAATTTTGAAGGACACCTTGATCGTCACGTCGGACGCGGCGGCGTTGCTGCAGATCGGATTCCAAATCCGCTCAAGTTCGCCTTGCAACGAAGCGAGCGCCGCGGTTGAGACCGCGTCCGACGCCCCTGACGACATCCGCGCCACCACCGCCTGCTCAGGCCGGCTCGGTCCTCGCGCGGCGGAGGATTGGCGCGGCCCGGCGGCCTTGGCCTGTTTCGCCAGCTCGGCCGACAGCGCGGCCATGTCCATCTCCGGCGCGGGCTTGGCCGGCGCCGGCTTGGCGGGCGTCGCCTTGTGCGGGGTGGGGGTCGGGGCCGGCTGCGGCACAGCCTTGGCGGGCTGGGCCTGGTGCGGCTTGGGGACCGGCTGCGGGGCGGGCTTGGGTACGGGCGGCGTCGGTGTCGGGGCCTCTTCCGGCGCGGCGACCTGCGGCGTGGCCTGCGGGACCGGCGCCTCGGTCGCCGCCGGGGCGGGTTGCGGCGCCTGCACCGCCGGCTTTGGCGCGGGCGCTTCGTTCGAGGTGATCAGGGTCACCGGCACCACGTCGCCCATGTGCAGCGGCTTGGTCAGCCACGGCCAGGCGACCAGGCCGCTGATCAGGATGATCGCGTGCAGGGCCGCCGATCCGGCCATCGCCGGATAGCGATCTGACCTCGCGCGGGCCACCCTAGGGCGCGCCCTCGACCGCGGGGCCGCCCGCCGGCGGGTTATCCGCGGTCTTGTCCAGGCCCGAGGATGGACCGCCGGTGTCGGTCAGGAGGCCGATCGAGGTGAAACCCGACTGCGACAGGCTGGCCATGACCTGGGCCACCACCGCATAGGGCGCGCGGCCGTCGGCGCGGACATAGACCGGCTTGTCGAAGCCGGAATCGGCCATCGCCTTCATCTTCGGCGCCAGTTCCGCGAACGGGATCTGCACCGCCTGGACGAAGATGGCCCCATCGGCGCGGATGGAGATGGTCAGCGGCTCCTTCTGGTCGCTGATCGCCCCGGCCTCGGTCTTCGGCAGCTGCAGCGGCACGCCGGCGGTGAGCAAGGGCGCTGAGATCATGAAGATGATCAGCAGCACCAGCATGACGTCGACCAGCGGGGTGACGTTGATCTCCGACAGCGCCCGGCGGCTGCGGCCGCGGCGCCGGCCGCGGCGAAGGTTGGAGGAATCGAGCGAGAGCGCCATGGCCGCCTAGACCCTTTCCGGTTCAGATGGAACCATCTGAACCGGACAAAAAGGGTCTACACTCTTAGGGTTAGAGCATGTCCGGGCGGCGAAGCCGCCAACACTTTCGCCTGACATGCTCTAGCCTTTGATCCGCTCGGCCAGCCGCCGCGACACCGCCGCCGACAGCTCGTCGGCGAAGCCCTCCAGCCGGCTGGTGAACTTGCCGGCGTCGGTGGAGAACTTGTTGTAGGCGATATAGGCCGGGATGGCGGCGGCCAGGCCGACGGCGGTGGCGAACAGAGCCTCGGCGATCGACGGCGCGACCACCGCCAGGTTGGTGTTCTTCTCCACCGCGATCGCCTGGAAGGCATGCATGATGCCCCAGACCGTACCGAACAGGCCTATAAAGGGAGATGAGGTGGCGACGATGGCCAGCGAGCCCAGCCCATCCTCCACCCGCGCGCTTTCGCGGGCGATGATCGAGTCCAGCGCCCGGTCGATGCGCTGCAACAGCAGCGCCGTGGCCGTATCGCCGCCCTTGCCCTTGTCCTCGCGCCAGTCGCGCAGCGCCGCCTGCAGCATGCGCGGCAGGGCGTGGCGGGGATCGGCGCCGGCTTCGGCCGCGACCTCTTCCAGCGGCCGGCCGGACGCGACCTCGCGCTCGAAGGCGTCGGCCTCGCGGTTCAGCGCCGTGAAGCGCACCAGCTTGTCGATGATCACCGTCCACGACCAGAGCGAGGCGAGCAGCAGGCCGACCAGCACCAGCTTTACGACCCAGTCGGCGCGCAGGAAGGTGGCGAGGATGGAAAAACTCTCGGGGGTGAGCGCGCTGTGGGCGTCCATGCGAGGGGTCTCGGGCTCCGATTCTAGAGGCTCGCTCAGTAGGCGAGCCAGGGTGGTGAAACTATGGCGCGGGGGCCGAAAACCAGGGCCTGACCGCGTCGATCACTTGCCTCGGCGGCCGGCGCGCACGGCCTTTGCCATCGATGCAGACCACCTCGACCGCCGCGGTGGCGACCAGGGCGTCGTCGCGCAGGATGCGCTGGGCAATGTTGAGCCTGACCCCGCGCGTGCTCTCGAACAGGGTGCGCACCTCCAACGCATCGTCGATGCGCGCGGCTGAGCGAAACTCGATGGAGATCCTGGTCACCGCGAAGGCCGCCGGGTCGTCCAGCTCGAGCAGGCTGGCGTGGCTGACCCCGGCCAGCCTGAGGAAATCCGACCGGCCGCGCTCGAAATAGCGCACATAGTTGGCGTGATAGACCACGCCGGTCAGATCGGTGTCCTCGTAATAGACCCGCACCGGCAACACGTGCTCCCGCCCCTCGAAGACGCCGGCGGTGGGGAGGTGAGCGGTCATGCGGCCGCAACCCCACCCGTCATGGCCCGGTTTATCCGGGCCACCCATGAACACGATCCTCTCCGGAAAGCGCCGTGTCCATGGGTCGCCCGAACAAGTCGGGCGATGACGATTGAGAGGAGCGGCGCGCGGTCCCTCATCACGGTTCGTCCTCGAACAGGCCGGGCTGGATGGCGGCGGCGCGGGCGGGAGCGGTCAGGCCGAGGTGCAGATAGGCCTTGCCGCAGGCCATGCGGCCGCGCGGGGTGCGCTGGATGAAGCCCTGTTGCAGGAGAAAGGGCTCGACGACGTCCTCGACCGCGTCGCGCGCCTCGGCGATGGCGTAGGCCAGGGTCTCGACCCCGGCCGGGCCGCCGCCATAGTTCTCGATCAGGGCGTTCAGATAGCGCCGGTCGAGGCTGTCCAGCCCCGCTTCGTCCACCTCCAGCCTCGCCAGCGCCCGGGCGGCGCAGGCGCGGTCGATCTTGGCCGCCCCTTCGGCGCCGGCGAAGTCGCGCACGCGGCGGAGCAGCCTGCCCGCCACCCGGGGCGTGCCCCGCGCCCGGGCGGCGATTTCGGCGGCCCCATCCTCGGTGAGCGCCACGCCCAGCTTGCGCGCCGCCTGGGTCAGGACGCGCTTCAGCTCTTCGGGGGTATAGAATTCCAGCCTGAGCGGGATGCCGAAGCGGTCGCGCAGCGGCGTCGCCAGCAGGCCGGCCCGCGTGGTGGCCGCGACCAGGGTAAAGGGCGAAAGATCGATGCGCACCGAGCGCGCCGATGGCCCTTCGCCGATGACCAGGTCCAGCACATGGTCCTCCATGGCCGGATAGAGGATTTCCTCCACGTTGGCGGCGAGGCGATGCACCTCGTCGATGAAAAGGACGTCGTTCGGCTCCAGATTGGTCAGGATGGCGGCCAGGTCGCCGGCCTTGGCCAGCACCGGGCCGGAAGTGGCGCGAAAATTCACCCCCAGTTCGCGGGCGATGATCTGGGCCAGGGTGGTCTTGCCGAGCCCCGGCGGCCCGAACAGCAGCACGTGGTCCAGCGCCTCGCCGCGCCCGCGCGCCGCCTCGATGAAGATGGCCAGATTGGCCTTGGTCTGCTCCTGGCCGACGAACTCGGCCAGGGTCTGCGGCCGGAGCGCCCGATCGGGCGGCTCGAAAGCCTCGGCCTCGCCTGAGACGAGCCGACTCATCTACCGATTTCCTGCAAGGCCGCCTTGATCACCGCCGGTATGGCGGCGTCTTCACCCAGCCGCAGGAGAGCCGCATCGACCGCGCGCCGCGCCGTGACCTCGGCGATCTGCAGGCCGAGCAGGGCCGCCACCGCCTCGCCCGCCACGGTCGGGACATGCGGGCTGGCGGCGTTGCCGTGGAAGGCCTGGACCACGCCGTCGCTGATCGGCTTGTCCTTAAGTTCTGTGACGATGCGCTGGGCAAGTTTCGGCCCCACCCCTTGGGCGCGGCCGACCTGGGCCTTGTCGTCGCGCGCCACCGCTTGCGCCAACTCGGCCGGCGACAGCACGTCGAGCACGCCAAGCGCCGCCTTCGGCCCGACGCCCTGGATATTCTGCAAGGCCACGAAGGCGCGACGCTCGTCGCGGGCCAGGAAGCCGTAGAGCCGGATGCCGGTCGCCTCGCTCCACTGGGTCTCGACGTGCAACAGGGCCTCGTCGCCGGGCGCCGGCAGTCGGTCCAGGGTGCGCGAGCCGCAGCGGACCACGTAGCCCACGCCGCCGACGTCGATGAGCGCGTCCTCTTCCCCGACCTCGGCGACCAGACCGCGCAGCCGGCCGATCATGCTGCGGTCCCGAACGCGCGCGCACGCCGGGCATGGGCATGGGCGATGGCGACGGCCAGCGCATCTGCGGCGTCGGCGGTCGGATCGCCGGCGGTCGGCAACAGCCGCGCGATCATGAAGGCGACCTGGGTCTTGTCGGCCCCGCCGGTGCCGACCACCGCTTTTTTCACAGACTTGGCGGAATACTCCGCCACCAGCAGCCCGGCGCGGGCCGGGGCGATCATGGCAGCGGCGCGGGCGTGACCGAGCTTGAGCGTCGAGGAGCCGTTGGCGGTGACGAAGGTCTCCTCGATCGCCGCTTCGTCCGGCGCATGCGCCGCCACGATGGCGCACACGCCCTCGAACAGGAAAAGCAGCCGCTCGGAAAGGCTGAGCGTGTCCTTGGGCGCGATGACGCCGTGGGCGACGTGGGACAGGCGCGCGCCCTCGATGACGATGACGCCCCAGCCGGTGCGCCGCAGTCCGGGGTCGAGGCCAAGAATGCGAATCGCGTTCGTCATGTGTTCCCGACCATCGCGCCATGCGCCGCCCAGGGGAAGCCGCCTAAAGGTTAACGGCTCGCTAACCACGCCCACAAGGCCAAGGCTCGGGCCAGGCCGCGACACCGCGCCGGGCCTGCCTCCCCGCGATCCTCAGGTCAGCCGTCTCGCGAAAGCCGTCGCGGCGGAACCCGCCGGGCGTACTGGAGCGTCCGGCGGGTCGCCTCGAAGACGAAGTAGCCGTCGACTTGCGCGACCTTCACGCCGCCGAAGACGCTGGTGATCTTGTTGCGGTACCAGAGCTCGCGCTTGGTCACCATGTAGAGGGTTCCGCCGACCACAAGCCGGTTGAACCCCTTTTCGATGAAGTGCTTCGGCACCGCGAAATCGGCCTGGTAGGGCGGGTTGCAGAGGATCTTGTCGAACCCGGTCTCGAAGAACGACCGGAAGCCGTCGCTCAACACCACCGTGGCGGCCGCGGCGTCATTGGCCGCCAGATTGGCCCGCGCCAGCGCGACCGCCGATGGGTCCTTGTCCACCAGCCAGACCCTGTCCGGCCGCCCGAGCCTCGCCGCCACCAGGCCGACCACGCCATAGCCGCAGCCGAGGTCGAGCACCTTGTCTTCCGGCGCGAACGCCACCTGCGACAGCATGGCCAACGTGCCCGCATCGACAGCGCGTGGGGAAAACAGGCCCGGCGCCGTCTCGAGCCGAAGTTCGATCCCCTTGACGGTCGCTTCGATCGTTGCGGCGGGCGCGGACATCGGCACGGCTTAGCCTATCCCTCGGTACCAGCGCCGTCTAACCTCGGCCATCGACCATGCGCGGGGGCTCGCGGTCTATGTCGCCATCTGGGATCACCGACACGCAAAGCCACCTCGGGCGGCGGATCGCCGGGGTTTGCCTGATCGCCGTCGGCGCCGTTGTCGCAGTGGTGTGCGTCCTGACCATCGTGATCGTCTGCGGGGCCGCGGTGGTGACCGGGATGGACAATCACGGCCAGGGGACCTGGGCGCTGGTCCTGATCACCATGGCCTTCATGTTCGCCGTCTTCGGCGTGCCGGCGACGATCGGGGTGTGATGGTGGTGTTCGGATGGCGGCTAGCGCAGCGGCCGCATCCGATCTCGCCGCCGGAGAACACCTTCGTCTAGACGCCCTCAGGCGCCCAGCTTTTCCAGGGTCAGCGGATCGGGTTCGCCGCCGAAATAGCCGGCCAGCGCCTCGGCGAAGACCGGGTTGTCGGGGGCCGCGGCGGCGAACAGCGTCAGGCAGGAGTGGAACTTCATGTCGTCGGGCGATCCAAGGAACTCATAGGCGGTCCGCCCTTCCACCGCGCTCACCGCCCGCGTGCATTCGACCAGCCTGGGCCCAAGCACCGGATGGTCGAGATAGGCGCGCGCCTCGTCGAGACATGAGATCGAATAGTGCTGCGACATGGCGCTCATGCCCAGGCCGGCGATCTGCGGGAAGATATACCACATCCAGTGGCTGGCTTTCCGGCCGCTGCGCAGTTCGCTCAGCGCCGCTTCATAGCTGGTCCGCTGGGCCTCGACGAAGCGCCGCAGATCGTACGGATCGCTCATCCGGCCGTCCCTATCCGGCGTGTTTGGCCAAGTCTTCGTCGCTGAATTCGGCGTTCAGATAGACGTTCTGCACATCGTCGTCGTCGTCGAGCGCGTCGATCAGCTTCATGATCGTCGCCGCCTCGGCGCTGGTCACCGGCACCTCGCTCTTCGGCCGCCAGACGACGCCGGTGGATTTGGGCGCGCCGAGGCGGGCTTCCAGCGCCTCGGCGACGGTCGACAGATCTTCGAACAGGGTGGTGATCAGATGGCCGTCGTCGTCGCTCTCGACGTCCTCGGCGCCGGCCTCAATGGCCGCCTCCATGACCTTGTCCTCGCTACCGGCCTGGGCCGGATAGACGATCTCGCCCACCCGGTCGAACATGAAGGCGACCGAGCCGCTCTCGCCCATATTGCCGCCGTTCTTGCCGAAGATGGTGCGCACCGACGCCGCCGCGCGGTTCCTGTTATCGGTCAGCACCTCGACGATCAGGCCGACGCCGCCCGGGCCGAAGCCCTCGTAGCGGATGTCCTCGAACGAGTCGGTCTCGCCGCCCATGGCCTTCTTGATCGCCCGGTCGATATTGTCCTTGGGCATGGATCCCTGACGCGCCGTGGCGATGGCCAACCGCAGGCGCGCATTGGCGGTGGGGTCGGGAATCCCCTGTTTCGCCGCCAGCGTGATGTCGCGCGACAGCTTGGAGAAGATCTTCGAGCGCTTCTTGTCCTGGGCGCCCTTGCGGAACTGGATGTTCTTGAATTTTGAGTGACCGGCCATGGGTTTGAGTCCTACCGCTCCACCTCCGCCGGCGCCAGAGCCGCGGGCGCACAGTCGATCCGCTCGATGCGGCCCTGCTCAAGGCGGAAGACGGCGTCCTGGGGAGATGCCATCAGCACCGCCTCCTCCCAGTCCAGATCGGCGTAGAGGGCGCGCAGCACCCGCCCCGACACGCCGTGGGAGACGACGATACGCGAGCGGCCGTCGGCAATCGCCTCGTCCAGCCACGAGCGTAGGCGCGCGCACATGGCGGCATAGGTCTCGCCGTCGGGCGAGTGGAAGAACAGCGACGAGCGCGGGGCCGCCGCCACCGTCTCCGGCGCGATGGCGGCGATCTCCTCGATGGTCAGGCCGTCCCAGGAGCCCATGCTGACCTCGCGCAGCCGGTCCTCGAGCACGACGTCCCGGGCGCCGAGCTCATCGGCGATCAGCCTGGCCGTATGCGCGGCGCGGCCGAGCGAACTCGCCTCGATGAGCCAGGCGGCGGGGTCGTCGATCAGCGTCTTCAGCAGCGCGCCGACCCGCCGCGCCTGATCGACGCCCAGCGGCATCAGCGGTGAATCGACATGGCCTTGCAGGCGGCCGATGCGGTTGAACTCGGTCTGGCCGTGGCGGACGAGATAAATCATCCGCGGCGATGTAGACTGGCTTGCGGCGTCCGTCACCCATCGGAACCTCGCCTTCGGCCAAGCTGTTGTTGGTCGACGTTCAAGGAGCGCCAAGCCCATGACCACGGTCGAAGACCCCGAGACGCTGCCCGAGGAGATCGTCCGCTGGCAGCCGAACGACCGGCCGCTGGTCGAGCCCCGCGTCAGCGTCGCGACCGGTAGCGCGGCTACCGGCAGCGCGGTGGTCGGCGCCCTTGCCTTGGGCGCGCTCGCCCTCGGCGCGGTCGCCATCGGCGCCATGGCCATCGGCGCCCTCAGGATCGGCCGCCTCGGCATCGGCCGCGTCCGCCTGGGCGACGTCGAAATCGACGAACTCACCGTCCGCCGCCTAAAGGTGTTGGAGGACTAGACGCGCCCCGGACCCCAGTATCCAATCCACTTATTCCCGCGTGAGCGAGAACTCATCTTTTTGACACCAAGTACACAAAGGACACCAAGGGTCAGCGCTGACCCTTGCTCTTCTTGGTGTGCTTGGTGTGCTTTGTGTCAAATCCTTCCGGCACTGCCGAGCCATCGCGATCGGGTAAGAGAACCCGCATTCGCGGGATGAGCAGGCTAGGCCGTGACAGTCTCGGAAACGTTGGGCACGGTTTCGCTGAGGCGGCCGCCGATGCGGATGGGTTCGACGCGGCGGGCGAGGCCGGTGGCGTCGTCGGTCTCGACATAGACGCCACAGACTGTGGCCGGTCCCTCCGCCGGCTGGTAGCGGCCGCCGGAGATGCGGGTGGTGAAACGCCGCAACGGTTCCTCCTTCTGGTTGCCGATGACGCTGTCATAGTCGGCGCAGGCGCCGGCATCGGTCTGGTAGGCGGTGCCATGGTTGAGGATCTGGCAGTCGGCCGTCGGCACATGGGTGTGCGTGCCGACCACCAGGCTGGCGCGGCCGTCGCAGAAATGCCCCATGGCCATCTTTTCCGAGGTGGCCTCGGCATGCATGTCGACGATCACCGCATCGACGGCCTGGCCCAACGGACAGGCGTTCAGTTCGCGATCGACCGCCGCGAAGGGGTCGTCCAGCGAATCCATGTTCACCCGCCCGAGCAGGTTGATCACCAGGACGCGCTTGCCGCGCTCGGTGTCGAACATCTGCGCGCCGCGGCCGGGGGCGTCGGACAGGGCCGGATAGTTCAGCGGCCGGATCATGCGCGGCTCGCGCACTATGTAGGTCAGCGCTTCCTTCTGGTCCCAGGAGTGGTTGCCGAGGGTCAGGCAGTCGGCGCCGGCGGCGAACAGCTCACGGGCGGTGTTCTCGGTGATCCCGAAGCCGGCGGCGGCGTTCTCGGCGTTGACCACCACGAACTCCAGCCCGAGCTGGCGGCGCAGATAGGGCAGATGTTCGGCCAGACCCTCGCGGCCCGAGCGGCCGACGATGTCGCCGAAAAAGGCGAAGCGCATAGGGAAGTCCTTGTTAGGACCCCGATATACGCCTTTTCACGCCGAATGGCGGGAAAGGGTGGCGGCGCCGCGAAAGCCGTGAGGGCGGTTCAATCCGCTCGGACCTGGTTTACCAGGTGGGAACCGTGTGCCCGGGACCACGATCCCGGCCAGGGACAGCTCCCGTAGAGAGAATTTAAGGTCCCCGGGATGTGATGCCTTCGACGCGAGCCGCAGCAGACCCGCCACCTCGTAAGGTAGGGGGTCGCGGGCTCGGGCTCAAGCGCTGACGACGCCGCGGCGCGTTGCATCGAGTTCCGGGCAAATCCGCGCTACGAGGGCACGATGAATCAGCCGCCGCCCATTCGCGACCCCCGCTACGCCCAGCCGCGCTACACGATCGACCATCGCCTCGACGGCGCGATCGTCATCGGAAACGCCGCGCCCTTCTCGACCGCCTTCTCCACGACCAACGCGCCGCTCGACCACTGGGCGGTTCAGGCGCCGGAGCGGCTATGGCTTGCGGAGCGATCCGGCGAAGGTTGGCGGCGCCTGAGCTTCAGCGAGGGTCGTGAGGCCGTCGCGGCGCTGGCCGGCGCGTTCGCTGGCCTTGGGCTCGGACCTGGCAAGCCGGTGCTGATCCTGGCGCGCAACGGGATCGCCCAGGCCTTGGTCACCTTCGCCGCGATGCGGCTGGGCGCGCCGGCCGCACCGGTGTCGGCGCAATACGGGCTGAAGGGCGCCGATCCGGCCCTGCTGGCGCATGCCGTTGGCCTGATCGGACCGGCCTGCGTCTTCGTCGACGACGCCGCGGCGTTCGCCGACGCGCTGGACTGGCCCTTCCTGCAAGGCCTGCCGCTGATCGCTGAGACCAACGCCAGGCCCGGCGATCATCGGCTGGAGACCCTGCTGCGCGACGGCCAGCCGCTGGCCGACCAGGCGACGCCCGACGACGCGGCGAAGCTGATGCTGACTTCCGGCTCGACCGGGCGGCCGAAATCCACGATCTGCACCCATAGCAATATCGCCTGCAACAGCGCCCAGATCGCCGCCTGTTTCGACGATACCGAGCCGCCGGTCCTGGTGCACAGCGCGCCCTGGAGCCACAGCCTTGGGGCCAATTCCATCCTGCAAGGCACGCTGCATCGCGGCGGCGGCCTCTATATCGACGCGGGCCAGCCGGTCGCCGGTCGGTTCGGCGAGACCGTGCGCAACCTGCGCGAAATCAGCACGACCTACTGCAACATGGTGCCGGCGGGCTGGGGCCTGCTGGCCGGCGAACTCGAGCGCGACGACGCACTGGCGCGCACCTTCTTCGATCGTGTGCGGGTGCTGCAATACGGTGGCGCCGGCCTGGCCCAGAGCGTCGCCGATCGGCTCAATGCGGTGGCGCTGCGCACCGTCGGCGAACAGATCAGCATCGGTTCCGGCTATGGCGCGACCGAGACCGGTCCGACGATCAGCAACGTGCACTGGAAGAACCTGAAGACCGGGCTGATCGGCATGCCGGTCCCGGGCACGACGCTGAAGCTCGCGCCCCAGGACGGCAAGTTCGAGGTGCGGGTGGTCGGGCCGCAGATCTCCCCCGGCTACCATGACGCGCGCCGGTCCGAGGGCCAGGACCCGGCCGGGACAACGGGCTCTCGTGACGAGGAGGGCTATTACCGCCTGGGCGACGCGGCGCGGATGGTCGATCCCCAGCGGCCGGCGCTGGGCCTGGCCTTCGACGGGCGGCTGGTGGAGAACTTCAAGCTGTCGACCGGGGTCTTCGTGACCGCTGGCGCGCTGCGGCTCACCGCGCTGTCGGCGATCGGCGGGGCGGCCATCGACGCAGTGGTCTGCGGCGAGGGACGAGATGGCGTCGGCCTGATGCTGTTCGTCGATCCGGCGGCGCGCCAGCGGCTCGGCGCGGACGGTCTCAAGTCGGAGATCGAAGCCGGTCTGCGCCGGATGGCCGCTTCCGCAAAGGGCGGCGGCGGCAAGGTCGCGCGCGCCTTGATCCTGCCCGGCTCGCCCGATCCACTAAGCGGCGAACTCACCGACAAGGGCTACATCAACCAGGCCCTGGCGCGGTCGCGCCGGCCGGCCGAGCTTGAACGGCTGTTCGCCGCGGCGCCGGATGCAGACGTGGTGGTCATCGATTAGCGCTCTAACGATAGGCCCAGGGTTGGGGGACCCGGTCAGCGCGGGCCGGCCGCTCCGGCCAGGCCAGGCCGACGATCACGGCGCAGAGGCCGCCGAACAGGACGAGCCAGAGGCCGAACAGCAGCAGGTCGCTAAGGGGCGAAATAGATCACAGACTGCGACAGCCTCTGCGGGTTGTAGCGGATGGTCACGGTCTGACCCACGCTGACCGCCGCGAACTGATCCCACGACACGGCCCCGAAGCCATCAATGCCCGATCCGGCCGTGCGACCAGCCGGGGACGGGAGCCAGAACCGAAAGTCGAGTCCATAGGTTGCGCGCAGTTTCGGCGTCCACTGGGTGTGGGTCTTGTCGGTGATGACCGCCTGCGTGACAACGCCGTGGTCGCGCATGAAGGCCTGGGCCTGGAACCGGTCCGCCAGCATGGCTGCCAGGCCGAGGGTGGAAACGACAAAGACCGCGATGGTGAATATCGCCACGAAGCGACCGGTGGCGCGCCGGCGCGGCCTGGGCTCGTGCGCGGCCTCCTCCCGCTCGGCTTCGTCCTCGAGTTCGAGCCCGTGGGCGAGCGATCTGTCCCGCTCGATAGCCTGCCAGGGACGACCGAACCTCGCCCTGCGCCGGGCGCGCTCGTTGCGGTCCATCTAGCCGGCGAGCGTCGCCAGGGCTTCGACCTTGCGGGTGGCGGCATCGAGCACGACGGCGGCGCGGGCCTCGAGGCGCTGGGCCTCGGACTGGGCGCGGACGGCTTCGCCCTGGGCCTGGGCCAGGCGGGCGCGGGCGTCGGCCAGTTCGTCGGCCAGCAAAAGCGCGCCCATCAGGAAGAGCCGCGATTCGCCGAGCTGTCCGACCTCCTGGCCGACCTGGCGGACATGCCGGTCGAAATGTTGCGAGAGTTCGACCAGGTGTTGTTCCTGCCCGTCCTCGCAGCCGACGATATAGGGCCGGTCGTTCACCTGGATGGTCACCTGGGCCATGGATCAGTCTCCGAGGGCGGCGCGAACGCCGGCGATGGCGTGGCCAAGCGCGCGGGACGCCGCGGCGCTGGCCTCTTCCAGTTGGCGCTCGCGGGCGCGGGAGGCGTCGAGTTCGGCGGCCAGATGGGCGCGGTCCTGGTCGAACAGGCCACCGGTCGACGATTCCGCCTCGCCTGCCAGGGCGCTCATCCGCACCTCCAGCCGCGACAGGGCCTGGTCAAGCCGACGCGCCGCCTCGTCGAGGCTTAAGGGATGTTGGGTTTCGTCCGTCATGGCGACTCACCGCCCTCTGTCGCAACCGTTAACGCGACTATAAGCCTCTCAGCGTGCGCACCGAAAGCTTGGGCTTGCTTGACCCCCAGGGCCGTGAAGTGCAAAGCCGCCGAAACGCCTGAAAGCTCAAGCCGAATCGGAAGCCCTGAGCATGTCCGCTAACGCGAAATCCATGGCCGACGCCATCCGTGTACTGACCATGGATGCGGTCAACAAGGCCAAGTCCGGCCACCAGGGCATGCCGCTGGGCATGGCCGACGTGGCGACCCAGCTCTGGACCCGGTTCCTGAAGTACGATGCGGCGCAGCCGCTGTGGGCCGACCGCGACCGCTTCGTGCTGTCCGCAGGCCACGGCTCGATGCTGCTCTACAGCCTGCTGCACCTGACCGGCTTCAAGGTCATGACGATGGCCGAGATCGAGAACTTCCGCCAATGGGGCTCCAAAAGCCCGGGCCACCCTGAATACGGCCACACCCCCGGCGTCGAGACCACCACAGGTCCCCTCGGCCAGGGCATCGCTACGGCGGTCGGCATGGCCATGGCCGAGCGGCATCTGGCGGCGCGTTTCGGCGACAAGCTGGTCGACCATCGCACCTGGGTGATCGCCGGCGACGGCTGCCTGATGGAGGGGATCAGCCACGAGGCGATCCACCTGGCCGGGCGGCTGCGTCTCAACAAGCTGGCCGTGCTGTTCGACAACAACGACGTCACCATCGACGGCGCGGCGACCATTTCGGAGACCGGCGATCAGGTCGCGCGCTTCAAGGCGGCCGGCTGGGCGGTGAAGGCGATCGACGGCCACGACGTCGGCCAGATCCGACGCGCCCTGAGCTGGGCGACCAAGCAGAGCCGCCCGAGCATGATCGCGTGCAAGACCCTCATCGACAGAGGCGCCGGCCCCAAGGAAGGCGACCCGCACGGCCACGGCTATTCCTTGTTCGACAAAGAGATCGCCGACGCCCGCCAGGCCATGGAATGGTCCTGGGCGCCGTTCGTCATCCCCGACGAGATCGCCAAGCCCTGGCGCGCCGCCGGCCGCCGCGGCGCGCGACCGCGCAAGGCTTGGGAAGCGCGGCTGAGGGCCGATCCGGCGCACGCCGAATTCGAGCGCGCCATGCGCGGCGAACTGCCCAAGGACGCCTTCGTGGGCCTGGCCAGCCATATCGACAAGCTGGTCGGGGCCCCAACCGCAAATGCAACTCGAAGTTCGTCGGGTGCGGCGCTGGAGGCGCTGATCCCCGCCATCCCCGAAATGATCGGCGGCTCGGCCGACCTGACCGGCTCCAACAACACCATCGTCAAGGGCATGGCGATGTTCGACCAGCCCGACTATGCCGGCCGCTTCGTGCACTACGGGATCCGCGAGCACGGCATGGCCGCGGCCATGAACGGCATGGCGGTGCATGGCGGCGTCATCCCCTATTCCGGCACCTTCCTCTGCTTCGCCGACTATAGCCGCGCCGCCATCCGCATCGGGGCGCTGATGGGCGTCCGCGTCATCCATGTGATGACCCACGACTCCATCGGCGTCGGCGAGGACGGCCCGACCCACCAGCCGGTCGAGCACCTGGCGGCTCTGCGCGCCATGCCGAACCTGATGGTCTTCCGGCCCGCCGACGGCGTCGAGACCGCCGAGTGCTGGCAGGCGGCGCTGGAGCATCGCGAGACCCCATCGCTGATGGCGCTGTCGCGGCAGAAGACCCCGCCGGTGCGGACCACCGCCGCCGACCGCAACCTCTCGGCCCACGGCGCCTATGAGCTGGCCGCCGCCGAGGGCGAGGCCAGGGTGACGATCTTCGCGTCGGGAACCGAAGTGGCGATCGCCATGGCCGCGCGCGATGAACTGCAAGGCGAGGGCGTTGGAACCCGGGTGGTCTCTACCCCCTGCTGGGAACTGTTTGAATCCCAGCCGCTCAGTTACCGGCTGGAGACTATCGGCGGCTCGCCTGTGCGGCTGGCGGTCGAGGCCGGCGTTCGCCAGGGCTGGGAGCGCTTCATCGGCGAAGACGGCGCCTTCATCGGCATGACCGGCTTCGGCGCCAGCGCGCCCGCCGAGCGGCTCTATCGCGAGTTCGGGATCACCGCCGAGGCGGTCGCGGCCGAAGCCAGGGCCAAGCTGCGCGCGTGAAGCTTTTGTGAATTCCGCGGCCTTCCGGGAGCGACAACGGCCCCCGCGGGGTTGACTTGCCGCCCCCCAGCCGCAAAACCGCCCGCCTTAGCTTGAATTCCAGGAGACCTCGCGCATGACCGTCCGCGTCGCCATCAACGGCTTCGGCCGCATCGGCCGGCTGGTCCTGCGCTCCATCGTCGAGTACGCCCGCCGCGACATCGAGGTGGTGGCGATCAACGACCTCGGCCCGGTCGAGACCAATGCGCATCTGCTGCGCTACGACAGCGTGCACGGCCGTTTCCCAGGCATCGTGACCGTCGACGGCGACACGATCGATGTCGGGCTCGGCAAGATCAAGGTCACCGCCGTCCGCGACCCGGCCGAGCTGCCGCACAAGGACCTCGGCGTCGACATCGCGCTGGAATGCACCGGCTTCTTCACCACCCGCGACGAAGCCAAGGCCCACCTGGCCGCCGGCGCCCGGCGTGTGCTGGTTTCGGCGCCCTGCGACAAAGCCGATCGGACCGTTGTGTTCGGGGTCAATCACGCCGACCTGACCGCCGAAGACTACGTCGTCTCCAACGGCTCCTGCACCACCAACTGCCTGGCCGCGACCGCCAAGGTGCTGGTGGACAACTTCGGCATCGAGCGCGGCTACATGACCACCATCCACGCCTACACCGGCGACCAGAAGACCCAGGACACCCTGCACCACGACCTCTATCGGGCGCGTGCGGCGGGGCTGTCGATGATCCCGACCTCGACCGGCGCGGCCAAGGCCATCGGCCTGGTCATCCCCGAACTGGTCGGCAAGCTGGACGGCTCGGCGGTGCGCGTGCCAACGGCCAATGTCTCCATGGTCGACCTGGTTTTCACGCCCGGCCGGTCAGTGACCAAGGAAGAGATCAACGAGGCCTTCGAAAAGGCGGCGGGCGAACTGCCGCTGCGCGGCGTGCTGGCGGTGACCAAGGAGCCCTTGGTCTCCATCGACCTGAACCACGTCGCCGCCTCGGCCACCGTCGCCCTGCCGCAGACCCAGGTGATCGACGGCGGGCTGGCGCGGGTGCTGGCGTGGTACGACAACGAGTGGGGCTTCTCGACCCGCATGGCCGATGTCGCCCTGGCCATGGGCAAGCTCGGCTAGATGAGCTTCCGCACCCTCGACCAGGTCGATCTGCGCGGCAAACGCGTCCTGGTCCGCGAGGACTTCAACGTCCCGATGCAGGACGGCAAGATCACCGACGACACCCGCCTGCGCGTGGCCGTCCCGACCATCGCCCTCTTACGCAAGGCCGGGGCCAAGATCATCCTGATCAGCCATTTCGACCGGCCGAAGGGCAAGCGCGTGCCCTCGATGAGCCTGAAGCCGGTGGTCGAGCCGTTGTCGGACCTGATCGGGACCGAGGTCGCCTTCGCCGACGACTGCATCGGCGAGGTGGCCGAGCGCGCGGTGGGCTTCCTCAAGCCCGGCGGCGTTCTGCTGCTTGAAAACCTGCGCTATCACGCCGGCGAGGAAGCCAATGACGAGGGCTTCGCCAAGAAGCTGGCGGTGCTGGGCGATATCTACGTCAACGACGCCTTTTCCGCCTCGCACCGGGCCCACGCGTCGATCGAAGCCATCGCGCACCTGCTGCCGGCCTATGCCGGCGAGGATATGCGCCGCGAGCTGGCGGCGCTGGACTCAGCCCTCGGCCACCCGCAGCGGCCGGTGCTGGGCATTGTCGGCGGCTCCAAGGTCTCGACCAAGATCGAGCTGCTCAACCACCTGGTCAGCAAGCTGGACAAGCTGGCCATCAGCGGCGGCATGGCCAACACCTTCCTCTATGCGCAGGGCTGGGAGGTCGGGGCGTCCTATTGCGAGAAGGACCTGGCCGACGATGCGCGCGGCATCGTCCGCAACGCCGGTCGCAACCACTGCGAACTGCTGCTGCCCATCGACATCGTCGTCGGCGAGAACGCCCAGCCCGGCGCCGCGGCGCGGGTGCGCGGCCTGGGCGAACTGGACGAGCACGAGCGCATCCTCGACGCCGGCCCGGAAACCGTCGAGCGGCTGAACCACGCCATGGACGCGTCCAAGACCCTGATCTGGAACGGCCCGCTCGGCGTCTTCGAGGTGCCGCCGTTCAACAAGGGCACCCTGGCCGCCGCCCACCACGCGGCGGAACTGGCCAAGGCCGGCAAGCTGGTGGCGGTGGCCGGCGGCGGTGATACGGTGTCGGCCTTGAACGCGGCCGGCGTCAGCGGCGACTTCACCTTCGTCTCCTCCGCCGGCGGCGCGTTTCTTGAATGGATGGAAGGAAAGACGCTGCCGGGGGTGGCGGCGCTGCAAGCCTCGAAATAGGGGCGCTTAAAGGACGGGGGACTGGGATTTGGCGCGCATCACGCTGCGACAGCTACTCGATCACGCCGCCGAGCATGGCTACGGCGTGCCGGCGTTCAACATCAACAACATGGAACAGGGCCTGGCCATCATGGCCGCC
This sequence comes from Caulobacteraceae bacterium, assembly GCA_041691315.1. Classification (GTDB taxonomy): domain Bacteria; phylum Pseudomonadota; class Alphaproteobacteria; order Caulobacterales; family Caulobacteraceae; genus Poindextera. The sequence goes on along the minus strand of JBEPUW010000006.1, from coordinate 11,431 downwards.
GCCGACAAGGTGAGCGCGCCGGTGATCATCCAGGCCAGCCGCGGCGCGCGCGCCTATGCCAACGACATCATGCTGGCGCGGATGATCGACGCCCTGGTGGAGATCTGGCCGCACATCCCGGTCTGCATGCACCAGGACCACGGCGACTGCGAAGCCACCTGCGCCACCGCCATGCAGCACGGCTTCACCTCGGTAATGATGGACGGCTCGCTGATGGCCGACGGCAAGACCCCGGCCAGCTATGACTATAATGTCGAGATTACCCGCAAGGTGACCGAGATGGCGCATTGGGCCGGGGTCTCGGTCGAGGGCGAGCTCGGCGTGCTGGGTTCGCTGGAAAGCGGCATGGGCGAGAAGGAAGACGGCCACGGCGCCGAGGGCGTACTCAGCCACGACCAGCTGCTGACCGACCCCGACCAAGCCGTCGACTTCGTGCGCCGCACCGAGGTCGACGCCCTGGCCATCGCCATGGGCACCTCGCACGGGGCCTACAAGTTCAGCCGCAAGCCCGACGGCGCGGTGCTGGCCATGTCGGTGATCGAGGAGATCCACCGCCGCCTGCCCAACACCCACCTGGTCATGCACGGCTCGTCCTCGGTGCCGCAGGACCTGCAGGACGTGATCAACGCCAACGGCGGCGAGATGCCCCAGACCTGGGGCGTGCCGGTCGAGGAGATTCAGCGCGGCATCCGCAACGGCGTGCGCAAGATCAATATCGACACCGACAACCGCCTGGCCATGACCGGCCAGATTCGCCGGGTGCTGACCCAGAACCCGGCCGAGTTCGATCCGCGCAAGTACCTGAAGCCGGCCATGGAGGCGATGCAGGCCGTCTGCGAGCAACGGTTCGAGGAGTTCGGAACCGCCGGCCACGCCGCCGGCATCAAAGTTCTGCCGACATCGGCCATGGCCAGGCGCTATGCTACAGGCGCGCTTTCGCCAACATTCGAGCGGACCCTCGAACCCGCCGCCTGAAAACGGACCCCTACGACGATGGACCTTGCCGCCCTGAACGCGACCGCCTTGAAGATGGTCGAGCCCGGCAAGGGGCTGCTGGCGGCGGACGAGTCCACCGGGACCATCCAGAAGCGCTTCGACGCCATCGTGGTGGAGAACACAGAGCCCAACCGGCGCGCCTATCGCGAACTGCTGTTCCGCTCGGCCGAAGCGATGAGCCACATCTCCGGGGTCATCCTGTTCCGCGAGACCCTTTATCAGGACGCCGCCGACGGCACGCCGCTGGTCAAACTCATCGAGCAGGCCGGCGCGGTTCCCGGGATCAAGGTCGACGAGGGCGCCAAGCCCATGGCCGGCTTTCCGGCTGAGACCCAGACCGAAGGCCTGGACGGCCTGCCAGACCTGCTCGCCAAGGCCTATGCCCGCGGCGCCCGCTTCGCCAAGTGGCGGGCGGTCATCGCCATCGGCAAGGACCTGCCCAGCTGGGGCGCCGTGCACGCCAACGCCCACGCCCTGGCCCGCTATGCCGCGACCTGCCAGGACCAGGGCCTGACCCCGATCGTCGAGCCGGAAGTGCTGATGGACGGCGACCACGATATCGAGGTCTGCGAGCGGGTGACGCGCCATGTCCTGCAGACGGTGTTCGCCGAACTGAACATCCAGCGCGTGGCGCTCGAAGGCATGATCCTGAAGCCGAACATGATCGTTTCCGGCCTGGACTGCCCGCGCCAGGCGCCGGTCGAGGAGGTCGCGCGGCGCACGGTCGCGGTGCTGAAAGCCTGCGCGCCGGCCGCCGTGCCCGGCATCGCCTTCCTCTCCGGCGGCCAGAGCGACGAACAGGCCACCGCCCACCTGGACGCCATGAACCGGATCGGCGGCCTGCCCTGGGCGCTGACCTTCTCCTATGGCCGCGCGCTGCAGCACGCGCCGCAGGTCGCCTGGGCCGGCAAGCCCGGGAACGTCGCGGCGGCGCAAGCCGCCTTCGCCCATCGCGCCCGCATGAACGGCCTGGCCAGCCTCGGCCAATGGGAAGGCGCGCTCGAGCGCGCGGCTTAAGAGACCGTGGCGCGCTGCCAGCTCTACCTGATCACCCCGCCGGCGATCGACGACCTTGCCGCCTTTCGCGAGACCCTGGCCCGCACCCTGGACGCCGGCGACGTGGCGGCCCTGCAGATCCGGCTGAAGGGCGCGAGCGAGGACGCCATCGCCGGCGCCTGCGCCGCCATCCTGGCCATCACCCAGCCGCACGATGTCGCCGTCATCCTGAACGACCGCCCGGATCTGGCCGCCCGCTTCGGCTGCGACGGCGTCCACATTGGCCAGTCCGACGGGACCTACGCCCAAGCCCGCGCCGCCGTCGGCCCGAACCGCATGGTCGGGGTCACCTGCCACGACAGCCGCCACCTGGCCATGGACGCGGCCGAAGCCGGCGCCGACTATGTCGCCTTCGGAGCCTTCTTCGACACCGCCACCAAGGCCACCACCCATCGCCCCGATCTCGAACTGCTCACCGACTGGCAGGAGATCATGACCGCCCCTTGCGTCGCCATCGGCGGCATCACGGTCGAGAACTGCCCGCCTCTGATCGACGCCGGCGCCGACTTCCTGGCCGTGTCGTCAGGTGTCTGGGGCTACGCCGACGGCCCGGCCGCAGCTGTGCAGGCGTTCAACGCCAGGTTCGCGCGCTAGGCGCCGCCTCCTTGCCTTCCAGAGGCGCGCTCGATAGGGTCCGCGCCCTCAAACCCGCCCCGAAAAAGACCCACCACGCATGAAGATCAATGGCAACGCCATCAAGCCCGGCAATGTGATCGAGCACGACAAGAGCCTGTGGGTCGCGGTGAAGACCGCCCACGTCAAACCCGGCAAGGGCGGCGCCTTCGCCCAGGTCGAACTGAAGAACCTGCTCGACGGCCGCAAGCTGAATGAGCGCTTCCGTTCCTCCGACACTGTCGAGCGGGTAACCCTGGAGCAGAAGGAATTCCAGTTCCTCTACGCCCAGGACGAGATGCTGGTGTTCATGGACTCCAAGACCTACGAGCAGATCGAACTGCACAAGGATTTCGTCGGCGAGGAGCGCGTCCAGTTCCTGCAGGACGGCATGGAAGTCACGGTGGAGTTCCACGAAGAGCGCCCCATCGGCATCGAGCTGCCGGACACCGTCGTCTTGGAGATCGTCGAGGCCGACGGGGTGGTCAAGGGCCAGACCGCGTCCTCGTCCTACAAGCCCGCCAAGGCGTCGAACGGCATGCGCATCATGATCCCGCCCTATATGGGCACCGGCGAGCGGGTGCTGGTTTCCACGGAAACGGGCGAGTACATGCGCCGCGCGGACTGACCGCGTGACCACGCCTTCCGCCCTCATCAAGGTGATGTCCGACGCCGTGCGCAAGGCCGCGCGCGGGCTCACCCGCGACTTCGGCGAAGTGGCCGAGCTGCAGGTCTCCAAGAAGGGACCCGCCGACTACGTCTCCGCCGCCGATATCAAGTCCGAGCAGGTGCTGTTCGAGGCCCTGGCCGCGGCCCGCCCCGGCTATGGCTTCCTGGGCGAGGAACGCGGCCTGATCCCCGGCACCGACAAGACCCACACCTGGATCGCCGACCCGCTCGACGGCACCACCAACTTCCTGCACGCCATCCCGCACTTCGCCATCACCGTGGCCCTGGAGCGCGAGGGCCAGATCGTCGCCGGGGTCACCTATAACCCGATCACCAATGAGCACTTCTGGGCCGAGAAGGGCCGCGGCGCGTTCCTGAACGACAAGCGCATCCGCGTCGCCGCCCGGCGCGAGCTGGGCGAGACGGTGCTGGCCACCGGCATCCCGTTCATGGGCGTGCCCGGCCACGCCACCTTCCTGAAGGAGCTGCACCAGATCGCCAACCGCGTCTCCGGCGTGCGCCGTTTCGGCTCGGCGGCTCTGGACCTGGCCTATGTCGCGGCCGGCCGCTTCGACGGCTATTGGGAGCGTGGCCCGAGCAAGTGGGACGTGGCGGCGGGCACGCTGCTGGTCACCGAGGCTGGCGGCATGGTCAGCGAGGCCGACGGTGGCGCCGACCCGTTGAACAACCACTCCATCCTGGCCTCCAACGCCGAACTGCATCCGCTGATCCTGCAGAAGCTGAGAGCGGCGGCTTAGTTTGAACCGTCATTCCCCGCTGGAGCCGCGAAGCGGCGGAATGCGGGGAACCCATGAACACTGAGGATAGACGGCGATCATGGGTGGCCCGAACAAGTCGGGCCATGACGGTAGGGTACGGCCAACGACCTTGCCTTCAGGGCGTGCCGTCGTGTATAGTCGCCCACCCTTCCGATCACAGCGCGCGCCCGAGACGATGAAACAAGACACCCATCCCGACTACCACTTCATCACCTTGGTGATGACCGATGGGAGCAGTTATCGGACCCGCTCGACCTACGGCAAGCCGGACGCGACGCTGAACCTCGACGTCGATCCGAAGACCCATCCGGCGTGGACCGGCGGCAACCAGGCCCTGCTCGATCGCGGCGGCCGGGTTTCGCGCTTCAATTCGAAGTACGGCGGCTTCATGAAGAAGTAGAGGAGCCGCAGTCAGCGGCCGAAGGCCGCCTGCAGCTTCTCGAGCTGGGACAGCACCGGATGCGGCTGTTCGCTCTCGCCGGCATCCAGATACATGCGCCGGTCCAGGTGCAGGACGCGCTCGTAGAGCCGTTCCGACCGCACCAGCAGCGTCTTCAATCCGATGGGCATGTCGCCGGCCGTCTCGCCGGACAGAGCGCGCTCGCCGCCCAGGCGGTAACGGGCGTCGCAGGCCTTCAAGGGGTCCATCTCGCCCTCGCGCACCGCCCGCTGCACCAGAAGCCAGGACGCCACTTGCATCAGCCGGGTGGTCAGCCGCATGCTCTCGCTGGCGTAGCCCAGCGCCGCGCGGCGATCGAGGCTTTTGGATTCCTGGCGGCCGGGCCCGTCCAGATAGGCCGCGGTCTCTTCGACCAGGGCCATGCCTTCCTGGAAGGTGCGGTCGAAAAGCTCCGACTGGGCGAAGTCCTTGACCACGCCTGCCCGCCACTGGCCCGCCTCGGGCGAGGGTTGAACACCCCATTCGCTCATGTCTTGGGCCTCTCGCCAGGCTAACCGGGAAACGTCATGTCCGGACACAGGGGAACTGCAACCCCCATGCCAAGATGCGCACGAACAGCCACGCTAGCGCGTCTAGGTTTCTATCGTTTGAAGAAGGCGTCGGCCGCGGCGCGTTTCGCGTCCTTATTCACAAGTTGCGTGCGCACGCGTTCGATCTCGGCCTGCAGCTGCTCGATGCGTTCGTGCAGCTCTTCGGCGGAATAGAGCTCCAGGTCCTCGCGACCGGCGTCGATCAGCGACTGACCGCGGAGTCTGCGCGGCGTTGGCGGTTCTTCCATCATCGGCCCGGCCCTCTTGTCTGTTGCTCGGCGGCGATTGTCGTCTATCTGACCTTCCGCGACGGACCGACGCAAGCCTTGGAGCTTAGACATGATCCCTGACGAGATGACCGCAATCGCCGTCGAAGGCGGCAAGGGCCTCGCCGAAGCCCTGAAGCCGGTCCGGATACCAACGCCCAGGCCGGGTGCGGGACAGCTCCTGATCAAGGTCGCCGCCGCCGGGGTGAACCGGCCGGACATCGCCCAACGCATGGGCTTCTATCCGCCACCGCCCGGCGCGCCCGACACCATGGGCCTGGAAGTGGCCGGCGAGGTCGCGGCCGTCGGTGATGGCGCAGAGCGCTGGCGCGTCGGCGATCGGGTGACCGCGCTGCTGGGCGGCGGCGGCTATGCCGAATACGCCGTCGTCGACGCGCGCCACGCCCTGCCCCTGCCCACGGGCTTCAGCGTCGTCGAGGCCGCCGGCCTGCCCGAGACCGTCTTCACCGTCTTCGCCAACGTGTTCGAGGGCGGGGCGCTGAAGGCCGGCGAGACCCTGCTGGTGCATGGCGCGACCTCCGGCATCGGGGTCACCGCCATCCAGATGGCCAAGGCTGCCGGCGCGCGGGTGATCGCCACCAGCCGCGGCGCCCACAAGGCCGCCCAGGCGCTGGCGCTCGGCGCCGACATCTCGATCGACGCCTCGGCGGACGACTTCGCCGCCGTCGCCAGGGCCGAGGGCGGGGTCGACGTCATCCTCGACATGGTCGGCGGCGACTACATCGCCCGCGACATCGACGCCATCAACACCGGCGGCCGGCTGGTGATGATCGCCGCCCAGGCCGGGGCCAATGTCGAGGTCAACCTCGGCCGCATCATGCAAAAGCGCATGGTGCTGACCGGCTCGACGCTGCGGCCCCGCAACGCCGACGAAAAAGCCCGTCTGGCGGCCGCCATCGAGGCCAGGGTCTGGCCGTGGATCGAGGCGGGCAAGCTGAAGACCATCGTCGACGCCACCTTCCCGCTCGCCGAAGCCGCCAAGGCGCACGCGCGGCTCGAAAGCGGCGATCATCTGGGCAAGGTGATGCTGGTGGTTTAGCGCGCTGCAGCGCTCTCGAAAGACGTCTCCGTCTGGGTCCGAAGTTAAATCAGGCGGCCGCGCATGACCTGGGAGAGCAGGTCGATGAGGGTGACCGCGGCGACGATGACGATGACCATGGCGGCGGTTTCACTGAAACGGAAGGCCTGCAGGGATTCGAACAGCAGCTGACCGATGCCGCCGGCGCCGATCAGGCCAAGCACCGTCGCCGAGCGCGCGTTGGATTCGAAACGGTAGAGCCCATAGCTGGTCCACAGCGGCGCGACCTGGGGCAGGACACCCCAGACAATCTCCTGCAAGCGGGTGGCGCCGGTGGCGCGGACACCCTCGACGGGTCCAGGCGCGACGGTCTCGACCGCCTCCGAGAACAGCTTGCCCAGTACCCCGCCGGTATTGATCGCCAGCGCCATCACCCCGGCCAGCGGTCCGACGCCAACGGCGACGATGAAGGCGATGCCGATCACCAGGTCGGGCACCGAGCGCAGCACGTCCAGCAGCCGCCGAACGGGCTGCTGGATCCAGACCGGCGAGACGTTGCGCGCGGCGGCAAGCCCCAGTGGAATGGCGATCAGCATGGCCAGCACCGTGCCCCAGAGCGCCATCTGCACGGTCAGCCACATCTGCGCGACATAGACGCGCCACTGGCTGAGGTCGGGATTGAAGAAGTCGCGCCCGAAGTCCTGGGTATTGGCGGAGTTGGTGAACAGCAGCGGCAGTCGACGCAACTCCACCGGGCCGATGCTGGCGATCAGCACGATGGCGATGCCGCCCCAGAGCGCCAGGTCGATCAGCCGCTGGGCCAGGGGTTTTACCGGCGGCGGCGGGATGCCTGGTACCGGCTCGGCGCTCATCAATGACCGGCGGGTTGGCGGGTGGCGATGTCGGCCATCACCGCGTCATAGACCTTTTGCGCCGCCGCGAGCCTGGCCGGATCGCCGGCCTTTTTCGCGTCGTAGAGCGTCTCGGCGGCGTCCATCTGTTTCACCGGATCGAGATAGTCCGGCGCGGCTGCCGCGAAGCCGCCGAAGGTCAGGGCCTTGAGGTTGCGCCGCTCGCGATCGCCATCAGGTCCGGCTGCGGTCCCGTAGGTCAGGAAGAAGTGGCTGAGCTTGGCCTTGATCGCCGGATCGAGGTCCTTGCGCACCACGATCGAGGATTCCGGCAACGGCGGCGAGGTCCAGATCACCTGGATCTTGTCGGCGGCCGCCGGCTCGTCGCGGTGCGCGAACTGCAGGCCGACGGAGTTGTTGGTGGCGACGTCCACCACCCCGTTGGCGACGGCGAACAGGTTGGCCTGATGGCTCGCCGAACGCACCAGCTTGAAACAGGCCTGCGGATCGATGTTGCGCGGGATGAACAGGTAGGACATCGGCGCCAGCGTGCCGGAGGTGGAGCGCGCATCGCCGATGCCGAAGTTCAGCCGCTTATCGCACTTCAGCACGTCGGCCAGGGTAATGCCCGAGCCTTTGCGGACGATCAGCACCGACTCATAGTCTTTCGCGCCGCCCTCGTCGGTGATGCGCCCGAGGATCTCACCGTTGCCGCGCCGGATCGCCTCCAGGGTGGGCAGCGCCGAGAACCAGCCGACCTGCACCTGATTGAAGCGCATGGCCTCAATCACGGCGGTATAGTTGGAGGCGAAGAAGGGCTCGACCTTCAGGCCGCTCTGCTTTTGCAGATCGTCGAGCACCGGCTGCCAACGCTGGCTCATACCGCCCTGGTCGGAGGCGGATTCGAAGGAAAAGCGGATGGTCTTGGACTCGTCTTTGCCGCAGCCGGCGAGCGCGAGCGCGGCGACGAGGCTGAAAGCCATCAGGGCGCGGCGGATCATTTCGGGGTCCCTTCCCAGAACGCGTCCTCGATCTCGGGGCCGTAGATGTCGACCAGCCTTGCGTGGTCGAGGCCGGTGTTCGGCCCGTCATAGACGATCCTGCCGGCCTTCAGCGCCACCACCCGCGGGCAGTAGCGCAGCGCATAGTCGACCTGGTGCAGGCTGACCACGACGCTAATGGCGTCCTTGGCGTTCAGTTCGCAAAGCAGCTCCATCACCCGGCGCGCCGCCACCGGATCCAGCGAGGCCACCGGCTCGTCGGCCAGGATGACCTCGGCCCCCTGGACCAAAGCCCGCGCGATTGCCGCCCGCTGCTGCTGGCCGCCCGAGAGCGTACCGGCGCGCTGGCCGGCATGGTCGGCGACCCCGACGCGATCCAGCGCCCGCATCACCGCGATCTTCTCCGCCGCCGGCCACAGCCCGAAGAGGCCGCGCCAGACGTCGATCCGGCCCAGCATGCCCAGGGCGACATTGTTGTAGAGGCTGAGGCGGCCGACCAGGTTGAACTGCTGGAACACCATACCGATGCGCACACGCACCTGGCGCACACGGTCGGAAATGCGGCCGGCGCGCTGCACGCTCGCGCCGAAGGCCTCGACCGCGCCGTCGCCGGCATCGAGCACCACCAGGCCGTTGATGGCGCGCAAAAGCGTCGACTTTCCGGCGCCCGAGGGACCGATCAGACCGATCATCTCGCCCTTGCCGACCTTGAGGCTGACGGCGTCCAGCGCCCGGCGCGCGCCGAAGGTCTTGGAGGCGGCGTGAACCGCGATGACGCCGTCTGCTGACATTTCGCCGGTATCGCCCGCTCGCCCAAAGCACCCTGATGGCGCAGCCTTGCGAAACTTTCGCGACAGCCGCAAGGGCGGCTCCGCAACTTCCCCTGGCCGATAAAGGCTTTACATCGCCGCCCGCATTCCCTACATCGCGCGCTCCGGCGGACCCGAAGTCCTAAAAAGCGCTGCTAACGCCGGCCTGGGTTTAACAATTTGCAGGGGGTTACGTGAATTGCACACGTACCATTCGCCCCTGGACCTGGTCCGTGAGCGGTCGCCGGAACGTCCTGTCGCACTCGTGCGACCGGACGCCGTGGCCCTAGCGGCGCGCTGGTTCCAGAAGACTTTCAAAGGCGACGTCTTTTATGCGCTCAAGGCGAATCCCTCGCCGTGGGTGATCGAGACGCTGGCTGAGAACGGCATCACCGCCTTCGACGTGGCCTCCATGCCCGAGATCGAGCTGGTGGCGAGGCACGCGCCGGGCGCGCGCATGGCCTTCATGCATCCGGTGAAGAACCGCAGCGCCATCTCCGCGGCCTATTTCGATCACGGCATCCGCACCTTCGCCTTCGATACCGAGGACGAGCTGGCCAAGATCCGCGACGCCACTGGCAACGCCAAGGATCTGAACCTGATCGTGCGGCTGGCGGTGTCGACCGAGGGCGCCTCCTATCCGCTGGCCGGCAAGTTCGGCGTCGAGCCGGCCGAGGCGCCGTCGCTGCTGCTGTCGGCGCGGCGCGCCACCCAGGATCTGATGGGCGTCTCCTTCCATGTCGGCAGCCAGTGCATGCGCCCGACCGCCTACCAGGGGGCCATGGCCCAGGCCTCGCGCTCGCTGGTCCGCGCCGGCGTCTTCGCCGACGTGGTCGATGTCGGCGGCGGCTTTCCGTCGGTCTATCCCGGCATGGTTCCGCCCAGCCTCGGCTTCTACATGGACGCCATCGATCGCGGTTTCGCCGAGATGATGGTGCATGAGACCACCGAACTCTGGTGCGAGCCTGGCCGCGCCCTGGTGGCGGAATGCTCCTCGGTGCTGGCCCGCGTCGAGTTGCGCAAGGGCGACGCGCTCTATCTGAACGACGGCTCCTACGGTTCGCTGTTCGACGCCAGCCACTCGAAATGGCCGTTCCCGGTCAAGCTGGTCCGCGACGGCGAGCCCAGCGACGCCGTCCTGAAGCCGTTCCGCTTCTACGGCCCGACCTGCGACTCCCTCGACCACATGCCGGGACCCTTCTGGCTGCCCGACGACATCGGCGAGGGCGACTATGTCGAGATCGGCATGATGGGCGCCTATGGCGTCGCCATGACCACCCGCTTCAACGGCTATGGCGACCTCGACGCCGCCATCGTCGACGACGCGCCCATGGCCTCCATGTATGGCCTGGCCCCGGCCTCGATCCCGACGCCGCGCCCGGAAACGGGCACGGTCGTCAAACTGTCGCGCGCCCGTGGAAAGAAGCGTCGGCGCAGATAGGGTTCGGCGGCCGCTGATCGGAGCCGATGATCCACCGAAGTCCGCCCTAACACCCCCACCCCAACCCCTCCCCGCAAGGGGGAGCGGCTTTTAAGGTCGGAGCCCATGACCAAGCCCAACACCAAGGCCGAGCTGCTCTCCAAGACGGTCGAGCATGTGGACATCACGTCTTACGACGCGCGGCCGGTGATCGACGCCATGCGGCAGATGAGCTTCACCTCGCGCGACACCGCCCGGGCCGCCGACATCCTGTCGATGGCCATCGAGGACAAGGCCTGCTCGGTCTGGCTGACCCTGGCCGGCTCGACCAGCGCCGGCGGCTGCATGCACGTCTATCGCGACATGGTGCGCTTCGGGATGATCGATGCGGTGGTGGCCACGGGCGCCTCGATCATCGACATGGATTTCTTCGAGGCCCTTGGTTTCAAGCACTATCAGGCGCAAGGCGAGATCGACGATGGCGACCTGCGGGCCCTCTATATCGACCGCATCTACGACACCTATATCGACGAGGAAGAGCTGCAGGCCTGCGACGGGGCGATTCATGAGATCGCCGACGCCCTGGAGCCGCGGCCCTATTCCTCGCGCGAATTCATCCACGAGATCGGCAAGTGGCTGGCGGCCGGCCATGCCAAGAAGCCCGGCTCGCTGATCCAGACGGCGTTCGAGGAAGAGGCGGTGATCTTCTGCCCCGCCTTCACCGACTCCTCGGCCGGCTTCGGCCTGGTCAAGCACCAGGTCGAGCGGATCAAGGCCAGGCAGCCTTACGTCAGCATCGATGCGGTCGCCGACTTCCGCGAGCTGACCGACGTCAAGATCGCCGCCAAGACCACCGGCCTGTTCATGGTCGGCGGCGGGGTGCCGAAAAACTTCGCCCAGGACACCGTGGTCTGCGCCGAGATCCTCGGCATCGAGGCCGAGA
>JBEPUW010000005.1:0-152065 GCA_041691315.1 Caulobacteraceae bacterium | reverse complement strand
ACCGTAAGGGACTTCCACCCTCTCCTCCTCGCCGGCCTCCCGGCGCACTGTCCCCGATTACCCCGCTGCTGGCGGCGGTCGAGGCCGAGTTGTCCGACGGCTAGCGCTTCATGCTAACAATCGGCAAACCCTGGGTCACAGGCCATCAGCCGCCCAAGGAATGGGAACCATGGCGCCCGAGAAGCCCAGATCCGCGGCCGTCAAACTAAGCGAGCTGGTGGACGCGGTCGAATTCGTGAGCGCTTCCTCGTTTGTAGAAGGCCGCGCGTACATCTGCCGAAAGACTGGTCGGATCTTCTGGGTCTCGGAGGACGTGAAAGATGAGGATGCCCCCGACGATATCGAAGACTCGGACCAGTATGAGGAGGCGCCGAATCGCCGGGATCTCGATCTCGGCAGAAGCCTCCCGTTCGCGTTTGCCCGCGCGGAACTGCCAGGCTCACTGAACGAGGTCCGCGACATGTTCGGCCGCAAGGGTGCGTATGCGCGGTTCAAGCAGTTGCTTCACGGGACGGGGATGCTGAACAAGTGGTACGCCTTCGAACAGAGCGCTTTGGAAGAGGCGCTCAGGGACTGGTGCGAAGCGGCAGGCGTGCCGTTGATCGACAATTGAACCAACGTCTGCCCGTATCGGCTGCTCGTGCGTTAGGAAGGCCGGGCGGCGGGGGGACGGCTCCATCATGGCGATCGAAGACGACGTTCTCAACAGGCCGGCCGAACCGCTCGGGGCCATCTCGCGGCGCGTGCGCGACGGCGACCTGCTGCTCTGCGCCGGCAACGACGCGTTTTCACGCCTGATCGGCTGGGCGACGAAAAGCCCGTGGACCCATGTGGCGATCGCCTATCGCTGGCCGTCGCTCAGACGGATCATGGTGTTCGAAGCCGTGCAGCAGCTTGGGGTTCGCACCGTGCCGCTGGAGACATTCATCCGCCAGAGCAGCACCGGCACGACGCCGTATCCGGGCAAGATCATTCTGGCCCGCCATGAGGACTTCAACACCAGCCGCGGCGCGCGTGGTTCGGCCGCCGAAAAGCAGTTCGCCGATTTCGCTATCGACCGCTTCGGCGATCCGTTCGCGGCGGCGGAGATCTTCAAGATCGCGCTGCGCATCACGCTTGGCCGGCTGCAACGGGAAATGCCGAAATTTATGGCGCCGGGGGACGAGTTCATCTGCTCGGAATATGTCGCCAAGTGTTTCGAACGGATCGCGATCAAGGTCCCCTGGGACGGCCTCGGCTTCATCGCTCCCGCCGACTTCGCCCGCGACCCGAAGGTCAAGGCCATCGCGCGCATTCGCACGAGCTAGGCGCTCGCCTGTCGCGATCACTTGGCGAAACCGCCGGCGGCGCCTAAGGTCCCGCCGGGAGCGTCCGGGAGGGTCAGCTTGAAAGCCTTGCGTTTCTTGGCGGTCGCCGCCCTCGTCGTGCTGGCCGCCTGTTCGCCGGCCAAGAGCCCGACCCAGGCGGCCAACGGCCTGACCCCGATCCGTTTCGCCACCGATTGGCGCGCCCAGGCCGAACAGGGCGGATTCTATCAGGCCCTGGCCACGGGCGAGTACAAGAAGCGCGGCCTGGACGTGACCATCATCCAGGGCGGACCGGCGGTGAACGTGCCGCTGTTGCTGGCCACCGGCGCCATCGACCTGGGCATCGGCTCCAACAGCTTTATCGCGCTGAACCAGGCGCAGCAGAAGACCGGCGTCAAGGCGGTGATGGCCTCGATGCAGAGCGATCCGCAGGTGCTGATCGCCCATCCCGACCAGGGCATCCATTCGATCACCGACATGAAGGGCCGGCCGATCTTGCTCTCCGACGCCTCGATCACCGCCTTCTGGGTGTGGCTGAAGGCCAAGTACGGCTTCAATGACGGCCAGATCCGGCCCTACACCTCGTCGGCCGCCTTCCTGACCAATCCGAGCGTCATCGAGGAGGGTTATCTGACCAGCGAGCCCTATACGATCGAAAAGGCCGGCGGCGCCAAGCCGGCGGTCTTCCTGCTCGCCGACGAGGGTTACCCCGGCTACTCCGCCATGGTGCTGGCCAACGGCAAGCTGATCGCCTCGAATCCGAAGGCGGTGAAGGCCTTTGTCGACGCCACCGCGGCCGGCTGGAAATCCTATCTCTACGGCGACCCGGCGCCGGGCGACGCCCTGATCCTGAAGGACAATCCGGAAATGACGCCGGACCTGCTGGCCTTCGCGCGCGGCAAGATGCGGGAAAAAGGTATCGTGCTGTCGGGGGACGCCGCCAGCCAGGGCATCGGCGCGATGACCGACGCGCGCTGGAAGACCTTCTTCGACACCATGTCGGCCCAGGACCCGGCCGACTTCCCAAAGACCCTCGACTATCACCAGGCCTATACGTTGCAGTTCCTGCCGACCGGGGTGAAGTGAGCACACCCCTCGCCGAACTGGATGCCGTCGAGGTCGACTATCCGCGCGGCCCGGCGCTGGGACCCTTCAGCCTGACCGTCGCGGCCGGCGAGATCGTCGCCCTGGTCGGACCCTCCGGCTGCGGCAAGTCGACCGCCATGCGCCTGCTGGCCGGGCTGGAGGCGCCCACGCGCGGGGCCGTGCACCGCGCCTCGGCCCGGGGAGAGACCGCCGTGGTCTTCCAGGCGCCCACCCTGATGCCTTGGGCGACCGCGCGCGCCAATGTCGCCCTGCCGTTGGAACTGGCCGGCATGCACGGCAGGGAGGCGCGCACCCACGCCGACGCGGCGCTGGCGCGGGTCAAACTGGCCGGCGCCCTGGCGGCCAAACCGGCGCAGCTGTCCGGCGGCATGGCCATGCGGGTCTCGCTGGCCCGCGCCATGGTCACCGACCCCAAGCTGCTGCTGCTCGACGAGCCGTTCGCCGCCCTGGACGAGATCACCCGCCGGGCGCTGGGCGAAGACGTGCATGTGCTGTGGGCCGCGTCGCGGGCGGCCATCGTCTTCGTCACCCACAATGTCGAGGAGGCCTGCTACATGGCCGGCCGGGTGGTGGTGATGACGCCGGGGCCGGGCCGCCTGGCCGGCGAGACGGTGATCGACGGTCCGTTGCCGCGCCCGCCCGGCTTCCGCACCACCGCCGTCTTCCGCGAAGCCTGCGAACACGTCTCTGGCAACCTCGCCCACGGCATGCAAGGCGCGCCCGCATGAGCCGGCTGGCCTATCAGCTCGCGCCCGCCGCGCTGATCGTCATCCTGCTGGCCATATGGGAGGCGGTGTGCCGCCTGCTGGACGTGCCGGTCTTCCTGTTGCCCGCCCCATCGGAGATCGCCGTGGCCGCCTGGCGGAATGCGCCGATGCTGATCGATGCGGCGCTGAACACCCTCTCCATGGCGATCCTGGCCTTTGTGCTGGCCAGCGCCGTCGCCTTTGCGGTGGCGCTGCTGATATCCACTCACCCGCTGGCCGAGCGCGCCGTGCAGCCGCTGGCGGTCGGGCTGCAGGTCACCCCGATCATGGCGGTGGCGCCGCTGGCGGTGATCTGGGCCGGGCTGGACCACCCGGGCCGCGCCGTGGTCGGGCTTGCCGCCATCGTCGCGTTTTTTCCGATCTTCTCAGGCGCGCTGACCGGGCTGAAGTCCGCCGATCCGGATCTGGAGCGACTGTTCGACCTCTATAGCGCCAGGCCGCTGGACCGGCTCTTTCGCCTACGCCTGCCCTCGGCCGTGCCCTTCATTCTAGAAGGACTGAAGGTGGCGGCGGGGCTTTCCCTGATCGGCGCGGTTGTGGCCGAGTTCGTCGCCCGCTCCGGCCTTTCGCGCGGCCTGGCCTGGCGGCTGATGGAGGCGTCGAACCGGCTGGAAACGGCGAAAACCTTTGCCGCGCTGTTGGTTCTGGTCCTGATGGGGGTGGGGCTGAACGCCTTGATGCAGGTCGGCGAACGCGCCGTTTTGCGTTGGTGGCGCGGGCGTTAGGCGCCGGTTAAGCGGACCGCTTTAAGCTTGCGGTTGAAGTCCTCACGCCTGAGTTTGCCATGCGCCGCGCCGCCATCACCATGTCCACTGCGCTGATCGCCCTGCCCGCCCTGTTCGCGGGCGCGGCCCAGGCGCAGGATCGCTACGGCCCGCAAGCCGGGGCCAGCCTGACGCCGGTCTCCTATGCCGCCGACCGGCCGCTGCTGACTTGGCCCGGCAAGCAACCCGCGCCAAGCGACGAGACGGCGGTCCCGCCCCGACCGGCGGCGCCGATGCCCGCGCCGCCGCCGGCCAGTATCTACACGCCACCGCCGGCGCCGCTGCCCGCCCCGCGCCCGCCGGTGGCCCGGGTGACCCCGCCCGCGCCCATGGTCGCCCCGATGGCGCCGCCGGTTCCGCCCCAAGCCAGCCTTCGCGCGCCCCTGCCACCGACCAAACCGCCGATGGCGAGCGCCAGCCTGGACATGCGTCCGCTGATCCCGGCCAAGCCACCGGTCGCAGCCGTCGTCCACACGCCGCAGCCGCCCAGTCCGCAGCTCGTCCACGCCGCCAAGCCGAAGCCGAAACCGCCGGCTGCCAAACCGCCGGTGGCCATCGCCGCCGCAGCGCCAGCGCCGACGCCCGCGCCGCCGGAACCGCCTGCGCCGCCGCACAGGCCCTGGAGCCCCACCGGCCCAGGCGTGCCGGTTCACTTCTATTCGACCGCGCGGGAGTTCGGTCAGCAGCCCGATCCCGATCCCGTACCCTTGTCACCGCAGTTCTTCGCCGACAGCAGCGGCGGCGACCTGGCCGCCCCACCACCGCCGCTCGGTCCGCGCCCGGTCCCCGGCTCGCAGACGGTCGGCTCGACGGCCACCGCCAACACCGCGGCCAACCGGGCCAGGTCGATCGCCCTGGATACGCCCAGTCCTGACGGCAGCAGTAATTAGTATGATGGCCACCACCAAGCTTCACGACCTGATCGCGCTGGCTCAGGAGCCTTCCAGCGACCGCCGCCGCGAGCTGTTGCGCGAAGTCACCGACCTGTTCTTCGTCGGCGCCGACGGCCGTCAGCCCTCCGAGCTCGCCCTGTTCGACGACGTGCTGTCGCAGCTCGCCGGCGAAATGGAGGAGGCGGTGCGCGCCGAACTCGCCGAGCGCATGGCCGACGCCGCCCAGCCGCCGCCAAAGCTGATCGGCCGCTTCACCAGCGACACCGTCGCCGTCGCCGAGCCGGTGCTGACCCGCTCGCCGGCGCTCAGCGATGAGGATCTGCTGCAGGTGGCCCGCACCCGCGACCAGGATCACCTGCGCGCCATCTCACGCCGGTTCCGCGTGCCTGAGGCGGTGTCCGACGCCATCGTCGAGCGCGGCGACGACGACACCTTGAACGTGCTGTTGCGCAACGAAAACGCCGAGCTGTCCCGGGCCGCAGCCGAGGCGGCGGTCGACCGCGCCTTCGCCAATCCGGTCCTGCACGAGGCGGTGGTCGATCGCCAGTCGCTGCCGCTCGACCTGTTGAACGAGATGTATTTCGTGGTAGAGGCGCGGCTGCGCGACCGGATCATGGAGAAAAACGCCGAGATCGACCCGGCGGCGCTCGACGCCGCGCTCGAGGTGGGACGCAAGCGCGTCGCCGCCCGCGACGGCGCCTTTCCGGCCGACTATGACGCCGCCGAGGCGGCCGTGCGCGCGCTCAAGGCCAAGGGCGGCATCGGCCCGGGCGCCATCGCCGCCTTCCTGCGCAATGGCGAGACCACCAAGTTCCTGGTGGCGCTTTCGGAAATGGCCGATGTCGACTTCCACACCGCCCGCCGCATTCTGGAACGTCGCGACCTCGACGCCCTGGCCATCGTCTGCAAGGCGGCGGATTTCGACCGGTCGCTGTTTTTGACCTTCGCGGTGCTGGTGCTCGATCGAGAGGCCGACGCCATGGGCCGGGCGCGCGAATACGGCCAGCTCTATGCCGACCTGCCGCGGGACTCCGCCTGCCGCACCGTCCGCTTCTGGCGCATGCGCCGCCAGACCGGCGACGTCGCCGCGGCCTAGAGCCTCCCGCCGCGCCCGCCTGAAGAGGCCGGCGCCGGCCAGGGCCGCTTCGAACGCTCAAGCGCCTGCGAGGCCTCGTCGGCCAGGCTGCGCAGGCCGTGCTCTTTGAACACATCCAGGGCCAGGGTCAGGCCGAGCGCCGCGCGCTGGCGGTCGCCGCGGTCGCGACCGGAGATGGCGGCCCGCGCCTCGTGCAGGCTGGAGAGGCTGAGCTGGCGCACCGCCCAGCCGACCGGATCCGCATTCGGCTTGCCGGCGGCCAGTTCGGCGCGCAGTTCGTTTTCCGCCCGGCGCAGACCCTTCAGGTCGGCGGCCAGCTCGGCGCGGCGGGCCAGGCAGATGGCGCGCTGGTAGGCGGCCTCGGCGCGCGCCGGCAGGTTGGGCAACCGGTCGAGCACGAGCAGCACACGGCTGTAGGCCCCGGCCGCCTGGCCGAAGGCGCCGTCGCTGTCGGTGGCTTCGCCGAGCATCTGCAGCGCCACCGCCAGCGCCGCCTGCACCCCGGCCCAGTCCAGCGGGCTCTGATCGCGGGTCAGGGTTTCCAGCACCGCGACCAGGCCGTTGACCGCCTTGGCGATGGCGGCGATGTCGATATCCAGCGCGGCCAGCGCCGCTTCGCTTGACCAGCACACGGTCTCGGCGCGCGCCCAGCTCAGCGGCTCGTAGGCGGGATCGAGCTTGCGGGCGGCCAGCCTAGCGCCGTCGATGGCCATGCGCAGCAGCATGGGCTCCTTCAGCCGCGAGCCGCAGGCGGCGAGAAACTCGGCGCGATCGATGCGCGCCTGGGCGGCGAGTAGCCGGCCAGCGGCGCGGCGGCGCCCGTGCGCGTCCAACTCTTGGATGGGGGTGTCGAAACGCGCCGCAACGGCCAGAGCCTGCTTCAGGTTGCCGACGCCGCGCAGCACGCGGGCCTCGACGGCGGCGCGGCCCATCGTGGCCAGCGCGGCGACGATGCTCGATCCGGCCGCCGGCTGCGCCTGCTCCAGGGCGACGGACGCCGCGGCGCTCAGGCCGTCGTCGCCGACCAGCTCGGCGCCCAGAAGGCCGATGCCGGCCTGTTCGCAACGCGCCGCGGCCCAGGCGCCCAGCCTGTGCTCGCGATCGAAGCCGGCGGCGGCCTGCTCGGCGGCCGAGGCGGCCTTGCGCAGGCAGACCACGTCGCCGGTGCGCCGCGCCACCTCGCGCCAGACACGGGCGGCCTCCAGATAGCGTTGCGGACGATCCTTGGCGCTGATCCGGCCGGCGGCAACATCGGCGGCGCGGCCCTCGACGCGCAGAAGGTCGATATCCAACAGCTCCAGCAGGCTGGCGTCGCCGCCGGTCAGGCCGTCCTTGAAGCTTTCGGCCTTGAACAGCCGCCTGAACTCCCGACCGAACTCGAACATGAAATGCGGCTCCGAGGCGAATTGCGCGCCATTCCGGAACGCCCGGGCTGGCTGCATCCTCAGATGAGCAAAGCCGGAGCCGCAGAGATTAACAAGTGATTAATCTTACCGAATGGTTAACGGCTCGGTGATCCGGCGCCGCGTTTCCACCGGCGATTGACACCGCGCATCGAGGCGGTAGCGTAGCTGCTGGGTGGACACGACCCGCCGCTTGCGCCTTCGGGTTCGGTGAACGTGTCGCCGGGACGACCACCGATCCCACTCCCCGCGGCTTCGCGAACGGGTCGGCAATGCAGGCGCCGACATTCCGCTCGCCGAACCGTGAGGAACCCACCCCATGCGCGACTATCGCGACGCCAAGACCATGGCGCAGAGCCTGCGCGAGGCTCTTGGCCAGCTTTCCCACCCCGTCAGCCACAGCCAGAGCCTGGAGCTGATCGCCCAGGCCCTGGGCTGCGCCGACTGGAACGTGCTGTCCGCCGAGATCGAGGCCGACGCCAGGCCGAGCCCGGCCAATTCAGCGGGGGCGATCCAGCTCTTTGGCGCCATCCCCATCATCCGCATCTTCTCGGTGGAGAAGGCGATGGAGTTCTATGTCGGCTTCCTGGGCTTCACGACCGCCTGGACCCACCAGCGCGCCGACAAGTCCCCTCAGTACATCCAGGTCGCACGCTCAGGCCTGACCCTGCACCTCAGCGAACATCATGGCGACGCCAGCCCCGGCGCCACCGTCTTTGTCGGGACCAAGGGCCTGGACGCGCTGCACCGCGAGATCAGCGCCAAGGACTATCCCTATATGCGACCGGGCATCGAGGAGACCGACTACGGCCATCGCCTGCTGCAGCTCCTGGACCCGTTCGGCAACCGGCTGCGCTTCAGCGAACGGATCGACGCTGCGGGAAACTGAGGGCCTGACCCACCGACATCAGTCCGCAGGCGGGGCGACCTCATTGATCGCCTCGGCCAGTTGGTCCTGGCTGAACGGCTTGGCGAGCCGGCGAAGTTCGGTCGCCACCCCGCGCGGCAGGTCGGCATAGCCGCTGGCCAGGATGATCGGCAGATCGGGCCACTGCGCCCTGACCACCTCGGCCAGTTTCGCACCGGTCATCTTGGGCATGGCCTGGTCGGTGACCAGCAGGTCCACCCCGCCCGCTCCGCGCATCAGGACCAACGCCGCGGCGGCGCTGTCGGCCTGCAGGACGCTGTGGCCCAGCTCCTCAAGCATCGCCACGGTATTCAGCAGCACCAGATCGTCGTCGTCGACCGCCATGACGACCAGCGGCCGCGTATTCAGGCTGGGCGGGAGCGGCGCGGAGACCGGGGCCGCGGTCGCGGCGACCAGCGAGACGGGCAGCCAAAGCTCGACAGTGGTTCCTTCTCCGAGACGACTTTTCAAAACCAACGCGCCGCCCGACTGCGACGCCAAGCCGTGGATCATCGACAGCCCCAGCCCTGTTCCCTTGCCGACACCCTTGGTGGTGAAGAAAGGTTCGGTGGCGCGGGCAAGCGTATCCGCATCCATGCCTTCGCCGGTATCGACGACCGACAGGCAGACATAGCTGCCCGCGGACAGGCCGACGATTTCGTTGGCCGCGACCTCGGCGCGCCGCGCGGCGATGGTGATGGTTCCGCCGTCCGGCATGGCGTCGCGCGCGTTCACAGCCAGGTTGATGAGCGCGGTTTCGACCTGGCCGGGGTCGGTCTCGATCGGCTCGAGCCCCAACGGGAACCGGGTGTCGATGGTGATCGATGGTCCCAGCGACCGTTCCAGCAGGTCGGCCATGCCCATGACCAGCGCCGGCAGATCGACCACCTCGCGCTTGAGTTCCTGGCGCCGCGCGAAGGCGAGCATGCGCTGGGTCAGCGAGGCGCCGCGCTGGGCGCCTTGGATGGCGTTGCCGATCAGGCGCTCGACCTGCGGGTCAGGCGGCAGCCGCTTCTTGACCAGTTCCAGGCTGCCAAGCACCGCCATCAGCAGATTATTGAAGTCGTGCGCCACACCACCGGTGAGCTGCCCGATGGACTCCAGTTTCTGCGACTGGAACAGCGCTTCACGCGCCTGTTCGAGGGCCTTTTGCGCCTCCATGCGCTCGGTGATGTCGCGCGTGATCTTCGCATAGCCCAGGATTTCGCCATCGGCGTCCGGAATAGCGTCGATGACCACGTGGGCCCAGAAACGGCTGCCATCCTTGCGGACACGCCAGCCCTCCATCTCAAACCGCCCGTCGCGCTTGGCGGCCGCCAGGCTGGCTTGCGGCATGCCCTTGGCGCGGTCCTCATCGGTGTAGAATTTCGAGAAGTGCTCGCCGATGATTTCCTCGGGCAAGTAGCCCTTGATGCGCTGGGCGCCGAGATTCCAGTTGGTGACACGACCGGTCGGGTCAAGCAGATAGATGGCGTAGTCGGTGACGCCCCGAACCAGCAGCCGGAACTGTTCTTCGCTGCGATGCAGCGTGTCCGCGGCGCGTTTTCTTTCGGTGAGGTCGCGGGTGACCTTGGCATAGCCGATCAGTTCGCCCGAAGGGAGGCGGATCGGATCGATGATCACGTGGGCCCAGAACCGCGTGCCGTCCTTGCGCACGCGCCAGCCCTCGGTCTCGTAGCGCCCCTCGGTCGCCGCCTTTTCCAGGCCACGCTTCGGCAAGCCCGCCGCCCGATCCTCGTCGGAATAGAAGCGCGAGAAGTGCTGGCCGATGATTTCCGACGCCTGGTAGCCCTTGAAACGCTGGGCGCCGGCGTTCCAGCTGGTGATCACCCCGTCGGCATCCAGCATGTAGATGGCGTAGTCGGTGATCGAATCGACGAGCAGGCGGTAGCGGCCATCATCGTCCGGGAGCGAGCGTACATTTTTCGTACGGTCCATCTATTCCTTTCGGAAGCAAAGCGGCCGAAGGAGCAATGTTCAAGGCGGAGCTTGGTTGCCCACGGCCGGCCGTCGAGCGCTGGCTTCAGCCCTTGATGAGCGGGCATTAGTGTCCGATATTGACGCGTGAACGGCAAGCAATTCATCCGTCGCGCTCGCAAGTGGTCCAACGCTAACGGGCATGCGGTGCGGGCCGATCCCTCTCGCGGAAAGGGAGGTCACCAGACGATTTGGGTTTGGTAGTCATTTCACCGTCGTCAAGACCGGCGAGATCAGAACGGGTCTGCTGCTCTCTATGCTGAAAGACCTGGGCATACCGAAGGAGGAGTTCTAGCCATGCAAACCTGGGCCTACCCCGCGACGATCACAGAGTTCGCGCCCGGCGATCTTGTTGTTCGGTTTCCTGATATTCCGGAGGCGATCACCGGTGGTGAAACGGTGGAGGAGTCGCTTTCCCTGGCTGCGGATGCCCTTGAGGAGGCGATCCTGGCCTATCTCGCTCACGGCCGGCCGATTCCAGAGCCGCGCCGCGCCAAGAAGGGCGAATATGCGGTCGTGCTCGACCCGGCGACGGCCGCCCGCGTTATGCTTATACGGGCCATGGCGGAGCAGAAGCTTTCCAAGGTCGCATTGGCGGCGCGGATGAATCAGAACGAAAAAGTCGTGCGCCGTATTCTGTCGGGGAAGAACGCCAGCTTTAGATTGACCCTGGCCGCCCTGCGAGCGGTTGGCGTTCACCCGGCCCTTGTCGCCTAGATCACACGATGCCTAGCCCCGCTCCCTGGTGCGTAGGAACTGGATATCCGGAAAACGCTCGGTGACGTAGCCGATCTCCCAGGCGGATTTGGCCAGGAAGACCGGCTGGCGGTCCAGGTCCTCGGCCATGGCGGTGCGGTGCTTGCCGGAGAAGTCCTCAAGGTCGGCGCGGCTGCCGCCCAGCCAACGGGCCTCGGCGTAGGGGGCGGGTTCGAAGACCACGTCCAGGTCGTATTCGCCGCCCAGCCGGTCGGCCATGACCTCGAACTGCAGCTGGCCGACGGCGCCGACGATGAAGTCCGCGCCGATAATCGGGCGGAATAGCTGCGTGACCCCCTCCTCGGCCAGGCTCTCCAGCGCCTTTTTCAGGTGCTTGGCCTTGAGCGGATCGGTGACCCGCACGCGCTGCAGGATTTCCGGCGCGAAGTTGGGCAGGCCGGCGAAGCGCAGCCGGCCGGTTTCGGAGAGGCTGTCGCCGACGCGTAATATACCGTGGTTGGGGATGCCGATCACATCGCCGGCGAAGGCGTCCTCGGCCAGTTCGCGGTCGGAGGCGAAGAACATGATCGGCGCATTGACCGAAAGCTGCCGGCCGGTGTTCTGCACTTTCAGCTTCATGCCACGCTTGAACTCGCCCGAGCAGAGCCGCAGGAACGCCACCCGGTCGCGGTGGTTGGGGTCCATATTGGCCTGGACCTTGAAGATGAAGCCGGAGACCTCCGGATCGCCCGGAACCACATGGGTTTCCTCCTCGCCACGCTCGGCCTTCACCGCCTTCGGAGGCGGCGCGTAGGCGCCGATGCCTTCCAGGAGCTGCCGCACGCCAAAACGGCGCAGGGCCGAGCCGAAGAAGATCGGGGTCATATGGCCCTCGAGAAAGGCCTGCGGGTCGAAGGGCTTGGCCGCCTCCTGCACCAGCATGGCGCCCTCCTCCACCTCGCCCTGTTCGTCGGGATCGAGGCAGACGGCGATGGCGTTGGACTTGAACGCCACCGGCGCCGGCTGGTCGCCGCTCTTCGAGAAGGGCAGGAATTTGTTGCTGCGCAGCTCCAGCACGCCCTTGAAGCGGCCGCCGGACCCGGCCGGCCAGTAAAGCGGCGCGGGGTCGAGGGCCAGTTTCGAGGCGATCTCGTCGAGCAGTTCGAACGGGTCCAGCGCCTCGCGGTCCATCTTGTTGATAAAGGTGATGATCGGGATGTCGCGCAACCGGCAGACCTCGAACAGTTTCAGCGTCTGCGGCTCGATGCCCTTGGCGGCGTCCAGCACCATGACGGCCGCGTCGGCGGCGGTCAGCGTGCGGTAGGTGTCCTCCGAGAAGTCCTCGTGGCCGGGGGTGTCGAGCAGGTTGAACATCAGGCCGGCGTGATCGAAGGTCATGGCGCTGGCCGAGACCGAGATGCCGCGCTCACGCTCGATCTTCATCCAGTCGGAGCGGGTGCGCCGCTGTTCGCCGCGCGCGCGCACCGCGCCGGCCGCTCGGATCGCCCCGCCGGCCAGCAGCAGGTTCTCGGTCAGCGTGGTCTTGCCGGCGTCCGGGTGCGAGATGATCGCGAAGGTGCGGCGGCGGGCGGCTTCGGCGGCGGGTGTGAGGGCGTTCATGGGCGCGCGGAGATAGCCCGGACCGCAGCCGCTGTCATCACTCGCCTTCCACCAGCTCGGTCAGGAAGTGGCGGCCTTTGACGTCATCGATCTCCACCACCCACAGGTCCGGATCGATGCGGCGGCTGCGTTCGACATAGGCGTCGAGATCGGCCTCGACCTGCGAGCCGGCCGGCTGCATCCACACCCGCTCGCCGTCGCCGCGCACCGCCTCGGCATAGAGCCGGGTCCAGCCGTCGCGGCGGTTGACCAGCTTGACCAGCACGGCGCCAGCGCGCGGGTCGCCCTTGCGCTCGATCATGGCGAAGGCGCCGCCCTGTTCGGCGCGGCGGATCAGGGCCGCCACCCAGAGGTCGCTCGACAACAACACGAGGTCAGGACGCTCCGCTAACGGTCGGGAAAGAGGCTGCCGCTTAGGTTAGCCGTCATTGCACCAATGCGAGAACCCATGCCGCGCGAAATCGTCCGGATCCATAGCTTGGCAGACTTGCTCCTCATCCCCCCTCCCCCTTGCGGGGAGGGGTCGGGGGTGGGGGTGTCACGCCGACGTCTCCGGCTAACCCCCTTCGGCGTGGCGGTGAAATCACCAACACCGGCGACGGCGCCCCCATCCCCAACCCCTTCCCCGCGAGGGGGAAGGGGCTTTGAGCGGTCGTCCAGCAAGGTGTTTGTTCGAACCGCCATCTTAGGATGCCTCGCCGTCGCGGTCCCCGCCCTGGCGCATGCGACCGCCGTCGACGCCTTTTATGAGCGCGCCGTGATGACGGCGGCGGACCAGCATTGCCGGCTGTTCAGCCCCGAGCTCGGTTCGGCCCTGCAAGCGTCGGAGGCGCAGGCGCGCGGGGCAGCGCTGCGCTCGGGCCTGAAGGACGCCGTCCTAGATCAGGTCGAGCAGCGGGCCGACGCCAAGATCGCAGCGACGCCCTGCGGTTCGCCGGACATCTCCACCGCCGCGACCCGGGTCCGCACCGCCTTCGAAGGCTATTCGAAGCTGCAGCGGATGAGCTATCCCGGCGACATCGCCGACTGGATCGCCGACCGTTCGACCTCCCGCCGTGTGGCGATCTGGAAGCTGTCGCAGACCGACCAGTTCGACGGCAGCCGGCTGGTGTTCGGCCTGGCCGGTGGCGACGGACCGAGCTCGCTGGTCGCGGTGGCGATCTTCCCGGACGGCGCGCAACCCTATGCGGCGCGGCTGGTGGTGCGCGACGCAGCCCTGGCGCCGGACGCCTTCATCAATGCGATCCATGCCGGGCCTGGCAAGACGCCGCTGCCGGCCCGGATGCCGCCGCGCTCGGCGACCAAGGCCTTCATGGCCGAGGCGCGCGGCAATGCCGACGCGACGCTGCTGCCGTATGGCGCGCGCCAGGGGGTGGCCTTCCGCTTTCCCAAGGCCGCGGCCCAGACGCTGAGCGGGCTCGATCCGCGCGAGGCGGTGGCGATCGACTTTCAGTTCGCCGGCGCGGGCGGCAGCGAACAGGTGCGCACGGCCTATGTCGAGATCGGCGATTTCGCCGCCGGCCGCGCCTTCCTGGCCTCGTCTCAGCGCTGAGGCTTGAAGGCGATCACTTCGCCGCCGCCATCCGACGGCGGCGCGACGGCAAGCGCCGCATCGGGTTCGATCAGCACCGGCAGGCGCACCGTCACCGCCGTGCCCTCGCCCAGCCGGCTCTCGATGGACATCTCGCCGCCGTGCAGCTCGGCGAAGGCGCGCACCAGCGACAAGCCCAGCCCCGTGCCCCGCGACTGCTGAACCGCGTCGCCGGCCTGCTCGTAGGGCCGGCCCAGCCGCTCCAGGTCGCCCTCGGCGATCCCTATGCCGGTATCGGCCACCGACAGCTCCAGCGCGCCGGCCAGGGCCTGCAGCGAGACCGTCACCAGGCCGCCGCGCGGGGTGAACTTGAGCGCGTTGGAGACCAGGTTGAGCACGATCTGCTTCAACGCCCGCCGGTCGGCCTCGCCCTCCAGCGGCTCGCTGGGCAGCAGGCCGCGCAGCTGCACCCCGGCGTCATCGGCCTGCAGTCGCATCAGCCGCAGGGCGGCCGAGACCGGCTCGCGGGTGTCCAGTTCTTCCAGGTCGAGCTCGTATTTCGAAGCCTCGATCTTCGACATGTCGAGCACGTCGTTGATCAGGTCGAGCAGGTGTGCGCCGGCGTCGTGGATCAGCTCGGCATATTCGGCATACTTGACCGGCAGCGGCCCGAAGATCCGCTCCCGCATGATGTCGGAAAACCCCATGATGGCGTTCAGCGGCGTGCGCAGTTCGTGGCTCATATTGGCCAGGAAGCGCGACTTGCCGATATTGAGCGCCTCGGCATTGGCGCGGGCGGCTTCCAGTTCGGTCTCGCGCGCCTGGTCGGCGGTGGCGTCGTGCAGCACCCCGACCAGCCGGCCGTCGTTGGAGCGCGACATGGCCAGGCCCAGCCAGACGCCTTCCGGACCGGCCAGCGGAAAACGGATCGCGCCTCGTCCGCCCTGGGCGGCGGTGAACAGCACCGTCTCGATCCCCGCCTGGGCTTCCGGATCGGCGGCGCCGATCAGGCCGCGCTCGGTCAGCCGCAGGACCAGGTCGGCGCGCAAGCCGCCATGGGCGTGCACGATACGGCCATCGGCGTCGAACGCAGCGATCAGCAGCGGTTGGGCGGCGACCAGGGCGGCGAGCGGCGCTTCGTCGTGCAAGGCGGCCGCAGGCGCCTGCATCGATCTCGGGATCAGGATCGCGGCGGCCAGGCCGATAGTGATGGTGATCAGCCCGACCAACGCCAGAGCGCCGGCCAGCACGCCGGTCGGCGGGGGCTGGGTCAGGCCGGCGGCCTGGGCCAGCGCCACGCTGGCCAGGGCCAACACGCTGAGCACCGCGCCCCAGCTAATGCGTCGGGCGCCCAGCGGGATGGCCGCGGCCAGCGGCGTCAGGCACCAGGGCGCCAGCGGCCCGGTCAGGCCGCCGGTCAGGCCGGCCGCGACCGCGCCGGCCAGGGCCCAGACCGCCAGCAGGCCGATCCTCGACGCCTCGGTCTCCCAGCGCAGCGCCACGATGGCCGCGATCGCCGGCGCGGCGCCGACGATCAGCGCCAGACCCGGCGCGCCGTTGGACCAGGGCGCGACGACCGAGACCACCACCGCCGCAACGGTGAGCGCCAGCGCCCAGCCGCAATGCCACCAGAGCACGCTGCGCAGTTCCTCGCTCACCGGCGATGCGGCGGGCGCCTGGGCGGGTGAATTCACCTCGTTGGCTGTGGCGAGTGTCATGGGCGTCTGGGCGCAGACTACCGGCGTCGAGGGAGTCGCGCGAGCCCGCTCGCCCGTTGCGCGACGAGACGCTTGGGGACGGCCGGGCCCGCGGCATGTGGACAAGTCATTGCCGGGGCGACCTACGCCCCTTAAGTCGGCTCGGACAATGACCGCGCAAACCGATGCCGCCTTCGACGAGCTGAAGGCCGAGTTCGATCTCCTTGGCGACTGGGAGGAGCGCTATCGCTATGTCATCGACCTTGGCCGCACGCTGGCGCCGCTCAGCGACGACGAACGTTCGGACGCCAACAAGGTGCGCGGCTGCGCCAGCCAGGTCTGGCTGATCACCGAGACCGGACCCGACGGGCGGCTGGCCTTCCGCGGCGATTCCGACGCCCATATCGTACGCGGGCTGATCGCCATCCTGCTGCGGCTCTATTCTGGTCGGACGCCGGCCGAGATCCTCGCGATCGATGCGCGCGACGGCTTCGAGCAGCTGGGCCTGGTCGGCGCCCTCTCCGCCCAGCGCTCCAACGGACTGTTTTCGATGGTCGAACGCATCCGCCGCGACGCCGAAACCGCCCGGGCGACCGCGGGCTAGGCCGCGCGGATGCCGCTGAAGACGCGGTCGCCCTGTACGCCCAGGACCGCGTCGTAGCCCAGGACCATGTCGACGTCGGCCCCGTTCGAGGACAGCGGCAGGCGCAGCCACAGGATCGACAGGTGCCCGGCCCCACGCCAGGCGAAGTTGTGCACGCCGACGCCTGGGCGGCGCTCGGCCACCACCTTGTCGAGCTCGGTGCGCCAATAGTCGGTGGCGGCGGTGTTGTAGACCTCTTCCAGGGTATGGCCGGTGATCTCGCGGCCGTAGACGCCGTAGAGGCCGGTTCCGGCCAGCCGCAGGTGGTAGTCGCGCGGATTGGAGCGCACCTCGATCAGGCTGACCGTCGGCAGATGGCGCTTGAAATCGCCGGGATGGATGCTGGCGCGGCTGGGCAGGCGGCCGCCCTGACGCAGCGACGCCCAGTAGGCGAAGATCTCCTCATGGGCGCGGACAGCAGTCGCGGGGCCGCCGATTTGGGCGATCATTGGGAGTCACTAACAAGTCTTTGGAATCAGGCGCGTTCACTATCGCTTGAGCAGGGAATCCCGCGCAAGTGAAAACGCCCGTCGCGGCAAGGCGGCGGGCGTTTCGAGTCAGCGCTTTGTGGTCGTGGGTTAGCGGCCGCGGCGCGCCGGCGGCTGGCGCCCGCCCTGGCCCAGACCCATCTGCTTTGCGAGTTCGGAGCGCGCCTTGGCGTAGTTGGGCGCGACCATCGGATAGTCCTTCGCCAAGCCCCACTTCGCCCGGTAGTCCTCGGGGCTCATATTGTATTTGGTGCGCAGGTGCCGCTTCAGCGACTTGAACTTGCGGCCATCCTCCAGGCAGACGAGATGGTCGGGCGTGATCGAGCGCTTCACCGGCACGGCGGGCTCTTTCGGCGCGGCCTCGACAGCTTCGGCGCCGTTGGAGACGCTGGCCAGGGCGCGGTGGACGCTCTGGATCAGCGAAGGCAGTTCGCTCGCCGATACAGAATTGTTGCCGACATAGGCGGACACGATGTCCGCCGTCATCTCTATGATTTCCGATTTATCGTCCATGTTCATCTTGCCTGTCGACGTTTGGGATTTTGTGAGAGGCGCCGAGTCTTACGCACCTTGAAAGCTTTCATAACCAGCTTGTCACAGTAAGACAACAACCAACCGCACCAGCCCGATCAACAAACGCTGTCAAATAACAATTGAGATAACCAACGCTAAGCGCAACATCGTTGCAAGCTGGCGTCGTGGTCTTGCTTAGCCGCCCGGACAAGTCGTCCTGAGGTCAGGCCTCAGCGAACGAAGTCGGAGGAGAGCGCCAGCATGGCGGCGCGCTGGGGCAGCGAATATTCGTCCAGCCCCTCCTCGTCACCGTCGCGGATGGCCTTGAGCAGGGCGGGCGTCAGGGCCGAGGACAGCGACCAGTTCCAGTAGCGCAGCACGGTCTGGGCCCGATCGACAGCGATCATGTCGTGGATGATCAGCACCCGCTCCAGCGCCGGCCAGAGTTCGCCGGAAGAGTCGGTCTCGCGCCGGCGCAGGCCCCGCCAGAGCGCCTTGATCGCCGCCTTGGGTAGGCCGGTGGCCTTGCAGAGGATGGCGATCGGCTCGCCGCCAGGATCGGTGAAGATCTTGGCGCCGGTGGTTGGCTTGAGGCCGGACAGATAGGAGATTTCCTCGGCGATCTCGCGGGTCATGCCGGTCTGGGCGGCGGCGACGGCGTCTTCCAGGCTGTTGAACGGGCTCTTGTCGATGGCGGCGCGGTTGCGCTGGCGCCGTTCGATGAACTGCAGCGCCTTGCGCGACAGCGGATCGGCCCATTTCTCGGCCGCCGCCAGGGAGAAGACGTCGCTGGCCGCCTCCTGCAACACCTCGCGCGACACCGCGAAGCGCTGGAGGATGGTGCGGCGCGCATCGGCGTCGGCCCACCAGAACAGAATATAGGCGTGGCTGGGCCGCAGTTCGGCGCGCTTGAGCAGCAGCGGGATGCTGCGCGTGTGTTCGCGGGTGGCGGCGACCAGGATTTCCAGGGCGTTGGCCGAGAGCCGCGCGGTGTCGTTGCGCAGCACCGCCTCGATCACCGGCGCCTCCATAGGCTCAACCAGCGCCTCGCAGACCAGTTCGGAGATGTCGCGCCGAACGGCGATCAGCAGCCGGTGCTTGATGGTGGCGTTGCGGGCGCAGTCGATCAGTTCGGGATCGCCGAGCGAGGTGCAGGTCTCCAGCACCGGCGCCGAGACCTCGATCACGTCGCGCAGGATCAGCCGCGCCAGGGCCGAGGGCGCATCGATCACGCTGCACAGGCGCTGGGCCACCCGCGTGCGCTCGTCGATGGTGGCGTCGCGCAGGATCTCGATCAGCAGGTCCGAGGTCATCGAGCGTTCAAAGGCGTTGACGCGGCTGGACGGCAGGCAGACCACGTCGGCCAGCCGTTTCAGCAGCGCCAGGCGCGCCTTCGACGGCGGCGGCTCGGCCGGCTCTTCATCTTCAGGCGCCAGGTCAAGGGGCGCGGAATCGCTCATCGGCCGCTCCGGCTAGGGCGCCATTGTGAGCGGCCTTAGGTTAATCGCACGTTTGCGCGGCCGGGTTTACGGAGGAAAGCCTTTACCGAGGTCGGCGGCCTTGGGCGCGACCAGTTCAAGGCTCGGATAGTCCGTCCGATACCGCCGCGCATCCCGCGTCAGTAGCGGCCACCCCTTCACCGCCGCGTGCGCGCCGATGAAGAAGTCGGGCAGGACGCCGGATTTGGCGCCGCCGCGAGCGCGGTAGCTCTGAAAGGCCTTGGCGGCCAGGAAGAGGGCGGCGCGGGGCATGGGCTCAAGGGCGATGGCGGCCTCAGTCAGCGCGGCGTCCAGGGTCTCAATGGCGGCGAAGCGCACCGAGAGCTCGGCATAGACCACATCGTTGATCGCCAGCGGTCCTTTGAGGCTGGCGGCCTCCAGCTGGCGGATGGACCAGTCGGCCCATTGGGGATCGTTGGTGAAGAGGTCGAGCAGGACGTTGGTGTCGATCAAGGTCATAGCGGCCCGGGCCTGACTCAGTCGCGCGTCAGGGCCATGATCTCGTCGGTGCTCAGGCCCGGGCCGGCGCGGCCACGCAAGGCTGCAAAGCGACTGGAGGGCCGTTTGCCGCCGACCTTGGCCAGGAAGACGCGGCCGTCCTCGGCCAGCTCGAACTCGACCGAAGCGCCCGGCTCGATGCCGAGGCGGTCGCGCACCAGCTTGGGAATAGTGACCTGGCCCTTGCTGGTGACGGCGTTGGCCATGACGGCTCCGGTATTACCTTGATGACGGAGGTAATACATAGTCCCTTTCAAGCCTGGCGCAAGAGGCGCTGGACGTGGCGGCGCGTTTAGTCCCCACTCGCAAACGGGACAGCGGAGAGCGGAGCATGGGTGGAGGCTTTGCGGCCAGCCGGGCGGTGCATCCGATCGTCTTTCTGGTGCTTTACCTGCCGTTCGGCACGGTGGCCGGCTATTTGTCGGTCGCGCTGGCCTATCAGCTGCGCAAGTCGGGAGTCTCGACGGCGGAGATCGCCGGGCTGATCGCCTTCGCCACCGCCCCGCACGTGTTCAAGGTGCTGTGGGCGCCTTTGGTGGACACCACGTTCAAGACCAAGGGCTGGTATGCGGCGGCGGCTGTGGTGGTCGCCCTGGGCGTGGCCGTCGCCGGGATCGTGCCGCTGGGGCCGGTGTCGATGGCCTATCTGGGGCCGCTGGCCTTCCTGCTCAACGTCGCGGTGACCTTTCTCGGCATGGCCGCCGAGATCCTCATGGCGCACAGCACGACCGAGGCCCAGAAGGGACAGGCGGGCGGCTGGAGCCAGGCCGGCAATATCGGCGGGGCCGGGCTGGGCGGCGGCGCCGGCCTGTGGATGGCCACCCACCTGGCGCAGCCCTGGATCGGCAGTTGCGTGCTGGGTGTCGCCATCCTGCTCTGCGCCCTGCCGTTGCTGGCCCTGCCCGAACCGTCCTACGAGCACCGCCATCGCAGCTATGTGCAGAGCCTGTGGGGCGTGGCCAGGGACGCCTGGAGTATCGCCCGGTCGCGGGCCGGGTTCCTGGCGCTGCTGATCTTCGGGCTGCCGCTGGGCACGGGCACGGCGGCGAACCTGATGCCGTCCGTCGCCGGCGACTGGAAGGCCTCGGCCGACCTGGTGGCCCTGGTGTCCGGGGTCGCCGGCGGCCTGTTCGCCACGGCCGGCGCCATCGGCGCGGGCTTCGTCTGCGACCGGCTGGAGCGCAAGGCGGCCTACGCCCTGTTCTCGGTCCTGCAAGCGGCCTGCGCCCTGGCCATGGCGCTGGCGCCGCACACGCCAGCGATGTTCGCGGTCTTCGCGCTCGCCTACACCGCCACCAACGGCATCGCCTATGC
Organism: Caulobacteraceae bacterium; assembly: GCA_041691315.1. Lineage (GTDB taxonomy): Bacteria > Pseudomonadota > Alphaproteobacteria > Caulobacterales > Caulobacteraceae > Poindextera. Next base: position 131,345 of record JBEPUW010000005.1, on the reverse strand, counting down.
CGGCTTTTCGGCGCTGACGCTGGAGACCATCGGCAAGGGGGCGGCGGCCACCAAGTACAACCTGCTGGCCTGTTTCTCGAACATCCCCATCCTCTACGTCGCCCTGATCGAGGGCCACGTCCAGACGCGCTGGGGATCGTCGGCCATGCTGACCAGCGAAGCGGTGCTGGCCGCGGTTGGACTGCTGATCTTCGCCGCGGTCGCCCTGGCGACCTCGCGACGGCCCGCTCAGTCGGCGGTGAACGCGACCTCGGGCGCCTGACCGTCGGCCGTCGCGGTCAGGCGCCTGGGCACCAGCAGCAAGGCCGGCAGAATCAGGGCGTAGACGGTGGTGATGGCGATCACGCAGACCTTGAAACCGCCAAAGCGCTCATAGAGGGTCGTGCCCAGGAGGTCGCCAAATCGCGAGACCACCCAATAGAGGCCGGTCGACATCATGATGATCGTGCCCTGCAGGCCGCGAGGGCAGGAGCGGATCAGCAGATCCAGGTAGGCGGCCGTGGCGACGCCTCCCATCAGGCCGATCGGCGCGGCGGCGATCAGGGCGCCGGTCACCGTGTGAATGAACAGGAGCGGAATCATCTGCGGCACAGCGACGACCGTCCCCCAAAACAGCAGCGGGCGGAGCGAGAAGCGCTGACAAAGCACCCCGAACAACATGAAGGTTGGGATAAAGGAGCCGGCGAAAATGGCGTTCCAATCGCCCCACTGGGCATCGTTCGAGTGCAGCGTGTTCTGCAAATAGAACTGCAATGGCGTCTGTGAACCGGGTGCGAAGTTCCATAGCAGCCAGATAAGCAAGGCCGGATAGGCCGGCCAATGCCGCACCAGGCGCTTGAAATCATCCCACGGATGCGCCGCCGGCCCGGTCTCGGCGTGGACGTTGGCGTAGATGCTTTTCGGCTTCCAGACACTGTAGAGCGCCAGCGCCGCCATGATGCCCGCGCCGACCAGGAAGAGGATGCGCGCCGCGGTATCGGCATTTTTGCCTTCCAGCTGGTCGCTGATCAGGCCGCCGATGAAGAAGCCGGCCAGTATTGGGACCGACAGGAATATGTTCCACATGGTCGAGACCTGACCCGACATCACGTGCTGCTGGCCGATGGTCGAGGTCAGGCCGGACTGCGCCGCCTGCACGAACAGGAAGGCAGTGGTCAGCAAAATGACCGCGATCAGCAGCGTCCAATAGGTCACCGGCACGAAGGCGAAGAGCACATAGATCGCCGCACAGATCGCCCCGAACACGATCATGAAGCCGCGGTCGCGCATGCCGAACGGATGCCAGGTGTCGCGGATGAAGCCGAAGATGAAGGACAGGTAGAGCGGAATGGCCGAGGCTAGGCGGAAGTCGGCGACCTGGTGGGCGCTCAGATGCAGCTTATTCTTCAGGAAGAAGCTGATCGGCACATCGATCAGTCCGGCGAAGGGCGCCCCGAAGCCGATCAGCAGGATCAGCACGCTGAGATAAAGCAAAATTCGTGACCGCACCGAGGTGGAGAGCGGGGCCGGAGCGACATCGGCGGGCTCGTCCGCGAGGACGGATGCGTCGGTGGTCATGGCTGGCAGGCTCCGCGCGGGGATCGCTGGACTCGCGACTGCCAGTCCGAGGATGCCGCATCAAGACCCTAGCGGCTCGGCGACGCAATATAGCGATCCGCTGAGCGCCCCGTTCCGTCCCCGTTCATCCGCAAACGCGCGATCTGGCCATTGCGGCGATGCCGCGAAGCCCACGGACCGACGGAGACCTGCGCCATGACCTATCGATACATCCTGCGGCGGGGCGTTTCGCACGCGGTGGTCGCCGGGGCGCTCGCGGGGTTGGCGTTGAGCGCATGCCAGCCGAACAACCAGCAGGCCGCGGTCTCCTCTGCCCCGACGCCGCTGTCGGCCATCCCGTTGTCCACCTCGGGCGCCGCGCCGATTGCGCCGGCGCCGCTCGCCAGCGCTCTGCCGCCGGCCGCCCCGGCGAGCGTCGGGCGACTGGCCAATGTCGGTGATCGCTACGCCTTCGCCGACCGGGCCTACGCGATGAGTGCGGCCTTCGGCGATGCGCCACCGGACTATGCCTTCGACTACGGCGGCGGCGAGCGGCCCTGGGTCTGGCGCGGGGACGACCAGTCGACTCGGGTGGCCGAAGCGTTGCCGGGCGGTGGCTACCGCTATTATTATTACGAGGCGGGGTCGCAGACGCCCTATCTGGTGCGCGATCCGGACAACAGCTACGGCTATGACAACGGCGTGTTGGTGGTGGTCTATGACCGCCAGGGCCGCGCGCTGGCGCCGGACTATCTCGACCGCCAGGCCGGGATGGCCGGCCGTTTCCTGGCCAGGGCCGAAGCGATCTACGCGGCTTCGCAGCGCCAGCAGCGCGAGGCGGTCGCGCAGGCCAATTGGGCCGCGCGGCGCAGCGAGATCGACAGCGAACGCGCCCAATGGTCCGCCGACCAGGCCGCCGACCAGGACTGGCAGGCCTATCACGCCGACCACCAACAGCAGGAACAGGCGCAATGGGACGCCGAACGCTACCGGCGCGAGGCTCAGGCCGCGCGGTTCGCCGAGCAGACCAACAACGCCCAGCTCGCCGCCCAGGACTGGCAGGCGGCGCAGCGGGCGCACAGCCGCGCGGTCGCGGTCGGCGAGCCGCGGAACCCAGGCGGCGCCCCCTTCGGTTTCGGGCCGAAACCTCAGCCGCCGGCTCAGCAGCAGCCTGGACCTCAAGCGCAGCCGCCCGCAGGGCCGCAGCCGGGTCAGCAGAGTGGTCCTGACCAACCCAGGCGCGACCACCGTCCGCCGCCGACGCCCGCCGGCGCTCCGCCCTCCGCATTGACGCCCGCAGCGCCGCTGAACGGCGGCGCGAACGCCGCGGCCCGGGCTGAAGCCGCGCGGCAAGCACAGATCCAGGCCCAGGCGGCGCATCAGGCTCAACTCCAGTCGCAGCATCAGGCCGAGATCGCCGCGCGTGCCCAAGGTCAGGCCCAGGCCCAGGCCGCGCGCCAAGCCCAGCTGGAAGCGCAGCGTCAGGCCGGACTGGCCGCCCGCGCCCAGGGTCAGGCCCAGGCCGCGCGCCAGGCGCAGCTTGAGGCGCAGCGTCAGGCCCAGATCGCCGCGCGCGCCCAGGGTCAGGCTCAAGCCCAGGCCGCGCACCAGGCGCAGCTTGAGGCGCAGCATCAGGCTCAGATCGCCGCGCACGCCCAAGGTCAGGCCCAGGCCCAGGCCGCGCGGCAGGCGCAGCTTGAAGCGCAACATCAAGCCCAGATCGCCGCGCGCGCCCAGGGTCAGGCCCAGGCTCAGGCCGCACGGCAGGCGCAGCTTGAATCGCAACATCAGGCCCAGCTTGGGGCTCAGGCGGCTGCTCGGGGCCAGGCCGAGGCCGCCAAGCTGGCCGCCGAGCGCGCGCAGGCGAACGCCCGGGCCTCATTGCCGGCAGTGGCTAAACCGCCAGCGCCGTCTCACCGCGGCCCGCGGCCGGGCGGGGCGCCGGAGAGCGGCAAGCCACCCGCCGCGGCGCCCTAGATCACCGCTAGAGCGGTTGCGGGCGGAGCCGCTTCACACGTTTCCTCAACCCGCTTCAGGCGGCCAGCCCATCCAGGGTCCGTTTCGTGGCGGCCGCGCCCTGCTCCATCATGGCCTCGATGGTGGGCGCGGCCGTGTCGGGCAGCAGGTCGGCAACCCAGATGAGCCGGCAGCCGGCGCCATCGGCGACCACTTGGAAGGAGGCGTTGTGGTGGGTGAGCCGCTCGCTGGCCACCGAATAGGCCAGCCGCCGCGAGCTCTCGTCCAGGTCGACGATGGTTTCCCGCACGACCATGCCGTTGCCGAAGGTGACCAGGCGCGCGCCCGTCTCCATCCGCACATCGACCACGAAGCCGGGCGCGAACCGAGTCGCCACCGCGCCCACGTCGCGCACCACATCCCATACCGCCTCGGGGCTGGCGCTGAGCGGAATTTCCTTACGGATCGAAGCCATGGCTCGTCTCTCCTCTGTCGATGCCGGACAGTGGCAGCGACGAGCGAGCCGGGCTGGCGGAAAGCGGACGCAACAGGCTGCACGCTATTTGAACTCTGGCGGCGACCAGCCCGCCCAGATGTCTGGAAGGTCGGCGGAGACTTTGTTGGGGAAGACGGCGGGGCGCTTTTCCAGGAAGGCGTTGACGCCTTCGCGCACGTCGGCCTGGGCGCCGCGGGTCTGGATGGCGCGAGAATCGGCGCGGTGGGCGAGCATGGGGTGCTCGGCCCCGGCCAGGCGCCAGATCATCTGGCGGGTCAGGGCGATGGACACGGGTGCGGTGTTGTCGGCGATCTCGCGGGCCAGGGCGCGCGCCGCCGGCAACAGGTCGTCGGGTTCGTGGACCGAGCGGACCAGGCCGCGCTCATGCGCCTCGGCCGCCGGGAAGACCCGGCCGGTATAACACCACTCCAGCGCAGTCTGGACGCCGACCAGCTTGGACAGGAACCAGGACGAGGCGGCCTCCGGCGCCAGGCCGCGGCGGGCGAAGACGAAGCCGTAGCGCGCCTGGGTGGAGGCCATGCGGATATCCATGGCCAGCTGCATGGTCACGCCGACGCCGACGGCGGGCCCGTTCACCGCGGCGATAATGGGTTTCAGGCTTTCGTAGATGCGCAGGGTGAGCCGCCCGCCGCCGTCGCGCTCGACGTCGTTGACGCGGACCGAGTCGCGGGTGGGATCGGGCCGGGCGTTGCGATCGAAGGTCGCGCCGCCGGCGGCAAGGTCGGCGCCGGCGCAAAAGCCGCGCCCCGCGCCGGTGACGATCACCACCCTGACCGCGTCGTCGGCGTCGGTGGCGTCGAAGGCGGCGATCATGTCCAGCATCATCTGGTTGGTGAAGGCGTTCAGCCGGTCGGGCCGGTTCAGCGTGATGGTCGCTATGCCATCCTCGACGGCATAGAGGATGGTTTCGAAGGTGGGTTGCGGCATCTTAAGGGCTCCCTTGCGGCTCGATGGGTCGGCCGGTGACGTTCGGGCAGTCAAGGCGGCCCTTTACGGGCGCCCCGGCGCCAAGCCATAAACCGGATTAACAACGATAATCTTCAGGGAAACGCATCATGGCCGAGCCGATCATGGCCGACTACATCGTGGTGGGAGCGGGATCGGCGGGCTGCGTGCTGGCCAACCGCCTGACCGCGGACGGCAAGACCCGGGTGCTGCTGCTCGAAGCCGGCGGCGACGACCGGCCGACCAGGAACCCCGGCCAGTTCATGTCCAACCTGATGATCCACGTGCCGGTGGGCTATTCGCAGACGCTGAAGGACCCCAAGGTCAACTGGCTCTATCCGACGGAAGCCGATCCGATCACCGGCCGCGCCCATGTCTGGCCGCGCGGCAAGGTGCTGGGCGGCTCGTCCTCGATCAACGGCCTGCTCTATATCCGCGGCCAGCACTCAGATTATGACGGCTGGCGGCAGCTGGGCTGCGACGGCTGGGCCTGGGACGACGTGCGACCCTATTTCCTGCGCGCCGAGCACCAGGAACGCGCCGGCCTGGAGGAGCACCATGGCGCCGGCGGACCGCTGAACGTCTCCGACGTGACCCAGACCCATGAGGTTTCGGACGACGTGGTCGAGGCCTGCGTCGAGGCCGGCATCCCGCGCAATCCGGACGTCAACGGCGCCGATCAGGAGGGCGTCGGCTACTACCAGCTGACCGTGAAGAACGGCCAGCGCTGCTCGGCCGCGGTCGCCTATCTGCACCCGGTGATGAACCGGCCCAACCTGACTGTCGAGACCAACGCGCTGACCACCCGCGTCCTGTTCGAGGGCAAGCGCGCGGTCGGTGTCGAGTACATCCAGAACGGCGAGACCAAGACCGCGAAGGCGTCCGCCGAGGTCATCCTGAGCGGCGGCGCGATCAATTCGCCACAGCTGTTGCAGCTTTCGGGCGTCGGCCCGGCCGACCTGCTGCGTGAGAAGGGCATCGCGGTGATCGCCGACCTCGCCGGCGTCGGCGAGAACCTGCAGGACCACTATGTCATCACCAACACCTACCGGCTGAAGCCCGGCACGGTGTCGGTCAACGAACTGACCAAGGGCACGCGCTTCCTGGGCGAGGCGCTGAAATACATCTTCCAGCGCAAGGGGCTGCTCAGCCTTTCGGCGGCGCATATCGCGGTCTTCTGCAAGTCGCGACCGGAGCTTTCCAGTCCCGACATCCAGTTCCACATCCTGCCGGCGACCATGGACGTCCAGAAGCTGATGGAGCAGCAGGTGATGGAGCTGGAGGGCCAGCCCGGCCTGACCATCGCGCCCTGCCAGGTGCGCCCCGAAAGCCGGGGAACCATCAGGATCAAGTCGTCCAATCCGGCGGAATATCCGTCGATCCAGCCCAACTATCTGTCCGACCCGATCGACCAGCAGGTCGCGGTGGCCTCGCTGAAATGGGGCCGCAAGATCGCCGCCCAGCCGGCCCTGGCCAAATGGATCGAGAGCGAACTGCTGCCAGGCGCGGATTTCAACACCGACGAGATGTTGCTGGAGTTCGCCAGGCAGGCCGGCTCGACCATCTATCACCCGGTCGGCACCTGCCAGATGGGCTCGGGCCCGGCCGCCGTGGTCGATCCCCAGTTGCGCGTGCACGGGGTCGAGGGCCTGCGCGTCGTCGACGCCTCGATCATGCCGCGCCTGGTCTCCGGCAACACCAACGCGCCGACCATCATGATCGCCGAAAAGGCCGCGGACATGATCCTCGGCAAGGCGGTCGTGGGCGCGCTGGCGGCCTGAGCAACGTCAAGCGAGCGCGGAGATGATGTCCGTGTGCGTGAAGTCGTTGCCAATGAACAGCAACGGAAGATTGCGGGACTTGGCCAGCGCATAGGCGAAACAATCGCTGTAATTCAGCCGCGCCGCATGGCCGAAACCACGGCCGTATCGAATGCGAGCGTCGAGCGCGAGGCGCGCCTGGGCCTCATCAATCGAGGCAAGAGAGACACTGGCGGCGCTCAGGAAGTCGTGAAAATCGCCGAGCACGCGCTGAATCGCAGTGGGATTGCGTTGTGCGAGAACCTGTCCGGTTTCCACGTAGTTGGCGACGGACATGAGACTCTCTGCCTCAGCGGTCAATCGCCTGGCCATTTCGGGACCAGTGGGCTCATCAAGTATGATGGCGACGATCGCGGAGCTGTCGACGACGATCAATCCGTGTCGCCCGACGCTTCGTCCCATTCTTCTTTGGTGACAGGTCGAGTATCAAGCCCGACCCGCATCCTCGCCAGAATGACGTCGAGTTCAGCCAGCTTCTGCTCCGGGGTGCGGAGCGCAATCTGCTCCTCCCGGTCAAGCCGCTCCCGCAAGGCCACCGTTACGGCCTGGGTCATTGTCTCGCCCGTGACTTGGGCGAGCCTTCGAGCCAGTCGATCGGCTTCGTCGGTCTTGATGCTGAGGGCCATTGGGTCACCGTCTAGACAACAAATCTAGATCAACGTCGCCCTCGGTGCAACATTGGGCTCGCGGTTTCGCTCCCGCGTGAGGCCTACGCCGCCGCCGCGCGGCCGAGGACTTCCGGCAGGGCCTCGTTCATGGCGATCAGCAGCTTCTCCGGCTTGATCGGCTTTTCGACGACGCACTGCATGCCGCTGTTGATGTAGGACTGGGCGTCTTCGGGGTCGGCGTTGGCGGTCAGCGCGATGATCGGCACCGTTCCGGCGAGGCCTGGCATGGCGCGGATGGCGCGGGTGGCCTCGACACCGTCCATGCGCGGCATGCGGATGTCCATCAGGACCAGGTCGAAGCGGCCGGTGCGCGCGGCCTCGACCGCCTCGGCGCCGTCCTCGACGCACTCGCAGGTGCATTCGAACATTTCGCACAGCGCCTCGGCCACCATGCGATTGGTGGCGTTGTCGTCGACCACCAGCACGTGCGCAGGCCGCTTCAGCACGCTGTTGGGGTCGTGGTCTTCCGTGGCGTTGGCTTCCGGCGCCAGGAGGTTGAAGACGATGGTGACGCCGGCCCCCGGATTGGCGTCGGCGCGGATCTCGCCGCCCATCCGCTCGACCAGCCGGCGGCAGAGCGTCAGCGCCAGCTTGGCCTGCAGACCCGACGCATCGGCCTGGGCGGCGGGGTCGGCGAAGGCGTTAGCCACCCGCTCGGCCGAAAGGCCGCCGCCGGTGTCGCAGACGCGGCCAGTCAGGCGCAGACCTTCGGGCGTGCGTTCGGCCTGCAGACTGGCCTCGACCGCGCCCTGGCGGTTGAGCGACAGGGCGGTGTCGACCAGCACGTCGAACAGTTGCTGGACGCGAGTGGCGTCGATCATGGCGCTGAGATCGGGCGGGCCGTCATAGCCGATCAGCAGGGTGACCCCGTCCTGGGTCGCCCGCGCCTGCCAGCTCGCCTGCAGGCTATCCATCAGTTCGCGCAGGCCCGAGGCCTGCATGTCGAGCGCCATCTCACCGGCCTCGGCGCGGGACAGTTCCAGGGCGTCGTTGAGCGTCCGCAGGGTGGCCTGGCTGGACTCGACGATGGTGCGCACAAAGGCCTGGGCGTCGGCTGTGAGCGGCTGGCGCTGAAGCAGGTCGGCGACCGCGATCACCCCGTTCATCGGGGTGCGCATCTCGTGGTTGAGCATCTCGACAAAGCGGCGGTTCATGGCCGACGCGCTGTGGTCGTCGCTGTGACGGCGCAGCAACGCCCGGGTCGAGACCACGCCGCAATAGCGGCCGCGCTCGACCACCACCAGGCCGGCGGCCGGCTCGATATGGGCGAGCAGCAGCGAACAGGCCTCGTCGACGCTGGTCTCGGCGCTGACCGTCAGGGCCGGCGACATGATCTCCGAGGCGCGCAGGCCGGCGTTCTGGGCGCGGATGGCGCCGCGGGCGATGATCCCGACCGGGCGGCCTTGCTTGACCACCGCCAATAGATCGCAGCCTGGCGTATCGAGAATCCGATCGAGCACCGTCCCGCATAGGCTGGTCGGATCGATTGGATGGACGTATTCGATCAGGCCTGAAAGACTCGACATGGGCACGGGTGACGCTGTTGGAAGTTCACCTTTGCCAACTTTCGCTTGCAAAGTCGTTAAGACGCCCAGGCGACTCAAGACAACCAAGGCTAAGCTTCGCCAGCGCAACTATCGCATGAAACGAAGCCGGCGATTTCATCGAACGCCGATATTTGACTGACGCTGTGTAGATCATAGCTGACGGGCAACCTCGAACAGGTCGCCTGCCCGGTCGCGCATTGGGCTTTGCTTCGCCGGCGCGTGGACGCTAGACCGCTCAGCCCTTGCAAAACCCTTGGATGACACGACTTTCCGCGCCATGTCCGACACGACGTCCACCGCCAATACGGCCCTGGTGCTGCTTTCCGGGGGGCAGGACTCGGCCGTCTGCCTGGCCTGGGCGCTTGACCGCTATGCCCGCGTGGAGACCGTCGGGTTCGACTATGGGCAAAGGCACGCCGCCGAACTGAAGGCCAGGCAGATCGTGCGGCGCAAGCTGGCCAGGCTGGCGCCAGCATGGGGCGAGCGGCTGGGCCCCGATCATCGGCTGAACATCCGCGCCTTCGGGGCCATCGGCGAGACCGCCATGACCGGCGAGCGCGCCATCGAGGTCACCGACCGTGGCCTGCCCTCGACCTTCGTGCCGGGGCGCAATCTGGTCTTCCTGGTCTATGCCGCGGCCCTGGCCGACCGGCGCGGCCTAGAGGTGCTGGTCGGCGGCATGTGCGAGACCGACTATTCCGGCTATCCCGACTGTCGGCGCGACACGCTGGATGCGCTGCAGACGACGCTGAACCTCGGCATGGCCCGGGATTTCGCCATTGAGACGCCGCTGATGCGGCTGACCAAGGCTGAGACCTGGGGACTGGCCAAGCGGCTCGGCGGGGAGGCCCTGGTGGGCCTGATCGTGGCGGACAGTCACACCTGTTACCTCAACGAGCGCACGCCGCACGGCTGGGGGGCCGGCTGCGGCCATTGTCCGGCCTGCGAACTGCGCGCCAAGGGCTGGACCGAGTGGGTGGCGGCCGGCCGCCCGGCGCTCGCGCCATGAGCTACGCGGTCAAGGAGATCTACCTGACCCTGCAGGGCGAAGGCGCCCAGGCCGGGCGCGCGGCGGTGTTCTGCCGCTTCGCCGGCTGCAACCTGTGGAGCGGCCGCGAACAGGACCGGAGCCAGGCGGTGTGCAACTTCTGCGACACGGACTTCGTCGGCATGGACGGTCCGGGCGGCGGTCGGTTCGAGACGCCTGCCCTGCTGGCCGAGGCCATCGCCGCCTGCTGGGGCGGCGAACCGCGCGACCGGCTGGTGGTCTGCACCGGCGGCGAGCCGCTGCTGCAGCTCGACGCGGTGCTGATCGAGGCGCTGCACGCGCGGGACTTCTCGATCGCGGTGGAGACCAACGGCACCATAGCCGCGCCCGCCGGCCTCGACTGGATCTGCGTCAGCCCAAAGGCCGACGCGGCCCTGGCCCAGACCTCCGGCCAGGAACTGAAGCTGGTCTATCCGCAACCCGGCATCGATCCGGCCCGCTTCGAGGCGCTGGCCTTCGAGCGGTTTTCGCTGCAGCCGCTGGACGGGCCCGAGCGCGAGGCCAACACAAAGGCGGTGGTCGCCTATTGTCTTTCCCACCCGCGCTGGCGTCTAAGCCTGCAGACCCACAAGTATCTCGGCCTGCCCTGACGCGTTTCCCATGAGCATTTTCGAAATCAGCAAGGCGGCCAGCTTCGACGCCGCCCACTATCTGGACGAGGGCCCGGCCGACAGCCGCTATCGCCGCCTGCACGGCCACTCGTTCCGCGTCGAGGCGACCTTGCGCGGCGAGGCCGACGCGGCCTCCGGCTGGGTCGCCGACCTGGCGGCGCTGGACGCAGGCCTGCGCGAGGTCGCCGGCGAACTCGACCACGGCCTGTTGAACGAACGGCCGGGCCTGGAGACCCCGACGCTGGAAGCGCTCTGCCTCTATTTCAGCGAGCGACTGCAACCGCGGTTTCCCAGCCTCGCGCGGCTGACCGTCTCGCGGCCCTCGCTTGGCGAAACCTGCGCGCTGGACCTGACCTAGCCCTTGTGGCCAACTCCAGACCGCGTCCTTGCAGCCATGGGGATCCGGTTTGAGTTCTTCCGAGGAGACCTACCAGCGAGCCCGCACCCGGGTTGGCAAGGTCCCGATTTCGACCAAGGCGTTCCAGGCGGTCGGCGCGACGACGGAAGCCCTGAAGGGGTTCGCCTTCGGCACGTTCCTGCTGCTCTATTACAACCAGATCCTGGGTTTGAGCGCGTCCAAGGCCTCGGCGGTCATCGCGCTGGGGCTGATCATCGACGCGGCCATCGATCCGCTGATCGGCTCCTTCTCCGACGGGCTGAAGACCCGGCTGGGCCGCCGGCATCTGCTCATGTGCCTCTCGGCCGCGCCGATCGGGCTTGGTCTCTATCTGAGCTTCACGCCGCCGCACGGCCTCTCGGAAAACCTGCTGCTGGCCTGGCTGTTCGGAGCGGTGGTGCTGACCAATGTCTCGATGAGCCTGTTCGTCGTGCCCTGGACGGCGCTCTATGCCGAGTTCTCCGACGACTATGCCGAGCGGACCACCATCGTCACCTGGCGATACGCGGTCGGAACCATCCTGACGGTCGCCTTCACGCTGGCCGCCTACAGCTTCATCTTCCCACAGACCAAGGCCTATCACTTCGGCCAGCTCAATCCGCACGCCTATGGGATCTTCGCGCCGGTCGTGGCGCTGGCGACGGTGGCGACCATCCTCATCACCACCGGCCTGACCCAGCGGGACATTCCCTATCTGCTGCAGCCGGTGAACAAGACCCCGCGGTTCAGCCTGCTTCGGGTCTGGCGCGACATCGCGTCCACCTTCACCAACCGCAACTTCCTGCTTCTGTTCGCCGGCGCGCTGATCTTTGCCGGCATCGACGGCACCACCGGGACGCTCAGCATCTACATGTCGACCTACTTCTGGGGACTGTCGACCGAACAGCTGCGGTGGTTCACGCTCAGCGCCGCGGGCGCGTTCGCCGGGTTCGCGGCGCTCGGCGTGATCGGAAAGCTGTTCGACAAGAAGCTGGTGCTGCTGGTCAGCTTCGCCGCCCTTTGCATCGATGGCATGGGCGTCATCGGCCTTCGCCTGCTGCACCTGCTGCCGCCGAACGGCTCGTCGGTCCTGCTCGCCATCCTGGTCGCCAACGAGACCCTGCGCAGCTTCCTGGGCGTGCTGCTGGGCATCATGTTCGTCTCCATGCTGGCCGACACCATCGACGTGCAGGAGCTGAACACCGGCCGGCGCCAGGAAGGCATCTTCTCGGCGGCGCTGGCCTTCTCCGGCAAGGCGACCGCCGGCGTCGGCGCCATCATCGCCGGCTTCATGCTCGACTACATGGTGCACTGGCCGGTGCATGCTGACCCGCGCACCATCGACCCAGCCATCGTGACGCGCCTGGGCTTGGTCGCCGGCGTGATCGTGCCGCTCTTGCTGGTCATACCGTTCGGGTTCGGTGCGCGCTACTCAATCACCCGCGCCGCGCACGCCAAGATCCGCGAAGAGCTCGACCGCCGCCGCGAGAGCGCGCATCTGAAGCCGCTCGACGAGGTCCCGCTGGACCTGGCCGCGACACTGATCCAGCCGGCCGGCGAGACTCCGGGCCAGGCCATCGTCTGACGGTCGCAGAGCGAACAAGGGGGACGCGTGAGCAATCGATGGGATCCCACGACCTATCTCGCCTTCGCCGACGAGCGCACCCGGTCTGCGGCCGAGCTACTGGCGCGCATCCCGATCGAGGATCCCGGCCGTGTGATCGATCTGGGTTCCGGCCCCGGCAACTCGACCGCCCTGCTCGCCAGCCGTTGGCCCGGCGCGCAACTGGAGGGCATGGACAGCTCGCCCGAGATGATCGGCCAGGCGCGCGCCAGCGGCGTCAAGGCCGACTGGTCGGTCGCCGACATCGCCGGCTGGACCGCTGCCGAGCCCTATGACGTGATCTATTCCAACGCCGCCCTGCACTGGGTCGGCGACCAGGCGTCGCTGCTGCCGCGTCTGATGCAGTCCGTCCGCCCGGGCGGCGCTCTGGCCTTCCAGGTTCCGCTGAATTTCGACATGCCGTCGCACGCCCTGATGCGCGAGGTGGCCAGCGACGGGCCGTGGGCCGCGAAGCTGAGCGGCGTCCGCAATATCGTCCTGATGAACGCCGAGCAGTCGTTCGACATCCTCGAGCCACATGCGGCCGGGCTGGACATCTGGGAGACCGAATATCTGCAGGTGATGGAAGGACCGGACGCGGTCTATCGCTGGGTCAGCGGGACGGGCCTGCGCCCCTTCGTCCAGGCGCTGGAGGGCGTGGAGCGGGACGCCTTCATCCAGGCCTACAAGGCGCGGCTGAACCCCGCCTATCCGATGCGCGAAAGCGGCAAGACGCTCTTTCCCTTCCGCCGACTGTTCGTGGTCGCGCGGCGCTAGGACGCGATGTCGGCGAGACCGGCCATCACCCGCATCCAGCCGGCCTCGTCCGTCGAGCCGGCCGTGTCGAAAGCGCCCGACAGGTGGCGCATCTGCGTGCCGGTGAGTTCGGCTTCCAGGCGGCGGCCGTCGGGGGTCAGGCTCAGGCGTTTGATGCGCCGGTCCTCGGCATGGCCGACGGCGGCGACCAGCTTCATCTCCACAAGCTGCCGCAGCGGCGCGCTCAGCGCCTGTTTGCTGACGGCGAGGATCTCCAGCAGCCCCTTCACCGAAACCTCGGGGTTGCGGCCGACGAAATAGAGGATGCGGTGGTGCACCCGGCCGAGGCCGCGGCGCTCGAGGATGCGGTCCGGCCGGTCGGTGAAGGCGCGATAGCCGAAGAACAGCAGCTCGATCGCGCGCCGCAGTTCGTCCTGCCGGGTTTGGTCAACCATATTGACACATTATTGCGCGCCGCCTAGCCTGTCGATAGGTCAATACCATTGACCCTGTCGGGAGGATGCCGATGCTGTCGCGGCGCATTGCCGATCTCGCCGGCTCTCCCGTGCGCGCCATGCTGGAGACGGCGCAGCGGCCGGAGGTGATCTCCTTCGCCGGTGGCCTCCCGGCGCCCGACAGCTTCGCCGATCTGGACCTGCCGGCCCCGCCGCTGGAGGTGCTGCAATACGGCCCGACCGAGGGCGAGCCGGCGTTGCGCGCCAGGATCGCCCAGGACCTGGCCGAACTGGGTCTTGATGCGCCGCCCGAGCGCATCCTGATCCTCTCCGGCTCGCAGCAGGGCATCGACCTGGCCGCCAAGCTCTTCGTCGATCGCGCAACCCCTGTCGCCGTCGAGGCGCCCGCCTATCTGGCGGCGCTGCAGGTCTTCCGCTTCTTCGGCGGCGCGTTGCAGAGTTTGGACCGGGCCGATCCGGCCGCCGCGTGGAGCCAAGCTGAGAGCCGACCGGTCCTGTCGTACGTCACGCCGACCTTCCAGAACCCCTCCGGCCATTGCTGGTCGGCCGACGAGCGCGACGCGCTGGCCCAGGCCTGCGACGCCGCCGAAGTGGCCTTGTTCGAGGACGATCCTTATCGCGACCTGGCCTATGACGCCTGCGAGCGCGGCCCGATCTGCGCGCGGCTGCAGCGGGCCTCGTGGATCTATCAGGGCTCCTTCTCCAAGACCGTCGCGCCGGGCTTGCGCATCGGCTATTTGGCCGCTTCGGCGGACCTCTTCCCTCACCTGATCAACCTGAAACAGGCTGCCGACCTGCACACCAACCGGCTCAGCCAGTGGTATGCCCTGCGCTATCTTGAGGACCCAAGCCGCGCCCAGCGCCTGAACCGGCTGGTCAACCGCTATCGTCGCCGGCGCGATCTGTTCGCCGCCGCCATGGACCGTCACCTGGGCGGTCTGGCCGACTGGGAGGTCCCGGCCGGCGGCCTCTTCTTCTGGGCGACGCTGAAGTCCGGCGCCGACACCGGCGAACTGTTGCGCCGCGCCCGGGAACGCAATGTCCTCTTCACCCCCGGCGAACACTTCTTCGCCGACAAGCCCACCCCCTCAGCATCGATGCGGCTCAACTTCAGCCACGCCGACGAAGACGCCGCCGAGCGCGGCCTGGCGATCCTGGGCGAGCTTCTGAGCCAGAGCGCCGGCCAGACGGGGTGATTTGACGTCGAGGGATGGCGTCGCCTCACCGACTTTGGCAGTGTCCCGGCCGGAGGCGATCCATCTTGACCGCACAGACAAGCCCCAGCCCGCCGCGCGTTGCGCCCGCCGATCGGCGGCTCAGCCTGGCGACCAAGCTGTTCTACGGCTTCGGCTCGGTGGCCTTCGGGGTGAAGGACAACGGCTTCAGCTATCTTCTGCTAATCTTCTACAACCAGGTGATCGGCCTGCCGGGCACGCTGGTCGGCCTGGCGCTGATGATCGCCCTGATCTGGGACGCCTGTATCGATCCGCTGATCGGACAGTTGTCGGACAATCTGCGCAGCCCCTGGGGCCGCCGCCACCCGTTCATGTACGCCGCCGCCCTGCCGGTGGCGCTCTCCTATGTGGCGCTGTGGAATCCGCCGCACTGGGGACAGCAGGCGCTGTTCTATTATCTGGTCGCCGCCTCGATCGTGATCCGCACCTTCATCTCCTTCTACGAGGTGCCGAGCTCGGCACTCGCCGCCGAGTTCAGCGCCGGCTATGACGAGCGCTCGGTGCTGCTCAGCTATCGCTATTTCTTCGGCTGGGTCGGCGGCCTGGCGCTCAACTTCATCGCCTTCTTCTTCCTGTTCCGGCCCAACGCGACCCACAAGGTCGGCCAGCTCAATCCGGTCGGCTACGCCCACTACGGCATGGTCGGGGCGGCGGTGATGTTCGTGGCCATCCTGATCTCGGCGGCCGGCACCCATCGCTATATCCCGACCCTGATGCCGCCGCCGCCGCGCCGCCACCTCACCCTGCGCCAGACGGCCAGGGAGATGGCCGAGACCCTGTCCAATCGCTCCTTCCTGTTCCTGCTGCTCTCGGGCATCGCCACGGCCATGGCGGCGGGGCTCGGGGCGTCGCTGAACAACTACTTCAACACCTTCTTCTGGGGCTTCTCCGCCAGGCAGATCTCGCTGTTTACAGCCGGCGTCTTCCTCTCGGCGATCATAGCCCTGCCCGCCGCGCCGATCCTGTCCCGCCGCTTCGGCAAGCGCGCTACGGCCATGGTGCTGATGGTGGCCGCGCTGGCGGTTGGGATCACGCCGCTGTTGCTGCGCCTGGCCGGACTGATGCCGCCCAACGGCTCCATGGCTCTGACGGTTGTCATCTTCTGTACCTCGATCATCGCCACCGCGTTCGGCATCGTCTCATCGACCATGCTGTCGTCGATGATCGCCGACGTGGTCGAGGCATCCGAGCTGAAGACCGGCCGCCGCTCGGAGGGGCTGTTCTTCGCGGCCTCGGCCTTTGTCGGCAAGGCGGTGTCGGGCTTCGGCATCCTGGCCGCGGCGACCATCGTCGAGCTGATCCACCTGAACCCCGGCGCCAGTCCAGCCAGCGTGCCGCCGGAGGTGGTCCGCCATCTGGCCCTGGTCTATTGCCCGGTGATCATCACCCTCTACGCCGCCGGCCTGCTGCTGCTCACCGGCTACAAGATCACCCGAGCCAGTCACAACGAGACCCTGGACCAGCTGGCCGCCGAGGCCGAGGAAGCCCTGCATCCGGCCTAGGTGGCGCGCTCACAAGTGCGCGGCCAAGGTCCCTTTTGGCACAAAGCGGACGCTGGGAACGTTCGCTTGTCGGCGTCTCGACTCCGGCTTAGCGGCCGGCTGCCGTGGGGTCACGGCTTGCCTGATCGGCGCGGGCGCGCGCACATGGCGACAAAGGTCAGGGAGGATGGTGATGGCCGATTTCGGCGGTGATGTTGAGGCGTTCAGGACGGACGCCCGCGCCTGGCTGGAGGCGAATTTTCCGCAGGCGTTGAAGACCGAGGCTGGCCGACGGGACGGCGCCGCCGACGCCAGGCGCTGGCGCGCGCTGATGGCGGACAAGGGCTGGGGCGCACCGATGTGGCCGAGGGCCTATGGCGGCGGCGGCCTGTCGCGAGGCGAGGCCCGGGCGCTGGCGGAGGAGATGGCCGGGATCGGCGCGTCCAACCCGATTGGCGGCCTCGGCATCATGAGTATCGGCCCGACCATCCTGGAACTCGGGACCGAGGAGCAGAAGACGCGGCATCTGCCTGGTATCGCCCGCGGCGAGAACGAGTGGTGCCAGGGCTATTCCGAGCCGGGCGCGGGTTCCGACCTCGCGTCCCTGCAGACCAGGTGCGAGGACAAGGGCGATCACTGGCTGGTCAATGGTCAGAAGATCTGGACCTCGGTGGCCAATCTCGCCGACTGGTGCTTCTGCCTGGTGCGCACCGACCCCGCAGCCAAGAAGCACGAAGGGATCAGCTGCCTTCTGATCGATATGAAGAGTCCGGGCGTCGAGACGCGTCCGATCCTGCTGATAAATGGCGACAGTCCCTTCTGTGAGACCTTCTTCACAGACGTGAAGGCGCGCAAGGACGACATTGTCGGGCCGCTGAACGGCGGCTGGACGATCGCCAAGCGCCTTTTGCAGTTCGAGCGTGACGCCATCGCGACCGGCCTTGGCGGGGGAACCCTGACCGGCCCGGCCTCCACATTGGGCGTCGAGGACTACGCCAGGCGCTACATCGGTCTCGATGACCAGGGACGGCTCGCCGACGCCGACTACCGCGGGCGGCTGGCCAGGCATCGCATGGAGAACCAGGCCTTCCAACTGACGCTTCGCCGGGCGGCGGACGAAACCAGGTCGAACCAGGGCCCGAGCAACGCTGCCGCGATCATGAAGTATGCGGGCGCGCAGATCGCGCAGGATCGCGCCGAACTGATCGTCGAAGCCCTGGGCCAGCAGGGCCTCGGCTGGGAGGGCGGCGGTTTCGAGGCTCAGGAGCTGACGCAGGTGCGCGGCTGGCTGCGGACCAAGGCCAACTCGATCGAAGGCGGCAGCTCCGAGATCAATCTGAACGTCGTCTCCAAGCGCGTGCTCGGGCTGCCAGACCCGAAATAGACCCCCCACTCGCCGCCGGCGCTGAGAGACCGGACCGGTTGAGTGAGGGTGGAAACCGGTCCTTGCCCCATGCGGACCCGGGTCTAATCTTGCCCTCAGGGTAATGTCCTATGACCCCACGCGACACCAATCCGCGATGGCGATGGAGACGTTGGCCTTGATCGTGGCGGCGCCTTGCCGTAATTCTTTGGATGGAAGCTATGAGCGACGCAGTCGGCCCCGGCGATCTGGTCTTATGCGTCAATGTCGCCCCCAACCATGGAACGGGAAGGCCGGTGCCCCTGCGAGCCGGGGAGACTTACCGGGTCGTCGCGGTCATGGAATTTGCCTGCCCATGTGGACGTTCCGATGCGCTGTTGGATGTCGGCATTGACTACGGTTGGTGCCAGACGCGTTTCCGTCTCCTGCCGAAACCCAAGGCCGAGACCAGGACGCGCCGGATATCGGCGCCTAAAGAGAAGGAGACGGTTCGATGAACACCGCGGCGCGTCAGTCCGCCACGAACTGATACACATGCTGGCCGTCGCGGGTCGTCAGGGTCGGCCCGCCTTTGCCGTCGCCGATGACGAACGCCAGCCCGGCGATCTGGGGGTCGATGGTGACGAGGGAGACCGTGCCATCGTCGTTGTGGCGAGACGCGACCTCGCTGGTCCATGCCGCCGTGCGGACCCGGACGACCTCGCCCGCGCGCACGATCGCGAGCGCGCCCAGGTCGGCATTGGCGTAAGTCGCCGCGAGGCCGGACACGTCGGCCGCGGCCGCCGGGATGATCAACCGCTTCCGCTCCGCGGCGCGCTGCGCCTCAATCTGATCGGCCGCGGAGCCAATATCCTCCACCGCCTGTGGCTCGCCGTCATACAGGATCTCAAGAAGCCGCCGCATGAATGGCCGCCGCATGAACACGCCAGCGTCGGCATTGGTGAGGATCACGGCGCCGACCTGGGCCGACGGGATGGCGAAGATGTCGCTGTGGTAGCCGGGGAGGTCGCCGCCGTGGTGGATGACCGACACTCCCCACGTCGCGTCCTCCATCAGCCCCATGCCGTACCACTGATCCTCGCCGATCGGCGCGCCGCGGACGCGCCGCGCCAGCAGAGTCTCGGACCCGACGAAACGCTCCCCATTCGGAAGCACGCCCTCGGCAAGCTCGTTCTGGACATAGAGAATCATATCGTGCGGCGACGACCAGGCGCCGCCGGCGGGGCGGCCCGGCGCGATGGCATTGTTGATATCCATGCCAAGCACACGGAGCCTGCCATCCGGGTCTTTCCCATGCGGGCTTGCGTGATCGCCGGCCAACGCCGTCCGCGTTGAGAAGGTCGTGTCGTGCATCGACAACGGTTCGAAGATCATCGCCTGCATGGCCGCGTCGAACGCCTCGCCAACCTCGCGGCCGGGGTGAACCACATGAGCGCCGATGTAGCCGGCGGCCGAGGCCATCAGGTTGTTGTACTGGAAGACCTCGCCGAACCGGCTTGTCGGCTGGGTCGCGGCGAGCTGGTCGAAGATGATTGCGGACGGCGTGTCGGAGGTCGTGGTGAACAGCCACTCGAAGTCCTTGCGCGGCAGCCCGGTGAATGCCGAGACCAGGTGTCGGACCAGGACCTGGCGCGTGGTCTCGCTGTCTCCCAGGCGGAAGCGGGGATAGACGTTGGTAACGGGGTCGTCCCAATCGAGCTTGCCTTCATCCACCAGCTTGGCCAGCAGCAGCGTGGCCATGCCTTTGGTGTTCGAGGCCACCATGAACCGCGTGTGCGGGCCGATCGGCTCTGGGCGGCCCGTCTCGCGAATGCCCACGCCACCCTCAAAGACGATCTCGCCGTGATCGATGAGCGCGATGCCGACGCCGGGGACGTCGAGCGTCGCGGCAGAGTCCCGCACGAAGTCCAGCAGCGCCTTCACCCGCGCCGCATCCAGCGGGTGGGCAATGCGGCCGGCGAAGGTTTCGCGGGCGTATCCGGCCGGCCGCAGGCTCTGCAGGATCACGCTGACCTGACCTAAGCGCTTCTCGTACGTGGCGGCATTGCCGTCGAGGATGGCCACGGTCCAAGCCTGCCCTTGGCGACCCGCCATCGCGACCACGGCCGCGTGCTCGGCTGGCGAGGTCTCGTAGTTGGCGATCGCCAGCTCGTCCCACCCGTCGCGGGCCGGCGCGGGCGTCAGCAGCTTGAAGTCATGGGTCTCCTTGCCGCGATACGCGGTCCAGCCGGCGGCGAGCGCGCTCCTGGCGTCCGCGGCCGAGCCGACCTCGACGATGACAATCCGCAGGTCCGCTTCCGGCGGAGCCAGCTCGGTCAGCGATCCGCTTGCGCGCCGCGACCAGCCCTCGGGGACGGTGAAGGTCGAGCTCGCTTTGGTCGCCAAATTCACAGCAGACTTCGCCATGGGACCGCCTCCAGTCTGTGGACCAGGCAATCTACATCACCCGCTCTATCGGTCACCCTTAGAGAGTCGAGCTTTCCGCCGCGCCGCCGTGCGACGGATATGCAGCCGCCGGCGATTAAACTCAGCGGAGGATGAGCCATGACCAGCCTGTTTTTGGATCGTCGGCCTCTGGCGGCGCTGGCGCTGGCGGTCGTTTTGCTGGGCTTGGCGCGGACCCCGGCTTGGGCGGGCGGCAGGGTCGATGACAGCTATGGCGGTCGCGACATGATCGTCTATGTCCCGACCCAGCTTCCGCCAACCGGGTCGCGGGCGTTGGTGGTGGTTCTGCACGGCGGACTGGGCAACGCGGAGCGCATCGCCGGTCTAAAGGCGGAAAGCGGCCTGAACATGAACGCGGTCGCCGACAAGAACGGCTTCATCGTCGCCTATCTGAACGGCACCCCGGTCACGCGGAACCTCGGCTCCAGGTTCCTGGGCTGGAACGCCGGCGGCGGTTGCTGCGGCCAGTCGGCGGCGAACGACATCGACGACGTGGCCTATATCAAGGGCGCGGTCGGCTATCTGGCGGCCAAATACGGCATCGACCTGACCCGAGTCTACGGCACCGGTCACTCGAACGGCGCCATGATGACCCAGCGGATCATGTGCGAGACCAGGCTCTATGCCGCCGGGGTCGCGATCTCGGGGCCGCTCAATCTGGACATCTCGACCTGTCCCGCGGCGCGGGGCGAGCGGATCCTGGCCATCCACGGCGCCGACGACCAGAATGTGCCGATCGGCGGTGGCCGGGGAAAGGGCCTGGCGCAGACGCCCTTCAATTCGGAAGCGCGCGCCAGGCAGGTGTTTACGCGTTCCGGCGCGGCCTACACGCTGCAGATCGTGCCCGGCGCCGACCACGTCCTCGACCACATCGAGGCGGTGATCGAGAAGACCGAAGGCGTCACCATCGCCGAGACGTCGGCCGCCTTCTTCGGGATCCTCAAACCGGCGCGCTGAAACCCGGCCTAAGCCTCGTCGGCGGTGACGTTGTCGGCGGCGCGGCGGCGTGGGCCGGTATAGTCTGGATCGGCGCGGCGGCGGCGGTCGGGGCCGAAATAGCCGTCGGTGCGGACGTAGGGCCGCGGATTGTCCACCACCTGGGCGATGCGGCTGAGCACGCCGCGCGCGGTGACCGGCTTGGACAGGAACTCGTTGACGCCGACGTCGCGCGCCTCCTGCACCCGGCGGTGGGTCGAGTGTCCGGTGATCATGATCACCGGCGCCATCGGGTTGGGGCTGTCGGGGGAATTGCGCAGCAGGCGGACGAAATCGATGCCATCCAGCGGCTGCATCGCCAGGTCGGTCATGATGATGTCGATCTGGTTGGCCCGCAGGCTCTTCAGCGCCTCGGCGCCGTCGGTCGCCTCGAACACGTCGCGCACGCCGATGGCGCGAAGGATTTCGGTGAGCAGCACGCGCATGTGGTGGTTGTCGTCCACCAGCAATATTTTAAGGAGTTCAAAGCGCAAGACGGACCTGCCGAACCGGGTGGGAACTCCAGCGTCGGCGAAGCCGAAAACTGCGCGCGACGGTGTAGTCTTCGCCATTAGGCAGAGCGGCTGGGCCGGTCAATCGAAAAGCCAAGCCTGGGACAATGTGCTCGACGGCCTGAATACACGACCCAGTTGCAGCTAACCTTGATCGATGGCGACCGGCCCGGTCCGGCCGGTCTGACCGCGCTGGCGCAGCATGGCGTCGGCCAGCACGCAGGCCAGCATGGCCTCGACCACCGGCGTGGCGCGCAAACCCACGCAAGGGTCGTGGCGGCCCTTGGTCCTGACCTCGATTTCGGCGCCGCGCTCGTCGATCGACTGTTTCGGCGTCAGGATGGACGAGGTCGGCTTGAACGCCACCCGCGCCACCACCGCGGCGCCGGTGGAGATGCCGCCCAGCACGCCGCCGGCGTTGTTGGACAGGAAGACCGGCCCGTCATTGCCCATCCGCATCTCGTCGGCGTTTTCTTCGCCGCTCAAGGCCGCGGCGGCGAACCCGGCGCCGATCTCGACCCCCTTGGCGGCGTTGATCGACATCATGGCCGCGGCGATCTCGGCGTCGAGCTTGCCATAGATCGGCGCGCCCCAGCCGGCGGGCACGCCGACCGCCTCGACCTCGATGATGGCGCCGGTTGACGAGCCGGCCTTGCGGATGGCCTCCAGGTGCTGCTCCCAGGTCTCGACCATGCCCGGATCGGGGCACCAGAACGGGTTGGCGCCCACCGCGTCCCAGTCCCAGCGCGACCGGTCGATGGCGTGCGGGCCGATCTGGACCAGGGCTCCGCGGACCACGACACCCTCGCCGAGCACCTTGCGCGCAATGGCCCCGGCGGCGACCCGGGCCGCGGTCTCGCGCGCCGATTGCCGGCCGCCGCCGCGATAGTCGCGCACCCCATACTTGGCGAAATAGGCATAGTCGGCGTGGCCCGGCCGGAAGGCGCGGGCGATCTCGCTGTAGTCGTGGCTGCGCTGGTCGACATTGTCGATGATCATCGAGATCGGCGTGCCGGTGGTGACCAGGCCGTTGGTTCGCTCGTCCTCGAACACGCCGGAAAGGATGCGGACCGCATCCGGTTCCGCGCGCTGGCTGACGAACTTGCCACTGCCCGGCCGACGCTGGTCGAGCCAGATCTGGATTTCCGCCTCGGTGATCGGGATGCCCGGCGGACAGCCATCGACCACGCAGCCGAGGGCCGGCCCGTGGCTTTCCCCCCAGGTGGTGACGCGAAAAAGATGGCCGAACGTATTGTGCGACATGGCCGGCCTTTTAGCCGAACCGCGCCCAACGCAACATAGCGTGCGATGGCCAGGCGCGGCGCCTATATCGCAGCCATGACCCCGATCTCCATCCTCGACCTCTCACCCATCGTCCAGGGCGGCGACGCCGGCCAGTCGTTGCGCAACAGCCTGGACCTGGCCCAGCATGCCGAGCGCTGGGGCTACAAGCGCTATTGGCTGGCCGAGCATCACAACCTGGCCGGGGTGGCCAGCGCGGCGACCTCCGTGGCGATCGGCTTCGTGGCCGGCGGCACCTCGACCATCCGCGTCGGCGCCGGCGGCATCATGCTGCCCAACCACGCGCCGCTGGTCATCGCCGAGCAGTTCGGCACCCTGGCGTCGCTCTATCCGGGCCGTATCGACCTGGGCGTCGGCCGTGCGCCGGGCTCGGACCAGATCACCGCGCATGCCCTGCGGCGCACCCTGCAGGGCGACGTCGACCGCTTCCCGCAGGATGTGGTCGAGCTGATGGGCTATTTTCGCCCCGCCGTACCCGGCCAGGCCATCCGGGCGGTGCCGGGCGCCGGCCTCGACGTGCCGGTCTGGATCCTCGGCTCCAGCCTGTTCGGGGCGCAGCTGGCCGCGGCGCTCGGCCTGCCGTTCGCCTTCGCCTCCCACTTCGCGCCGGCGGAGATGGAGCGGGCGATCATGATCTACCGCGACCGGTTCGAGCCGTCGGAGCAGCTCGCAAAGCCGCACGTGATGCTGGGCCTGAACGTGGTCGCCGCCGATACCGACGCCGAGGCGAAACGCCTGCAGAGCTCGCTGCAGCAGGCCTTCTTCAACCTGCGCACCGGCAATCCCGGCCCGCTGCCGCCGCCGGTGGACGACATGGACGCGCGCCTGGACGAGACCGCCAAGGCCATGCTGGCCCAGACGTTGCGCTGGGCGATCGTCGGTTCGCCCGACACGGTCCGGCAGGGTCTGAAGGACTTCATCGCCCACACCGGCGCCGACGAGCTGATGATCACCGCCCAGATCTTCGACCACGCCGCCCGCCTGCGCTCGTTCGAGATCACGGCCCAGGCCCACGACCAGATCGCTGCGGCCGGGGCGGAGTCTGTCCTCTCCTAGAGCTTGGCCAGGCCGGCCTGCAGGTCGGCGAGGTCCATGCAGGGCTGCCAGTCCAGGTGCGCGTTGAGGGTGGTGAAAAAGGGCTCGGCGATGCGCGGGATGTCGGTCGGCGACACCATGTCGAACACCGCGATCATGGTCCGCTCTCCGTTCGAGGTGCCGAAATACATGCACTCCGGCTTGGCCATCTCGTTGAACGCCTGGATCACCTTCGGCAGATGGCCGTCGGCGATGGCCGCGTTGCCTTTTTCGACCGGGATGTGAACTCGCATCATCACGCGCATGGTTTCTCCTCCTCATGCAAACGCCGGCGCTTCAGGTTCGCGCTGGGGCCGGGCAGACTCTATAGCCTCCGCCGCCAGCTTGGCAGTCCGGTTCAGACGGGGGAATAACCGGCTGCGGAATCGAACCTTCAGCGCGCTCGTCCGTTGTATTGGCCACGGAGACAGAGGAATTTTCGAATGGCAGACGTGATCGAGCTGGGCGCGGGACAATATCCACCGACTGGCGAGCGCTGCTATATCGTTGCGCGCGACCCAACCGGTCGATTCTATATCGCCGAGCCGGACGTCAGCTTCGTGAAATCCGAACAGGCGTCCCTCTATCCGGTGTCTGAACAAGAACGCCGCTCGACCATCGATCGCGCCACCCGGTATGCCGACAAGAACGGGCGCCCGCACCGTCTACGTGGTTTCCTGACGACGAGGCGTCATCCCATTGGCGCTCTGGTCAGCGCCAGGCGATGCGTCGGCTGATAGAGGCCGACCTCGCCGCCGCCGGGAAGCTTTAGCCGGGTGAGCGAGCCCCATCGGGCCATCTCCACCGCCGAACAGCGGACGCCCTTGGCCGCCAGGCCCGCCATCTCGTCCTCAAGATCGTCGCATGTGAAATACAGCGTCTGAATGGGCGCCGTCGGTCGGGTGTATCGCCACTTCGGCTGGCGGCAAGGCGAAGATCAACCAGCCCTGGCCCGCATCGACGGCAGGAAGTCCCAGCACCTCGGCCAGGAAAGCGCGATCGGCCACCGCGTCCGTGCTGTACAGGGTCACATGAGCGCCAAAGATCATCGGCCATACTCCTTGAGATGCGCCGCCGCGATCGTCAGGCTAGTCTTCTCGACCAAGCCCGGAAAGGTCGCGGATGGCGGTTGCGCACGATGGCGAGACGCTCGCCTGGTACGATCGGGAGGCGAAAGTCTACGCCAGCCGGCGGACGGCCGGGCTCAGTCCGCATCTCGAAATCTTCCTCGGCCGCCTGAAGCCCGGCGCCGGCATCCTTGAACTGGGCTGCGGCGGCGGGCAGGACGCCGAAGTCATGATCGCCGCCGGCTTCGACGTCACGCCCACAGATGGCTCGGCCGGCTTGGCGGCGGAGGCGGAACGGCGTCTGGGTCGCGCCGTGCGGCTGATGCGGTTCGAAGAGCTCGACGAGACCGGACGTTACGACGCCGTCTGGGCCAATGCCTGCCTGCTGCACGCGCCAGAAGCGGCGCTGCCCGACATCCTGGGCCGCATCTGGCGGGCGCTGAAATCCGGCGGGCTCTTCTTCGCCAGCTTCAAGGGCGGCGATGGCGGCGACCGCGACGTGTTCGGCCGCTACTATAACTTCCCCTCCCGGGAGGGCCTGGAGGCCGCCTACGCCGCGGCCGGATCCTGGTCCGACCTGAGCATGACCGAGGCCCCCGGCGGCGGCTATGACGGCCTTCCACGGAACTGGATTCTCTGCTTTGCGGTCAAGGGCCGATAGGAAGCCTCATGTCTCAAGACGCCGCCGCCGAGCTCACGCCGAACGGGGTGCTGCGTGCGGGCATCAACATGGGCAACTTCCTGCTGGTCACCGGCAAGGATGCTGCGGGCGATCCCACCGGGGTCGCGCCGGACCTGGCGCGCGAGATCGCCACACGGCTGGGCGTGGGCGTCCAGTACGTCCCGTTCGCGCGGCCGAACACCCTGGCCGATGCCGCCGAAGAGGGGGTCTGGGACATCGCCCTGATCGGCGCGGAGCCGGCGCGCGCCGCCAAGATCGCCTTCAGCCCCGCCTATGTGGAGATCGAGGCGACCTATCTGACGCCGCCGGGATCGCCGATAGCGACCATGGCCGAGGTCGATCGGCCGGGCGTGCGCATCGCAGTGCTGGCTGGAAGCGCCTACGACCTCTGGCTGGAGCGCAATATCCAGCACGCCGTCCTGGTGCGCTCGAACGCCGCCGCCGGCGCCGCGAAACTGCTCGCGGATGGGGAGGCCGACGTGCTGGCCGCCCTGCGGCCAGGCCTGCGGGCCGAGATCGAGCGCCTGCCCGGCGCCCGCGTCCTCGACGGCCGCTTCACCGCCGTGCAGCAGGCGGTCGGAACCCGCCGGGAAAACACGGACGGCGCGGAATTCCTGCGCGGCTTCGTCGAGGAGGCAAAGGCGTCGGGCCTGGTCGCCCGCCTGATCGAGCGCCACGGTGTGGCTGGCCGGCTGATGGTCGCGCCGCCGGCCTGAGCCGTCAGCCGTCGATGGTGAACCGCAGGATCGGGCCGGTCCATTCGACGCCGTCGCCCTGCAAGGTGGTGATGTCGCGCACGCCGGGCGTTGCCGCCACCGCACGGGGCCAGAAGGCCTGGGCGGTGGTATTGCGTTGCATGATCGCCGCCTCCCAGCGGCCGGGATAGCCGGTGAGGATCTCGCGGACCGCGGCGCTGGCCACCCCGCCCCGGCGATATTTCCGCAGGACGAAGAACTCGCCGAAGTTGCGGTCCACCGGCCGACCGGAGTGCGAGTGGGTATTGAGCAGGGCGAACCCGGCCAGCTTGCCGCGCCTGCGGATGATCAGCGGGATGCGAGCCGGCTCGCGCCAATAGGCGTCCATATGGCCGTAGCGCCCAAAGGTCCCGTCCGCGCCGAGATCGAAGTCGTCGTCGTCCGGCGAGCCCATCTCCGAAAAGTCGTAGACGTAATACTGGAACATGGCCTCGATCAGCGGGCGTTCCGCCTTGCTGGCCAGCCTGATCTCGATGTCGTTCGCGTCCGACGGCATGGCGTCCCTCCGATGTTGTTCATAGCCGATCGACGCCATACTGGGCGCGGAAACGGCCGGCTTCGACGCCGGGCCTGTGATCGTGCAAGATGACGGCTAAGCTGTCGCCAGGGAGGAATGCACAAATGACCGACGTCGTGAAAGTCGCCGATAAGGGCCATGTCAGGACCATCACGCTCAACCGGCCGGACAAGAAGAACGCGCTGTCCAACGAGCTGGCCTGGGGCGTGGTCGCCGCGGTCGAAGACGCCGCCAAGGTCGATGACATCTGGGTGGTGGCCATCACCGGCAGCGGCGACAGCTTCTGCGCCGGGCTGGACCTGTCCGGCGGCGAACGCTTCCATCCCTATACGCCGCAGTCGGCGCAGCTGGACGACATCTCCTGGGTCGGCCAGTTCCTGCTGGCCATCCGCAAGCGCTGCGACAAGCCGGTGGTCGGCGGCATTAACGGCGTCGCGGTGGGCGCGGGGCTGGGCCTGGCCATGGCCACGGACGTCAGACTGGTGGCCCGCAGCGCGCGACTGATGGCCGGCTATACCCGCATCGGCGGCTCGCCGGACGCCGGCCTGACCATCACCCTGCCCCAGGCCATGGGCTATGAGCGGGCTATGCGCTTCATGATGGAAAACCGCACCGCCTCCGGCGCCGAAGCGGTGGAATGGGGCATGGCCGGCGAGGTGGTCGACGACGCCCAGTTCACCGAGCGGCTGGAAGCCTACTGCCAGCAGCTCACCGAATGGTCGCCGATCACGCTGCGCCTGCTGAAGCGCGGCATGGTCCGGTCGACCGAGAGCGTCGATATGGAACAACAGCTCCGCTACGAAGTCGGCAACATCCGCATGGCCTTCGCCAGCGACGACGCCAAGGAAGCCCGCAAGGCCTTCTTCGAGAAGCGCAAACCGGTGTTTGTCGGGAAGTAAGTCGCCATCGCGCGCCTTGCACGATCGACGTTCAGGGTCTAGTTTGCAAAACGCCCGTCACAGATCGGCATTTTGCAAGAGAGCTGGATGACCGCCATCGCAAAGATTCAAGCCTTGCTCGGCGGCGAGGCGCTGACAGGCCCGATTCATTCGGAATTCGACCTTGTGCGACTGGTTAAACGGGGCGTGCCGACCGGCGCCGTGGACCATTTTCTGCTTGTCTCGCACCTGACGTTCAATGCGATCGAGTGGCACGTCATGCCAAGGCGCACCTTCAAACGGCGGCAAGACGCGGCTCAACCGCTAGATCCTGGCGAGTCAGATCGACTGGTGCGATTGGTGCGCATCGTAGCCGCGGCTGAAGACACGTTTGGCGACGCGAAAAAGGCGATGGCGTGGCTCAACCGTGAGAATCGCGCTCTCGATGGCCTGACCCCACTTTCCTTGGCTGACACCGACCTCGGCGCGCGAAGCGTCGAAACCCTGCTTGGACGGATCGGTCACGGCATCGCGGCGTGATTGTCCATCGGCTGGTCAAGTCCGCGTTCGTCGCGCTTGATGGCGAGGGTGCGCGGCTTTTCGGCGGCCGCTGGAATTCCGCGGGGCGGCCGGCGATCTACACAGCCGCAAGTCCCAGCCTCGCCGTGCTGGAGGTGCTCGTACATCTGGACCTTCCGCCGGAATTGATGCCGGACGACTATCGCTTGCTCGCGATCGAAATCCCCGGCGATGCGCCGATCGAGCACCTTGAAGCGACACCGATCGACTCCGAGGCGGCGGGCGACGACTTCCTCGCCCGCCAAGCGGCTCTGGCCCTCTGGGTTCCAAGCCTGGTCGTTCCCCAGGAACGCAACGCGATCATCAACGTCCGCCATCCCGCCATGGCCGGTGTTCGCGTTGTTGCGAACGAGGCGTTCCAATTCGATCCCAGATTGTTGGGCGCCGCCTTGCGTTGACCAGGGCCGCGTCGGAAGCAAGACATCCACGCCATCGGCGTTCCGGTGTAGCTTGTTCGAGGAGAGCCATGGGAGGTGGGGCATGAACAAGCGTCGCGGTGCTGTCGGAGCGGGCCTGTTCGCAGCGGCTTTGTTGCTCATTGGCGGTCGCGGCGTGGCCCAATCCTCCGAAACTCCGGCGGTCGTCTACAACGATACAGGCAGTCAGGTCGCCGAGGTCATCGCGGCGAACCAGCTGATCCGCGCCGAACGCTATCAGGACGCCAAGCGGCAGTTGACCACATATCTTGGCGATCACCCGGCCGACAAGGACGGCCAGGCCTTGCTGGGGGTCGCGGACGCATATCTGAACGACGCGGCGGACGCCGTTGCGGCCTTCGACGCCGCCGGCGCCATTCCCGACGTCCTGAAGGTGGTCGCGTCGAAAGCCTATTCAGATGCGGCGGTCGATGCGCTGAAGGCGAAAGACAACGACAGAGCCATCGCGCTCTCGACCAAGGCTCTGGCTCTGCAGGAGAACGTCAACACCCTGTTCATCCGCGGAACCGCCTATGCCGACGCACAAAACTATTCGGCCGCGACCGCCGACCTGGAAAAGGCCAAGGCTCTGGCGAGCGCCGGCCACGCGGACGATGCGACCCTCAATGCCATCGACGCCAGTCTATCGACCGCGCTGATCTTCGGCGGCCGGGCCGAGCGCGGCCTGGCTCTCGCCCGCGCGCTCAAGCAGCGCGATCCGTCGAACACCCGCGTCGATGACGCGCTCGCCGGCTACTATAATCAGCAGGCGCTGGCCGCGATGCGGGCTGGCGACAAGGAAGGCGCGGTCGCCCGCCTCGAAGCCGCGGCGCAGGACGCGCCGTCCCGCGCCGTGGCTCTTTATGTGCAGGCGGCCAATATTCTCGCCGCGGGACAATCCGTCGATTGGGTCCGCGTGACCGCCGAGGCGCAGAAGGCGCTGGCGATCGATGCGAATGACGCGCGGGCCAACTACGTCGCCGGCATCGCCACGGCCAACGCGCACAGTCCAGCGGGCGCGATCGTCTATCTGCAAAAAGCCAAGGCCAATGCCGGATCCGATGCCGACCTTTTGGCGCAGATCGTTACTGCCCTGAAGGCGCTGGGCGTCCAGTAGGCCGTTTCGGCGAATTGGCTGCGCTTGGCGCCGCACCGCGCTATATCGGGACCATGGCGACCAAGACCCCTGCACCGAGCGACGACGCCTTCTTCGCCGCCGCCGCGAAAGAACCGCCCCTGCCGGATGGCGCCGACCCGTTGGCGCTGTTCGACGACTGGATGGCGGACGCCAAGAAGACCGAGCCGAACGATCCCAACGCCATGGCCCTGTCCACGGTCGATGCGGGCGGCCTGCCCGACGTGCGCATGGTGCTGCTCAAGGGCGTCGATGCGCGCGGTTTCGCCTTCTACACCAACACCATGAGCGCCAAGGGGACCGAGCTTGCGGCCAATCCGAAGGCCGCCTTGCTGTTCCACTGGAAGTCGCTGCGCCGCCAGGTGCGGGTGCGCGGGCCGGTCGAGGCGGTGACCGCTGAAGAGGCCGACGCCTATTTCGCCAGTCGCCCGCGCGGCAGCCAGATCGGCGCCTGGGCGTCGGACCAGTCGCGCGAACTGCCCGACCGGCTGGCCCTTGAGCGGCGGGTCGCCGAGTACGGGCTGAAGTTCGGCATCGGCAAGCTGCCGCGCCCGCCGCATTGGTCGGGCTACCGCGTCCTGCCACAGTCCATCGAGTTCTGGCGCGACAGGCCGTTCCGGCTGCACGAACGCCTGGCCTATGCGCGCGCGGCGCCCGACGCCGCGTGGGCGGTGGCGCGGCTTTATCCCTGAGCGGGTTTGAGCGATAAATGGGCAACGAGCGGCGCCGCGGCGCCTGCGGCCCGAACGAGGAAACACCCATGCAGGGCTTGATGCAGACCTGGCCGCTGACGGTCGACAAGATCATCGACCATGCCAGAAACTGGCACGGCGACCGCGAGGTGGTCTCCCGCTCCATCGAGGGGCCGATCGTGCGCACTACCTATGGCGCCATCCACGAGCGGGCCAAACGGCTGTCGAACGCGCTGCTGGCGCTGGGGGTCAGCAAAGGAGACCGGGTTGGCACCCTGGCCTGGAATACCGGGCGCCACATCGAGGCCTGGTACGCGAGCATGGGCATCGGCGCGGTCTGCCATACGCTGAACCCGCGGCTGTTCGCCGACCAGCTCTGCTACATCATGAACCACGCCGAAGACCGGGTGGTCTTTGTCGACCTGCCCTTCCTGCCCATCCTCTGGGAACATCGCGACCGCCTGCCCAAGGTGGAAAAGATCGTCGTGATGACCGATCGCGATCACATGCATCAGGCGGACTATCCGGGCGCGCTCTGCTTCGAGGACCTGGTCGAGCAGCATTCACCCGACGTGACCTGGGGCGACTTCGACGAACGGACGGCGGCGGCGCTCTGCTATACCTCGGGCACGACCGGCAATCCGAAGGGGGTGCTGTACGAGCACCGCTCCACCTTCCTGCACACCCTGGTCAGCCTGCAGGCCGACGCCATGGGCCTGTCCAGCCGCGACAGCATCCTGGCCGTGGTGCCGATGTATCACGCCAACGCCTGGGGGCTGAACTTCTCCGCACCGGCCGCGGGAGCCAAGCTGGTCCTGCCGGGCTCGAAGATGGACGGCGAGTCGATCTACGAACTCTTGGAAACCGAGCACGTCACCTTCTCGGCCGCCGTGCCGACGGTCTGGCAGATGCTGCTGCAGCACATGCGCGCCAACAATCTGAATCCGTCGAAGCTGAAGCGGGTGGTGATCGGTGGCTCGGCCGTGCCGGAAGCCCTGGTCCGCGCCTTCCGCGACGATTACGGCGTCGAGGTGGTGCACGCCTGGGGCATGACCGAGACCTCGCCGCTGGGCACGCTCTCCAGCCCCAACGCCGCTGTCGCCGCCATGGAGCCCGACGCGCGCCTGCACTACAGCCTGAAACAGGGCCGCCCCCCCGCCGGGATCGAGCTGAAACTGACCGATGATGACGGCAATCTGTTGCCGCACGACGGAACCACCTTCGGGCGGCTGAAGGTGCGCGGGCCCTTCGTGGTCGGCGCCTATTTCCGCGGCGAGGGCGGCAATATCCTCGACGACGAGGGCTATTTCGACACCGGCGACGTCGCCACCATCGACGCGCTTGGCTACATGCAGATCACCGACCGCGCCAAGGACGTCATCAAGTCCGGGGGCGAGTGGATCAGCTCCATCGAGATCGAGAACATCGCCGCCGGCCACCCGAAGGCCGCCCTGGCCGCGGTGATCGGCGTGCATCACCCGAAATGGGAGGAGCGCCCGCTGCTGCTGGTCAAGTTGAACGACGGCGAGACCGCGACCCGCGAGGAGTTCCTGGCCTACCTCGACGGCAAGATCGCCAAATGGTGGATGCCGGACGACGTGGTCTTCGTCGACGAGATCCCGCTGGGCGCCACCGGCAAGATCGACAAGAAACTGATCCGCCAACGCATGGAGGGCTACGTGCTGCCGACGGCGAAGGTGGTGGCGGCGCAGTAAATGACCCGCTGATCCCCGCGAAAGCGGGGACCCAGGTTTTTTGCCGCCAAGGTCGCAAAGGACGCCAAGAGTTGAAGGTTGTCCGCGGCTTACGCGGCTCGCGGTTTCGGGCTTTGAGCCCTTAGCGACCTTCCCGGTTCACCTTCAAACGCGCGAAAATCCCAAAGCTCGCAAAAACACCTGGATCCCCGCCCTTCGCGGGGATGAGCGGATTTTTGGGAACTCGCTCGATAGGTGGCGCCCGCCCGACGCGTGGCGCCGAGCGGGGCCTCTAGGCGTAGGCTACTTGTTCGACGGGGCGGCCGCGCTCATGGCGGCGGCGGCGCTGGCGTTGGCGGCGGCGCCGGCGGCCGCAGCGGCGCTGTTGGCTTGAGCCATGGCGCTGGCGGCATTGGCGTTGGCGGCGGCGGCGGCGCTGTTGGCGGCGGCCATGGCGCTGGCGGCCTGTGCATTGGCCGTGTTGGCGGCGTCGGCGGCGTTCTGCTGCGGGCTCTTGCCGCAGGCGGCGACCGAAAGCGCGGCAACCGCGGCGCCGGCGATCAGAATCTTACGAAGCGTTTGCGAAGTCATGGATGGTGGTTCCCCTTGGATTTGCGTCCCCGCCGAGGCGCGAGACGTGCGAAGGGCGCCACCTTCGCCCTTTCCAACAACAAGCGCTAGTGTAACCGCATCGTCCCTCTTCAGGCCAGCCGATACTCGCTCTCGATCCCTGGGGCGCCGACGGTCTTCACCCGGCCCGACTTCACCAGCTCGATCACGTGCGCCAGCACCGAATGGGACGCCGCCGGATAGAGCCTCGCATCGACGCCGACATACATTTTCGGGACCATTTCGCGGATCTTGGTCTCGCCGGCCGCCAGCTGCGCCAGGATCTGGCGTTCGCGATCCAGGCGGTGGGCCGTGTACGCGGCAATGAAGGGGGCGACGTCGGTGATCGGCGGCCCGTGGGTCGGCCACAGGGTCGTAAAGTTACGCGCCTTGACCAGATCGAGGCTGGCCAGATAGGCGCCCATATTGCCATCCGGCGGCGTCACCACCGTGGTCGACCAGCCCATGATGTGATCGCCGGAGAAGAGCGCGTTCTCCTCCTTCAACGCATAGCAGATGTGGTTGGAAGTGTGGCCGGGCGTGGCGATCGCCTCCAGCGTCCACCCCGGTCCGGAAAAGCTCGCGCCGCCGCCGCAGACCGAGACGTCGGGCGTGAACTGGTCGTAGCCGGCCTCCAGCTTCACCGCGTCGTCGACCACTGGCGCCTTGACCGCGCAGCCATAGATGGTCGCGCCGGTCTTCTCCTTCAGCGCCCGGGCCAGCGGCGAGTGGTCGGAGTGGTGATGGGTGACCAGGATGTGGCTGACGGTCTCGCCGTCGATGGCGTCCAGGATCGCCTGCAGGTGTTCGGGCAGGTCGGGGCCAGGATCGATCACCGCGACCTCGCCCTTGCCCACGATATAGGTGCCGGTGCCGAGATAGGTGAAGGGGCTCGGATTGTTCGCCACCACCCGGCGGATCAGCGGCGAGACCTGATCGACCACCCCGTATTCGAACTTGATGTCGCGGACATAGGGGATCATGCGGCCTCTCCCGAAATTGGCGGCGCGGCTTTTGCGGCAGCCGCGCCCGAATGGCTTTTAGAAGCACGCGGGCCGCTAGAACATGGCGAACTTTGTCTCAAAACGGCTGCAGCGCGTGGCGGCGGCGATGCTTTGCCTCATGGCGGCGCAACTGGCGGTGGCGGTCGTGAGCGGTCAGCGCCCGCCGTCGGCCGGCATGTTCGCGATCAGCCGGTAGCTAATAAAACTCCGTCATCCCCCGATGGAGCCGCGAAGCGGCGGAATGCGGGGGACCCATAATCGCCAGCACTCGACAGTGATCCCGAGCCGATCAACCCGCCCGTGATCGACCCCATCGGTCGGCGACCATGGGTGGCCCGGACAAGCCGGGCCATGACGGATTGGGGGATGGCCTACCCCAACACCCCCGACAGGTCGTAGCCGGCGTCGGCGCCGAGGTCGACGAGTTCTTGGCGGGGGATCTTGCCGATCTTCGCCTGGCCGAGCGACCAGGTGACGATCGAGCGCGTGCCCGAGCGGCAGAAGGCCAGGATGGGGCCGGGGGCTTCGGCGATGACGGCGTTTTCCTGTTCGACCTGTTCCGGCGTCGGGCCGCCGCGGACGGGGATGAAGGCATAGTCCAGGCCTGCCGCCCTGGCCGCGGCCTCGACCTGCGCGCTCGTCGGCTGGTCCGGGACCTCGCCGTCAGGGCGGTTGTTGATGACCAGCTTGAAGCCCAATTCGGCGGCGCGGGTCAGGTCCGCCAGATCGATCTGCGGCGCGACGGAGAAGTCGTCGGTCACCTTGCGAAATTCAGCCATCGAGCAGCTCCGTGCGCCGCGACAAGCGGCCGTTTGACAACATCGGGCGCGGATGAAAGTTTCGCAACCGCGCCGGCGGCTTAATCGCCCGGCCAGGCGGGCTTTCCATGTTGCGGTTTCTTCTTCGTCGGCTGCTCGTCGCCATCCCGACGCTGTTTCTGGTCATCACCGCCGCCTTCTTCATGATGCGCGCGGCGCCGGGCAATCCGTTCGAGATGTCGCGCAAGCTGCCGCCGGAAATCCTGGCTCACGTCGAGGCCAAGTTCGGCATGAACCGCCCGCTCGGCGTCCAGTACGTCAGCTATCTGGCCGGGGTCGCCCACGGCGATTTCGGACCGTCGCTGAAATACCAGGACAAGAGCGTGCTCGAGATCGTGCGCGAGGGCTTTCCGACCAGCCTGAAGATCGGCCTTTCCGCCCTGGTGTTGGCCAGCCTGGTCGGCGTCACCCTGGGGGTGCTGGCGGCGCTCCGGCAGAATCACAGCCTCGACTATTCGGTGATGGGGGTGGCGGTGCTGGGGGTCTGTATCCCCTCCTTCGTCGCCGCGCCGCTGTTGCGACAGGTGTTCGCCTCCAACCTGGGCTGGGTGCCGACCGGCGGCCTGAACGGGCCGATCAGCCTGGTTTTGCCGGTGGTGGTGCTGGCCCTGCCGCAGGTCGCCATCATCTCGCGGCTGACGCGGGCCGGCATGATCGAGGTGTTGCATTCCAACTATATCCGCACCGCCCGCGCCAAGGGGCTGTCGGAGACCACGGTGGTGTTCCGCCATGCCCTGCGCGCGGCGCTCGTGCCGCTGGTCGCCTATCTGGGGCCCGCCTGCGCCGGCCTGATCACCGGCTCGCTGGTGGTGGAGAAGATCTTCAACCTGCCGGGCCTGGGCAAGAGCTTCGTTCTGGGCGCCCTGCAGCGCGACTACACCCTGGTGATGGGGGTGCTGATCCTCTACGCCAGCCTGATCATCGCGCTGAACCTGGCCGGCGACATGCTGCTGGCCGTGCTTGACCCCAGGGTGCGCCTGTCATGACCGTGCTGGCGACCAACCTCAGGCGCGACAGCCGCACCATGGAGCAGGCCTCCGCCAAGGGCCGCAGCCTGTGGGACGACGCGCGGCGGCGGCTGTTCCGCAACCGCGCCGCGGTGGCCAGCATGATCCTGCTCGGCCTCTTCCTGCTGGCGGCCATTGTCGGGCCTTATCTGACGCCGGACCACTACGACGCCATCAACAAGAACGACGTCTGGGACCCACCCCTGACCCACGGCCACCTGTTGGGCGCCGATTCGCTCGGACGCGACCTTTTGGCGCGCCTGCTGGTCGGCTTGCGCGTCTCCCTGGCCATCGGAGTGGTGGCGACCGCCGTCTCGCTGGTCATCGGGGTCACCTGGGGCGCGACGGCCGGCTTCCTGGGCGGCGCGGTGGACGAACTGATGATGCGCTTCGTCGACGTGCTCTACACCCTGCCCTTCATCTTCTTCGTCATCCTGCTGATGGTCACCTTCGGGCGGCACTTCCTGCTGATCTTCCTGGCTATCGGCTGCGTCGAATGGCTGACCATGTCGCGGATCGTGCGCGGCCAGACCCTGTCCCTGAAGCAGAAGGAATTCGTCGAGGCTGCCCGCGCCTCGGGCCTCTCGACCCGCGCCATCATTGGCCGCCACATCGTGCCCAACCTGCTGGGTCCCGTGGTCATCTACGCCACCCTGACCATCCCGGGCGTCATCCTGCTGGAGAGCTTCCTGAGCTTCCTCGGCATGGGGGTGCAGGAGCCGCTGACCTCGCTGGGCACCCTGATCTCCAACGGCGCCGAGGAGATGGACCTGGCGCCCTGGCTGCTGATCTTTCCCTCGGTGGTCATGGTGCTGACGCTGATGGCCTTCAACTTCATCGGCGACGGCCTCCGCGACGCCATCGATCCGAAGGACCGCTGAGCATGCGCAAGGCGCTTGGCCTGGTTCTGGCGCTCGGCCTGCTGGCAGGGCTGGCGGCCTGTGGGCCGCAGAAGGCCATCCGAGCACCCTGCCCGCACGGTTCGGTCTGCCTGGAATACGGCAATGGCTCCGAGCCGGTGTCGCTGGATCCGCCCAAGACCACCGGCACCTGGGAAGACCGGGTGATGGGCGAGATGCTGGTCGGCCTGACCCAGAACGACCCGGAAGGCCGACCCGTGCCCGGCATGGCGACCAGCTGGGAGACCAGCCCGGACGGCAAGACCTGGACCTTCCATCTGCGCCACGCCCTCTGGTCCGACGGCGTGCCGGTGACCGCCGGTGACTTCGTCTTCGGCCTGCGCCGGCTGATGGACCCGACGACGGCGTCGCAATACGCCTACCTGCTGTTCTTCATCAAAAACGCCGAGCCGGTGAACGCCGGCAAGCTGCCGCTGACGGCGCTGGGCGCCCGCGCCATCGACGACCACACCCTGGAACTGACGCTTGAGCACCCCGCCCCCTACCTGCCGGAGATCGCCAAGCACCAGACCATGTACCCCCTGCCCGAGCACGCGGTGAAGAGGTGGGGCGACCGCTGGACCGATCCCGGCCATTACGTCGCCAATGGCCCCTACAAGCTGGTTTCCTGGCGGCTCGGCGACCGCATAACCCTGGAGAAAAACCCGCTCTACTGGGACGCCAAGTCGGTCTGCATCGACCAGATCAACATGTATCCAACCATAGACACTATCGCCGCCGAGCGCCGCGTCCGGCGCGGCGAACTCGATCTCGACGTCAACATCATCTCCAACCGGGTCGCCTATCTGCGCCGGCCCGACCAGATTCCGGCCTATGTGCGGGTGCACACCTATCTCGGCGTCAGTTATCTGGTCTTCAACACCCACGACGTGCCGGCGCTCAGGGATCGCCGGGTGCGCCTGGCGCTGGACATGAGCGTCGACCGCGATTTTCTCACCGGCAAGCTTTCGCGCGACGGCCGCCTCCCCGCCTATACCTTCGTGCCGCCAGGCACCGCGAACTACCAGTCGATCACGCCGCCGGTCTGGGCGTCATGGACGTTCGAGCGCCGCCAGGCAGCCGCACGCGAACTGCTGTCGGAGGCGGGCTACGGCCCCCACAACCCGCTGAAGCTCGAATACAAGACTGGCGATACGCCGGACGCCATCGTGGGCGCCGCCGCCTTACAGGCCGGTTGGCGCGAGGTTGGCGTGCAAGTGACGATCAGCCAGGAGGAGGGCCAGATCGCCTATCAGGACTTGCGCATCCGCAACTTCCAACTCGGGGGGGCGTCCTGGATCGCCGACTACAACGACGCGACGAGCTTCCTCGAACTCCAGCAGTCGAAGACGGGCGCCCAGAACTACGGCGACTATAACAATCCGGTCTATGACGATCTGCTCGCCAAGGCCGACAACGAGCCAGACGCTGGCAAGCGCGCCGCCTATCTCGCCCGCGCCGAGACGATCATGCTGAATGACGCCGCCATCATTCCCATTTCGTTCCTGGTTTCGAAGAATCTGGTCGACCCGAAGATCACCGGCTGGGTCGACAACCTCACCGACTGGCACCGCGTGCAGTACCTGTGCGTGAAGAAGTGACCACACCCGCCACTCAACATTCTCTCAGAGCTGGGGGCGGTGTTTAGAACCGCACTGGCGCCAGCAGGTTGGCGCCCTGGCTTTGCAGGCGAGCGGTTGAGAGCTGGTCGATCAGGCCGCGGGCGCGGGGGTCGTTGAGCAGTTCGGCAGCGGCCGACAGGGTGTGCAGCGAGGCGTCGGCCATGCCGAAGGCGTGCTGGAGGGCCTCGAAGGGCGAACGCCGCGCGGTGACCGCCTTCAGCCGCACCTGCTGGGTTCCGAGGCCGGCCAGCGCCTTGGCCCTGTCCACGGCCTGGTAGAAGCCGCCCAGTTCGTCGATCAGGCCGAGGTCCTTGGCCTGGGCGCCGGTCCAGACCCGGCCCTTGGCGATCTCGCGCACCCGTTCGGGCGTCAGGCGCCGACCATCGGCGACTCGCTGGATGAAGCCGGCATAGACCCGGTCGACCGACGCCGCGAAGGCCGCGCGCTGCTGCGGCGTAAACTCACCGGCCGGGCTGTCGGCATTGGCGTAAGGGCCGCCGACGCTGAGGTCGCGCATATCGACGCCGAACTTGGCCAGGGCCGGCCCGAACACGATCTTGCCGCCGAACACCCCGATCGAGCCGGTGAGCGTGCTGGGCTCGGCGACGATGGCCGAGGCCTCCGAGGCGATCCAATAGCCGCCCGAGGCGCCGTAGGTCCCCATGGAGATCACCACCGGCTTGACCGCCTTGGCGGCGCGGACGGCGGCCAGGATTTCCTCGGACGCGGTGTCCGAGCCGCCGGGCGAGGATTCGCGGAAGACGATGGCCTTGACCGACTTGTCGTTCGTCGCGGCATAGAGGGCGTCGGCGACGTCGTCGGCATTGATGTTCTGCGAGCCGACGCCGGCGCCGCCGGGTCCGGTGACGATGTCGCCCTCGGCGGA
The DNA here is from genome assembly GCA_041691315.1 of Caulobacteraceae bacterium. GTDB lineage: Bacteria > Pseudomonadota > Alphaproteobacteria > Caulobacterales > Caulobacteraceae > Poindextera. Next base: position 91,839 of record JBEPUW010000005.1, on the reverse strand, counting down.
GACCACCGCCACCACCGGAGCGCCGACGCCCGACGCGCCGCCGCCGTTTGCGGCATAGTCACTGATATCGATCAGCTTGGCCTCGCTGCCGGCGCGGTTGACCAGAGCCTGTTCGGCTTGGCGCACCTGGCCCAGCTTGTCGATCAGTCCCTTGGCCTTGGCGTCGGCGGCGTCGTAGGGGCCGGCCTCGATCAGCGTCTTCAGCGCCTGCGGGCTGGTCTTGCGGTCGGCCGCCGCGGCGGCGATGGCGCTGTCATAGACCGAGCCCATCCAGGACAGGTCGGACTCGCGGTGGGCGGCGGTGAAGTCGTCGTACCGGTAGCCGTTGAGCGCGGTCTTGTACTCATACCGCTGCTCGAAATCGGCCTTCACCCCGTACTTGTCGAACAGGCGCTTGAAGAACAGCCCCTGGTTGGCCAGGCCGGTCGCCTGGAACGGCGCGCCAGGCTGCATCCAGAACTCGTCCGCGGCCGCGCCCAGCATATAGGTCGAGGTGATCACCCCGGCCGGATAGAGGCCCTGGCTGAAGGCGAAGACCGGCTTGCCGGTGGCATGGAAGGCGCGCACGGCCAGACGCAACTCATCGGCCTCGCCAGGCTCGATACCGCCGTCAGGCAGCCGCATGAACAGCGCCTTGACCCGATCGTCAGCTTGCGCGCGGTGCAGGGTCTGGACGATGCGCATCACAGACATGGAATGCTGGCCGAAGATGCCGAACAGGGTGGCGGGTTCCTGGTCGGTGAGACCGCCGCGCAGATCGAGCGACAGCACGCTGGCCGCCGGCGTCGCGGCCGGATGCGCGGCGCTCATCACCAGGCTGATCAGCAGGAACGGAATGCCGATGAAAAACAGCGCGAGACCGGCGAACACGCCGGCCATGGTGAGGAGAAACTGCTTCATCGGAAGGCCTTGGCCGCGAGGGATTCGCTGGTCAGCCTAGGGCGCCACCGAGCGCGGTCAACGGATGCCGCGCTGGCCATGGGCGAATGGGTATCGACGGGGGCGGAATACTGGTCGGAGCAGCAGGATTCGAACCTGCGACCCCCGCCTCCCGAAGACGGTGCTCTACCAGGCTGAGCTATGCTCCGACGCGAGGCGCGGCTTATAGACGAGGCGTCCAGGGGGCGCAAGCGAGCCTCGGGCGAGCCGCGACCGATCGCCTTTCCGGCGTGGTTGCAATGGCTTGGGCCATGCGATATCCCGGCCGCCCAGCGCCCGGCGTTCCTGCCGATGCGCCCGTCCCGTTGGGGGATGGTGTAATGGTAACACTGCGGTTTTTGGTACCGTCATTCTAGGTTCGAGTCCTAGTCCCCCAGCCATCCTACGCGCGCGGAGCGCGGATAGGATGTCCGCCGTAGCTTTAGCGAAGGAGGGCTGTTGACGCAGCCGTGCGCCTGAACGCGCCTAGCCCCGGCAGCTGTCCGTCCACACCCGCGTCTGGCTGGATACATCCCAGCGCCAGCCAGGACAGGCGGCGGCCGTGGCCCCGTAGTCCGAGACCACGTTGGAATAGTAGTTGTCGCTGGCGCCGTAGTAGAAGTTGTACAGGACCGGTACGGCCCGGCTCGGTGGGCGGGGTGCGAAGTTGATCGCGCCGCCCGGAAAACCGATGCGGCGGCCTGCGCCGTCAAATCGGTCGCGGTTGCGCTGGAAATCGCTATCGCGCCGGAAGTCGCCATCCTGCCGTAAGTCGCCGTCGTGATGGAAATCGTGACGGACCCCGTCATCGCCCCGCCGATCGGGGGGAGCGACCGCGTACAGCGGTGCGCCGGGCGATGGGACCAGCCCGATCGCTGGCGGAGCATGCGTCGTCAGCGGCGCCATGCCGTGGGGCGGGCCGCCATGAAACATCCCGCCATGAAATGCGCCGCCGATGAACCCGCCGCCGCGAGCATCGACCTGGGCGGCCCCGCCCAGGAGCCCGATCGCCGCGACAAGGGCTAAGGATCGTATGCGCATGGATGCCTCCGCCAATGCGGGCAAGTCCATTATGGTTAATCAAACCTTAACGTGGTCGCAACACGACTCGCTCCCGGCGTGTGCTGGCGCGGAATGCCGGGTTCTAGCTGGAAGACCGGGCGACGGCCGACGCGGCGCCCTTGCGCTTCAGCAGACCCTGCATCGTTGGGCCGGGCTCCACGACCACGTTGGTCGCCCCAACCACGCCGGCCAAGCCGATCCCAGCCTGTGCAAAGGCCTCGAGGATCGCGAAATAGAGCGCGCTGCGGGTCTTGTAGACGTCGCGAGGACTGGCGACGAACAGGTAGCCGACGAAATCGACCGCGCCCGCGGCCAGGGCGTCGATATAGACCACGGGCTTCGGCGCCTTCAGGATCTGCGGCATCTGGGCGGCGACGTTCAGGATCGCCTCGCTGGCCCGTTGCGCATCGGCCGGATTGCCGATCGACAGCTCCAGCTTGATGCGGGCGTGCGGGTCGCCGAGCGTCTTGTTCTGCACCTTCTTGGTGATCAGGTCGGAATTGGGCACGATCACCGTGCTGCGATCGAAGGTCTCGATCTCGGTGGCGCGGACCCGGATGCGGCGGATATTGCCCTCCACCCCGTCGACATTGACCCAGTCGCCCACCTTCACCGGTCGCTCGACCAGCAGAATCACGCCGGAGACGAAGTTCTGCACCACCTGCTGCAGCCCGAAGCCGATGCCCACCGAGAGCGCGCTGACGATCAGGGCGATCTGCGCAAAGCCCAGCCCCATGACCGCGAGCGCCGATAGCAGCGCGATGCCGACGCCGATATAGCCGACGCCGGTGCTGACCGAATTCTGCACGCCAGCGTCCCAGTCGGTGGCCGGCAGATAGCGGCGAACTACCCAGCCGCGCACCAGGTGGACAAGGCCCATGCCCACCGCCAGGGCTCCAAGGCCGCTGGCGATCGCCGCCGGCGAGATGCTGGCCGAACCGATATGGATGGCCTGGCCGAGCTGGCTGAAGTGGGCCAGGAAGAGGTTGCCGCCCTGGCCGAAGGGGGTCAGGGCCAGCGTCACGGCGCCGATCAGGATGCACAGCTGCAAGGCGGCCGAGACCAGGATGCCGGTCTGGGCGACGGTCGAGCGGCGGAAGTTGAACAACACCTTCAGCGTCCGCGCCGCCCAGCCGCGCTGACCGAACAGGGCGCCGCAGACCTCGTCGACGAAGCGCAGCATAAGGAAGGTCGAGGCGGCCAGGACGCTCAGCCAAAAGATCTGATTGGAGATCAGGGCCGCCAGCGTGGTGAAGCCGGTCAGCACCGCGCCCACCGTGACCACGATCGCCGCCGAGAGGATCAGCGATACCAGGGTCCAGACCGGCGAGTGCGCCGTCTCGCCGAACTCGGCCTCGCTGTCGGCGGTTGCGCGGTTGCGGCTGAAGCTGACCAGAATGGCCCCGGCGATCCCGGCATAGGCCAGGGACAGGACGCAGTTGGCGGCGATGGTCGAGGCGACGCTGGCTCCCGCCACGTAGTTGAGCTGAGTCAACAGGAAGCCCGCCGCGGTGATGACGGCCACGACGACCAGCAGCGGCCCCATCCGCCGCGCCGTCCGGTCTGGAAAAGCGAGCAGCCGGCGGCTGGCCTCCAGGTCGGTGGCCAGCGCCCGGCCCAGCGCCAATATGGCCGCGCCCCAGATCGCCGCCACCACCCCGGCGTGCGCCATCTGCTCGGCCTTGTCGGACAGCAGCCCGCCCCATTCGGCGCCAAGATTGAGGACGATGGCCGCCAATGCCGGCGCACCGATGTCGACCGCGGTTATCCACACCGCGTAGGCGGTGCGGCCAAACCCGCGCCGCTCCCGCTTGCCATGCATGGCCCGGCGGCCCAGCCCTTCGAGCACGTGGCGGACGGGAAAGAGCAGCAAGAGGCCGAGCGCGAGGCCGAGGCCAAGACCGATCGCCGCGCGTGGCTCGGGCGCGTTGGCCGCTGTGGCGGCGGCGTCCCGCGCCACGGCGATCAGTCGGGTCAGGTCCGGTCCGACGGCGGCGGCCAGCGAAGTCCAGAAGCCCGGCGAAAACGGCGAATCGGACTGTTCGAGCACCCGGGCGCTGAAGCCCTCGCGTCGGCGCTCGGCGACCAGGTTAAAGATGGTGTTGGCCGCCGCGCTGACCGCCTGGGCCTGGGACAGTCGCGCCCGCAGCGCGTTGCGGCTCGCGGTGAGCGCCGCCACCTGGGCCTTGGCCGAGCCCGCCACCGCGCGGCGGGGAGCGGGGTTGAGCCGCTTAAGCGACCGGTCGATGGGCGCCAGCGCGCCATTGGCGTCGGCGGCGACCCGATCGCCCTGGGCGTCGATGGCGGCGGCCTGGGCGGCCATTGCGGCGAGGCGCGCGTCGTTGGAGGTGGTCTGAAGCTGGTTCTGCAGTTGAGCGAGCGTTTGCTGAGCGGTCGCCAGCACAGCGGCCGGGTCGGGCGGGGTGGGCGATGAAGTCGGCGCGGCGGCGGGCGCGGAGGCTGGCGTGACGACCGCAGGCGCGGCCACGACATTGGCGGCGCACAAAGGTCCTGCCTGACCCAGCAGGGCCGCGGCGATCACAGCGCCGGCCAAGGCGTTGGTGAAGCTCGGCCTCATTGCGTGGCTCCGTCGTCTGGCCGGCCTCGCGCCAGGTATGGCGGGACGGGCTCTGGTCTGGCGGGCTTTTGGGGTTCTGTTGCGCAACACCCGACAAAGCAAAGGGTTGCCCGAAACTCACCGGCCGGCGGCGCGTTGGCCAATTCTATGGGCTGCGCGACTTCACGCGAGCCCGGAGGGCTGGCCGATGAAGACCGAGGTCAGGACGGGCAACCGTCATGGCGGGCTGGCGAACCTGCTGACAGCAGGGGCGCTGGGATTCTGCCTCGGCGTGGCGGCGCCGTTCGCCGACCGCTACCTGGCCAGGAGAACAGGGTCCGAAAGCGGCGCCGGGCTATGGGGCGCGGCGCCGGCGACGCCGCTGCAGATCGATCCGGTGGGCTGGCGACAGATCCTGGGCCGCACCTTCAAGGCCTTCAACGCTGACCAGATCCCCGCGGTGGCGGCCGGCGCCACCTTCTTCATCCTGCTGGCGCTCTTTCCGGCCGTCGGCGCCTTCGTCTCGCTCTATGGGCTGTTTGGCGACATCGGCGCGGCGCAGCACCAGCTGGCGGCAATGAGCGGCCTGTTGCCGGCGGGGGCGATCTCGGTCATCGGCGACCAGATCGCCCGGTTGATCGCCACCGATCACGGCAAGCTCGGCCTCACCTTCGTCATTGGCCTGGTGGTCTCGATCTGGAGCGCCAACGCCGGGGTGAAGGCGCTGATCTCGGGCTTGAACACCGCCTACGAGAGCCACGAACACCGCGGCTTCATCGCGCTCAACCTGCTGTCGCTCGCCTTCACCTTCGGCGCGGTCATCCTGGCGGTGGCGATGACCTCGGCCATGGTCGCGGCGCCGGCGATCCTGGCCGCGTTGGGGCTGGGCCGGCTCATGGCCCTGACCGAACTGCGCTGGCCGATCATGCTTCTGGTCACGCTGGTGGTGCTGTCGGTCTTCTATCGCTTCGCGCCGTGCCGCCGGCAGGCCCACTGGCGCTGGATCACGCCCGGCGGCCTGGCCGCGGCCGTGGCCTGGATGGCCATGTCGCTGCTGTTCTCCTGGTACGTCGGCAATTTCGGCCACTACAACCGGACCTACGGCTCGCTGGGCGCCGTGGTCGGCTTCATGACCTGGATCTGGCTATCGGTGACCGTGCTGCTGTTCGGCGCCGAGTTGAACTCCGAAATCGAAAAGCAGCGGATCGACGCGAAGGACCGCTAGCGCGCCCGTGCGGGAAAGAATTTCGCCCTGAGCCAGCGGCGGACCGGGGCATCGTAGAACCGGTCCAGCCCCCAGTTCAACAGCACCAGGAAGACCATGAAGGCGAGCCCAAAGAGGGCGCCGCTGAGGTCGGGCGGGATGCGGACGACACGGTGCAGTTGCATCACTACCAGGTTTCCCAAGGGCTGGTGCACGATATAGACGCCGTAGGAGATCAGCCCGACGAACGCGAACAGCCGGCCGCTCACGGGCCCGGGTTCGAAATGGGCGGCGGCGATCGCCAACGCCGGCATGCCGACCAGGATCATGCCGATCTCGTAGCCGGCGATCAGGCCCGCGGGCAGGTGGATGGCCAGCGCCACACCGAGGATGGCGACGCAGGCCCAGGCCGCCCAGACTGACTTTATCTCCCGGGTCCCGAAGGCCCGGTAGATCAGCACCCCGGCGAAGAAGGAAAACCCGACCCTGGCCAGCGCCGCCCACTGGTCGGTGAGATTGTAGCCGACGTCGAGCGTACCGTAGTGGAACTCGGCGAACACGATCCCGGCCCCGCAGACGATGACGATGGCGACCAGGACCCAGGTCTTCATCAGCCGGATCGCGCCGGCATAGATGAAGTTGGCGATCAGCTCGTACAGCAGCGTCCAGATCGGACCGTTCAGGGTGGTGCCGTTGGTCTCCAGGCCCGGAAAGCGCGGGATCATCAAGAGCCCGGTGACGACGCACTCGACGATCTTCATCGGCGTCCAGAAGCTGTGCGGATCGGCGAGCATCGTTGCCACCGCGGTGATCACCCCGACCAGCAGGCCGATCAGATAGAGCGGATAGAGCCGGATGATGCGGGTCTTGACGAAGTCGCCGAAGAAGCCGCCGCGAACCAGGCGCTCGCCATAGGCGTGGGCGACCACGAAGCCGCTGACCAGGTAGAAGAGGTCGACCGCCAGGAAGCTTTCCGGCACCCGAAATGGGCCGAACAGGGCCGGCACGTGGCGCATCACCACCAGAAAGGCGCCGACGCCCCGCAACCCGTCCAGGGTCTGGAACGACCGGCGCGCCGGCTGACTGCTCATGGACTCCCCCCCCTTTGCGCCGCCCCCTCAGCCGCGCGCGGCGGCCAGGTCGGCCGCCGCGGCCCGCATCATGAAGCCGGCGTCGGAGCCCAGAGTGACGAAATCGAAGCCGGCCTCAAGCCTGATCCGCGCATAGGCCAGCCCGCCGGTATGGATCCCGGCCGGAACCTTGTGCTTTTTGCAGGCGGCCAGGATGCGGCCCACCGTCTCCAGATGTAGCGGATCGTCGGTATCGCCGCTGGCCGGCAGGCCCAGCGCCAGGGCCAGATCGTTCGGGCCGATATAGACGCCGCCCAGGCCGGGCGTCGCGACGATCTCCTCCAGATTGTCGATGCCGTCGCGGGTCTCGATCATGACGATGCAGGCGATCTGGTCGTTGGCCTCGGTCGCATAGCCGCGTCCGCCATAGAGCGCCGCGCGCATCGGGCCGAAGGAACGCCCGCCTTGCGGAGGATACAGGCAGGCGGCGACGGCGGCGGCGGCCTCGGCGCGATTGTTGACCATCGGCACGATGACCCCCATGGCCCCGGCGTCGAGCACCTTCATGATCTGGCTGGGCTCGTTGGCCGCCACCCGCACGATCGGGGTCACATCGGTGGTCGAGATCGCCGGCAGCATGTGCGTGAGGTCGGCATAGTCGATGAGGCCGTGCTGCAGGTCGATGCACAGCCAGTCGAACCCGGCATGGGCCAGCATCTCGGCGGTGTGGGTGTTGGCAAGCGACAGCCAGGCCCCGATGGTCTGCTGGCCAGCGCGCCACTTCGCCAACGCCTGGTTCTGCCTCATGGGTCGAGCCTCTCTTCTGCTGGCGATGGCAGGATCTTGCCGGGATTGAGGATGTCGTGCGGATCGAGCGCCGCCTTGATCGCCGCCATGACCGGGATGGCCGAACCCAGTTCCTCGACCAGCAGCTCGCGCTTGCCGAGCCCGACGCCATGTTCGCCGGTGCAGGTGCCATCCATGCCGATGGCGCGGCGCGCCATGGCCTGGTGCAGAGCCTCGGCCTCGGCGACTTCGGCGTGATTGTCCGGATCGACCAGGATCAGGCAGTGGAAATTGCCGTCCCCGACATGACCGACCACGGTCGCGGTCAGCGACGAAGCGTCGAGATCGGCCCGGGTCTCCAGCAGGCAGTCGGCCAGCCGCGAGATCGGCACGCAGACGTCTGTGATCACCGCCCGTGCGCCCGGCCGCAGGGCCCGGGCGGCATAGAGCGCATGGTGGCGCGCCGTCCAGAGCGCGGTGCGATCCTCCGGCAGGGTCGCCCGTTGCGCCACGACGCCGCCAAAGCCGCCGATGAAGTCCTCGAAAGCCGCCACCTGGCCGGGCACGGAGGCCGGCGAGCCGTGGAACTCGACGAACAGGGTCGGCGTCTCGGCGTAGGTCGTATTTTCGTAGAGGTTCACCGCCGCCATCATCGCGGCGTCGAGGAATTCGATCCGCGCCGCGCCCAGGCCGAGTTGGATGGCGGCGATCACCGCCTGCACCGCGCCTTCGATGGTCTCGAAAGGGCAGACGACGGCCGCGACTGCCTCCGGCAAGGGATAGAGACGGACGGTCAGTTCGGTGATCACCCCCAGCGTGCCTTCCGAGCCGACCATCAAGGCGGTCAGGTCGTAGCCGGCGGAACTCTTCGGGGCGCGGCGGGCGGTGCGCACCACCCGCCCATCGGCCATGACCACAGTGCAGGACAGTACGTTGCCTCGCATGGTGCCGTACTTGACCGCATTGGTGCCGGAGGCGCGGGTGGCAGCCATGCCGCCGAGCGTGGCGTCGGCGCCGGGATCGATGGGGAAATAGAGCCCCGTCCCCTTCAGTTCCGCATTCAGCTGCTCGCGGCGCACGCCGGCCTGGACGGTGGCGCTCAGGTCCTGCGGCAGGATGGCGATCACCGCGGTCATCCGTGACAGGTCCAGGCAGAGGCCGCCCTGGCTGGCCAGGCCGTTGCCCTCCAGTGAGGTGCCCGCGCCCCAGGCGATGACCGGACAGCGGACGGCGGCGCAAAGCGCGACGGCCTTGGCCACTTCTTCGGTGCTCAAGGCAAAGGCCACCAGGTCCGGCGCGCCGGCCCGATGATAGCCCTCGTCCTGGGCGTGATGCTCCCGCGCCAGACCGGCCGACGTAACCCGCTCGCCAAAGACCTCGGCCAGGCGACCGGACAGGGCCTCGAGTTCAGGTTTTGAGAGGCGGGAGGTCATGACTGGCCGCGATCAGCACCGGACGGCGGCGTCCCGTCAAGGCCAAGCCCGCCCGCGTTGAGCGGCAAAGAAAAGCGCCTGGCCTCATTCATTTGAATGATTTCCGCGCGCCCCAGGCCTGCGAGTGTCTGAGGTTGCAAGGCGTCCTTTCGCCTTCGACGCTGGGGGATGACGAATGGGCGGCCATCGGAGGCTGGGCCTGCGCCGTGCGTGGCCCACAATGTGTTCGGTGGCCGTTCTGGCTGCCGCCAGTTCGCTGCCCAGCGCGGCGCGGGCGCAGAGTTGGACCGGCGCGACCTCGACCGACTGGTTCACGCCCGGCAACTGGATTCCGGCGGCGATTCCAACCTCGGCGACGGACGCGATAATCAATGGAAACAGCGCCGACCCCACGGTGATCAACGCCGCCGGCGCGGTCGGCAAGGGCTTGACGCTCGGCAATCTCACGGGCCTGAGCGGCGCGCTCGACGTCACCGGCGCAGGCGCCCTGGCTGTCGGCGCGGACGGCCTGACCATCGGCGATTTCGGCAGCGGTAACCTCACCGTCGAGGCCGGCGGCAACGTCACGGTGGCGGCCGGCTCCTTCGCGGTGCTTGCCAACGATGCCGGGGGGTCGGGCAGGGTCTTGGTGACCGGCGCCGGTTCGCGCTTCACCACTGACCAGCTTTACATCGCGGCCGACCACTCGAACGCCAACTTTACCGTCAGCAATGGCGGCAACCTCACCGCGTCGAGCTTTGTCGACATCGCCGACTTCAGCCCGCTTGGCTCGGGAAACCTGACGGTGACCGGTTCCGGAAGCAGGCTCTCCACCGGCGAGACGATCGTTGGCAACCAGGGAACGGGCCAGTTCAAGCTGCTGGCCGGCGCCACCGCCTCTGGCGGCGGCGTCATCATCGGCGAGGCCGCCGGGTCATCTGGAACCGTCGTGATCGATGGCTCCGGATCGTTATGGACCACGGGCTTCGTTGAAGTCGGAGGGTTCGGCGCGGGGACCCTGCAGATCAGCAACGGCGCCGTGGTCAATTCGAACAGCGTCGTGTCGGCGGCCTCCTCTGGCGGCGGAGCGGCGACCGCCTCGGTGACGGTCGATGGCGCTGGGTCGAAATGGACCACGGGAAACCTGCTGCTCGGCGACAGCGGCGTCGGCAATGCCACGATCAGCAATGGCGGCTCGATCGTCACCACCGTCGTCACCCCAGGTCCCACCGCCGCCGTCGGCCATGGCAATTTCACGGTGACCGGGACCGGATCGTCCTGGGAAATCAGCGGCAACTATACCAACACGGCCCTGTCCGTCGGACTGAACGCCGCCGGACCGGCGACCTTGAGCGTTCTCGCCGGCGGCAACGTCACGATCGACCCGACCGCGTTCAACTTTAGCCTGGCCGATGTTCGGTTGGGCGTCTCGAGCGCGGGCGCCCTCACCGTCGACGGCGCCGGATCGAGCTTTACGACCCCTTACGATTTCTACGTCGGCTACAACGCCAACCAGATCGGCGCGGTGGTCGTCAGCAACGGCGGCAACCTGACCACCGGCTACACGGTCATCTCGCTCGGTTCCGACGCCACCGCCGCCACCGCCGACAGCATCACGGTGACCGGCCCCGGCTCGATCTGGACCATCAAGGACACGCCAAGCTCGGACCCGAGCATCGCCCAGGGATTGGACATCGGCTCGACCGGCCAGGGCTCGCTGACCATCGCCAATGGCGGAACCGTCACCCTGGCCAACCTGACCGCAAACGTGATTCTCGGCGGCGCCGCCGGCTCGAGCGGGACCCTGAACATCGGCGCCGCGGCCGCCAGCCCGGCGGTCGCGCCCGGAACCCTCAACGCCAGCCATGTCATCTTCACGACCGGCGTCGGTCCGCTGACCGTCAACTTCAACCACACCTCGACCAACTATGTCTTCGCGCCGCAGATCACCGGGTCTGGGCCGGGCGCGGTCAACATCATCGCCGGCACGACCATCTTCACGGCCGACGATACCTATGTCGGGAACACCACCATCTCGTCAGGCGCGACCCTGCAACTGGGCAATGCCGGGGCGACTGGATCGATCAGCGGCAATGCGACCGACAACGGCGCGATGATCTTCAACCGCAGCACCGCCTTTACCGTCTCCGGCAATATCAGCGGGACCGGTAACCTGACCCAGGCCGGCAGCGGGATCATCACCTTGCACGGCGCCAAGACCTTTACCGGCGGCACGATCATCGACACCGGCGCGACGCTGCAGGTCGGCGACGTCTTCGCAGACGGCTCGATCGTCGGGCCGGTGGACGACGAGGGCGCCCTGGTCTTCTTCCGCACCGCGGCCGCCACCTTCGCCGGCAACATCTCGGGGGCGGGCAATCTGACCAAGCAGGGGTTCGGCAACCTCACGCTTAGCGGCGCCAACACCTATTCCGGCGCGACGACCATCGCGGCGGGGCGGCTGATCGCCACCGGCGGTTCGGCGATTGGGGATCAGTCGACGGTGTCGATCACCAGCGGCTCGGCCACCTTCGAGGCGGCGACGAGCGAGACCATCGGCGCGCTTTCCGGCTTCGGCCATGCGCAGATCGACACGGGCGCGGTCCTGACCACCGGCGCAAACGGAACCGACAGCACCTATTCGGGCAATATCTCCGGCGTCGGCGACCTGACCAAGGTGGGCGCGGGCAACTTCACTCTGACCGGGATCAGTTCCTATTCCGGCGCCACCACCGTCTCCGCCGGCGACCTGTTGGTGAACGGAAACCTGGCCAGCCCGACGGTCAGTGTACAGAATGCGGCCGCCCTCGGCGGCTCGGGAAACCTGGCCGGCGCGGTGACCGTCGGCAATGGCGGGATCCTGATCGGCCACGCCGGCGCGGTGCTGACCATGGGCTCGCTGGCGCTTAACCCGACCTCGAACATCAATGTGAGCCTGGGGGCACCGAGCACCTCCGGCCTCTTTCAGGTCAATGGCGCCCTGACCCTCGACGGCAATCTGAACGTCACCGACGCCGGCGGCTTCGGGGCGGGTACCTATCGGATCATCAACTATACCGGCGCCCTGACCGACAACGGCCTGAACATCGGGACAGCGCCGGCGGGCAATCTGACCGTGCAGACCGCGATCGCCAACCAGGTGAACCTGATCTTCACCGCGCCCACCCTGGGATCGATCGAGTTCTGGAACGGGACCACCACCAGCCCGACCGGCACGGTGGTCGGCGGCGCCGGGACCTGGTCGATCGGCCCGACCAACTGGACCAACGCCTCCGGCAATCTGTCCGGACCTTGGAACAGCGGCATGGCCATCTTTGAGGCGGCGCCGGGCGCGGTGACCATCGACGACAGCGCCGACCTGGTCCAGGCCACAGACATCCAGTTCGCGGTCGACGGCTACAGCGTCGGCGGGGGCAACCTGACCCTCACCGGGGGCGCGCCGACCATCCGCGTCGGCGACGGGACCGGCGCCGGGGCGGGCTACACCGCGACGGTCAGCGCGCCGATCCTGGGGGCCAGCGGCCTGATCAAGACCGACCTGGGAGCCTTGGTGCTGTCGGGGACCAACACCTACACCGGTGGCACGACCATCGAGGGGGGAACGCTCTCGGTCGGCGCCGACGCCAACCTGGGCGGGGTGGGCAATCTGACGTTGGACGGCGGCAACCTGACCGTTACCGGCAGTTTCGCCAGCGCCCGCACCGTCGACGTCGAGGCGTCCGGCGGCATCAATGTCGGGTCCGGCGACACCTTGAACCTCACTGGCAACCTCACCGACACCGCCGCCCTGACCAAGTCCGGCGCCGGCGTGCTCGAGATCTCCGGCGCCGGCGCCTATGCGGGTGCGCTTGGCGTCGCGGCGGGAACGCTGCAGGTGAACGGCGCGCTGGGCGCGGCTGCCGTGACCGTGCAATCCGGCGCCACGCTGGAGGGGTCAGGAACGCTCGGCGGGCCGGTCAGCATCGCCAACGGCGGTCATCTGGTCGGGGTCGAGGGCCAGACCCTGACCATGGGCGCGCTCAGCCTCAATCCGACCTCGAACCTCGATGTCTCGCTGGGCGCGCCGACCTCGACCGGCCTGTTCAAGGTCAATGGCGGGCTGACCCTCGACGGGACCCTGAACGTCACCGACGCCGGGGGCTTCGGTGCCGGAACCTATCGGATCATCGACTATACCGGCGCCCTGACCAACAACGGCCTCAGCATCGGGACCGTCCCGGCCGGGGTCTTCCCGGGCATCCTGACGGTGCAGACCTCGGTGAGCGATCAGGTCAACCTGATCTATGCCGCCGCCGGCCCGCTGCAGTTCTGGAACGGGACCACGACCAGTCCCACCGGGACCGTGGTCGGCGGCGCCGGGACCTGGAAGCTAGGCCCGACCAACTGGACCGACGCGGCCGGCGACACCTCCGGCGCCTGGACCGGCGGCATGGCGATCTTCGAGGCCACGCCAGGGGCGGTGACCATCGACGACAGCGCCGGCCTCATCCAGGCGACCGACATCCAGTTCGCCGTCACCGGCTACAGCGTCGGCGGCGGCAATTTGACCCTGACAGGCGGGGCGCCCACCATCCGCGTCGGCGACGGGACCGGAGCCGGCGCGGGCTACAGCGCGACCATCAGCTCGGCGGTCCTCGGGACCGGCGGCCTGATCAAGACCGACCTTGGAACCTTGGTGCTGTCGGGGACCAACACCTACACCGGCGGTACGATCATCGAAGGCGGGACGCTGTCGGTCGGGGCCGACGCCAACCTGGGCGGGGTGGGCAATCTGACGGTGGATGGCGGCAACCTGACCGTCACCGGAAGCTTCGCCAGCGCCCGCACCGTTGATATCGAGGCGGCCGGAACCATCGACATCGGCTCCGGCGACACGCTGAACCTGACTGGCAATCTGACGGACACCGCCGCCCTGACCAAGGCGGCGGCTGGCGTGCTGGAGGTATCGGGCGCCAGCGCCTATGCCGGCGCGCTCGGCGTCGCGGCCGGAACGCTGGCGGTGAACGGATCGCTTGGCGCGGCCACGGTCACGGTGCAGTCGGCGGCGACGCTGGAGGGGTCAGGAACCCTCGGCGGGCCGGTGACCGTGGCCAATGGCGGCCACCTGGTCGGCGTCGAGGGCCAGACCCTGACCATGGGCGCCCTGACCTTGAACCCGACTTCGAACCTCGATGTCTCGCTGGGGGCGCCGACCTCGACCGGCCTGTTCAAGGTCGATGGCGCGCTGACCCTGGATGGGACCCTGAACGTCACCGACGCTGGCGGCTTCGGGGCGGGAACCTATCGGATCATCGACTATACCGGCGCGCTGACTGACAACGGTCTCAGCCTCGGGACCTCACCGGCGGGAAACCTGACGGTGCAGACCTCGGTGGCCAATCAGGTCAACCTGGTCTTCGCCGCCGCCAGCTCGGGCCCGCTGCAGTTCTGGAACGGCTCGACGCTCACGCCCGCCGGGACCGTGGTCGGCGGCGCGGGGACCTGGAAGATCGGGCCGACCAACTGGACCGACGCGGGCGGCGCCACGTCCGGGACCTGGGCCACCGGCTTCGCCATCTTCCAGGGAACGCCGGGGACGGTGACCATCGACAATAGCGGCGGCGCCATCGTCGCCACCGGCCTGCAGTTCGCAGTCAGCGGCTATACGGTCACCGGCGGTAACCTGACCCTGACGGGCGCCACGCCGACCATCCGGGTCGGCGACGGCACGGCCGCCGGGGCCGGCGACACCGCGACCATCGGCGCGCCGATCGTCGGGACCAACGGGCTGGTCAAGACCGATCTCGGCACGCTGGTGCTGACGGCCTCGAGCCCGCTGTCGGGCGGCAGCACCGTTGCGGCCGGGCGGCTGGCGGTGGAGGGCTCGCTGGCCAATTCCGTGGTCACGATCGCCGGCGGCGCGACGCTCGGCGGCAACGGCAGCGTCGGCGGGGTGGTGGCCCAGGCCGGTTCGATCGTGGCGCCCGGCGATTCCATCGGCGCGCTGACGGTCAGCGGGAACTATTCGCAAGCCGCCGGCTCGATCTACCAGGTCGAGCTGGACGCGGCCGGCCCCGCCGACCGGATCACGGTCTCGGGCGCGGTCAGCCTCGCCCCCGGCGCGGTGCTCGATGTGATCAAGACCGACGCGGCGCCTTATCGGCTGGGGACCCGCTACACGGTGCTGAGCGCCGCCGGCGGGCTGACCGGGACCTATGCGCTGACCGGCGACACGATCGCGGTGACGCCGTTCATCGGCCTGGTCGCCGACTATGACGCCAGCGACGTCTTCCTCGACGTCGCCAAGCTGCGCAGCTTCGCCTCGGCGGGTGGGACGCCGAACGAAATCGCCGCCGGCCGCGCTGCCGATGACCGAAATAGAGCCCGAAATAGGCAAGACCGACCGGTATCAGCAGAAGCGGACGCGTGGCCTTGTTGAAGTTCAGGACATAGTCGAACAGGCCGGCTGAGAAACCGAAGCCCAGCTTCACGCGCAGGGCGTCCATGACCACCATGGAAGCGCCGGTCAGCACCGCGTGCAGGGCGAACAGCCAGGGCGCCAGGAACATGAAGGTGAACTCGATCGGCTCGGTCACCCCAGTCAGGAAGCTGGTCAGGGCCAGCGACAGCAGCATGCCGCCCACCGCCGCCTTCCGCTCCGGCCGGGCGGTCGAGAACATGGCCAGGCAGGCGGCGGGCAGGCCGAACATCATCACCGGGAAATAGCCGGCCATGAAGGCGCCGGCGGTCGGATCGCCGGCGAAGAAGCGGTTCAGGTCGCCGGTGGCGCCGTGATAGTCGCCGATGATGAACCAGGCGATGTTGTTGAGGATGTGGTGCAGGCCGGTGACGATCAGCAGCCGGTTCAACACCCCATAGACGAACAGGCCCAATGGCCCGGCGCCGACGATGGCGCGGCTCAAGGCATCGACCCCTGAATTCAGCGAGGTCCAGCCGAGACCGAAGATCAGAGCTAGGACCAGGCCCGCGGCGCCGGCGACGATCGGCACGAAGCGCCGGCCGCCGAAGAAGGCCAAGTAGTCGGGCAGCTTCAGATTGCCGAAGCGGTTGTAGAAATCCCCGGCGATCAGGCCGGACAATATGCCGAGCGGCACCCCGAGCTTGAACAGGGCGGCGCTCTTGAAAGCGGCCGCGGCCAGGTCACGGGACTTGTCTGCAAGCCCGGCCAACGCATCGGCGGGAACGGTGATCAGCGCCTGGGCGCCGTTGGTCGCGACCAGGAAACAGACCACGCCCGCCAGGCCCGCCGCGCCGTTGCCGTCGCGTGCGAAGCCGACCGCGACGCCGATGGCGAACAACAGGCCGAGATTGTGAAAGACGGCGTCGCCGGCGGCCGCCACGAACGGAATGTTTAGCAGATCCGGCTGGCCCAGCCGCAGCATGAGCCCCGCCGCCGGCAGGACGGCGATCGGCAACATCAGCGCGCGACCCAAGGGCTGCAGCCCCGACAGTGACAGCCGGAACGGTTGAGAGGTCATTGCGAGACTCCCGGAAGGGCGGCTGGGAACGATCCGGCGGCGAGCGCACGCACGTCGGCGGCCGAGGGCAGGTCGAGTGCAGCCTCCGCCAGATTGCGGCAGGCGGTGAGGTCCAAGGTACGGATCAGGCCCTTCAACTCCGGCACGACCGCCGGCATGGCCGATAGCTCGGTGACGCCGAGGCCGATCAGGATCGGCGCCGCGGCAAGATCCGAGGCCAGGCCGCCGCAGACGCAGACCGGCCGGCCGTGTCTGGCCGCGCCCGCGGACGCCTGGGCGATCAGCCGCAACACGGCCGGGTGCAGGCTGTCGACCCGGGCGGCCAGCCGCGGATTGCCGCGATCCATGGCCAGGGCGTACTGGGTCAGGTCGTTGGTGCCGATGGACAGGAAGTCGGCCTCGGCCGCGATGATGTCGGCCGTCACCGCCGCGGCCGGGGTCTCGATCATCACCCCGACCTGCACCGGCGTCCGGTAGTCGAGTTCCGCCCTCACCTCGTCCACCACCGCGCGCACGGCCAGCAGTTCGTCCAGGCTGGCGACCATCGGGACCATGATCCGGCACTGGCCGTGCGGCCCGACCCGCAGAACGGCGCGAATCTGCTCGCGCAACAGGTCGGGGCGCCACAGGCTGACGCGCACGCCGCGCAGGCCGAGCGCCGGGTTCTCCTCCGGCGGGATCGGCAGATAGCTGACCGGCTTGTCGCCGCCGACGTCCAGGGTGCGCACGGTCAGCGGCCGGCCGCCTAGCGCCGTGGCGATCGCCTGGTACTGCGCCGCCTGCTCGTCCTCACTCGGCGGGGTCGGGCGGTCGAGAAAGAGGAACTCGTTGCGCAGCAGGCCACAGCCTTCCGCGCCGCTGGCGGTCGCCGCCTTGGCGTCGGACAGGCCGCCGACATTGGCGAACACCTCGATGCGGACGCCGTCGGCGGTGTGGCAGGGCTCGAAAGCCGCGGCCTGGGCCAGGGTCCGGCGGTTCTTGCGCGCGGCGACGGCCGCCTCGGCCGCCTCCAGCGCCTTGACGTCGGGCGCGATGCGCAACGAGGCGTTGTCGCCGTCGAGGATCAGGGGCGTCCCGTCGGCGATGGACAGCACGCCCGGTCCGGCCGCGACCAGGGCCGGGACGTTCATGGCGGCGGCCAGTATGGCGACGTGCGAGGTCGGCCCGCCGCCGGCCAGGCACAGGCCGGCGATCCGCGAAGCGTCCAGGGCCAGAAGCTCCGAGCGCAGAAGGTCCTCGGCCAGCAGAATGGCGGCTTCGGGCAGCACGCGCGCCTCGGGCGCCGCGCCGCTCAGGGCCATCAGCACTTGCCGCTCGAGGTCGGCTAGGTCGTCGGCGCGGGCGGCCAGCCGGCGGTCGGGCGAGGCTCTGAGCAGATCGACATAGAGGCCGATGGCCGCGCGCCAGGCGACCCCCGCGCTCCGGATGAACCAGTCGCCCGTGGCGACGCTGTGACCGTCGATGGTGACCTGGGTCAGGCTGGGCGAGGTGCCGCGGATCGAGACCCGGTCGTTCTCGTCGAAGCCGCCCTCGCCGCTGGCCGCCGATTCGGTGTTGACGCCGACGATGCGTTGCAGGGCGTCGGCGGCGTTCTTGTCCGGCAGCTTGCCGATGTACGTCGCCGAGATCGCGTCGACCTGGTCGACGGCCAGTTTCTTGATCTCGATCGCCTTCGCCAGCGAGGCGCGAATGCCGGTGACGACCACTTGGCCGCCCGTGTCGCCCGTCGCGGCCGCCTTTTCGGCGGCGGCCTGGGCGGCCGGCGTGGCGTAGGTCGGCGCCGCGCCCTCCGGCGTGGCCTGGGCGAACGCCGGCGCGGCGGCGCACAGCAGGGCCGGAAGCGAGTGTCGTAAGCTGTCATCAAACTGGGACAATTTGCAAGCCCAAAGAAACACCAATAACAGACCATGAACTTTATTGGTATTCAAATGGTCGGCCTGTGTGTCATAGATGCCATGGTCCACGCGGTCGCCGGGTCCCACCCCTTCGAGGAAATACGAGTGCCGAACTTTTCAGAGACCATCGGCCGGCTGGACGACCAGGGGCGCGCGCCGCTCTACCAGCAGCTCCAGCGCGCCCTACGCTCGGCCATCTCCAAGAACGTGCTGGCGCCCGACGAGGCGCTGCCGCCGGAGCGCGACCTGGCCGACGACTTCTCGGTATCGCGTATCACCGTCCGCAAGGCGCTGGACGGCCTGGTCAGCGAAGGCCTGCTGATCCGCCGGCAGGGCGCCGGCACCTTTGTCGCCGCACGTGTCGAGAAGAGCTTCTCCAAGCTGTCGTCCTTTTCCGAAGACATGATCTCGCGCGGGCGCAAGCCCCACAGCGTCTGGCTCAGCCGGTCGGCGGGCACGGTGACCCCGGAAGAGTCGATGACGCTGGGCTTGAGCCCGGGCAGCGCCGTCTATCGCTTCAGCCGCATCCGCTATGCCGACGAGGCGCCGATGGCGCTCGAATATTCGACCGTGCCGGCCTTTTCCATGCCCTCGTTCGAAGCGGTGGAGGAGTCGCTCTATGACGCGCTCGAAAGGTTCGGCCACCGCCCGACGCGGGCGCTGCAGCGGCTGCGCGCGGTGCTGTTCACGCGCGAACAGGCGGAAATGATGCGGGTGGCCGAGGCCGCGGCGGGCCTCTTGATCGAGCGCCGCGGATTCCTCAAGGACGGCCGCGCCGTCGAGATCACCCAGTCCTTCTATCGCGGCGACGCCTATGACTTCGTCGCCGAACTCAACGCCCTGTCCGCCTAAGCGTATGGAGACCGGTGTGCCGCGTACCGCCGAATCGACCCGCATGTTCGCCGAGGCCGCCGAAGCCGCCGCCGTGGTGCGCCGCCAGCTCGGCGACAATCGCCGCGCCATGCACCGGCTGGGCGAAACCTTGCGAGCGTTGCATCCGCGCGCGGTGGTCACGTGCGCGCGCGGCAGCTCCGACCACGCCGCCACCTTCGCGCGCTACCTGATCGAGACCCGGCTGGGCGTCATGACCTCCTCGGCGGCGCCGTCGGTCAGTTCGATCTATGCGCGGGCGCCCGAGCTGAAGGGCGCGGTCTGCCTGGCCATCTCGCAATCGGGCAAGAGTCCCGACCTGCTGGCCTCGGTCGAGGCGGCCAAGGCCGGCGGGGCCTTTGTCGTGGCCATGGTCAATGTGGAGGATTCGCCGCTGGCCGCGCTGGCCGACGAGGTGGCGCCGCTGCATGCCGGGCCTGAACTGGGGGTCGCCGCAACCAAGTCCTACATCGCCACCCTGGCCTCCATCGCCCAACTGGTCGGCTATTGGACCGGCGACGACGACCTGGTCGCCGCGCTCGAGGCGCTTCCCGGCCAGCTCGAACAGGCCTGGGCGCTCGACTGGACCCAGGCGATCGACCACCTGCGCGACGCCAGGAACCTCTATGTCATCGGCCGCGGCGTCGGCTTCGGCATCGCCCAGGAAGCGGCGCTGAAGCTGAAGGAGACCTGCGGCCTGCATGCCGAGGCCTTCAGCGCCGCGGAGGTCCAGCACGGGCCAATGACCCTGGTCGACGACGGCTTTCCAGTGCTGGTCTTCTCGCTGGACGACGAGGCGCGCACAGGCATCGACGACCTGGTCGCCGCGTTCGCCGATCGCGAGGCCTGCGTGCTGCTGGCCGGCCCGCCGCGCGCCGACGCCGTGCGCCTCGGCGTCCAGGTGCTGCCCACCCTCGGCGAGCATCCCGTGCTGGAGCCGATGCTGCTGATCCAGAGTTTCTATCGGATGGCCAACCGGCTCTCAATCGTGCGCGGGTTCGATCCCGACCGGCCTCCCCACCTCAACAAGGTGACGGAGACCCTGTGATGAGCGCAGCCCTGGTCAATGGCCGCGTCCTCACCGACGCGGGCTTCGAAACCGGCAAGGCCGTTGTGCTGCGCCGTGGGCGCATCGCCGCCGTTGAGGACGTGGGTTCGCTGGGGTCCGACCTGGCGCGCTACGACCTGGGCGGCGGTCTGTTGCTGCCGGGCTTCATCGACGTCCAGGTCAATGGTGGCGGCGGCGTGTTGTTCAACGATGCACCCTCCCTGGCCTCCATTGTCGAGATCGGCCGCGTGCATCGTCAGTTCGGCGCCACGGGCTTTCTGCCGACCCTGATCAGCGACGATCTGGAGACGGTCAGGGCCGCGATCGCGGCCACCGACGCGGCGATCGCCGGGGGCACGCCCGGCGTGCTCGGCCTGCACATCGAAGGGCCGTTCCTGAACCCCAAGCGCAAGGGCATCCACGACGCCTCGAAATTCCGCGTGCTCGACGAGGCGGCGTTCGCCCTGCTGACTTCGCTCAAGCACGGCCGCACGGTGGTGACCCTGGCGCCTGAAAAGACCAGCCCGGCCATGATCGCGCGGCTGGCCGCCGCCGGCGTGGTGGTCGCGGCCGGCCATACCAACGGCGGCTACCAGACCATCCGCAAGGCCCTGTCGAGCGGCGTCAGCGGCTTCACCCACCTGTTCAACGCCATGTCGCCCCTGACCAGCCGGGCGCCCGGCGCCGTCGGCGCGGCGCTGGAGGACCAGGACAGCTGGTGCAGCATCATTGTCGACGGCCGCCACGTCGATCCGGTCGTGCTGAAGATCGCCCTCAGGGCCAAGCGCTGGCAGCGCTTCATCCTGATCACCGATGCCATGCCCAGCGTCGGCATGGCGGGCGACGTCTTCAAGCTGCAGGGCCGCACCGTGCGGGTCGAGGACGGCGTCTGCATCGACCAGGACGGCACGCTGGCCGGCTCCAACCTCGACATGGCCGCCGCCGTGCGCAACGCCGTCGGCATGCTGGGCCTGGACCTGGCGCAGGCGGTGCGGATGGCCAGCCAGAACCCCGCCGAATATCTCGGCCTTGGCGACCAACTCGGCCGAATCGCCCCCGGCTACCGCGCCAATCTGGTGCTCGCCGATGACGGACTGAACGTCGTCCAGACCTGGATCGACGGGCTGACCGCCGCGGACGATCAGCAAAGCGCGCCCAGGCTGGCCGCGCGGCCCTAGTTGGGGCGCCTTCAGGCCGCGCCGCGCACCTCGTCCGGCGCGGGAAACACCCGGGCATAGATGTCTTCGCCGGTCTGGTAGCATTCGCAGGAGGTGCGCTCCATTCCGACGCGATCCAGAACGGTGATCAGTCCGCGGCGGTACTCGATCAGCCCCTGCCGCTGCAGCGCCTGGGCCGCCGTGGTGACGCGGGTGCGCTGGACGCCCAGCATCATGCCGAGGAACTCGTGGGTCAGGGGCAGCACCTTGTCGCCCACCCGATCCTCGCAGGTGAGCAGCCAGCGGCACAGGCGCGCTTCGATGGGATGCAAGGCGTTGCAGGCGGCCGACCGGTGCAGCTGCGGCTCGGTGACCTGGGCGTAGCGAATGACGGCGTCGAGGATGGAAGGATGATCGTGGACGGCCGCCCGTAGAGTCCGGGCCTCGATCCTGAGCGCGCCGCCGGCGATCTGCACCGACCCGCGCGCGTCCCAGTTGGGATCCGCGAACGCGGTGAGCAGCCCGACCGCCCCTTCGCGGCCGACGGTCAGGCTTTCCACCCTGCGGTCGTCGCGCATGAGTGTGATGATGGAAACCACACCGCTGCTGGGGAAATAGACGTGCTCGATCGGCTCGCCAGGCTCGGCGATCACCCTGCCGACGCTGAGCCCAATTTCGCGAATGTGCGGAGACAAGGCGGCCAGGGCCGGCTCGTCAAACGACGCCAGAAGTCGATTTCGAATGTCCATTTTGGCCTATTCGCCGCGCTGATCGGCGAAGACCGGCTCGACCGAACCTGCGGCCGGCACGGTGATCTCGAAGGTCGCGCCTGGATGGCGCCGCACGACCAGCCGGCCAGGCACCTGGCCGACCAGCGCGTTGACCAGGGTCATGCCCAGCCCGCCAGCGCCCGCTTCGGACGGCTCAGGCAGGCCGCGACCGTCGTCCGCGACGGTCAGCCGGAACTGATCGCTGTCACGGCGAAAATCGACCGAGACCGGGCCGGCTTCCGGCGGCGGGTAGGCGTACTTGACGGCGTTGGTCACCAGTTCGTTGACCGCCATGCCAAGCGGAATGACCATGTCGAGCGGCAGGTCGGCCGGCTCGGCCTCCACCTCCAGGGTGATCCGGCCGTCCGCCATCAGCGAGCGTGAAAGCCCGGCGCACAGGTCCTTGAGATAGGCCGCGAAGTCGACGTCGTCGCTGCGGGGCGCCGCGAGAAAGCGCCTGGTGCACCTGGGCGATGCTCTGCACGCGATCGACCGCCTTGATCAATTGGTCGCGCACCGCGGGCTCCGCGCCGCGCGCCTGCATCTGCAGCAGGCCAGCCACCAGGGTGAGGTTGTTTTTCACCCGGTGGTTCAGCTCCTCGAACATATCGGCCTGGCGCGCGGCGGCGGCGTTGCGATCGGTGATATCGAAGAAGAACTGCGCCATGCGTGAATCGGATATCCGGGTGATGCGGACTTCGTAGGATCGGCCGCTGGCCGGCGCCAGAAACTCGAAGCTTTCCGGCGCGCCGCTGCGCAGCACCCGTTCGCACAGCGCCAGCCAACCGCGCGCGCGGCCCGGCAAGCTGCTAAATTTCGCGCCCGCCAGCTCGGGTCCAGCCCCGAGCATGCGCAACAGCGCCGGGTTAATCTCCCGGATCAGGTAGTCGACCAGCCGGCCCTCATCGTCCCAGATCGCCTCGCCGAGGGCGAACCCCTCAGACATGGTGTCGAACAGGCTGTCATATTGCAGATTGCGCTCGATCAGGGCGTCGCGGCTAACCTGCAGCCGCAGCACCAGGCGCTGCAGATAGTCGGCGGCGAACACGATCGCCGCGCCGGAAAGCCCATAGATCAGCAGGCTGAACGGCGCCGCTATCCGCAGCAACGCCTCGTGTGCAATCGGCGCCAGAAAGAGGAACCAGGCCGCGAGCCCTCCGAGAACCAGGGCGAGGACCCCGAACCGCCAGCCGCAAAAGACCGTGGCGGCGAGCATGGCCAGATAATAGCCCGCGAACGGCGTGACGGTCGGCGAGATCACTCCCAGGCCCATACGCAGCAGGGTCACAGCGGCGACCAGGGCGACGGTCAGCGCAAAGCGGGCCACCACCCCTTGCACGGTATGGACGCTGAGATTCAACGGCGGATCGACCTTGGATCTGGTCACGCTTCAGTTCAGGCCTTGTTTGAAACGAATTCGTGCGCAACGAAAGACCGCAGGCGGAAATGGAAAGCAACAATTCGCGCCAAGCTGCGGCGGTATGTCCCCGCGAATACCCGGGTCTGTATTGGACGCCGCCAGTCGGTTGACTTTTCTGCACCCTGCCGCATCGATTCGTGTTCCGCCCAAGGAGCCCGCGATGACCCCGTCCTCCCACCCGCAGATCTGGCTGGCCGCCGGCGTGCGGACGCCGTTCGCCAAGATCGACGGGCCGCTGGCGGGCCTCGACGCCATCGCGTTGTCGGTTCCGCTCGCCGAATACATGCTGGGCCTCCTGGACGGCGCCCTGCCCGATCTGGCGGTCTGGGGGGCGGTCGTCCCCAACCTGACCTGGAGCAACATCGCCCGCGAGGTGCTGATGGACGCCGGCGTCGGCGCGACCGTCCCGGCCTTCGCCACCGTCATGGCCTGTTCCACCAGCATGGTCGGCGCCTTCGAGGCGGCGGGCATGCTCGACGGCCGCGGCCGCGACCTGGCGCTGGTCGGTGGCGTCGACAGCCTGAGCCGCATCCAGATCGGCCTCGGCCCCAACCTGTCCGACTGGGTGCGCAAGTTCCAGCTGGCCCGCTCGCTCGGCGACCGTATCGCCCATCTGGCCGATCTGAAGCTGGGCGACCTGCAACTCTATGTGCCGGGCGTGGTCAATCGCACGACCGGCCTGAGCATGGGCGAGCACACGGAGATCACCGCCAAGGAATGGGGCATCGGCCGCGCCGAGCAGGACGCCATGGCCTTGCAGAGCCACCAGCGCGCCGTCGCCGCCTGGGACTCAGGGTTCTTCGACGACCTGGTCCTGCCGGTCGGCGACTTCGACCGTGACGCCATCCCGCGCCGCGACACCTCGCTGGAAAAGCTGGCGCGTCTGCCGCCAGCCTTCGACAAGACCAGCGCCCAGGGCACGCTGACCGCCGGCTCCTCGACCCCGCTGACCGACGGTGCGGCCAGCCTCTGGGTCGCCACCGAGGCCGGGCTGGCCCGGCTGCCGGCCAAGACGCCGCGCGTGAAGCTGATCGACTTTGGCGTCGGTGCAGTGGATTTTCGCGTCGAGGGCCTCTTGATGGCGCCGGCCTTCATCATCCCCAGGCTGCTGGCGCGCCAGGGCCTGCGCTATGACGACATCGCGCTTTGGGAGATCCACGAGGCCTTTTCCGCCCAGGTGCTGTTCCACATGAAGGCGCTGGAGGACCCGGTGTTCCTGAAAGAACGCGTCGGCGTCGAAGCGGACTTCGGCCGCTTCCCGCGCGACCGGATCAATCCGAACGGCGGCAGCGTCGCCCTTGGCCACCCGTTCGGGGCGACCGGCGCCCGCATCCTCAGCCAGGCGATCAAAGAGTTGGCGGCCATGCCATCGGGCAGCCGCGCCATCGTCAGCATCTGCGCCGACGGCGGCCAGGGCAGCGTGGCCTTGCTCGAAGCGGCCTGACCGGCGCTATGACTCCTGCAACGCGGCGTCGATCAACCGGCGAAGGTCCTTAGTGAGCGTACGGCTGGTGAGTTGCGCCGTCGCGTCCATAAAGCCCTCCAAGCGAAGCCGCTCCCGGACTTCGGAAACCAGACGGAACTGGCCAGACCCCGCGATCTGGTAGGCCCGCTCGACGGTTGAAACGCCTCCGATCCTCATTGCAGCCTTTCTTGGCGGTCGTTCTGAGCCTCGGCGCGTTGGAACTGGCCGACGAGCCTTTCGCCGTCGAAAATCTCGACGGACCGATAGCTGGCGTGATCGGCCAGATGGTCATCGGCCAGGATGCGTGCTCGCGTGTCATCCCGGGCTTCAATGACAATGAACTGATCGACGTCCCCGACATAGGGGGTGAAGAAGCATTTGAACGTTGGCATGGCGCAACTCCACAGGGCGAGAGCGCGGTAGCGTCTCTCAGCCGCCAGAGCCATGGTCTCAACTGGCGATAGGCTCAGCATAACACGGGATTTGTCAAATCCGTGTCGAGAATCCGACACATTATGTGCATCCTGGACATTCGAGCGGCGCATCGGCGCAGCTTGATCCGGGGCGCGATCCCCGACGCGACGCTTGCCAAACAAGCGTCGGAGGACTTCCATGGCGCAAACGCGTGAGAGAGAGACAGCATGGCTGACGGCGCCACCGACATCTTGAAGGACCGGCGCGAAGCCGCCCGCAAGGCGGCCTACGAACAGCCGCTGGAGACCTTCAACCCGGCGCGTGCCGCCTTCTTCCGCGACGACGTCATGTGGCCCTATTTCGAACGGCTGCGAAAGGAATCGCCGGTGCACTTCACGCCGGATTCCAACTACGGGGCCTTCTGGTCGATCACCAAATACAACGACATCATGGCGGTGGATTCCAACCACCAGGTCTTCTCATCGGCCAGCGGCATCGCGCTGCCGTCAAAGGAGGCGCAGCAGTACAGCGAGGGGCGGCGCCTGGCCTCGAACTTCATCTCGATGGATCCGCCCAAGCACGACGTGCAGCGCAAGACGGTGAGCCCGGCCCTGGCGCCCTCGGCGCTGGCCAACCTGGCGCCGCTGATCCGCGAGCGCGCCGGGCTGATCCTGGATTCGCTGCCGATCGGCGAGCCATTCGACTGGGTGGATCTGGTCTCGAAAGAGCTGACCACCATGACGCTGGCGACGCTGTTCGACTTTCCGTTCGACGAGCGGCGCAAGCTGACCCACTGGTCAGACACAATGACCACGGCGACCGGGTTCGGACCGGTGGCGAGCGCCGAAGAGCGCCGCGAGACCATGGACGCCTGCTTCGCCTATTTCACCAAGCTGTGGAACGACCGCGTCAACGCCCCGCCGGCCGGCGACCTCATCTCGATGCTGGCCCACGGCGCCGACACCCGCGACATGTCGGAGGCCGAGTTCCACGCCAACGTCACCCTGCTGATCATCGGCGGCAACGACACCACGCGAAACACCATTTCGGGCTCGGTGTTCGCGCTCAACCGCAACCCCGATCAGTACGACAAGCTGCGCGCCGACCTGACGCTGATCCCCTCGATGGTGTCGGAGACCATCCGCTGGCAGACGCCGCTGGCGCACATGTCGCGCACGGCGCTCGAAGATGTCGAGTTCAGGGGCAAGCTGATCAAGAAGGGCGAGCGGGTGGTCATGTGGTACGTCTCGGGAAACCGCGACGAGGAGGTGATCGAGCGGCCGAACGACTACATCATCCACCGCCCCCGGCCGCGCCAGCACCTGTCCTTCGGCTTCGGCATCCACCGCTGCGTCGGCAACCGCCTGGCCGAACTGCAGCTGACCATCATCTGGGAAGAGATCATGAAGCGCTTCCCGGAGATCCGCCTGCTGGAAGAGCCGAAGCGCAGCTATTCGATCTTCGTGAAGGGCTACGAGGACATGCAGGTCCTGATCCCGTCGCGGCTCTGAGCGGGGCCTAATGCCCGGTCAGCGGCCAGACCAGGGCGATCAGCGGCGCGCCAAGCACGATGACCACGATCGATAGCGGCAGGCCCAGCCGCGCGTAGTCGCCGAACTTGTAGCCGCCAGGCCCCATGACGAGGGTGTTGCACTGATGGCCGATGGGGGTGAGGAAGTCGCAGCCGGCGCCCGTCGCCACCGCCATCAGGAAGGCGTCGGGCTGCAGATGCAGCTGCCGCGCCAGCGCCACGCCGATGGACCCGAGCACCAGCACCGTCGGTGCATTGTGCAGGAACGGCGCACAGGCCATGGCGGTGATCATCAGGATGGCCAGGGTGAGCAGCGCCGGCGCGCTGTGCAGGGCGACGGCCAGGCCGGCGGCGATCAGGCCGGTGCCGCCGGTCGACTGCACCGCCTCGCTGAGCGGGGTCAGCGCGCCGATCAGGATCAGCACCTGGCCCTCGAGCGAGCCATAGGCTTCGCGCATCGAAAGACTGCCGCTCGCCACCATCAGGATGGCCGCGCCGAAAAAGGCGGGGGCGACGGGAGCGATCTTGACCGCGATCAGGGTCATGGCGACGGCCAGGATCAGGATCGGCACATAGCGCCGCCGCGCGCCTTCCACCTGCACCGGGCGCTCGATCAACGGCAGGGCGCCAAGCGACTGCAGCGCGTTCGGCAGCGCCTTCTCGCCGGCCTGCAGGATCAGGACATCGCCGGCGCGCAGCCTCACATCGCGCAGTTTCTCGGAGATCCGGGCGCCGCTGCGGCTGACCGCCAGCAGGCTGACGCCGAACTGCTCCTGCAGCTGCAGCCGTGCCGCCGAACGGCCGACCAGCACTGAGTCCTGCTGCACCACCGCCTCGATCGAGCGCATCTCCTCCTTGGCCTCGTCCTTCTCCACCTCCTTGCCCGTGCGCTCATGCACCAGCGGCGTGCGCGAGAAGACCGCGTTCAACGCCTCCTGCGAGCCTTCCAGCACCAGGGTGTCGCCAGGCTTCAGCTTGCGGTTGGTCCGCGGCGCCTCGGAGCGCTTGCCGTCGCGTACGATCGCGGCGGCCCTGACCCCGTCTTCCGCGAGCTTCAGCGCCGCCAGATCGCCCAGCTCGGCCGGCCAGCCGTCCGGCAGGGTCGCCTCGGTGAAGTAGGGAGCGCTGACCGCCTCTCCCATGTCGGCGACTCCTTGCCGATCCCGGGGCAGGAGCCGCCAGGCGAAGCTGACGAAGACCAGGCCGATGGCGGTCAGGACCAGACCCACCGGCGCGAAGTCGAACATCTGGAACGGCTTGCCCAGGGTGTCTTCGCGCACCTGGCTCACGATGATGTTGGTCGAGGTGCCGACCAGGGTGACCAGCCCGCCCAGCAGCGACATGAAGGACATCGGCATCAGGATCGACGAGCGCGAGGTCTTGGTGGTGCGGGTCAGGCGGATCGCCACCGGCATCAGGATGGCCAGCGCCCCGACGTTCTTGGTGAACATGGAAAGCACCGCTGTCGATCCGGCCATGACCGGAACCTGGCTTGCCGAGGTCTTCAGCCGCGAGAGCAGCGGCTGTAGCAGCTGTTCGATGACGCCGGAGCGCGCCACCGCGGCGCTGATCACCAGGGCGCTGGCGATGATCACCACCACGTCGCTGGTGAAGCCTGAGAACATGCGCTTGGCCGGCACCACGCCGACGCCGACCCCGACCAGCAGGGCGATCATCGCCACCACGTCGTAGCGGAACCGCCCCCAGGCAAACATGACGACCGCGCCGCCGACGATGGAAAAGGCAAGCACCTGCGGCAGGGTCATGGGCTCTCCGGCAAAGCTTGACCCTGCTAGAAGCCGCCGAAGGCCCGAGGGTTCCGGCCCGCGGGCCGCCAATTTAATCCTTGCATTGCAGCAGGCGAGATAAGGTCCACTGGCTGTCGCCGACCAGCGAGTGGGCGTCGTCCAACAGCCAGCGGCCGCCGATTTTCCGGAAATCGAAGACGATTTTTTCCGGGTCGTCCATGTTGTGGAAGGTCGCGGTCACCGTGGTGCGACCGGCCGGCGTGGTCGGGCCGCGGGTGACCACCAGCCGGGTGATCCGGTCGTCCTGGCCGTTGAACCAGAAGATGAAGTCCAGCCCGCAGGCCGCCTCGCCCTTGGCCGCGCGCCGCGCCGCCGCCACCCGCGCCGCGAGCCGCGGCGTATAGACGCTCTCCGGCGGCCCATAGCCTTGCGACCCGGTCTCGGCCGCGATCAGGCGATGATAGACCTCGACGACCATGGCTTCCGGCGCCTGAGGCGCGGCCGTCGCCGCGGCGCGATTCGGCGCGACGGCCTGAGCTGTCAGGAGCGCGATCACCAGGCCTGAGACAATAGGAAGCGCTCGCAAACCGAACCTGGGCCTCATGCGCTCTCCCTCCCGACACCCTAAAGCCAGTGGCGACAGGGGTTTTAAGGCCGCGCAAGCTTCACGGATAGGGCTCCATCCGGGCGCCTGAGAGCCGGTCAGGATCGTCTTTGCAAAGCTGAGGTTGGCCGTCAGCCTTGCCACAATGGTCTCCCGCGGCTATTCACGGGTCACTCTCATCGCCTGGATGTCCGGGCCACTGACCCATCTGGTCGCGACAGCCCGTTTGAAGTTTGGGCGGCGGCAAGACGTGAATTCGGATCGTGGCGGTCGCTTTTTCGGACCCCGCCCGATTTCCGATTGGCGCAATGGCAGAGTTCATGGATGTCGTTAGGCGCCGGCTTTTCAATAGCCGCAGTCGTTGGCGTTAGCCTGTTGATGGCGACCGCGGCCGCACCGCAAACCGTTGGCGAAGGGTCGAGCGTCACAGTGACGCCACCCGCCGTTGTGGCCGGCCCGAACCTGGCGCCACCGGCCGTCGCGCCTGGACTCCCGGCTCCCGACAAGAACGCGCCAGCCGCACAGGATGTTCCCCCCACCGATGCGGACGCCGATGCGGCCGAGCCCGATGCGCCATTGGACGTGCGCGTCGCCGCCGCGGGCCAGAATGTCGCCAGTCTCGACTCCGAACTCGAATGCATGGCCAAGGTGGTCCACCACGAGGCCGCCAACCAGTCGCTGCGGGGCCAGCTGGCCGTCGCCCAGCTGATCCTCAACCGCCTCAAGTCACCCCTCTTCCCCAAGACCATCTGTGCGGTGGTCAATCAGCGGGGTCAGTTCTTCCAGACCCGCGCCTGGCCCGCGCCGGTGCACTCGCCGCGCTGGCACACCTCGGTGGCGATCGCGCGCATCGCGCGTGAAGCGAACATGCCGGAAATCGCGCCGGGCGCCCTCTTCTATCACGCCGCCTTCGTCACCCCGCCCTGGTCCAAGCGCCGGGTCAAGGTCGGCCGCATCGGCGAAAACGTCTTCTACCGCTGATCTGATCTAGTCCGGCGGCGGTTCTGCTTCGGCAGGCTTGGCGCCGCCCCAGGTCCGGGCGCGTTGCTGGCCCCACAGGTCGTGCATCCAGGCGCGTGGCGCGGTCAGGCCGAATTTCGCCATCTCAGCCTCCCAGGCCGAGGTCAGGCTGACCAGCTTGGCGGTCGCCTCGGTCGGGGTCAGCGACGCCGACCAGGACTTCATCGAGGCGGCGTTGAAGACGATGAGGAAGGCCGTCGCCATGGCGATCGCCGTCGAGGTCCAGACCAAGGCGCGGCGGGCCGCAACGCGGTCGTTGGGGTCGGCGGGCTCGGGTATCGGGCTGTCGGTCACGGGCGGTCGTCCTAGAACTGAAAATAGATAAAGGCCTGCACGCCCTCGGGCCGCATGGCGTCGATGATCAGGATCAGCGCTCCGGCGCCCAGGCCGAAGACCACCGCCGGCAGCCGCGCGGCGCGGAAGGCGACCGCCTCGATCAGGCGCGGCGGGCTGAAGTGCAGCCCAAGGCCGAACAGGATCAGCGCCAACGCCATCGGGGTGAAGGCGAGCGCCGAATCGTCCCATCGGCCGAGGCCGGAGAGGAAGGTGATCGCGGTCTGGAAGCTGTCGGCGCGGAAGAAGATCCAGGCCAGGCAGACCAGGTTGAAGGTGACGATCAGGCCGAGGATCTTCGGCGCGTTCGGCCATCGCGCCGGCTTGTAGTGGGCCCAGATCCGCTCGATGCACAGGGCCGCCCCGTGCAGCGCGCCCCAGGTCACGAACTTCCAGGCCGCGCCGTGCCAGAGGCCGCCCAGCAGCATGGTGATCATCAGGTTGCGGCAGATGAACCAGACATTGCCGCGGCTGCCGCCGAGCGGAATGTAGAGATAGTCGCGCAGCCAGCTCGACAGGCTGATGTGCCAGCGCCGCCAGAAGTCCTGCAGCGAGACCGAGCGGTAGGGCTGATCGAAGTTGCGCGGAAACCGGTAGCCCAGCAGGGCCGCCAGCCCGATGGCCATGTCGCTATAGGCCGAGAAGTCGGCATAGATCTGCACCGCGTAGCCATAGGTGGCGGCGATCAGGTCGACGGCGGAATGGGCGTTGGGGTCGAAGAACACCGGGTCGACCAGGCCGGTGGCCAGCTCCGAGGCCAGGATGGCCTTCTTGAACAGCCCCCAGACGATCATCAGTATGCCCAGCGAGGCGGCCTCGCGGCTGAGGTCGGGACTGCGTTCGAACTGCGGGATGAGATCGGCCCCGCGCACGATCGGGCCGGCGACCAGGTGGGCGAAGAAGGACATCAGGAGCGTGACGTTCAGCAGGCTGGCCGCCTGCAATTTGCCACGATAGACGTCGATCAGATAGCTCATGCCTTGGAAGGTGAAGAAGGACAGGCCGATCGGCAGGATCACCTGGATGATCGGCAGGTCGCGCTGCCAGCCCATCAGGCGCAGGACGTCGGCGACCTGGCCCAGGAAAAAGCCGAAATACTTGAACCAGATCAGGATGCCGAGATTGGCGACCAACCCCAGCACCACCAAGGCGTGACGCCGCCTCGGGCCCTCGGTGCGCGAGATCAGCCGCGCCACGCCCCAGTTGAGCACGCCGGAGCCGATCAGCAGGGTGACGAAGCGCCAGTCCCAGGCGCCGTAGAATATCCAGCTGGCGACCAGCAGGATGATCTTGCGCCACTCGTTCGGCTTGCGGACGATCCAGGCGACCGCGAACAGGGCCAGGAAGAAGAGCCCGAAGCGGAGCGTCGGGAAGAGCACCCCTATCGGCCCGCTTGATAGGCCAGGTACGCGGCGTCCAGATCAGCTTGCAACAGGGTGGCCACCTGAGCGCCGCCGGCGGAGGTGGTGTGAACGTGATCGCCGCGGGTCAGCGGCGGGGTGGCGTTGGCCCAACGGTCGGCCGCGCCGGGGCCGCCCATGCGCGCGCCCCAATCCCAGAAGGCCACGCCGGTCGCTTGCGCGACGCGCCGCTGAATCTGGCGGATCTGGGTCAGCGCCGGCGGCGTGAACCAGCTGGTGCGGAAGGCCTGGGCATAGGGCTGCGGCCCCTCGCTCGGCGCATCCTCGGGCAGCGGCGTGCCGCCCTCGTCGTCGTTGTGGGCCAGCGCGCCACGCTTGGTCTCGGCATCGGGAGGCGCGATGAGCAGGATGGGAACGCCGCCACCCAGCCGCTTCAGCCGGGCGATCTGGCCGCGCAACCGGTCCTCGAACGCCTGGGCGTTGAAGTGGCTGACGAAGCCGTCATTGGTGCCGAACGCCAGCACGATCAGGTCGGGCCTGTAGACCTTAAGCTCCTCGCCAACCGCCTGGTCGTCGGTGCGAGCGAAATGCTTCAGCTCGGCGCCGACCACGCCCAGATTGGAGACCACCACCCCTGCCCCGTCGTTGAAGCTGGCCCAGGAGGTGAGCGTGATCGGACCGCCCTCGGTGGCCAACACCGCCTGGGTCTGCAGTCGGTCGGACGGGAAGATCGAGCAGGTCACGCCGACGGTTGGCGCATCGAGGCTGACCCGCGTGGTCACCGCGCCCAGGGTCACGTCGTAAGCCCCCGCCTGGGGTCTCGCCTCGCCACAGACCACCAGCCGCCGGAAGGCCTGGGCAGGCTCGGCGGTGAGGGTCAGCGAGGCGCCGTCCCGATGCGAGGTCAGGCGAAAGCCGGAAATTCCGAAGGCCGGCGGCGCCACCGGATCGGCGCGAAAGGTGTTCTCCACCGTCCAGCCCGGCGATTGATCCACGTGCACGCCGTGGGGAAAGAAGCCGTCGAACGGCCGGCCCGGCGGCATGACGCCGCGTCCGCCGCCGCCGAACTCCGCCTGCAGGGCGTCGCGCCAGGGGCCGGTGATGGAGTCGCCGGCGCTGTGGCTGTCGCCGATCTGCAGCACGTGAACGGTGCGCGGCACGCCGAGCCGCGTCTGTTCGAGCCGTTCGAAATAGGGCGCGAGCGCCTCGGCCCCGCACAGCGACTGAACGCACGGAACGCTGGGCGAACTGCCCGCGGCCACCGCAACCGTAACCGCGGCCGCCACACTGGCAAGACTCATGTACCGCGCCCACTGGCCGAAGCGACCTGTTGAGCCCCGGCGCCCGAAGGTGCTGCGGTCGCGGCCATGTCGCGCGAACTGGCGACATAGGTCTTGATGCGCTGGACCAGCGGCGCGGTGATGCGCTCATAGCCCGGTATCGACATGTGGATGCCGTCGTCGGCGCGCATGATCTCATCCTTCTTGGTCTTCGGATCGACAAGCCGGATGCTGAACTGGCCCTGGTCGTCGACGGACAGCGCCTCCGTCGGCAGGAAGGGCACGTCGAGCGCCGCCATCTCACCGCTGTAGAAGTCATTCATGGCGGCGATTTGGCTGTCGAACTGCGGATTGCGCATTTTCGGCAGGCCGATCCAATAGACCATCGCGCCCTGCACCCGCAGCAGGGCGATGTAGCGCGCCACCCGCCGGCCGTAGGCTTGCTTCCAGCCGGGGCTGAGCAGCGGATAGACGTGGCCGTCGTCATAGATGCCCTGGGTGTCGTTGGCACCGAAACTGATCACCGCGATGTCCACCGGCTGGGCGGCGATGTCGGTGGTGGCCTTGTCCTCCAGATTGAGGCTCTGATAGCGGGTGAAGCCAGTCGAGCGCTCGGCGAACTTGATCACCTGATAGTGCTCGCTCTTCGGCAGGGTCCAGTAGAGCGCCGCCCAGATGCCTTCGCCGAAACTGTCGCCGAAGACGCCGACGGTGATCGGGTCGCCATTGGACACGGTCTTCAACAGACGCGGATAGAAGGGCACGGCGCAGTCGATGCCGACGGGGACGGCCGACTGAACTGCCGCGCCGGGCTTGGCCGGGTGCGACACGCCGATCGGCCCGCCGACCGGGACAGCGCGGGCGCTGCGGTCGACGATGAACGATCCATAGATGGCGGCGCCGACGACCAGACCGATGAAGAGGACGGCCGTCCGGTCCAGGGCCAGCCTGGCCAGATCCAGTCCGCGTCGCGCTGGCGGCGCGGGTGGTGGTGGCGGCGGCGCGGGTTCGGGCGCGCTCACGGCAGCCTTCGGCGCTGCGGCTTTGCGCGTGCGCTTGACGGCAGGCTTCGCCGGCGCGGGCCCGGGCGCACGCTTGGTGGATTTTGCCATGGCCAGCCCCCAGCTCGCCGACGCGGCCATGCGCAAAGCCGCAGTGCGCGGCGATCATTTCGTCCGCGGGGCGCGGTCGAAGGACCCCTGAGGAGACGCCGCGTCCCCAAGGGGTTGGCGCAATTCATCGAGAGTAACTCCGGGCTTGTCAACGGCCAGAACGGTCGCGGTTTCGGACGATGCGCCGGGCGGATTGAACAACCCTAAACGCCGGGCGTTGCAGGGGTTCAAGCGATGGAGACCGCCATGGCCGACCTGAAAGCCAAGACCCGCAACAAGCTGCCGAAATCCGACTTCGCCGAGCCCGAAAAGCGCGACTATCCGATCGAGGACAAGGCCCATGCCGGCAACGCCAAGGCCCGGGCCAGCCAAGCCGTGAAGGCCGGGCGCATGTCCAAGGTCGAGGAAGGCAAGATCGACAAGAAGGCCGACAAGGTCCTGAAGACGGGCTGATGGCCATTGGCCGCGCGGAGCCGACTGTATTCGACGCCCTGATCGTCGGCGCCGGGCCGGCCGGGCTGACGGCCGCCATCTATCTCGGCCGCTTTCGCCGCAGCTTCGCCCTGGTGGACGCCGGTCAGAGCCGGCTGGGTCTCATCCCGATCACCCACAACCATCCGGGTTTCCCGGATGGGGTCGAAGGCCGCGTGCTGTGGGCGCGGATGAAGGCGCAGGCCGAGCGGTATGGCGCGGTGATTCAGCGGGGTGAGGTCGACGCGATCCGCCGCGACGGCGACGGTTTCGCTTGCGACCTCGACGGCAGCGAAATCCGCGCCCGCTTCGTCATCCTGGCGACCGGCGTCGCCGACCGGCCGCCGGCCGCCAACTTCGACGAGGCGGTGAAAAAGGCGTTGATCCGCGTCTGTCCGATCTGCGACGCTTATGAAGTGATCGACAAGGAGATCGGCGTCATCGGCATCGGCGAACGGGGCGCGGGCGAGGCCCGCTTCCTGCGCGACTACAGTCCGCGCGTAACGCTGCTGCACGCGGGAGAACCACCCGATTTGGACGCCGACGTCCGGGCTCGACTCGCCGACGCGGGGATCGACCTGATCGAGACCGAGATCGTCGGTGTCGATCTCGAAGGCCGCCACGCTGTCGAAATCACCCTCCGCGATGGCCGGCACCGAGCCTTCGACACGGTTTATTCCGCGCTGGGCATGGACAATCGGACCGGCCTCGCCGTGACCCTGGGCGCCCGGACCAACGACGCCGGCTGCCTGGTGGTCGACGACCATCAGAAGACCTCCGTCGACGGCCTCTATGCCGTTGGCGACGTGGTGCGGGGCTTAAACCAGATCAGCATCGCCGAGGCCGAGGCCGCCATCGCCGCCACCGACATCCACAACCGCCTGAGAGCCTGAGGATTGCGGCCAACTGAGCCGTAGGAACCTCGCACCCGCGGTCGGGTTATCGCCACGCCTCGCCAGGCTCGGGGTCACGGGCTGGCGACACCAATTTTTCGAGGAGAACGCAAGAATGGCCAAGTCGCCGCGCGGCGTCGCCCGTCCGCCCAAGGCCCGCACCTCCGGCCAGTCCGCCAGCGCCGCAGACGCCAGGTCGCTCGGCCAGGAAACCGGCAAGACCGCCGACCTGGCGCCCGATACGGTCGAGCCGGGCGAGGTCATGACCGGCAACCAGGGCGTCGCCATCTCCGATGACCAGCACACCCTGCGCGCCGGACCCCGCGGCCCGGCCCTGCTGGAAGACTTCCATCTGCGCGAAAAGATCACCCATTTCGACCACGAGCGCATCCCCGAGCGCGTCGTCCATGCCCGCGGCGTCGCCGCCCACGGCGTCTTCCAGGTCTATGAGGACCTGTCCGACCTGACCAAGGCGGACCTGCTGTGCAACCCGGACAAGCAGACCCCGGTCTTCGTGCGATTTTCCACCGTCGCCGGCTCGCGCGGTTCGGCCGACACGCCGCGCGACGTGCGCGGCTTCGCGGTCAAGTTCTATACCGACGAAGGGGTCTGGGACCTGGTCGGCAACAATATGCCGGTCTTCTTCATCCAGGACGCCATCAAGTTCCCCGACCTGGTCCACGCGGTGAAGCCCGAGCCGAACAACGAGATCCCGCAAGCCGCCTCGGCCCACGACACCTTCTGGGACTTCGTCTCGCTGACCCCCGAGAGCATGCACATGCTGATGTGGGTGATGAGCGACCGCGCCCTGCCGCGCAGCCTGGCGATGATGGAGGGGTTCGGCGTCCATACCTTCCGGCTGGTCAATGCGGCCGGCAAGTCGCGCTTCGTCAAGTTCCACTGGAAGCCGATCAAGGGGGTTCACTCCCTGGTCTGGGACGAGAGCCAGAAGATCTCCGGCAAGGACGCCGACTTCCACCGCCGCGATCTGTTCGAGGCCATCGAGCGTGGCGACTATCCGGAATGGGAGCTGGGCGTGCAGATCGTCGAGGAGGAGGACGAGTTCAAGTTCGACTTCGATCTGCTCGACGCCACCAAGCTGATCCCGGAAGAGCTGGTCCCGGTTCGCCGGGTCGGCAAGATGACGCTGAACCGCAACACCGACAACTATTTCGCCGAGACCGAGCAGGTCGCCTTCCACACCGGCCACATCGTGCCCGGCATCGACTTCAGCAACGACCCGCTGCTGCAGGGCCGCAACTTCTCCTACATCGACACCCAGCTGCGCCGGGTCGGCCCCAACTTCGCCGAACTGCCGATCAACCGGCCGCTGGACCCGGTGCGCAACAACCAGCGCGACGGCATGGGCCGCACCACCATCAACAAAGGCCGCGTCGCCTATTTTCCCAACCGGCTGGGCGGCGGCTGCCCGATGCATTCGCCGGAGGCGGCCCAGGCCTTCCGCTCGTATCCGCAAGCCGTCGAGGGCGACAAGGTCCGCCAGCGCGCCGAGAGCTTCGCCGACCATTTCAGCCAGGCGACGATGTTCTGGAACAGCATGGCCGACTGGGAGAAGGCGCATATCGCGGCGGCCTTCGCCTTCGAGCTCAACCAGGTCGAGAACGAAGAGGTGCGCGCCCACGTGATGAACGAGCTCCTGGTCAATGTCGCCGACGAGCTGGCGCAGAAGGTTTCGGCCCAGACCGGTATCGCGGTGAAGCCCATGGGCACGCCGAAGAACCCGACGCCATCGGCCCCCGACCCGTCCGGCCCGCTGCGGCCCGAGGCCAAGGACGCCGCCTCGCCGGCGCTCAGCCTGGACAAGCCGGCGGCGGCGATCAAAGGCCGCAAGATCGCGCTCCTGGTCGGCGACGGCGTCGATGCCGACCAGTTGCAGGCGGCCAAAAAGGCGCTGGAGGCGGAAGGCTGCGTCGTCGAGCTGATCGGCGCCCATGCCGGGACCCTCCCCGACTCCAAAGGCAAGGCGCAGAAGGTCAACCGCGCGGCGCCGAACGCGCCGTCGGTAGTCTATGACGGCGCCGTGGTGCTGGGCGGCGAGAGTGCGGGCCTGGTCGCCCAATCGGGTCTGGCCATCCACTTCGTCAACGAGTCCTTCCGGCACGGCAAGCCCCTGGCCTTTCTGCCGGGCGCGGAAGCCGTGTTGAAGGCGAGCGGCCTGCCCCAGCTGGACCCGGAGGACGGCGTGGCGGTGGGCGACGGCGCCATTGCGGCCTTCATCAAGGCCATGCACCAGCACCGCTTTCCGCGTCGCGCGGTCAGGGCCGTGCCGGCCTGAGTACAATCGACAGCTCGCGTTGGCGCCGCGGCGCCTAGCCGACAGGCTCTCGGAAAGGGACCGCTTGGCAAGGGCGCGCAGCGTACCGGCCGATTGCTTCAAGGTCCGCTTCTGGGTGGCGCGATCAACGCCGACCAGGCCGAAGCGCTGGCGATAGCCCATGAGCCATTCGAAATTGTCGAGCAGCGACCAATAGAAATAGCCGCGCACATCCGCCCCATCGGCGACCGCGCCGGCCAATCCCGCAACGGCCTGAGCAATGAAGGCCGCGCGCCGATCGTCGTCGTCGCCCGGGTAGCCGTTCTCGGTGACGATCATCGGCGTGCGCCAGCGGCTGGCGACCCAGCGGCAGACCTCGCCCAGCGCCTCGGGACAGTCCGCCCAGCCCATCGTGGTCAGGGTCGCGCCGGGCGGCGGACCCGTGCGCCCATCGGCGCGCGAGGTGGTGCGCGAATAGGTCTGGATGCCGACGAAATCATCGCCCGCCGCGGCATCCAGGAAGGGCGCATAGAGCCGCTCGCGCCGGTCGTCGCGCAGCGCCTCGGCGCCGGGCTCGGCGGCCTCGTCGGAGATCGCCAGGGTCATGCCGACCGGAACCCCCGGCCGCGCCGCCCGGATGGCGTCTCTGGCCGCGGCGTGGGCGGCGAGGCCATTGCCGAGAACGGCCGCCGCCTCAGCGAACAGAAAGAAGCTCGAAAGGTCGGCGCCAAGCGCGCGCTCGGCGGCGGCGCGCGCCTCGGGGCTGGCGCGATCACGGAAATAGCTGCCGGCCATGATCGGCAGATTGAGCTCGTTCAGGGTGCAGGCGAACGCCATGCCATCGAGCGCCCTGGCGGCGCGGTCGCAATAGCCGGCGAAGCGCTGCGGAAACGTCGGGGCGCCCATGCCGCCTAGCCCCGCCATCCAGCGTGGCTGGGTAAAATGGTGGAAGGTGACGACCGGCGCCATGTCGTGTGCGCGGCAGAGATCGATGCCGCGCCGATAGTGATCGAGCGCCGCGGTCGAGAAAACCCCAGGCTCCGGTTCGATCCGCGCCCATTCGATCGAGAATCGGTAGGCGTTGAGACCAAGGCCGGCGGCGATCTCGATGTCCTCGGCGACGCGATGATAGTGGTCGACGGCGTCGCCGGACGGTTCGGCGAACAGCGACGGCTGGGCGTGTTCGAGCGCCCAACAGTCCGAATTTGTGTTGCCGCCCTCGACCTGGTGCGCCGCGGTCGCGGTCCCCCAAAGGAAGTTGGCCGGTGCGCGAGAGGCGCTCATTCGTTCGGGCGGCGGCGCGCGAAATTGAAGATGTAGGCGCGGCGGGGTCGGTCGGAGGTGCGGTTGCCGGACGTGAAATGCGGCGTGCCGTAGTTGTGGACGGTGGCGCCGCCCGCCTTCAGCGGACAGGCGACCGCCTTGTCCAGATCAAGCGCCTGGTCCGCATCCCGGATCGCCAGCAGCCTCTGGCTATAGTCCGCGTCGCCGCCGGCGATGTAGTGCTCGAGCAGGGGTTGGCGATAGGCCCCCGGCACGAAATGCATGCAGCCGTTCTCCTCGTCGACATCGTCGAGCGCGAGCCAGAACTGCACCACTTCATCGGCCGGGATCTTGCTGCCGGTCGCCGCCGTCGGCATGGTCGAGTAGGAGAAGTCCTGGTGCCAGGGCGTGGTCGCCAGCTGGCCGGGCTCCTTGTAGATGAGCATGTCGAATCGCGGACGCGGATCGTCGACGCCCAGCAGGGCCTTGGCGATCTCGCGAGCCTCGGTCCGCGCCGGATTGTCGCGGAAGATCGGGTGATAGGCCGACGGCATCATGATCTGCCGCGTCGTCATGCCCAGCGGATTGTCCGTCGCGCTGACGTCGATCTCGTGTCGCAGCATAGCGTCATAGACCGCGCTGAGTTTCGCCACCGTGGCGGCGTCCGCCAATTGTGGGATGGCGAGGAATCCATCGCGCCGGAACTGCTCGACTGTCGCCCTATCCATCCGCGGCCTCACCAGGTTCGCCGGGCAGTTTGCACCGCCGCCCCGTTCAAGCGCAATATCAAATCGATAAGTTGACATAGGTCCATATTCGGTCGAATCCTTGCAATAGCGCCATCCACGATAGAGTTGGCGGGGGAGGGCTAGGATGATGCGCCGCAGGCAGGTTGTCGGGACGCTGGCTTTGTTGCTGTCGCTGGCCGTCGGAGCCAGCCTGTGCGCGGCTCCGGCTATGGCGCAGTCCGGCAGATCGGCGGACGCCGCCGAGGTCGTGGTCACCGCGCAGCGGCGCCCTGAAAAAGTCCAGCAGGTGCCGATCACCCTTACCGTGATCCCGCCGCAGCAGCTGAACCGGCAGAACATCGTTACCACCACCGATCTCGTCAGGGCGGTCCCGGCCCTGACCATCTCCGATGAGGGCGTCTTCCAGATCCGCAGCATCGGCACCGAGGGCTTCGGGCGCTCAGCCGA
The DNA here is from genome assembly GCA_041691315.1 of Caulobacteraceae bacterium. Lineage (GTDB taxonomy): Bacteria > Pseudomonadota > Alphaproteobacteria > Caulobacterales > Caulobacteraceae > Poindextera. The sequence goes on along the minus strand of JBEPUW010000005.1, from coordinate 51,226 downwards.
GCAGTCGGTGTCGGTGGTGCTCGACGGCGTCGTGCTCGGACGCGCCCTGACCAATGCGCTGTACGATCTCGATCACGTCGAGGTGTTGTCGGGACCTCAAGGCACGCTGTTTGGCAAGAACGCCACGGCCGGCGTCATCAGCATCGTCACCAATGCGCCGGTCCTGGGGCAGTACCAGGCCATCGGGCATGCCGATATTGGCGACCACGACTATGTGCACTCCTACGTCGTCGGCAATCTGCCGCTGGGCGACAGCGCCGCGCTCAGATTGAGCTATCACCACGACTCGACCGGCCATGTCGTCTTCAACACCCTCTTCCACAAGTGGGACCACAACACCGACGACGGCGTGCGGGCGCGGTTACTGTGGCGCCCGACCAACGACCTGACGATCAATCTCTCCGGCGACTACCAGAAGCTGGGCAGCAACGGCGTCAACGGCGTGGCCGACTTCGCCGGCGTGCAGGTCTATACTTTCGCGCCGCCCGGTTCGGCGCTGCAACAGACGCTTGCCGCCTGCGGGATCGTCGCAAGCCCGACGAACAACCGGGTCTGCGCCAACAGCCTCTATGCCCCGGGCGTCAATATCGGCGACACCTACGGGCGCTGGAATGCCGGCGGATCGCTGCAGATCGATTACAACCTGCCCCACGGCCTTACCTTCACGTCGATCACCGCGCTTCGCCAAACGGTCAACGAGGATTTCAAAGTCCACGCGGACATCTCCGGCGAATTCGGCGACACGCTTCCGCAGAACATACTCGACCGCAACCTTGTGCCGTATTTCGACCGCACCTGGAGCGAGGAGGCCCGGATAGCGTCGGCGGCGTCCGATCCGATCAACTTCGTGGCGGGTTTCTACTATTCAAAGACCTATACTCACGACGAAACCGACCAGACGGGTCAACTCGGCGTCCCGCTCGGTGGCTTGGAATTTCGCAGGCTTATCAACGTCTACATCAATCAACAGAACTATGCGGGCTTCGGTCAGGTCAACTGGCACGTCACGCCGCAGCTGAAGCTGTTCGCGGGCGGGCGGGTCACCCATGACGATCTGAGTGATTTGAGCTTCAATTCTTTCCCGAACGCCTTTCCCGCCGGCAATTTCATCTATACGGGCGACACCGGCTTCTTCTCGGTGCTTCCGGTCAATTCCTGCACGCTCGCCGGCGGCGTTCCCTATGACGCGGTCCAGAAGCCCTGCCCGGCCGGAACCAACGTCAATGCGCCGGCAAGGCTGAGCACGACGGGGCTGAGCGGCACGATCGGGGCGCAGTACCAGTTCGACAATCGGCTGATGGTCTTCGCCACGCTGTCGCATGGCTACAAGGGACCCTTCCTCAACGAAGCGGCGACCTTTGTCGCCAGCCTGCCGCAGACGCCGCTGCTGGTGAAACCCGAATACCCGACGGATGTCGAGTTGGGATTTAAGGCGACGATCAACCGCTTCGCGCTCGATGCGAGCCTGTTCTACGACTACATCCAGAACTTCCAGACGACCATCTATGTCCCGCCAAGCAACGCGATGGCGGTCGCCAACTTCATCCAGGGCAACGCGCGGTATGCCATCAGCGAAGGCGCGGAGGTCAGCCTGTTTGGCGATTTGACCGACAACCTCAGCGTCAACGCCGCGGCGATCTACAACGACGCGCACTTCTACAAGGGCTTCCTGGTCAATTGCAGCACCGGGCCGTGCCCGGCCCTGCCGCAACTGCCCTTTGCGCCGCGTGTCAAGGTCACGCTTTCCGGCGACTACCACCGGCCTATCGCTGGGCGGATCGATGGCTTCCTGCAAGCGGATCTGGCCTATTCCGACACCTATCACTACGGATCGGCGCCGGGCTTTCCGGGTTCGTCGCCGCGATACCTGCTGGGTGCGCGCGCCGGCGTTCGCGACGAAGGCAGTCGCTGGGGCCTGTCGGTCTTCTGCCGCAACTGCCTGGACGAGCGTTATCCGATCAGCGCCTCGCCGGACGGTTTCGCAACGGAAGACGGCGGGATCGTCGGGTCTCAGTTCTCGACCTATCAGTTCCTGACCATCGACAGCTACCGGGTCGTCGGCGTCACGCTCGACGCGCGGTACTGAGCGCGCGCGCATGGCGGGGTCCGCGCCGGCGAACACCAATGACGGCGGCGGTCGCGCGCCGCGCCTGCTTGCCGGCATCAGCTTTCTCACCCCGGCCGACCTTCCGGACTGGTCGCAAGGTCCGCGAGGCGCGCCGGCCGAGGTCTATGCCGCCGTCAAAGCCGCCGGATACGAGGCGATCCAGACGCTCAAGCCGGCGACCGCGCTCGCGGCCGGGTTGATCCCGACCGGGTTGGCGCGGGTTTTTGACGACATGGACGCCATGCGCGCGGCGGCCGTGACCTGGCGCGACGCCGGCTGCGACTGCACGACGGTGCAGCTCGGCACCGGCCTCGAAAGTGACGACGAGATGGCGCGGCTGGCCGAAGCGCTGCTGCAAATCAGCGCGAGCGAGAAGCATCCGATCTATCTCGAGACGCACCGCGCGACCATGACCCAGGATATCCGGCGCACCCTCGACCTGGTCGCCCGCTTCCCCGAACTTCGCTTCAACGGGGACTTCGGCCACTGGTATATCGGCCACGAGCTGACCTATGGCGACATGGACATGAAGTTCGAGGCGATGTGGCCGATCTTCGAGCGAACCCGCTTCATGCACCTGCGGGTCTCGTCGAACGCCTTTGGCCAGCTGACCGCCAGCGACCCGGCGGAGGCGCGGCATCTGGACTATTATCGGCGCATGTGGACCGCCAGCTGCGCGGGCTTTCTCGCCGCGGCCGAGGCGGGAGACTATTTTGCGGTCCATCCCGAACTGCTGCCGGCGCGGGCCTTCTATCCGAAGATGATCCGTGGCCCTGACGGCGCCCTGCGTGAGGAAAGCGACCGCTGGACCGAATCCGCATTCCTGATCGAGGTGGCGCGCGAATGTTTCGCGGAGGCCGAGACGGCGTGTCGTGGCTGAGCGCTTCGTCCGATGGGCGCGCCGGGCGCAGCGGTCTGTCTTCTCCGTCGTCCTGGTGCTGCTGTCGATGACCGGTCCGGTGCGGGCGCGGTCGATCGAGGGCGCTCCGACAACGGTCGATGCGCCGGCCGGACGCCTGGAGGGCCGCGTCCACGACGGCGTCGAGGCGTTCGTCGGCATTCCCTACGCCGCGCCGCCGGTGGGGCCACTGCGCTGGCGCGCGCCACAGCCGGCCCCGCGCTGGTCCGGCGTCCGCCCAGCCGTCGCGTTCGGCAATGATTGTCCGCAGCAGCGCCTGGCCGGCGACGCCACGCCCTCGGACCAGCCGATGAGCGAGGACTGCCTGGCGATCAACGTCTGGCGTCCGGTGGCGGCGAGAGCGCTGCCGGTCATGGTCTGGATCCACGGCGGCGGCTTTGTGATGGGATCGAGCGCCTCGCCGGTGCTCGACGGCGCGGCGCTGGCCCGGCGCGGCGTCGTTCTGGTCAGCTTCAACTATCGCCTCGGCCGCTTCGGCTTCTTCGCCCATCCGGCGCTCAGCGCAGAGGCTGGCGGCCGTCCGGCGGTCAACTTCGCCCTGCTGGACATGATCGCGGCGCTCCGCTGGGTGAAGGCCAACGCCGCGGCCTTCGGCGGCGACCCGGCGAATGTGACCCTTTTCGGGGAGTCCGCCGGCGGCGCGGCGGTGGATTTCCTGATGGCGGCGCCGCCGGCCCAGGGCCTGTTCGCCAAGGCGATCGTGCAGTCCGGCGCCAACCGCCTGGCCTATGCGCGGCTGCGCACCGGCCGGCCGGGCCAGATATCGGCGGAGGCGGCCGGGGTCGCCTTCGCGACCGCCGCGGGGCTCCACAACCCGGGTGCCAACCAGCTCAGGGCGCTGCCGGTCGACGTCGTGCAGGGCGGCCTGGGCCTTGCCGACATGCAGTACGACCGGTTCACCGCCCCGGTGATCGACGGCGACGTCGCGCTGGACGATCCGGTCGAGCGCTTCGCGGCGGGCGCCGTGCCGGCTTCGCCCTTCATCGTCGGCTCGAACGGCGCCGAACTCAGCCAGGAAGTCTTCGCGCCGCTATTGATGAGCTCGATCAGAGCCCAGCTCAATCAGGCGTCGCTGGCCGACCTGAAACGCGTCTATGGCGACCCACCGGCTCCGGCCCTGATCGACGACTACCTGTTCACCGAGGCGGCGCGCGGCTATGCGCGGCTGATGGCGGCCAGGGGCGCACCGGCCTGGCGCTATGTCTTCGACTATGTCGCCGAGGCCGAGCGCGGCCGGCGAACGGGGGCGGCGCACGCCTCCGAGCTCGCCTTCCTGTTCGGCAACCTGCCGGCTTCCGCCAATCCGGCGGATCGGGCGATGGCGCGGCTGATGGGAGACTACTGGACCAACTTCGCCAAGACCGGCGATCCGAACGGCCGCGGGCTGCCGCGCTGGCCGCGGCAGGCGAGCGGCGATCCGCTCATGCTGTTCAGCGACAAGGGCGCGGTGGTCGAGCGCGCGCGCGACGCCGACCGGCTCGACGCCGTCGAGCGGGCCGCCGCGGCCGCGCGCACTGAGACGCCGGAGGAACCGCGATAACCCGACACCGGCTCAGCATGGCGAGAAAGTTGGGCTTCACGCTCGGCGACTACGCCTGCAATCTCTACTGGCAGAGCGTCTCGATCTTCCTGCTGTTCTTCTACACCGACGCCGTCGGTCTTTCGGCGGTGACCGCGGGGCTGATCTACATGATCGCCTCCATCGTCGATGCGCTTTCCGACCCGCTGATGGGGACGATCGCCGACCGCACGCGGACGCGCCGCGGCCGATATCGCCCTTACATCCTGTTCGGCTGCGTGCCGCTCGGCCTGTGCTTCGTGCTGCTCTACTACCGCCCGCCGATCGAGGGGGTCTGGCTGGCGGTCTGGCTGATGGCTAGCCACATCATCTTCCGCTTCGCCTATACCGCGCTCTCCATCCCCTACACCTCGCTCAACGCCCGTCTCACCGACAACTCCGACGAACGCTCGACCATTGCCGGCCTGCGCATGGTGTTCGGCATGCTGGCGGCGCTCACCATCTCCTATTTCACCTATCCGCTGATCGGCGCCCTGGGACACGGCAAGGCGTCGAGCGGCTTTACCTGGGCGGCCGCTGTGTTCGCCCTGCTGGCGACGGCGATTTTTCCTATCGTCTATCTGTCCACGCGCGAGCCCGCGGAAGCGGACACCGAGGCCAGCCGGCTCGACCTCGCCGGGTCCTGGCGCGCGGTCGCCGGGAACCGCGCCTTCTGGGTGCTGATGCTGGCGACCGGCTGCGCCTTCGTCTGTTCCACCGCCCTGGGCAAGTCGGTGCTCTATTACTTCAAATACTATCTCAGGGACGAGGCGTCGGCGCGCTATGCGCTGGTCGCCATGTCGGCGGTGGGGCTGGTGGCGATTCCGGCCTGGGTCCTGATCACCAAACACATCGGCAAACGCAATGTCTGGTTCGCCGCCACCGGCTGGGGACTCGCCATGCTGGCCGTATTCGCCGCGGTGGACATCCACAGCTCGGCGGCCATGATCGTCTGGCTGGGGGCGATAAACATCGGCTCCACGGGGATCGCCTTCACCTTCTGGTCGATGCTGCCGGACACCGTCGAGTACGGAGAATGGTCCGGCGGGCCGCGAACCGAGTCGTTCATATTCGGGCTGGGCCAGCTCTTTCTGAAGGTCGCGCTCGGACTGGGCGCCGGCCTGTTCGGGACGCTGCTTGGCGCCGTCGGCTATAGGTCCAACGTGGCGCAGGCGCCCGCCACGCTGGCGGGCATCAAGCTCATCATGATCGGTCTGCCTGCCGCCGGGCTGCTACTCGCGGGACTGGCGATGCTGTTCTATCCGATGCGCAAGGGCGGCCACGATGCGATTGTCGAACAGCTGGCCGCCCGCCGCCTCGCCGAGCCCGAAACGCTCAATCCCGAATTAGCCGGCTGAAAAGAAAATTAGATCGAAAATAGACTCAGAGCGCATGTCTAGATATATTATTGAAAACCCCGAGGAGGACCCGATGGACGCCAGCACGCGCCGGGCGGCGTGGAACGACAATGGTTTCTTCGTGCTGCGCGGGCTTGTTCCGCCGGCCGAGACCAAGGCGATCGAGGACGAGGTGATCGCCCGAATTCGCGCCGACCCGCCCGAGGACCACCCGGGCGAAACGCTCTATGCCGCCGGCCCCAATTACGGGATCTTCCCCGAGCGCGAGCCAAGCCCGACGGCGGTCAATCCGGAAGACCGCATCGCCAAGGTGTTCAACTGCCACACCGAGGGGCTGTCGCGCGAGATCGCCGGCCGCGACGCTATTGTCGACCGCGTGGCGGAGATCCTCGGTCCCGACCTGGACTGCTTCCAGAGCCAGTTCATCTTCAAGAACCCGGGCGTGATCGGCCAGCCCTGGCACCAGGATTCCTACTATTTCCGTTTCGACCGCCAGCCGCAGGTGGGCGTCTGGGTGGCGCTGTCCAGGGCGACGCTGCAGAACGGCTGCCTTTGGGTGCTGCCCGGCTCGCACAAGGGGCCGATCCACGCCCACGTGCCGGACCGGCGACCGGCGGCCAACCGCGCCTATACCGAGATCGTCGACCAGGACGATTCGGCCCGCGAACCGGCCCTGATGGAGCCCGGCGACGTGCTCTTCTTCCACAGCTACCTGATGCACATGTCGACCGACAACGTCGCGGACGAGCGGCGGGCGGCGATGGTCTACCACTACGCCCGCGCGGGCACCCGCGCCGAGACCCCTGAGATCGAGAGAACGCTCGCTCACGTCAACCGCTGGATCCCGGTCCGGCGCCGGGAGGCCGCATGACCGAACTCGCCTATCGCCTGCATCCGCGCAACCGCGATTTCGTCTGGCGGCAAGGCCCCACCGAGCGGCTGCGGCGCGTGACGCCGGAGCAGAAGCGGCAGTTCGACAGCGCCGGGTTTTTTATCCTGCGCGACGCCTTCACGGCGCAGGAGCTGGCCGCCGTCGAAGCCGCCATCGACCCGCTCGAGCAGGAACATGAGCGCCGGTTGCGCACGACGGGTTCGGCCAGCGCCATCTCGTCGGCCGATGCGATCACCTTCACCGTCCACATCGTCAGGAAGTCGTCGGTATTGCGCGCATTCGCGGCCCACCCGGCAATCGCCGACGTCTGCCACGACCTGATCGGCGACGACGTACGCCTCTACTGGGACCAGTCGGTCTATAAGAAATCCGGCAAGCCGCAGGAATTCCCCTGGCACCAGGACAATGGCTACACCTTCGTCGAGCCGCAGCAGTATCTCACCTTCTGGATCCCCCTGGTCGATGTCGACACCGAAAACGGCTGCCCGTGGATCGCGCCAGGGATGCACAAGCTCGGCACGCTCGATCACTGGGCGACGTCGATCGGGCTGAAGTGCCTGGAAGACGCACCGGACGCCGTGCCCGCGCCCGCCAAGGCCGGCGACGTGATCGTCTTTTCGTCGCTCGCGCCGCACCGGACGGGTCCCAACCTGAAGCTCGGCACCGTCCGCAAGGCCTATATCCTGCAGTATGCGCCGGACGGGGCCGAAGCCGTGACGCCGCGGGGTGAGCGTGTCGCTCAAACTGATCCCGATCGGCAGTTCCCCATCCTGTGCGGCGGGAGCCGGCCATGATCGACGCCGCCACCCTCGCCGACTACGCCGCGCGCTTCCGCCGTGACGGCTTCCTGCACGTTCCCGGCGTCCTGAATGCTGCGGAGATCGAGCGCTACGGCGCGGCCGTTGACCAGGCGGTGGCCGTCCGCAAGCGCGGCGACACCCGCCGCCTGGAAGACAAGTCACCGTACGAACAGTCGTTCCTGCAGTGCCAGTACATCTGGGAAGACTTCCCCGGCGTGCGGCCTTTGACCTTTCATCCCAAGATCGGCGAGATCGCCGCGGCGGTGATCGGGGCAGAGCGCATCCGGCTGTGGCATGACCAGGCGCTCTACAAGGAAGCCGGTGGTCGCGAGACCGAGGCCCACACCGACCAGCCCTACTGGCCGATCGCCGAGCACGACAACGCCACGGTCTGGATTCCGCTGGGCGCGGTCGACGACCTGTCCGGCTGCATGGGCTATGTGCCCGGCTCGCATCGGGACGCGGCGGAATTCATCGACATCTTCAAAACCCCCGGCGCAGGGAAGGCGCTGGAAGCGAAATACGCCGAGACGCCGCCGGTCTTCGTGCACTGCGCCCTTGGCGACGTGATCTTCCACCACGGGGCCACGGTGCATATGGCCAAGGCCAACCGTTCGCAGCAGACGCGGCGCGTCTACACCGCGATCTATTTCCGGGACGGCTGCACCCGCGGCGGCGAGCGTGCACATCCCTCCGTCGACCGCGACGGGATCGCCGACGGCGCGATCATCGACGGCGGCGCGACGCCGATCGTCTGGCCGCTCCCCGGCGGCCGGCTGCCGGAACCGGAAGCCTGGCCCGAGGTGGGCCTGGAATGGCGCGAACGCGCCGAACGGCTGGGCATCATTCCCAAACGCGCAGGCTAAAGGCCGTGGGCGGCCCCGACATCCGACAGCACGGGTCGCTGTTCCTCGACGCCAAGGGCCGGCAGGTCATGCTGCGCGGGGTCAATCTCGGCGGCGACAGCAAGACGCCCTGGCCGGGCGGCGGGACCCAGCATCCGAGCGACTTCGCCGACCACCGCGACGTCTCCTTCATCGGCCGTCCGTTTCCCCTGGAGGACGCGGCCGAGCATCTGGGCCGGCTCGCCCATTGGGGCTTCAACAGCCTGCGGCTGCTGACCAGCTGGGAGGCGGTCGAGCATAGCGGCCCCGGCCAGTACGACACCGACTACCTCGACTATTTCACCGAGGTCTGCCGTCGCGCCGGCGAGCACGGCCTTACCGTTTTCATCGACTTCCACCAGGACGTCTGGAGCCGCATGAGCGGCGGCGACGGCGCGCCCGGCTGGACCTTCGAGGCGGTCGGGCTGGACTTCACCCGATTCGATGCAGCCCAAGCCGCCCACGTCATGCAGGCGCGCTACGACTATTCCGACCCGACGCCGCGCCAGGCCGCCTATCCGCAGATGAGTTGGGGATCGAACTACCGGCTGCCCGCCAATGCGATCATGTGGACCCTTTTTTGGGGCGGGCGCCTGCTGACGCCCAGGTTTGAGATCGCCGGTGAAAACGTCCAGGACTTCCTGCAGAACCGCTACCTGGGCGCGATGGACCAGGTGGCGCGGCGGCTCGCCGACCTGCCGAACGTCATCGGCTTCGACACGCTGAACGAGCCGAGCGGCGGCTGGATCGGCCAGCCGCTGAGCTATCGCCATCTGGCGGCCAGCGCGAACCACCCCGAACGGCCGCGGATCGGGCCGGCGCTGGCGCCGCTCGACAGCCTGGCCATGGCCCAGGGCCTGCAGGTCACCGTCCCGGTGCTCACCCGCGATCCGAGCGGCGCGGCCGTGCCGACCGAGACGCAGACCTTCAACGCCAAGGCGGTCAGGATCTGGCGCGACGACGTCGACTGTCCGTTCGAACGGGCCGGCGCCTATCGCCTCCAAGACAAGCGCGCCGTCGCGTTGACGGAAGCCTTTTTCGAAGTCGTCCAGGACCGGCGCCTTTCGCTGCAGGCCGACGGGTACGGCCCGTTCTTTCGCCAGGTCGCGGCGACCATAAGGCGAAGCCAGCCGGCCTGGTCGGTGTTCGCCGAGATGGACGCGTTCGCGCTGGCCGCGGGTCACCGCTTTCCGGATGACCTGCCCGAGCGGACGGTGAACGCCAGCCACTGGTACGATGTCGCCACCCTCTATCTGAAAGCCTTCGACGCCGCCGGCCGCGAAGACGCGCTCGCCGAACGCTTCCAACGCGAGCTTGCCGGGCTGGCCGCCGCCGCGGACGGCTTTCCTGGCGGCGCGCCCAGCCTGGTCGGCGAGTTCGGCATTCCCTTCGACCTGCATCACGGGCAGGCCTATGCCGCCTGGGCGCGTGGGGAACGCGACGGGGTCTGGGACCCGCACATCACCGCGCTTTCGCTGATGTACGACGCCATGGACGCGCTTGGGCTGCACTCCACGCAGTGGAACTACACCGCCTCCAATCGCAACGATGCGCGCATCGGCGACGGCTGGAATCAGGAAGACTTGTCGATCTTCTCGCTCGATCAGCGGGTCGATCCGGCCGACCCGAACTCCGGCGGCCGGGCGGTCGAAGGCTTCTGTCGGCCGTACGCCCGCCGGGTGCAGGGGCGCACCGAAGCTGTGGCCTTCGACCGGCGCACCCGGCGCTTCCGGCTCGACTTCGCCGCCGATGCGCGGATCGATGCGCCGAGCGAAATCTACGCGCCGCGGATCCAGTTTCCGCAAGGGTTCATCGTGCGCTTCGAGGGCGTGCCGGCCGAGGTCGCCGTGCTGGACGCGCAACAGCGGGTTTGCGTGCGCGCGCTCGCGTCGGGGCCGGCCTGGCTGAGCCTTGAGCCACCAAGGCCGGGCGACTGAGCCTCACTCTGCGGCTTCGGACACCGGGCTCCCATTGGGCGCCGAGGCCGCATCCGCGGCCCCCCGGCGGCGGCGCGAGACCTGAGCCTCATTTCGTTTCAGGGTTTCGATGATCGAGTTGCGCATCGGCTGGGCGGTCGCGAAATAGCGGTCGACCAGGGTCAATGCCCGGTCCTTGTCGCGGGCGATCACCGCCTCGACGATCTGGCGATGCTCGGCGTGATGGTCGCGACCGCGATCGGTCTCGAGGTCGGCGAACAGATTGACATAGCGCTCGAGCCGCGAACCGATGTCGCCGATAAGCTGCAAGATCAAAGGCGAACCGCAGCCGGAGAGCAGCTCGGCGTGATATTCGCCATAGGCGCGCTGCCAGCGCTCACGAAGCAGCGGGTCGCCGTCCGGCAGCACGTTCTGCACCTTTACGGTGCGGTGCAGGCGAACCACGACGCGTTCCTCCCAGGCATCGTCGCCGAGATCGATCGCCATGGTCAGGGTCAGCTTGTAGAGACGCTGGTAGACGGCCAGCACGTCATCATAGTCGGCCAGCGACACGGGCGCGACGCGGTAGCCCTTTTGATACTCGTGAACGACCAACCCGGTCGAGGACAGCAACAGAATCGCTTCGCGCACCGGGCTGTGGCCGACGCCGTAGAAGTTGACCAGATGCTCGACCTTCAGCCGCTCCATCGGCTCAAAGACGCCGCGCACGATGTCGCGCTGCAGCCAATAGGCCGCCGCTTTCGACGGGTTCTGCACCGGATCGATCGGCGAATTGAGGCTTGGATCGGCGAATGTCGAAATCGAGGGAATATTGGTCGTCAAGGTCTTCGACCCACAACTGTAGACTCTCGCCATTATAGGGCGTTCGTCCAAGGCGACATAGCCCGGAAGGTCGGACGATCCCGGCGGTCACCGATTGTCGTGCCCGCGGGTCGGCGATCGCGCGGAAGTCCTCTACCTATTCGCCGCACGGCGGTTTTGCGGTGCCGGGCACGTTCGGCTCGCCGGCGCGCGTTTGGCGCCACTTCGACCGGCGAGCCGCCTCGCTCATATCGCCCTGCGCATAGGTCCCGCCGGCCTTGCCGCCAGCCGCCGGAGTCGGTTTGTCGGTTGGTTTGCTCATGAGGACTCCGTTGCCTTGCATCTCTCGCCGACAGTCAATGAAGCTCACGCACGGCGGTTCCGCGCGGCGCCCGCCAACCGGCGCAGCCAAAGACGCCGCGGCCGCTCCGATGCGGCGCAACGAGCGGGGCCATGGCGCGTTGATGCGGCATGACCTCCCCTAAAGCCGCTGGCGCGGTCGCTTCGCCAGAACCGGGCGCGCGGCCACGGCTGAAGCGCATTGCGGCGGTGGTCAATTCCGCTGCTGGAAGCGTCGGCCCCGGCGCCGCGGACGCCTTGGCCAGGCTGGTCGCGGACTACGGCTATGACCTCACCCTCTCAAGTCCCGCCCCGCACGAGATCGAGACGGCGCTGAAGTCGGCGATCGAGGCCGGCCCCGACCTGGTTTTGGTCCTGGCCGGCGACGGCACCGCGCGGCTGGCGGCGGAGCTCAGCGGGCCGGACGGGCCGCTGGTCGCGCCCCTGCCCGGCGGCACCATGAACATGTTGCCGCACGCGCTCTATGGAACGCGGCCCTGGCCGGAGGCGCTGAAACGGGCGCTGGACAACGGCGTCGAGCGCACGGTTTCCGGCGGCCGGATCGCCGGCAAGTGCTTCTATGTGGCGACGATCCTGGGCGCGCCGGCCCTCTGGGGTGACGCCCGCGAGGCGGTCAGGGCCATGCACTTCATCAAGGCCGGTCGGCGTGCGAGCTATGCGCTGCGCCGCGCCTTCAGCGGGGGCCTGCATTACGACTTGCAGGATCGGCCGAACCGCAAGGCCGAGGCCCTGGTTCTGATCTGCCCGATGGTCTCAACCGCGGTGGCGTCGGACCAGGCGGCGCTGGAAGCCGCGGCGATGGACGTTCACGATGCGCGCGAAGCCTTCCGGCTCGCGTTCAACGGCGTCGTCAGCGATTGGCGTCAGGATCCCAGCGTCACCGTCGAACCCTGCGTCCGAGGCGTGGCCCAGGCCCGGCATGCGATCCCGTGCATCCTTGACGGCGAAACCCATCGTATGCCGCGCCGGCTCGAATTCGAGTTTGTCCCGCGCGCCTTCCGCGCCCTGGCGCCGCCGCCCGACGCCGACTCGTGATCCTACGCATCGCCCATCTCAGCGACGTTCACTTCGGCGGCGAGGACGCGGCCGCCGTCGAGGCCGCGATCGGCGCAGTCGCCGACTTCGCGCCGACGCTGACTGTGGTCAGCGGCGATGTGACGCTGAACGGCCTGCCCCGCGAGTTCCAGGCGGCCCGCGCCTGGCTGAGCCGCCTGCCGCAGCCTCAGCTGGTCACGCCGGGCAACCACGACACGCCCTACTGGAACCTGGTCCTAAGGGCGCTGACCCCGTTCGCCCGCTATCGGCGCTATATCGGCCAGGCCGAGGTCTCGCGGTTCGATGCGCCGGGCCTCACCGCGCGCAGCCTGAACAGCGCCAGAGGCGCCCAGCCGCGCCCGAACTGGTCGAAGGGCGCGATCTCGACCAAGCGTCTGCTGCGGCTTGACTGGGGCGCTCCCCCCGCGCTCAAGCTGTTCACCTGTCACCATCCGCTCATCGACATCCCAGGCGCGCCAGTCACCGGCGGCGTGCATCGCGGCGCGGCGGCGGCGAAGATGCTGGCCGATGCGGGGGTGGAGCTGGTCCTGACCGGCCACGTGCACAATCCGTTCGTGCTGCCGCTGCCCGGCGCGCTGCCCGGCTGCTATGCGGTCGGCGCCGGCACGCTGTCGCGGCGCACGCGGGGAACCCCGGCCGGCTTTTCCACTGTCGTCGTCGACGAAACCCGCATCGAGGTCACCGCCCTCGGCTGGACCGGGGCAGGGTTCGAGACCACCCAGGCCTGGGCCCTCACCCGCCGCCCGCCGGCGCAGCCCGCGATCGCTAGCGGCTGAAAGCCGTGTCGGCGCTGCCGGTCAGCAGCACCTTGGGCGGACCTTCGACGTTCAGCGAAGCGGCCAGCATGACCAGCACCCAGAGGACCAGCGAGATGGCGCCGCCCAGTTTGGCGCTGCGCGGCATCTTGACCGAGGCCCTCAGCGCATCGGCCAGCATCCAGCGGTGGAAGACCAGGGCGTTGACCAGGCCCAGCCCCAGGAACAGCAGCTTCAAGGTGAAATAGGCGTGACTGCCGACATGCAGCGGATCGTAGAGGAAGAGCGCCGCGCCGGTCACGAAGGCCAAGGCGAAGGTCAGATAGAGCCAGGGGATGGTGTGCTCGACAAAGCCCTGCAGGGGCGCGACCGCGCGCACGCCCATCAGGCGCAGATCGAGCAGCACGATGCCGCCGAAAAAGGCCGCCACCGAGAGCAGGTGGATCGCCCGGATGATGAAATGATAGGGCTGCAGCGCGAAGTGCAGATCGCGGTCGTCCAAGGCGATCAAGAGATCGGATGGGATGCGAAGTCCCGCCAGGGCTTGAGAGGGATCGAACATTTGGCTCCAGGGCCCGGCGTCATTGCGCCGGGACGTGCTACTTGTTATTAAAAACTATTCTCATTCGCAACCAGCTGGTTGATCCGTGCGGCCGTTCACGCCTTTCAGAGTCCTGTTTTCGTTCGCCCTCGCCGTGGGGCTGATGGTCGCTGGCCAGGCCGCGGCCGACGCGCCGCTGCAACTGACCGTGCAGAATCACCACTTCACCCCGGCCGTCATCACCGCGCCGGCCGGCCAGCGGTTCACCATCCAGGTGCGCAATCTCGACCCGACGCCGGAAGAGTTCGAGAGCTACGACTTCAAGGTCGAGAAGATCATGGCCCCGCACGCCAGCATCATTGTCTCGGTCGGGGCGCTGAAGCCCGGCGCCTACGCCTTTTTCGGCGACTACAACCCGACCCTGGCCAAGGGCGTGCTGCATGTCGTTGCGGCGGGAGGACATTAGATGCTGGCCAGCCTGCTCATCGTCTTCCGCGAGGTGCTCGAGGCCGGGCTGGTGGTCGGCATCGTCTTCGCCGCCACCGAGGGCATCGCGGGCCGCACGCGCTGGATCGGGGCCGGCATCGCCGCTGGCGTACTCGGCGCCAGCGCGCTCGCCCTCTTCGCCGGGGCGCTGTCCAACGCCCTCTCCGGCCAGGGCCAGGAGTATTTCAACGCCGCGGTCATGCTGGCCGCTGTGCTGATGCTGGGCTGGCACCATCTGTGGATGGCCGACCACGGCCGCGAACTGGCCAAGCAGCTGAAGACCTTGGGCTCGGAGATCGACGCCGGGCGCGCCTCGCTGATGGCCATGGCGGTGGTGGTAGCGCTGGCCATCCTGCGCGAAGGCTCGGAGGTGGTGCTCTTCCTCTACGGCATCGTCGCGGCCAGCACCGAGGGTCCGGTCGCCCTCTTCATCGGCGGAATCGGCGGGCTGGTGCTGGGCGCCATCGTCTCCTTCGCCCTCTATCGCGGCTTGGTCGCCATCCCGACCAAGCGGCTGTTCCAGGTCACCGGGGTGCTGCTCACCCTGCTCGCCGCCGGCCTGGCCGGGCAGGCCTTCGCCACCCTGGCCCAGATCGGCGCGGTGCCGACCCTGGGCGACGAGATCTGGAACACCAGCTGGCTGTTGCGCGACGACACCCTGGTCGGCCGCGCCCTGCACGTCATCACCGGCTACACCGACCGGCCGTCCGGCATTCAGCTCCTGGCCTATGGCGCGACGCTGGCGGCCTTCGTGATCGGCGGGCGGCTGATGCACATGAACCATCAGCGTCGCCAACGCCCCGCCATCCTGCAAGGAGCCGAGAAATGAACCTGCTGAAAACCATGGCCGGCGGCCTCGCCGTCGCCTTTGCGGCGCTGGCGACGGCCCAGCCGGCGTCGGCGCGGGAATATTTCGTCGGCGGCCCGGTCCACGTCCAGGATATGGAGATCGTCGCCAACTATCTGGTCGGGGTGCAGATGGCGCCGATGACCAAGGGCATGGTGATGACCGGCCCCGACGTCATCCACTTGGAGGCCGACGTCCACGCCACCGCCGACAACCGGTACGGCTATCCGGACGGCGCCTGGGTGGGCTACCTGACCATCCAGTACCTGGTGCAGAAGATCGGAACCAACTGGCATGCGGCCGGAACTTTAAGGCCGATGACCGCCAAGGACGGCCCCCACTATGCCGACAACATCCGCATGGCCGGCCCGGGCAAGTACAAGGTGACCTACCGCTTCACCTCACCGGAATCGCAAGGTTTCTATCACCACGTCGACAAGGAAACCGGCGTCCCCGGCTGGTGGTCCCCCTTCGCCGTAGCCTTCAACTTCGACTACCCAAAGCGCTGAACGCCGCAATAGCGGCAAGGCTCTCTAACCGCCAAGGACGCCAAGGTCAGCGCTGACCTTTTCTTCTTGGCGCACTGGCGACCTTGGCGGATCAATATCTGAGGCGCCGGCCCGGCTCTGCCGCCGTGAGATTTGAACCACGAAAAACACGAAAAGACACGAACAAGACCGTTGGCGGTCTGGCCGCGTCCGCGATGTTCAGATCGAGGCGCATTCGTGATTTTCGTGTTTTTCGTGGTTCAATCTAGCGGCTTCGCCGCCTAACTGCCGGTCGAAGTGTAGCGCCGCACGCCGAAGCCCCAGGCCCAGAAGGAGACGGCCAGGAAGATGACGCCGAAGATCGGGCTGAGCGGCAGGAACCAGTCTGGGGCGCCGAGCGGGTCGTGGCGGCCGAGTAGGGCCACCACCGGGAAATAGGCGACGCAGCCCAGCGGCACGACGAAGGTCAGGAAGCCTCGGAACCACGGGGCGTAGAGGCTTAAGGGGAACTGCGCCGCCTGCACGCCGCCATAGGTCAGAACATTGGCCACCTCCAGCCCCTCGACGGTCCAAAAGGACAACGTGCCTTGCAGGACCAGCAGGCCGAAGAAGAGCGCGACGCCGCCGACGACGGTCCATGCGGCCAGGCCGACGGCGGCCAGGGTCCAGTGGAAGTGCAGCGCCTGGGTGGCTATGCCGATGATCAGCAGGCCCTGGAGCACCCGGCCCATGGTGCGCAGGCGAAACTCGTAGCCGATCAGCTGCAGCGCCAGCGAACGCGGGCGTAAGAGCACGCGATCGAAATTGCCGGTGCGGATGAACTCGGTCCCCAGCACGTCGAAGCCGCGGGTCAGGAAGTCGGAAATGCCGAAGCTGATCGAGACCAGGCCGTAGAACAGCACCACCTCGCCGAAGCCCCAGCCGCGCACCTGGCCGAAGCGGCTGAACAGTGCGGCGATGCCGAAGATCTCGATGAAGTTCACCGCAAAGGCGCCGACGGTCATCAGCACGGTGGTGCCCGGGTACTGCGCCTGGGCCGATAGCGAGGCGCGGAAATAGCGGGTGAGCAGTTGCAAGGGGTTCATGACTCAGCCGCCCTGCACCTGCAGCCGGTCCATGACCCGGCCCAGCCAGAGCCGGCCCAGGCCGACCAGGACGAGGATCCAGAAAACCTGCAGCCCGATGCCCGCCCAGGCCATCGTCCCGGTCAGCTGGCCGAAATAGATCCGGAACGGGATGTCGACCACGCCGGCGAACGGCTGGATGAACAGGGCCGTGCGCGCCCAATCTGGAAAGAACGGCAAGGGGATCAGGTTGCCGGTGAGCAGGATGGCGACCGGGGCCACGAAGTTGTTGACGCCGCGATCGGTCAGGGTCGCCGCCACGCAGATGTTGATCAGCATGACGATGGACGACGACAGCAAGACCACCAGCACCATGGAGAGGCTGAACAGCGCCGCCGCCGCCAGGCCCGCCGGCGGCGACCAGGCCCAGGCGCTCAAACCCGCCAGCGGAAAGATGATCCCCGTCAGCGCGAACATCAGCGCCGAACGCGGCGCCGCGCGCGCCGTCATCCAGGCCGCGGCGTTGACGAACCACCAGCCATAGGCGTCGACCGGCCTCAGGCGGTCATAGCCGACGCCGCCGGTGCGCACCTTGGCGGCGACGTCGGGGTCGCCGCTCCATGGGTTCAGCGACAGGAAGGCCTGGGAGAGCCAGGTATAGGTGATGGCCTGCGACAGGCTGATCGGCGAACGCACCGCGGCACCCGCGGCCTCGAAGAAGGCGGCATAGACCATGATCTTGATGCCGCCCCACCAGCACTGGGTGGCGAAGCCGGCCAGGGCCGCGGCGCGATACTGCAGCATCAGCTGAAAGCGGGCCGAGAAGGTCGCCAGGTAAGGGCGCAGCACGTTGGCCATGCTAGGCCTCGTCCGCGCCGTGGAGCTGGTAGAACCGGGTGATCACCTCTTCGATGGCCGGCTCGTCGACATGGATGTCCTCGACCGCGTGGTCGGCGGTGATGCGCGCAATGAGCGCCGGCGCGGCGATCACCGCCGGGTCGAAGGCGAGCTCCAGCGCCCGGCCGTCGCGGGCGCGCTCCTCGACGCCGGGGATGTCGATCACCGGCGCGTCCTCGGCGAAGTCGACATAGAGCCTGCGCTCCGCCAGCACCCCGGCGCGCAGGGCCTCGTAGGGGCTGTCGGCCAGTATGGTCCCGTTGCCGATGACGATGACCCGGCGGGCCAGGGCCTCGATATCGTGCATGTCGTGGGTGGTCAGGATGACGGTGACGCCGCGCTCGCGGTTCAGCGTCGAGACGAACTCGCGCACCGCCAGCTTCGACGGCGCGTCCAGGCCGATAGTCGGCTCGTCGAGGAACAGGATCGACGGGTCGTGCAGCATGGCCGCGGCGATCTCGCAGCGCATGCGCTGGCCGAGCGACAACTGCCGCACCGGCTGGTCGAGCAGCTTTTCCAGCCGCATCAGCCCGACCATCTGATCGCGGGTCGCCCGGTATTGCGCCGGCGACACGCGATAGATGGCGGCCAAGAGGTCGAAGCCCTCGATCACCGGCAAGTCCCACCAGAGCTGGGTGCGCTGGCCGAAGACCACGCCGATGCGGGCCACGTGCTGCACCCGCTGCAGCCAGGGGATCAGGCCGTCGACCTCACAGCGGCCGGCGCTGGGCCGCAATATGCCGGAGAGGATCTTGATGGCGGTCGACTTGCCGGCCCCGTTCGGCCCGATCAGCCCGACCAGCTCGCCCCGCTCCATGGAGAAGCCGACGCCCTTCAGCGCCTCGATGGTGCGCCAGCGGCGATGGAACAGGCCGGCGACGGCGCCCCACGCGCCCGGCTCGCGCTCGGCGACGCGATAGGTCTTGGCGAGACCCTCGACCAGGATCTGCGGCATGGCGGAGCGTCCGCGTTCAAAAAAAGGATTTTGGGGGCGCGGAACCTAGGTCCGCCGCCGGGCGCCGGTCAACGGCCAAGCTCACGAATAGTCCGATGGCGGCTTTTGGGTGACACCATCACACCATCATCCCCCGCTTCGGCTCGGGCCAAACAAAACCGTCATCCCTTGCTGTAGCGAAGCGCAATGCGGGGGATCCATGAACGCCGATGCCCGCGGTGATCACGAGCGGTTGAGCCGCGCTGCGAACACACGTTCGCCCGTGTTCATGGGTGGCCCGAACAAGTCGGGCCATGACGGAGAATTTTTACTCCGCCGCCACGTCCAGCCCGGCGCTGGCGCGTTCCTTCGGCATGCGGTTCCAGGCGTCCAACGCCGCGATCTTGTAGGCTTCGGCGAGGGTTGGGTAGTTGAAGGTATTCTCGACGAAATAGTCGAGCCCGCCTTCCAGATTGAGCACCGCCTGGCCGATGTGGATCAGCTCTGTGGCGCCCTCGCCGACAATGTGGACGCCGAGCAACCGGCGCGTCTCCAGCGCGAAGATCATCTTCATGAAGCCGGAACTGAGCCCCATGATGTGGCCGCGCGAGGTTTCGCGGAAGCGGGCGACGCCGCACTCGTAGGGGATGGCGTGCTCGCGCACCTGTTCCTCGGTCATGCCGATGGTGGAGATCTCGGGCACCGAATAGATGCCGTAGGGAAAGAAGGCCGGCGTCTTCTGGCAGGGCTCGCCGAAGGCGTGGCAGGCGGCGATGCGCCCCTGCTCCATCGAGGTCGAAGCGAGGCTCGGGAAGCCGATGACGTCGCCGGCGGCATAGATGTGCGGCGCGGCGGTCTGGAAGGTGGCCGGATCGACGTGGATGCGGCCGCGCTCGCCGCAATCCAGCCCGCAGGCGGCGAGGTTGAGGCCGTCGGTGGCGCCCTGGCGGCCGGCGGCGAACAGCACCATGTCGGCGCGCAGGCAGCGGCCATCCTCCAGGTCGATGACGCAGCGTTGCGGCGCGTCGCAATGGATGGTCTTGACGTGGGCGCCGAAGCGCAGCGTCACGCCGCGGTCGCGCAGGTCGTGCATGAACTCGTCGGCCAACTCGCGATCAACGAAGCCGAGCAGGCCCGGCCCGCCTTCCAGCACCGTCACCTGCACGTCCAGCGCCGAGAAGATGGTGGCGTATTCGATGCCGATCACCGTCGCGCCGACCACCACCAGGTGGCGGGGAATCCGCTTCAGATCGAGGATGTCGTCGCTATCGAGGATGGTCTCGCCGTCGAAGGCCACGTGGTCGGGCCGGTGCGGATGGGTGCCCACCGCCAGTACGAAGCGATCGGCATGGGCGCGCGTGATCTCGCCATCGTCGCCGGTGACCTCGATCTGGTGCGCATCGATGAAGCGCGCCGCGCCGCGCAGGGTCTCGACCTTGTTGCGGGCGAATTGGTGTTCGAGGATCTCCACCTCGTGGTCAAGGGTCATGCGCAGCCGCTTGAGCAGATCCTCGGCCTGGATGTCCTGCTTGACCCGATAGGCGCGGCCATAGAAGCCGCGCTCGCGCCAGCCCGACAGGTTGAGCACGGTCTCGCGCAGGGTCTTGGACGGAATGGTGCCGGTGTGCACGGAGACGCCGCCGACGCGGCGGCCCTTCTCGACCACCAGCGCCGACTTGCCGAGCTTGGCCGCCTGGATCGCCGCGCGGCGGCCAGCAGGACCGCTGCCGATGACGATCATGTCGTAGCGCCGGGCTGAGCCGACGGCCGTGATCGGAGTCCGGCGTTTCGAAGGCCCGGTGGGACTCAAGGGCTATGCTCCTAGATCACGATGATTTTGGATTCCAAAATCATAAACGTGATCGATTCCTAGGGTTAGAGCGGGTTGCGGGCGGAAAACCGCTTCGCACTTTTCCGTTGGCCCGCTCGGAGATAGAGGCCAGCAAGCTACGCCATCGTGGTTAAGGCAAGATTTGCCACATGGCGCCGGCCTGCGACACTTCCGCCCGCACTTTTCCTTGGACATTGTGGCCGCATCAACGCTTCTGAGCGGCGATCCTTGGCCTCGGCCCTTCACTGCCCAATGAGTCGTCACTTGGTGAGCAAGGCTCCGTCGCGATTCTACTGGCTGAGCCTGGCGGCGCCGATCGCGCTGCTCGTGGTGCTGGCGGCGATGACGGTCTTCCTGGCCATCGACCATCTGGTGCTGACCCGGACCGAGCGCGGCTGGGTCAACCACAGTCGCGACGTGATCGAGACCACCCAGTCGCTGTTCTCGTCGGCGGTCGAGGTGGAATCCGCCCAGCGCGCCTATGACATAGGCGGCGACGCCCACTACCTCGACCATTTCGAGGCCGATTGCGCCCTGGTCGCCAAGACCGGGGCCACGCTGCGCGCCCTGGTCAAGGACAGCCCCGAGCAGACCGCCCGCGCGGCCAGGCTGGTCGACAACCTGCTGCAGCGCGTGGCCGTGTCGCGCTCGCGGGTCGAGCTTTATCGCAGCGGTCACGCCGATCAGGCGCGCACCAGTCATCAGGGCGCCGGCAAGGCGGCCATGGACCGGGCCCGGGCGGCGGCGGCCGAGATCATGGTCGCGGAAAACGCCATGCTCGCGCGGCGGACGGCGGCCGCCAGCCGTGACGAGTGGATCGGCTTCATCATCGCGATCTCGGTCAGCGGCCTGGCCAGTGTCGGCCTGGCCGCCCTGATGGGGCTGATGATGGTCGCCAACCGCCGGCTCGAGCAGGAGGTGGCCGGGCGCGAAGCGGCCCAGGCCGCGCATCGCGACAGCGAGGCGCGCTACCAGGCCATCTTCGCCAATACCGCCGACCTGCTCTCGGTGATCGACGTCCTGCCCGGCGGCGGCTTCCGCATGGCCGAGGTGAATCCCGCCTATGAGCGCGCCACCACCCTGACCACCGCCCAGATACGCGGCGTCGACCTACGCCGCATGGCCCGCGAGCCGGACGCCAACGCCCTGGTCGCCCAGCTCGAGCGCGTCGTCGCCAGCGGCAAGCCGGCCTTCACCCGCGATCGGGTCCAGCTTCCCGGCGGGCGGCGGGTGTGGGAGTCCATCCTGGCGCCGCTGTTTAACGACGCCGGCCGTATCGATCGCATCCTGGTCTCATCGCGCGACGTCACCGACCGCGAGGAGTCGCAGGAGCGTCTGCGCCGCGCCCAGCGGATGGAGGCGGTCGGCCACCTGACCGGCGGAGTCGCCCACGACTTCAACAACATCCTGCAGGTGATCCGCGGCAACCTCGAACTGATCGCCGCCAAGCTGAAGGACCGCGAAGCCTCGCAACGGCTGAACAACGCCCTGCACGGCGCCGATCGGGCCGCCGCCCTGACCCGCCAGCTGCTCGCCTTCGCGCGTCGCCAGCCGCTGGAGCCGCGGGTGGTGGACCTGGGCCGGCAGGTGAAGGACATGGCCGAGATGCTGCGCCGCACGCTGGGCGAAGGCGTCGAGATCGAGACGGTCATCGCCGGCGGCCTGTGGAACACCCTGGCCGATCCGGCCCAGGTGGAGAGCGCGGTGCTGAACCTGGCGCTCAACGCCCGCGACGCCATGCCGGGGGGCGGCCGGCTGACCATCGAGATCAGCAACGCCGTGCTGGACGAGGCCTATGTGCGCCAGCAGCCGGAGGTGCAGCCGGGTCAATATGTGCTGCTGGCGGTCTCCGACACCGGCCATGGCATGTCGAAGGAGACCCTGTCCAAGGTGTTCGAGCCCTTCTTCACCACCAAGGGCGAGGAAAAGGGCACCGGCCTCGGCCTCTCCATGGTCTACGGCTTCGTGCACCAGTCCAACGGGCACGTGCAGATCTACAGCGAGCCTGACCAGGGCACGACGGTGAAGATTTACCTGCCCCGCTCGCGGCAGTCGGCCGAGCCGACCACGCCGATCGACGCGGGATCGATCGCCGGCCGCAGCGAGGTGATCCTGGTGGTCGAGGACGACGACATGGTCCGCGCCTCAACCGTCGGCATGCTGCGCGACCTGGGCTACACCTGCCTGCACGCCTCGGACGGCGCGGCGGCGCTGGAGCTGCTGAAGTCCG
This sequence comes from Caulobacteraceae bacterium, assembly GCA_041691315.1. GTDB lineage: Bacteria > Pseudomonadota > Alphaproteobacteria > Caulobacterales > Caulobacteraceae > Poindextera. The sequence goes on along the minus strand of JBEPUW010000005.1, from coordinate 28,481 downwards.
GCGCCAAGATCGACCTTCTGTTCACCGACGTGGTCATGCCCGGGCCGGTAAAGAGCCGCGACCTGGCCCGCGAGGCGGTGAAGCTGCGGCCCGGCCTGCCGGTGCTGTTCACCTCCGGCTATACCGAAAACGCCATCGTGCATCACGGGCGGCTGGACGAGGGCGTGCAGCTGCTCAGCAAGCCCTATGCGCGCGACGACCTGGCCCGCAAGATCCGCGCCCAGCTCAAGGCGGCCCGGCCGGTGGTGCTGGTGGTCGAAGACGACGCCATGGTGCGCATGGCGGCGGTGGACATGGTGGAGACCCTGGGCTTTACCGCCCTGCAGGCCGGCGACGCCGTCCAGGCGCTGGCGATCGTCCGGGACGAGGCCCGCATCGACGTGCTGTTCACCGACATCGGCCTGCCCGGCATGCGCGGCCCGGAACTGGCCGCCAAGGCGGTCGCGCTGCGCCCGGGCCTGAAGGTGATCTTCGCCAGCGGCTACAGCGAAAACGAGGAAGCCCTGGCCTTCGAAGGCGCCACCCACCTGGGCAAACCCTACCAGCACGACCAGCTGGCGGACGTGCTGGGCAAGGCGGTGGCTTAGAATAGTAATTGGGGACACGTACGACTTTCCACGGCGGCGCAAGCACAATCACGGGTTTTGGAAGTCGTACGTGTCCCCAACTACAGCTTTCTCTTTACCGTCATGGCCCGACTTGTTCGGGCCACCCATGATCACCGTCGACGGTCAGTGTTCATGGGTCCCCCGCATTCCGCGGCTTCGCCGCTCCAGCGGGGGATGACGGTTGAGGTTAGGCCCACGCTAGCCCGGCCAGGCTACACGCCGCCCCAGTCGATGCCGGGGCCGAGGGCCTCGGCGTTCAGTTCGCGCTGCATGGTCACCACGTCGACCCAGCGGCCGCCCTTGAAGCCGAGGCCCTTCAGGACGCCCGACGGCTCGAAACCACAGGATCGGTGCACGCCGATGGAGCCGCCATTGGCGCTGTCGCCGATCATCGCCACCATCTGGCGCAGGCCGAGCGTTTCGCAGGCTTCGATAACCCGCAGCAACAGCGCCTTACCGATGCCCTGGCCCATCCGGTCGGGGGCGATATAGACGCTGTCCTCGACGGTATAGCGATAGGCGGCACGGGTGCGGAAAGCCGAGGCGTAGGCGAAGCCGGCGACGCCGCCGTCGATCTCCGCGACCAGATAGGGCAGGCCGAAGCCGCGCACCGACGCCACGCGCCGAGCCATCTCCTCCGTCAACGGAGGGATTTCCTCGAAGGTGCCGAATCCGTGCAGCACATGATGGCCGTAGATGGCCGCCAGCGCCGCCGCGTCATCGAAGCTGGCCGGCCTGATGTTCACGCCGCCCGCTCCCAGCCGCGCTCGATCGCCCAGACCGCGAAGGCGTAGTCGAGCGCGATCTCCTTCAGGAAGTCGAAGCGGCCGGAGGCGCCGCCATGCCCGGCCTCCATGTTGATCTTCAACAGCATAGGCGCATCGCCGGTGGTCTTCTCGCGCAGCTTGGCCACCCACTTGGCCGGCTCCCAATAGGTGACGCGCGGGTCGGACAACCCGCCGGTGGCGAGTACGGCCGGATAGGCCTTAGCCCCGACATTGTCATAAGGGCTGTAGCCGGCGATCAGGTCGTAGGCCGCCTCGTCCGTCAGCGGATCGCCCCACTCCGGCCATTCCGGCGGGGTCAGCGGCAGGCTGGCGTCGCTGATGGTGTTGAGAACGTCGACAAAGGGCACCGCGCCGATGATCCCGGCCCAGAGATCGGGGCGCAGGTTGGCGATCGCCCCCATCAGCATGCCGCCGGCCGAGCCGCCATAGGCGACGATGCGGCCCTTGGCGCCATAGCCGTGGCTGATCAGATGCTCGGCGCTGGCGATGAAGTCGGTGAAGCTGTTCGGCTTCTTCGGGCCCCGACCTTCGAGGAACCAGCCATAGCCCTTTTCCGAACCGCCGCGCACATGGGCGGTGGCCCAGATCCAGCCGCGATCGACCAGCGACAGCTGGCGGATCGAGAAATGCGGGTCCATTGACAGTCCGTAGGCCCCGTAACCGTACAGCAGGAGCGGCGCCGAGCCGTCGAGCGGCGTGCCGGCGCGCATCAGGACGGTGATCGGCACGTCGGCCCCGTCGGCGGCCTGGGCGTAGAGCCGGCGGGTGACATAGGCCGCTGGATCGTGGCCCGAGGGGATTTCCTGGGTCTTGCGCAGGGTGCGCGCGCCCGTGGCCATGTCGTAGTCGATCCACTGTTTCGGCGTGGTCGGCGATTCATAGACGAAGCGCATGGTCGTGGTGTCGAACTCGTAGCCGCCGCCAAGACTCAGCGCATAGGCCTGCTCGTCGAAGGCGATGGCGTGCTCGTCGCCCGACCCGCGCGCCGTCAGGATGATGCGGTTCAGCGCATTCTCGCGCACCAGGCGCACGAACCAGTCCTTATAGGCGCCGATGCCGACGATGAACTGGCCGGGCTTGTGGGCGATCCAGTCCTTCCAGTGGGCGCGGCCCGCGTTGGCCTCTGGCGCCTCCACCACCTTGAAGTCGATGGCGTCGTCGGCGTTGGTGTGGATCAGGAAGCGGCCGTCCCAATGCTCGACGTCGTAGCGCAGGCCCTCGGTGCGCGGCTCGACCACGCGCGCTTCGGCGGTCGGATCGCTGGCCGGGATCAGCCGCACCTCGGAGGTCTCGTGGTCGCCGGCGCCGATGACGATATAGGCGTGGGAGCTGGTCTTGCCGACCGAGAGGAAGAAGCCGTCGTCCGGCTCCTCATAGACCAGCACATCGTCCTTGGTCCCACCGCGCGCCGGGCGGCGGAAAACCTTGGCCGGGCGGCCATTGTCGTCGCGCCAGATCCAGAACAGCCAGGCGGAATCCGGCGACCAGGTGAAGTCGCCGGTGGCGCTTTCCACCGGTTCGGGCAGCAGGGCGCCGGTCGCCAGGTCCCTGACCTGGATGCGGTAGACCTCCGACCCCTGCTCATCGACCGCATAGGCGAACAGCCGGTGGTCGGGGCTGTGATGGGCGGCCCCGACATGGAAATAAGCATGGCCCTTCGACAGCGCGTCCTCGTCGATCAGGATGGATTCCGCGCCGCCGCCGCGCGGGGTGCGGGCATGGATCGGATGCTGGGCGCCGGTCTCGTAGCGCCAGTAATAGTCGAACGGGCCGTCCGGCGACGGCACTGAGGCGTCGTCCTCCTTGATGCGCCCCTTCATCTCGCCGAACATGGCAGCCTGCAGCGGCTCGGTGGCCGCCAGCATGGCCTTGGTGTAGGCGTTCTCGGCCTGCAGATGAGCCTTCACGTCGGCGCGGATCACGGACGGATCGCGCAGCACCGCCTGCCAGTTGTCGTCGCGCAGCCAGGCGTAGTCGTCCACCCGCTCGCGACCGAGCTGGGTGATGTGTTTCGGGATCTTGGCGGCGACGGGCGGGGTCGGGTTGCTCATGCCGGGTGGCTTACAGGCCAGGGCGCAAGCGGCCAACCCGGCAATCGACCAGCCGCACAGCGACGGTCGGAGGCGCTTCGCCGCTGCGGCCCTTCGTCCCACTCGACCGCGGGTCGGCCATCGCTGACACTGTCCTTAAGCCATTTGGCGATAAGGCTGAGCTTGTGTGTAGCCGCGACGCGCGTCAAATGGCGAAACGGCATGAGTTCCAGGGGGCTGGGGTATGTCAGTGGATATTTCCGCACAGCTGATCCAGGCCACCGTCCAGGTGGAGCAGGCGCTCCCCAACGGCAGCCACATCATTGGCACCGGCTTCCTGGTCAGCGATCCGACCGCCGACGGCACGCCGCGAACGGTTCTGGTCACCGCCAACCACGTGCTCAACCGCATGACCGGGCCGGAGGCGCACATCGGCTACCGCCTGCGCGGCAAGGACGGCGGCTGGCGCTACGATCCGCGCCCGATCGCGATCCGCAGCAGGAGCGCCGAACTCTGGTCGCACAATCCCAATCGCGACGTCGCCGCCATCGTGGTCAAGGCGCCGGCCGAATTCGCCAAGTCGGCCATTCCGCTCGACTGGCTGGCCGGCGGCGACACCTTCGCCAAGTACGACATCGGTCCGGGCGACGAGATGATGGTGCTGGGCTATCCGCAAGGCCTCTCCGCCGACTCGGCGGGCTTCCCGATCCTGCGCTCCGGCCGGGTCGCCTCGCCGATTGACGCGCCGGCATCCTCACCCACCTTCCTGCTCGATTTCCGGGTTTTCCCGGGCAATTCCGGCGGTCCGGTGTTCATCTCCCAGGTCGATCGCCACCGGCCGGGGACGGATCAGGCCGAGAACGTCCAGTTCGTCGCCGGCATGCTGACCCAGCAGGTCGAGCTGAACGATGAGCGGCTGGAGATCGGCATCGTCACCGACGCCACCTTCATCCGCGACGCCATCGCCCTGCTCGACAAGCCGAAGAGCCACGGCGCCCCGTCCGCGCCGAACGCCCCCGCCGGCAACCCGGACATCCCGGTCACGGTGACCGACGCGGCCGCCAATACCGCCACCGCGGCCAATATCGGGACGGCGGTCGGGGACTGATCTCTGGGCGCGCCTACGCATCGGCGGTAGAGTTCGCGCGTTGAACGACCAAGATCGTTCACACCGGGAGGTTATGAAAATGCGCAAATACGTCATGGCGGCCGCCTTGGCCGCCGCGGCCATCGGGTTCGTCGCCGGTCCCGCCCTGGCCCAAGGGCAGAGCTGCTTCTACGCCAACCAGTGGACCAGCTGGAAAGCCCCCGACGACCACACCATCTATCTGAACGTCGGCAACCGGGTCTTTCGGCTGGATATCAACGGTTCGTGCCCGATGCTGCGCCAAGGTGCGACCTTGATCACCCGCAGCCACAGCGCCCAACTCTGTTCGGCGATCGACTGGGACCTGAAGGTGCGCAGCGGCGGTATCACCAGCGGCTGCATCGTCGGCGCCCAGACCCAGCTGACCCCCGACCAGATCGCCGCCTTGCCGAAAGACGCGCGCCCCTGAAAACGCCCGGCTTAACCAAGCCGGTTGCCGGATCATTTACCGAGCCGCTCTAAGCTTGCTCTTTCGAACCGGATCGCCGCCGCAATCCGTCGGGGGAAAGCCATGAGCGCCTTCATCGAGATCGCCAGGCGCGCCAAGCGAGACCACGAGGCGCGCCTGGACTTGGCCAGGGCCCACGCCCAGCATGAGCGCCTGTTGCGCGAACAGGCCTTCGTCAAGGCGGTGGCGGCGCTCAGGACCGACATCGTACCGGTGCTGCACAAGGCCAAGGCTGAACTCGCCAGCGACGGCATTCCCCTGGTGATCGAGGACAATTTCCATAGCTGCGCACACGGCCGTGCAGCGGAGGTCTCGATCCGCATCGTCGGCCCGGAGATCGCCTCCAGGCACTCCGGCCGCGTCACGCCGGAGTCCGCCCCGGCCTTCTTTTCGCACGACGGCGCGCAACTGAGCTTCGCCATGGGCCGGCGCGGCGCGCAACTGGCCGACAATGTGCGCCCGGTGCTCGGCGAGCCAAGCTCGGTGATCGAGCACGCCATCGCCCAGGCCGCGGCGAGCTATTTCGCCGACATCGAGGCCGCGGCCCGCCCGGAACCGACGCGCGCCTAGCGGAGCCGCGGCGAAGGGTCGCTGCTGGGTCGGCTGCCCGACCATTTCCCATGACAAACTGGCCTATCGACCGCAAGGTCGGTTTGGGGAGCGGCGCTTGTGTGCCGCCACATGGGGGAGAAGATCATGCCGAGATTCGGATGGATGGCGCTTGCCGCGACGCTGGCGCTGGCGGGATGCGGGGGCAAGGCCAGCAACGGCCAGACGGCGGGCGGGCCGAGCGCGGACAATGGCGGCGGCGATATCGTCCTGACCCGTGACGCCGCGATCGGCGCCAAATACGGCGCGCCGGGACCACGGACCTGCTCCACCGACAAGGCGCCCGCGGACGGGCAGCCGTCGGCCGACCAGGTCGCCAAGTATATAATCTGCGGGTCCGAGCAGGAGCGGCCGACCGAGCCCCGGCTCTATCTGATCGACCAGGTCAAGATCACCGGCGTCTCGGCCGGGCGGCCCTATAACCCGAACGAAGACGCCAACATGGGCAGCATCGACATCACCAAGCCGGTCTACGACATCGAAGGGACCTCGGTCAGCTATGCCTGCAACCGGCTCTGGCAGCCGGGCGAGTACGACGGCGGCCCGGACTATCGCGCCGGGACCCAGTGCACCGCCTACACGGCCACCAAGGCCAAGGGGAACTGCTCGATGAACACGATGCACGAATGGTCCTGCGGGATGACCGACGTGGATTCCCTGACCAACGGCCAACACGGCGTGGCTCCGCCGCCGGCGGATTAGATCACGAGCGACGAGCTAACCCCGGCGCCGGCCTTGTCTCGCCGGGGTTAGCAATCGCTCAACCATACCGGTGTATGAGACGGCCATGATGGCCGCGACTGCGAGACCAGCGTCCGGCGACATCGCCGGCAAGCCGAGCGCGGATCGAGCGTCGGGCTCTGCATGCGAGCCGGCGGCGTATCAGGGCCTTGATCGGCGCGACGGCGTTCGCGTCGCGGCGCGCCTCGCCGGCAAGCTGATCAGCGCCGACGGCTTTCTGCACCCCGATTGCACGGTGCTGGACCTGTCGCTCAACGGCGCCCGCATCCAGATCTCGGCGATTATCCGGCTGCCGCCGCCCGCCGCCCTATTGCTGGTCGATGAGGGGCTGCTGTTCGATGCGGCGGTCGCGTGGCGCAGAGGCAACGAAACCGGCCTGGTCTTCACAACCCGCCACGACCTCAGCGAAGGGGAACCGCCCGAACGCCCCGGCCTGCGCGATCTCTGGATGGGCTGGCTCCGCGCCAGGGCTCCGGCGGCCGCATGAGCGGACCGAGCCGCTGGTAGCTGGGGGCGGGATCGAACCGCCGACCTGTGGGTTATGAAACCTCAGTCCGTGCAATTTCCTGAAACAAGCTGGAACGCTGGCCCCGCGCCAGTTCCCTTGTAAATCAAGGCTGTTGCCTTTCAGGCGGTTTCATCCATCATCATCAAGTTTCGTCCTTCTGTGCCCCATCCGTGCCCCATTTTCGAAAAGGGGCACAGGGCTTGGTGATCGTCCATGGCCTCCCGTCTGACCGACAAACAAGTGCTCGCGCTCAAGGCGGCCGCAGGCAAGCGCGTCGAGGTGTTCGACGCCCAGGAGCCGGGGCTGCTGCTGCGTGTGTCGGACGCCGGACGCCGCACCTGGTTCTTTCGCTACCGACTGCCCGATGGTCGGCAGCCCCGGCTGAAGCTGGGGACCTATCCGGCCACGGGTATCGCCGGCGCCCGCGGGCGGGCTCAGGAAGCCCGTCGCGTGGTCGAAGCCGGTAAGGACCCCGCTGGCCTCGAACGGCTGGCCGAGGCCGAAGCGCGCGCCCAGAAAATCCGCACGTTCGACGACCTCGTCCAGGCCTATTTCACGGCCTGCGAAAACGGGAGCCCTGCCATAGCGCGACAGCGCCGCGGGCATAGCTGCGTGCAAACTCAATAGCATCTTCGTCGGTAGCCCGCTCCGAGGATTGGCTAGCTTCCTTTAGGTGTCGCCGCTGCACGGCTCTGACCCGGCATCATGTCCGCGACGCAGCCTCGCAGCTTTGCTCCCGGTCGGCTGGCGATCGCAGTCGTGGCGCTCGTCATCCCACGCGATCCGCCCAAGTGCACCAAGACTACCAGCCGGGACCCTCTATGAGCGTCCGGGTGCTCAGCCAGTCTCGTACCGATCAAAATACGCCGAGCCCTGAGCTGTCCAGCCTACGGTGTCAGTGTTCGCCCAGAGCACGTCGGCGATCCAGTTCGACTTTTTGCAGAGGGGACAGGCGCTGGTCATCTTAGCGCCGAGCTTGTCGATCTCCGTCCTCTCGTCACCCTGGCTGCGGCCTGCCAAGCCCTTGATCATCGCTTCGGCCGTCCAGACTCGATGGAATTTGCACCGGTCGCCGCGGCACTGGAGGCGGATCCGCACATTGGGCAATCCAACGAAATGCTCCAGGCGCAAGGGAAAGGCCGGAGGCTCGTTGTGGAAGGTCAGGGCGCAACCACCTGCGCGCTGACATCGCCACCATGTCTTGATCTGCTGCATGTGGATGGCGCCGAGCCCGTCTCGACAGAGGGCGGCTGGGTCCAGCTCTACTCGCCTATTGCAGCCGGATCGGGTGCATTTGCCTTTGACGAGCTGATGGCGCGCCGCATACCCAGCCACGAGCTCGGACGGCTGCACAGTTCCGTCGATCGCCACCCAGCCAGGCGGAAGGCCTGTGTTCACGCCGCATCTCCGTTCGCCTTTCGTTCTGGCGCAGCCGGCGCGTTAAGTCAAGCTGAAGGCGGTCACTTAGGCTCGCGCCGGACAGTTGAGGGCTTCGCCATTCGTTGGTCGGCGCCAAGAGCAAGGCACTGACACCCCTAGGAGATTTTCATTGATTGGCCACACCGGAGCCGGTATCGTTGAGGTGATCGACCGGGAGGGTTTTGCGGTGACCATCGTCCTTGACCACAAGAAGCTGCTTGGATTCCGGATTGTGGCTCGAACCGCCAGCGGGAAGTCGGGCGCGAAGATCGGCAACAAGCCTGGTGGAAAGGTCGGCCAGAAGGGCGGCATGAAGCGCTTGCCTCTCAGCTGAAGTTTGGAAGCCCGAGGTCGCCCTGCGCGGGTTCAAGCAGCCCAATTTGGGTTTACCGCCTTCGACGACGCTGTGAGTTCGGTGGATGGTGATCGATCTCAATTTTCCGCCCGATTCCGCGCGCGCACGTCGGATCAATGCACTCGTGCATCGCGAGTTGGGCGACAGCCTGGATCACGTTTGTGGAGCCTGCCGGGACGAACTCCCGTTCGATGCGCCGGCAATGACCCACTTGATCGCCTCATTGAGGGCCGGCTCGGACTATGCGCCAAGCGTCTTCGCTGACTATTACGACTTGGTCAGCGCCATCGACGCAGAGGACGCCGCCGAGGCGACGCGACTGTTCGCCGCGCTAGCGCGGGCTCGTCGATCGGCGCCCGGACTTGAGGTCCTCACGCTGGGCGGAGCCGAGTTGGGCGACAACAGTGTGCGCTACCAACAGATGATGAGCGCCGACCCGCGTGCGGACCTCGGCTTTTTGCCGCCGAGCGCGGAGGTCGCGTCCAACTTTCGGCTGCGCCTCCATGCCGGGCTGGGCTTGCTGCGAGAGGCCTTGCCCGAGCTTTATGGCGAGATCCGCGGCATTTTGCGCCAGATCGTTATCGCCGGAAGCGATCGATCCAAGGCCAATCAGTGCGACGGTGGCTCGCACTACCAGCTATGGGGTGCGCTGTTCCTGAACGCGGACTTCCATCCCGACCGAGTGGCCGTGGCCGAGGTGCTGGCCCACGAGAGCGCACACGGTTTGCTGTTCGGCTTTTGCACGGACGAGCCGCTTGTCGAGAACGATGACGACGACCTCTACACCTCGCCGCTGCGCATGGACGAGCGGCCAATGGACGGCATTTATCACGCTACTTTCGTCTCAGCTCGCATGCACTGGACGATGTCGCAGCTCTCCAAATGGGCCGGGTTATCTTTAGACGAGCAAAACCGAGCGCTGGACGCGGCCGCGGAGGACGCACGCAATTTTGCGTCCGGCTATGGAGTCGTCGCCGAGCACGGCCGGCTCACCGCTTTGGGCGCGGGCCTGATGGCGAGGGCCAAATCCTATATGGAAGCTGCGGTGTGATCGTCTTTATCGTCACTGCTGAACACCCTTACACCGTCCAGGACATCGTGAAGCAGTCTCCCGGGCCGAAGATTAAGGTCACCACTTACGATGAGTTGTTCAGCCTAACCCAAGTCCCGCTGGCGACCTACATCTTCACCGACCTCGATCGGCTGCCGTCGTGGCGCGTGCGTCAGGCGGCAGTGATCTATCGCCAATTGCGCGAAGCCGGCGCGCGCGTGCTGAATGACCCGGCGCGCGTGCCCAGTCGCTTCGGCTTGCTCCGCCGGCTCTATCGGCAGGGGATCAACAGCTTCAACGCTTACCGCGTCGAGGAAGGGCTGATCCCCAAGGGCTGGCCGGTCTTTCTGCGGAGTGAAGGTGGGCACGACGCGCCGCTCACTGATCTTATGCATGGCTGGGATGAGGCTCGACGCGCCGTCGATACGGCGATTGCGGACGGCGCGCCGCTGACCAGCCTGCTACTGGTGGAGTACGCGGCCGAGCCGGTCGCGCCCGGCCTATTCCGCAAGCTGAGCATATATCGGCTCGGCGATACGTACATCGGAGCCCACTGCGTCCATGAGGGCAACTGGCTGGTAAAGTACGGAACCCAGGGCATCGCTACGCCCGAACTGTACGAGGACGAACTGCGCCTCATCCGCGACAATCCGTTCGAGGCGGCCCTGAAGCCAGCTTTCGAGCTGGCCAGCATCGAGTATGGCCGCGCGGATTTCGGCTTAGTGGGCGGCAAAGTCGAGATCTACGAGATCAACACCAACCCACACGTGGAGTTTCCGACCGAACATCCGTCGCCTTTCCGTGTCGAGAGCTATCCGTTGTTCAAGGAGAAATTTTTCCAGGCGCTGGGCCGATTGGATTTCGACGCTGGCAACGAGCGCGTGGCCTAGCGGAGCGTGCCGCGCCCGGCCAGCCAGCCCAGGGTCGCGCTAGCCATCCCTCTCCCGCTCGTCGTGTGAGCGTCTGATAGAAGCCAACGCCAGGGAACCGCCCCTGGAACTCGACCCAGCCCTGACAGCCGATCCGCTTGCAGCGCGCTTTCCGGTTCCAGAGGACGGTCTTGGCGCCAGACCGCCAGGCGATGACATCCAGGTCGACCGGCATCATTAGCCCGCACGAATTGCACTTGGATATGACCTCCCATCGCTCGCGCTGCATGTCGGCGACGGTCGCCACGGCACGCCGGAAGTTCGAGATGGCGATGCGATCGGCGTTGCGGCGGCCCATGGATGCTCCGCCCAGTAAGACATTGCACGTTCCGCATTTGTTCAGGCGGTGCAAGAGGGTTCGTGCTGATCTCGGTGGATAATCGCACGGAGCGGCCCGCGGGGCCCACATCTGACGCGAGCAAGCCGTCGGTCCCCCGGCGCGACGTCAGAAGCTTGATTGCCGGGAAACCGCAAAGCGTTTAACCTGTTAAAAGCCCGCAGCACTGAATCGCATGCCCACGAACGATAAACTGGCGGCGTCGGCCACCTCGTTATCGCCCGCCTGCCCCCCGACTGCCTCGGGGCGACGAAGCTGAACAAAGTGCTGTGGTTTGCTGACTGCGAGCACTTTCGTCGCCATGGCAGATCGTTGACCGGCGAGATCGAATATGTTCGTCGACCCAACGGGCCGTGTCCGATCGGGATGCCGAACACCATCACCAAACTGAAGGCCGCAGGCGCGATTGCCGAGTCTCTTCAACCGGTCGCGGACTATTCGCGACGCGAGTTCACAGCACTCAGCGATCCGGACCTGTCGGCGTTCACGGTTGAAGAAATCGACATCCTGCTCAGCGTCGCCCTTGAGTTGGCCCCGTTGACGGCCATGGACGTAAGCGCCTCCTCGCACGATGCGTTGTGGCTCGCTATTCCCCCAGGAGGCCGAATGTCCGTCGAGGCGGGTTCGGTTCGGATCGATGCGCCCTCTTCCGAGATTGTGGATTGGGCTCGGGCTGTTTTCGCGGCTGAATGAATATCGCAAGACCGCCGGGCGGCTTTGAGGTCGTCGTCGCGCCCAACGTGCGCCGGTTTGTCGATCAGATCCTTCCGCAACATCCGGAGCTTCCGCGACACTGGCGCGCGTTAATCGTCGGCTGAAGGAGACGGCCCATCTCGAGGGCGATCCCATAGATGGCAATGCGGCGAACCGCGCAGGATCGTTTCAGCCAATCCACAATGGGCCAATTTTCAAGTTGGCTTGGCAGGTCCTGGGCGACACGGTGACCATTCGGCTCGCAGACTTCTAACGTGCGTTTTGCCGCCGCTTTGTGCCCCATGTGTGCCCCATTCGACCCAGCGAACGGCCTTGGCTTGGCTAAGTCATTGAAATTGCCGGTAGCTGGGGGCGGGATCGAACCGCCGACCTGTGGGTTATGAATCCACCGCTCTAACCATCTGAGCTACCCAGCCTAACCGAGGGCGCTGGGTTATAGGGGCAAGGTCAGCGGCCTTCAAGCAAGGGGATGAGCGCGGCCCACAAGCGCGTCCCGCCGGCGTCCATGTCATAGGGCGCGATCGCCTCGGCCTGGGCCAGCCGGGCCATGTCGAGCGAGGCTTGGCGGTCGTCCAGCGCCGCGGCCATCGCATCGGCTAGCGCCACCGGCGCCTCGGGTGGGACCAGCCGGCCATAGCGGCCCTCACCCAGCAGGATGCGCGGACCCTCGATGTCGGTCGCCACCACCGGCGCCCCGGCGGCCATGGCCTCAATGACCACCAGGCCGAAGGATTCCGTCCGCGACGAGCAGACGAAGAGGTCGAGTTGCGACAGCAACCGCTCGGGCGGGCTGATCCAGCCGGGGAAGTCGACCTGCGCGGTCAGACCCAACCGGGCCGTCTGCGCCTGCAGATCGGCGGCCGCCGGGCCTTCGCCGGCGATGCTGAGGCAGAAGGCGCGGCCGCTGTCGCGCAACAGCGCGGCCGCGTCCAGCAGGATGTCGAAGCCCTTCTCCACGTGCAGCCGGCCGAGCGTGCCGATGTGCGGCGGGTCGGCCATGACCGCGCGCGGCGCGGTCCGCGACAGCGGCGCGAAGTTCTCCACCACCGCGACGGGGACGACCGGAAACCGCGCCCGCACGTCGGCGCCGACGGCGGGGCTGACGCAGATCGCCAGGGCCGTGCGAGTGATGGCGCGGCGGGCGCGGAAATTGTGCACGACGGCGGCGATCCGGCCGGGCTGACGCGACAGCGCCTGGACCGCCAGGGCGGCGCCGCGCGAGCCGTGGGCCAGGACGACGTGGGGGGCGAATGACCGGGCGAGTCGGGCCAAGGCCCAGCCCAGGCGTGGATCGATCGGGCTGGCAGGCTTGAGGCCGGCGAATCCGCCCGAGCGCTCGGCCAGGGCCTGGTCGAACCAGCTTCCCGCTATGCCTACCGAAAGTACCTGGGCGCCATGGGCCTCCAGCGCGCGGTGATAGTTCAGCGCCATGGATTCTAGCCCACCGGCGGCGGGGGCGAGCATCAAGTTGAGGATGCGGGGGCTGGCCACCTAACCCGGCGCATACAGCGTCGGCCAGGGATAGGCGGCCGGGTCGAGGCGGTCGAGCGCCACGTCGAGCACGTACTGGGCGATGCGGCGCTCGTTGAACAGGTCGTGATAGCGGGCGCGGCCGGCGCCGGCGACGGCCATGCGGTGGGCCGGGTCCTTGACCAGCCGGTCGACGGCGGCGATCGCTTCCTCAAGGCTCGAGAAGAAGACCATCTCGTCGTCGGAGAACAGCTGGTCATAGCCGGTGGCGCGCTCGATCATCACCGCCAGGCCGTTGCCGGCAAGATGGGCCAGGCGATCGGAACTGTAGAGGAACTGGTCGCCGCGGCGGCTGATGTTGAGGCCGATGGCCGCCGATTCCAGCGCCTCCTGATAGGCCGCGCCGCCCAGGCCCTTGTGGCCCATCAGCCCGGCCAGCTTCGGGCGGATGGTCGGTAGGGCGCTCAGCAGCTCGCCCATGAAGTCATCCATGTTCCAGAACCGCCCACAGACCTCGCGAAGCGGCTCAGCCGGATTTCCGCAGGCATAGAAAATATCGAACGCCAAGTCGGCCTGCAGGTGGTTCGTCCCGTACTCTATGGAGAAATCCACCGGATTGGGCAGAAACCCTAACCGCTGACCCCGCCTGGCAAGCGGCCCAAGCGGCGGCCCCGCAGTGGTAACCAGGCTCGCGTCCACCACGGGCAAATTTTGCTCCAGCCAGGCGAGATTGCCCGATTCAAACAGGGGATCGACGCTCCACTGCAGAACCCGCATTGCGGGCAGCCGGGCGCGGATGGCGGCGACCGTCTGGGGGCGGATGACATCAGTCTGACCGAGGATCAGCACGTCGGGCCGGACGTCGATGCACAGGTCGCGCAGCATCCGGTTGGCGTAGGCGGCGCCGCCGAACCGGTGCGGTCCAAGAGGCGAGCCGGCCATGGCCGCGTCGCGATCCCCAAAATTGAGCACCTGGTGGCCGTTGCGGATCAGTCCGTTGCTGAGTTTGCGTTCGACATTGTTCTGAAAGGCGCCCTTGGGACGCAGGCGAAAGTTCGCGGCATGGACGATCAGCACCACGGCGATCTAGGCCCCCTGCCCAGCCAGCCGATCGGCGACCGCCTCGCCGATGGCCAGCGAACTGGTCAGGCCGGGGCTCTCGATGCCGAACAGGGCCATCAGGCCGGGCAATCCATGTTGGTCGGCGCCGTCGAGGCGGAAGTCCGGCTGCGGCTCGCCGGGACCGTGCAGCTTCGGCCGGATGCCGGCATAGTCGGGGCTGAGCGCGCCGTCCGGCAGCCCCGGCCAGAAGCGGCGAATGTAGGCCGCGAACCCCGCCGCCCGGGCGGGGTCGACGCTGTAGTCCTCGTGATCGACGAAGGCCAGGTCGGGTCCGAACCGCCCCTGCCCGCCCAGGTCCTTGCGGTAATGCACGCCCAGCGCGCCGGCGATCGGCGGCGGATAGATCAGCCGCTGGAACGGCGGCCGGCCGGCCAGCGCGAAATAGACCCCCTTGCCATAATGCAGTTTGGGAATGCGGTCGGCCGGATAGGCCGCGATCCTCGCCGCCGCGTCCTGGGCGCCCAGGCCGGCGGCGATGACCAGCAGCCGGCAAGTCAGATCGGTCGGTTCGGCCCCGCCGGCACGCACGCGAAAGCCGCCGCCGGCCAGGCCCTCGGCGCCTTCGAACGGCGTCTCGACCACCACAGCGCCGCCGCGATCCTCGATCTCGCCGGCTAAGGCCAGCATGTAGCCGTGGCTGTCGAACAGGCCGCTTTGGGTGGAGTGCAGCGCCATCACCGCGTTCAGTTCCGGCTCCAGCACCCGCGCCTGGGCGCCGGTCAGTTCGCTCATGCCCTCGACGCCGTTCTCCGCCGCCTGCACGCCGATCGCCTCCACCCGGGCGATCTCGTCGGCTTCGGTGGCGACCACCAGCTTGCCGCAGCGGATGTGGTTGACGCCGTGGCTTTCGAGGAACCTGTACAGCCGGCGCCGGCCCTCGACGCAGAACCGCGCCTTCAGCGAGCCTGTGGGATAGTAGAGCCCGGCGTGGATCACCTCGGAATTGCGCGAGGAGACGCCCTGTCCAATGGTCGAGCCCTTTTCCAGGACCGCGACCGACAAGCCGCGCTGCGCCAGCGCAAAGCCGCACGCCAGGCCGACCGCGCCCGCGCCAACCACCACGGCGTCGAAATCGTACGGAATCGTGCTCCCGGCCATCCGCCCGGCCATAACCCATTGACGCCGAACCGCCCATAGCCATGGTTTCGCTTGTCACAGCGGTCGCTTATCTGAGGGGCGCCAGGAGGCAGCAGCCATGATCGAACTCGTCATCGACGCCCGCCGCCGCGATCTTGGTGGTTTCGAGGTCGGCCGCGTGCTGCCGTTCGCCAAGCGGCGAATGGTCGGTCCGTTCGTCTTCTTCGACCATATGGGCCCGGTGCAGATGCCGGCCGGCGTGCCGCGTTCCACCGACGTGCGGCCGCATCCGCACATCGGCCTCTCCACCGTCACCTATCTGTTCGCCGGTGAGATGCGCCACCAGGACAGCCTGGGCACCGACCAGCAGATCCGGCCGGGCGAGGTCAACTGGATGACCGCCGGGCGCGGCATCAGCCATTCCGAGCGTTTCGACGGGCTGATCCGCGAGCATGGCGGCCTGATGAACGGCATCCAGGCCTGGGTCGCCCTGCCAGACTCGATGGAAGAGATCGCCCCGGCCTTCGCCCACCATTCGGGGCCGAGCGACCTGCCCTATTACGAAACCACCGGCCTGAAGGCGCGGCTGATCGCCGGCGAGGCCTTCGGCGCCAAGGCGGCGGTGAAGACCCATTCACCGATGTTCTACGTGCACTGGGAGCTGGTGGCCGGGGCTGAGGCCGGGCTGCCGGCGGAACATCCCGACCGGGCGGCCTTCCTGGTCTCGGGCGCTGTCGAGGTGGACGGTTTCCGCTACGAGGCCGGCCACATGCTGGTGTTCACGCCCGGCGACACGGTGGTGTTCAAGGCGCTGGAGCCGTCGGTGATCATGCTGCTGGGCGGCGAGCCGCTTGGCGAGCGGCACCTTTATTGGAACTTCGTCTCGTCCTCGCTGGACCGCATCGAACAGGCCAAGGCTGACTGGAAGGCCGGCCGCATCCCGCTCCCGCCCCACGACCACGACGAATTCATCCCCCTGCCGGAGGATACCCCGCCTCCGGCGCCGCCCTCTATGTCCTGAGCGCCTTCGCCGCCGCGCGGCCGTACTGGGCGCCGGTCCAGAGGGTGACGGCGGTGGCCAGGACCAGGAGCATCTGGGCGGCTTCCCAGGCGTAGCGCAGGTTGTCGAGCGAAACGTGAACGCCCCATGCCGGCCAGAACCAGAGGATCATCAGCGCGGCGAGCGCCACCAGCTGCAGGGTGGTCTTGGTCTTGGCCAGGAAGGTCACCGGCAGCTTGATCCCCCGCGGCGCCAGAACCTCACGGAGCGCCGAGACGGCGAATTCGCGAAACAGGATCAGCCCGCCCAGCGCGCCGAACATATAGGGCAGGCCGACGATCATCAGGCCGATGATGGCGCCGCAGACCAGGATCTTGTCGGCGATCGGGTCGAGAATGGCGCCGGCCAGGCTGGTCACACCCCAGCGCCGGGCCAGCCAGCCGTCGAGATAGTCGGTGACGCTGGCGACCACGAAGGCGATCACCGAGAACCAGGCCAAGCTGAGACCAAGCTCGGGAGGCACCGGAGCGCCGTGCTCGGCCGCCCCGATGGTCACCAGGGCGGCGAACATCGCAAACGACAACACCAGGCGCGCGACGGTGAGCAGGTTGGGCAGGTGCTTCATGCGCGGTCCTCAGCCCTTCAGCTTTTACGGAAAAATCCGAAGATGCGCTCGGCGAGCGGCGCGCTGATCCCGTCGACCTTGACCAGATCACTGGCCGAGGCGCGGCTGACGCCCCGCGCCGAGCCGAAGGCGTGCAGCAGCGCGCGCTTCTTGCCCGGCCCCACCCCTTCGATCTCGTCGAGCGGGTTCCTGGTCATCTCCATCTTGCGCCGCACCCGGTGGGTGCCGATGGCGAAGCGGTGCGCCTCGTCGCGCAAGCGCTGCAGGTAGTAGAGGATCGGGCTCTTCGGCTCGAGCATGAACGGCGTCTTGCCGGGCATGAAGAAGCGCTCCAGGCCCGCGTCGCGGTCCGGCCCCTTGGCGACGCCGACCACCACGATGTCGTCGACGCCCAGATCGGCCATCACATCGGTCGCCGCCTGCAGCTGGCCGGCGCCGCCGTCAATCAGCACCAGGTCCGGGCGCGGCGTCGGCTCGCCGGCCTCCTCTTCCTTGACCAGCCGGGCGAAGCGGCGGCGCAGCACCTCGCGCATCATGCCGTAGTCGTCGCCGGGGGTAAGCTCGGTGCTCTTGATGTTGAACTTGCGGTACTGGTTCTTCTGGAAGCCGTCCGGCCCCGCCACGATCATGCCCCCGACCGCGTTGGTGCCCATGATGTGTGAATTGTCATAGACCTCGATCCGTTCCGGCTGACCCTCCAGCCCGAACACCTCGCAGACCCCGGCCAGCAGTTTTCCCTGCGCCGAGCTCTCGGCCATCTTCCGGCCCAGCGCCTCACGGGCATTGGTCAGGGCGTGGGCGACCAGGTCGCGCTTTTCGCCGCGCACCGGTTTGGCGATCTCCACCTTGCGACCGGTCTTCAAGGCAAAGGCCTCGGCCAGCAGTTCGCGGTTGGGCACGTCGTGGGAGAGCAGGATCAGCCGCGGAATCGCCTGGCTGTCGTAGAACTGGCCCAGGAAGGCGTCGAGGATGCCCGGCTCTTCGTCGGCCGCCTCGATGGTGTTGGCGATGCGCGGGAAATAGGCGCGGTTGCCCCAATTCTGCCCGGCGCGGAAGAAGAAGACCTGGACGCAGGCCTGGCCACCTTCGGCATGGACGGCGAACACGTCGGCCTCGGTGACCCCGACCGGGTTGATCGACTGGTCCTGGCTGACCGACGACAGGGCGCGGATGCGGTCGCGCAGGCGCGCGGCGCGCTCGAACTCCATCTCTTCGGCCGCCTCGCTCATCTGGCTGGCCAGGCCGGTCATCACCGCACGGCTCTTGCCGCGCAGGAAGTCGTGCGCCTGTTCGACCAGCTGGTCATATTCCTCCGGGCTGACCAGGTTCACGCACGGCGCCGAACAGCGTTTGATCTGGTGCAGCATGCAGGGCCGCGTGCGGCTTTCGAACACACTGTCGGAGCAGGAGCGCAGCAGAAACGCCTTCTGCAGGCTGTTGACCGTGCGGTTGACCGCCCAGGCGGAGGCGAAGGGGCCGAAATAGTCGCCGGGAATGGTGTGGGCGCCGCGGTGTTTGCGGATCTGGGCGGCGCGATGGTCGCGGCGGATGAGGATTTCCGGAAAACTCTTGTCGTCGCGCAGCTGCACATTGAAGCGCGGCTTCAGCTGCTTGATCAGGTTGATCTCAAGCAGCAGCGCCTCGGTCTCGGTCTCGGTGGTGACGAACTCCATCGTCCGGGTCAGGTGGATCATGTGCGCCACCCACTGGGTGTGGGCGCGGCCTTGCGCGTACTGGCTGACGCGCTTCTTCAAGCTGCGCGCCTTGCCGACATAAAGCACCTCGCCCTCGTCGCCGAGCATGCGATAGACGCCCGGCGCGTCAGGCAGCCGACGCACGTGATCCTTGATCACGGCGATGCCGATCAGCGGTGGGGCGAGGTCGTCAGCCATGCCCGATGATATAGGCGACTCCCGTCCCGCGCGAAGGGCTTGACGCCACGCTTAGCGAAAGGTCAGCCAGCCGTGCGCCATGCCGGTGGCGAAGAGCGGCGCGATCAGCAGCAGGAGCATCTCGGTGCGCAGCATCATCTGGATGCGTTTGAACTGGCCGGGCGCGAGCACGGGCGTCTGGCCGGCGCCGATGATCTTGCGCCAGCGGATGAAGATCATGGTCGGATAGGCCGATAAGAGGCCGATGATCACGAACAGGGCGACCAGGATGTGGAAGGCGGCGTCGTGCAGATAGTAGCCGACGCCCTTCTCCAGATACATGCGCGCGATCCCGGTGATCAGGACCACGGTCGCCGCGCCGCCATAGGTTCCGTCCAGTATCTGCAGGGTCTTGGCCTGGGCCAGGGTCGGTTCGGCCTTCAGAACCAGATGCTCGCCCAGCAGACAGGCGAGGAACAGCATGACGCCGATATAGTGAAGCCAGGCGACGACGATGGGCCAGAGCATGTTCGGCCTCCTTCCGTTCCGCCAGTTGCGAGTCACCAGGCGGATGATCGGCCCAAGTTTCACAAGCGCCCGCGCCGGAAAGCAAGCCCGTGCTTGACCAGCCGGGTGGATCAACCAAGGTTCGCGGCCAATCGATAACCCAGGACAAGCCAATGCAACCGTTCACTCTCACGGCTTCGGACGGCGCGGCGCTCGCCGCCTGGCGGTCGCTGCCGACCGGCGAACCGAAGGCCATCGTGCAGATCGCCCACGGCATGGCGGAGCACTTCGCGCGGTATGGCCGCCTAGCGCGCGGCCTCAACGCGGCGGGATATGCGGTCTATGGCGGCGACCACCGCGGTCACGGCCAGTCCGCCGCCGTTCATGGTCTTGGCTCGTTCGGACCGGGTGGATTCCAGGCCGTTGTCGAGGACATGGCGGCGCTGAGCGCCGTGGCCAGGCGTGACCTGCCGGGCAAGCCGCTGGTCCTGCTGGGGCACAGCATGGGGTCCTTCGCCGCCCAGCTCTACCTCCTGGAACACGCTCACGATCTGGCCGGCCTGGTGCTCAGCGGCACGGCAGCGCTCGATCAGCTGCTGGCGGCCATGCTCAGCGGCGGCGGACCGGTGTCGCTGGGAGGGCTGAACGCGGCGTTCGAGCCCGGCCGCACGCGCTTCGACTGGCTGTCGCGCGACGAGGCCGAGGTGGACGCCTATGTCGCCGACCCGCTGTGCGGCTTCGACCTCGACGAAGCCTCCATGCAATCCATATTCGAACTGGGCGCTTCGGCCAGGAGCGATCCGCGCCTGGCGCAGGTTCGCAAGACTCTGCCGATCTACGTCATCTCCGGCCAACGCGATCCGGTCACCGGACCGGACCAGGCCTTCACCCGCGCCCTGATCGAAAGCTACCGGGCCGCCGGTCTCGGGCGGATCGACCACCGGGTTTATCCGGACGCCCGGCACGAGCTGTTCAACGAAACCTGCCGCGACCAGGTCGAGGCCGACCTGATCGCCTGGCTGGACGCGAGCGTCCAACAGGCTTGACCGGGCGGCGGGATCGAACAAGGTTCGCCCGCAAGACCTAAATTGGGGGAGGATGATGGCGGCGATCGAGACCCTGACCGTGCGCGCCAAGGCCCAGGGATGGCCCGAGGGCCTGGTCGAACGCGCGCAGGCGGTGAAGACGCCGAGCTCGCATCTTGACCAGTGGCTGTCGGCGCCGGCCAACCCCAACCACCTGTTCCAGATCGAGCGGATCGTCGCGGTGTTCGAGCGTCTGGCCAAGGGTCCCTATCGGGCGCGGGAACTGACCCAGCGCGATCAGGAGGCGTTCGCCGACCTCTGGGCCAACGCGCCGGAGAAGGTTGGCGACTGGCAGGTGATCGTCGAGCGTTCGCCCAATTCGATCGCCCAGTTCCGCCTGCACACCGACGCCAGCATCAGCGTCATCGAGGACGCCGGCGAGTTGGTTGCCTGCACCGCCTGGGCCTCGGTCAACTGCCTGATCGGCGGCAAGCCGGCCAGCATCCACTACGCCCTGGCCATGCGCGCGCGTGAGAGCCGTCGCGGCGAAGGGCTTGGCGACCTGGTGCGGCGCTTCCCCAGCCGCGCCCTCCAGCGCCCGACCATCGGCCAGGTGATGTTCATGCGCATCGGCAACGCCAACATGGCCGGCTTCCTCGAGGCGGTGAAGTTCATGGCCGAGGGCGACCGGCCGCAGAAGGTGGTCGGCGTCACCTATCTGAGCGCGCGGGCCGACGCCGCCGCGGGCGAGGGTGTGCGGCCGATCGCCGAGGCCGATCTCGCGGGCTGCGCCGAAATGATCAACCGCACCCACCAGGGCCTGGATCTCTACCGCCCCTATGGCCCCGAGAGCCTGAAGGCGGTGCTGGACGAGGGTGTCTGGGGCGCGCGTCCGCCCTGGGATCAGCCGGTCTATGGCTGGACCGATGTTTTCGTCCTTGAGGAGAATGGCCGGATCGTCGCCTGCGCCGGCCTGTGGGATCGCGGCCGCGACATGCGCGAGGTCTGGCGCTCAACGGCCGGTGAGGAACGGCGCGTCGAGGTGGGCGCGGCGCTCGACATCGGCTGCGCCGAGGGTCGCGAAGAGGCGCTGGCGCGGTTGCTGCGCCATCTGAACAGCCTCTGCGCCGAACGCGGCCGCACCGACCTGATCGTCGACCTGGATCATCTGCCGGCGGTCGCGGCGGCCCTGACCGACCTCGACCCGCGCGTCGAGTCCCGCACCCTGGAATGGAGCCCGTTCGGCCTCCCGGCCCCGGCGGCGCTCGGCGAATGCTTCATCGACCTGCGCTACTGGTAGGCGTCTCAGGCCTTCGACAGCAGCACGGCGCGAGGGCAGACCAGGCTGTAGCCGCGCTTCTCGTAGAAGCCGCTTTCGGCGGCGGCCTGGGAGGGAATGAGCACGGCGCGCCGGGCGCCGCGCGCCACGGCCTGGTCGTGCAGCGCCGAAAGGATCGCCCCGGCGCAGCCCGCGTTCCGCGCCGACGGGCGGGTGAACATGTCGGCGACATAGGCGGCTTCGCCCGCCACACAGACGAGCTGGCCCTTGGCCACCGCCTGCCCCGCGCGGCGGCCGAGCAGATCGATGAATTCAGGCCGTCCCAGGCTGGCGGCGTGGGAGGGAAACTCTGGCTCGAGGACGTTGAGTTCAGCGACCTGATCGACCCGTTCGACTCGCTCGATGGCCAGTTCGGCGGCGCTTGTCCGCCGCGCCTGGGCCAGGTCGGCCGCCAGCAGGGCCGTATTCCAGCACCCGTCATAGCCGGCCGCTTCGATCGCCTCGGCGTCGGCGTATACGTCGCAACCGAAGACGGAGGTCCGATGGGTCTCGTTGGCGTCGGCCAGGATTTGCGCGCCCGCCTCGGCGGCGCTGGCCAGGTCCGAGGCCAGGATCTCCACCGAAAGCTCGACGGCGCGGGGCCAGGGATGCGGGAGCGGATTGCGATAACGCAGCCCCACCGCGCCGGCGACACGAACGACCTCGACGCCCTGCTCCACCGCCATCTTGTGGGCGATGGCGACGATGATCGCAGCAATGTCGGTCTGAGCGCCAGCCATGGGCTCAGATCGTAGGCGCGGGCCGCTCATCGACCAAGGCCCCCGATGGCGTCCAGATAGCGGACGAAGGCGTCTCGGCCGGCCTCGTCAGGCGCACCCGGGTCAGGGGTTTGCGGCCGGCGAAGCTCTTGTCGATGGCGACATAGCCGGCGTCTTCCAGCTTGCGCAGATGCGCCGAGAGATTGCCGTCGGTGGCCTGCAGCCTTGCCTACAGCAGGATCAGGCGCGGGCCGGGATCACCACTGGCAGGGTCTCGAATCCGTGGACGAAGGACGAGTAGGTCCGGGTGGGTTCGCCGACGACCCTGACCTCAGGAAAGCGCTTGAGAATCTCTTCCCAGATGATGGTCAGCTGCATTTCGGCCACCCGGTTGCCGACACAGCGGTGGACGCCGAAGCCGAACGACATGTGCTGACGCGGCCGCGAACGGTCGATGACGTAGCTGTTGGGGTTTTCGATCACCGTCTCGTCGCGGTTGCCCGAAATGTACCACATGACCACGCGGTCGCCCTTGCGGATGGTCTTGCCGCCGATCTCGACGTCGCGGGTGGCGACGCGGGCCATGTGGGCAAGCGGCGTCTGCCAGCGAATGGTTTCCGAAACCATCGGGGTGACCAGGTCCGGGTTGGCGCGCAGCTTGGCGTACTGGTCGGGGTTCCGGTTGAGCTCGTAGATGCTGCCGGAAATGGTGTTGCGGGTGGTGTCGTTGCCCCCGATGATCAACACCGCGACGTTGCCCTGGTACTCGTCGTTGCTCATGTTTCGCGTCGCCGGGTTGTGGGCCAGCATCGAGATCAGATCGATGCCCGGTTCGGCGTCGATCCGCTGTTTCCACATCTCGTCGAACGTGGCGCGGCATTCGTAGATGGCCGCGACCTTCTGTTCCCAGCTCTCTACGCCCCCATGGCCCGGATTGTTCATGAACATGTCCGACCAGTAGGTCAGCTTGCGGCGCTGCTCGAAGGGGAAGTCGAACAGGGCCGCCAGCGTCATCGCCGTCAGCTCCATCGACACCTTGTCGACCCAGTCGAACTCGACGCCGATCGGCAGCGAGTCGAGGATTTCGCCGGCGCGCTCGCGCACCTGCGGCGCCATCTTTTCCAGGTTCGACGGCGCGAGCGTCGGGCTGACCGCCTTGCGCTTGGGCGCATGGTGAGGTGCATCCAGGCCGATGAACGAGCCGTCGCCGCGCCTGGCCGCTTCGCGCTGCATCTCCGCGCTGCGGCCGCCCATCACCTTTTCCATCTGCTCGCGCGATTCGATTGTGCCGAGCCCGATCCCTTCGGTGGACGTGAAGGCTTCATGGTTGGTGTCCACCGCCATGATGTCCTCCCACCTGGTGATCGACCAATAGGGACCGAACTCACTCTCGGGCGTGAAGTGGACAGGGTCCTCGCGGCGAAGGCGCTCGAAGTAGGGCCACATCGAGCCCGACTGAAACCGTTCGGCCTTGGCCGGGTTGAGCTGTTCGAGCGGCAGAGCGTAGGCGTCGGCGGCGTCAGCTTTCACAACGATGTTCATGGCGTCTCTCCGTGGCGGGGACGGCGGCTCGCTCCCGACACCCCTATGTGCGCATGTCAGCGGTAAATGAAAAAGGGGCAACCGGAGCTGGGGCCGGCCCGCTCAAGCAACGCAAGGACGCTGTTCGACTGGCGAGGTCGGCGGGGCCTAGCGGTCGCATTGCATAATAAAGTTGGCTCGGCCTAACGTCATCGCGTGCAAGGTTGACGCGTAGTCGGACATGTTCGCCAGCTTTTGGGAGTCGTTCTTCAATGGCGAACCGAAGGCCGGTGAACGCTTTCGGGAAGAGTACGATCGACTGGCCGCTGAGGCCCGGAGATAGAGCTAAGCTTTCCTAGGTGCCGTTCAGCCTGCCCGACGTCCGGTTTGCGGCCTGACGCCAGTGATCGCTTCTGACACATTGAGCGCCCAGCTTGGCCGTTATGATAAGCACCTGCCGTGAGCCTATGGTGTGCGGAGCAATCCGGTGTTTTCGAGAGGGTTCTTTGCAGTCGGCTTTCTAGGACTCGCTGTGGGGCTAAGCGTGGTCGTTGGGTCCACGCCCCCGGCCGAGTCCAGATTGCCTGGATCGGTCCTCGCTGCGCTAGGCGCGGCCCTGGCCCTCTTTCATCGACCTCTGGCGCGAAAGGTCAGGCGACGAGCGGTGGAGTTCAATGAGAATGACGCCAGCGTGTTCTACCTCGGTGTCGGCGTCGCGATGATTGTGGCTGGATTGCTCGCGATCACACGAGCAGCTTGGCACTAAAGCCGCATCGTCCCGCCGACGATTTCGGTCATCACCGCGGGCGTTATCGGCTCGAAGCCCTCGTCGCCGTCGCGGACATAGAGCGGCTCGGTGACATGCGCGGGATCGAAGCCGTCGGCGACCATGTCGATCTTGCGGTGCTTGAAGGTGCCGGTGACCGCCAGTTCCGTTCGCAGGCGCAGGAAGACCGGCCGCGCATAGGCCGGCAGCGCCGCGTCGACCTTTGCGGCCAAGCCCGTGACGTCGAAGTCGGGGCTGACGACCAGCGAGGCCATGCCGGCGCGGCCGTCCAGTTCGCCGACCTTGACCCCATAGACGCTGGCCTCCTTGACGCCCGGGAGCGCGGACAGTGCCTGCTCGACCTCGCCGGTGGAGACGTTCTCGCCCTTCCAGCGGAAGGTGTCGCCGATCCGGTCGACGAAATAGAAATAACCGTCCCTGTCCTGGCGCATTAGGTCGCCGGTGGCGAACCAGGCGTCGCCGGGCTTGAACACGTCGTGCAGGATCTTGCTTTCGCTGGCCTTCTTGTCGGCATAGCCGGTGAATTCGGTGCGCGCGCCGGCGTGGATCTCGCCGAGGCATTCTCCGATCTCGCCAGGCTGGGCCTCGATGCCCCGCCCGTCCGACCCGCGCACCACGGCCTCGCTCTCGACGTCGAAGCGGGCCACCCGGACATTGAACCAGGCGCGCGCATAGCCGGGTATCCGGCCGATCGCGCCCGGCTGGCCGTCCAGGTTGAACAGCGAGACATTCCCCTCGGTCGAGCCATAGAATTCGAGGATTTTCGGGATGTGGAAGCGGGTCTTGACCGTCTCCCAGATCTCGGGCCGCAGGCCGTTGCCGAAGGCCAGGCGCAGCTTGTGGGTCTGTTCGCCGGGCTGCTCCGGCTGGTTGACCAGATATCGGCAGAGTTCGCCGATATAGACGAACATGGTGCAGCCTTCGGCGCTGATGTCGCCCCAGAAGTGGCTGGCCGAAAAGCGCGGGCGCAACACCACCGAGCCGCCGTTCAACAGCGCCGCGCCGGTGGCGCAGAGGCCGCCGGTGGCGTGGTAGAGCGGCAGGGTGACATAGATCCGATCGTCCTTCCTGGCGTTGGTCGCCCCGGCGAAGCCGCGCATGTAGAGCTGCACGCGCATGTGATCGATCTTGGCCGCCTTGGGCATGCCGGTGGTGCCGGAGGTGTAGATGTAGAGCGCCGTGTCGCGCGCCGTCAGCCCCTCGCGCACGCTGCGGTCGGGTCGCAGCTGGCTGCAGCTCTTCAGGGCGGTGCTCAGGTCGCGCAGCTCGCCCTCGGCCGCGCCCAGAGTCCAGATCAGCGTCGGGCGCGACAGGTCCCGCTGGATGGCCTGCAGGCCCGGCGCGGTCTCGGCGTCGACAATGGCGTGGGCGGCCGAGGCGATCTCGACGCAGTGGGCGAGCTGGGCGCCGGTGAGGTTGTTGTTGATCAGGGCGGTGGCGACGCCGACCTTGGACAGGCCGTACCAGATGGCCAGGTAGTCGACGCGGTTGGGGGCGTAGAGCACCACCGTCTCGCCACGCCGGATGCCGTGCTCCTTGGCCCAGTGCGCGTAGCGGTTGGCGATCTCGTCCAGCTCACCATAGCTGATGGTGCGGGAGCCCATGGTCATCGCGCGGCGCTCGCGCCAGGCGTCGACCGCCGCCTCGATATCGTCGCAGACCAGGTGCGTGGAATTGGGGCCGATGGAGCGCACCCGCATCAGGGCCCGCACCAGGCCTTTGAGAAACCTGAGCTCGCGGCGGATACGCGTCTGCAACCCCATACTCGGCCCCCTCGCCGCCGTCATTGGGCCAGCCCGGCCGTCGTGGTCAAGGCGGCGTCTCTGGTCAGGCGATGCCTCGATGACGTGTTTCGCCGGCCGTGGCGCCGAGGGCGCACTAAGCTCCGAAGGGACGCCCATAGCCGCCCAGGAACAGCGCCACGGCGCGGGCGACTTCGGCCTTGATCTCGGCTGGGCTGGGGCGGGGGATCAGGTTGAGCGAATAGCGGAAATAGAGGTGGCCTCGGCAGAGGGAAAGGAACTGTTGCGCGGCCATGCGGCAGTCGGGCGGATCGATATGGCCGGCGGCCTTGGCGGCCTCCAGGTAGGCGATCAGCCGCGCGATGCCGCCGCCCGGGCCGGCGTCGTAGAAGATGTGCGCCAGTTCCGGCGCCCGTTGGGCCTCGGCGATGACCAGCTGCAGCAGCCGGATCGAGGACTCGGTCACCAGATGGCCGAGGAACCGCTCGCCGAGATCGGTGAGCACCGCCTCGATGTCGGCGGCGCCGACCGCGGCGTCCTCCGGCAGGTCGAAAATCCAGGCGCGCCATTGGCCGCAGGCGTGCTCGATATAGGCCTCGAACAACGCCTCCTTGCTTTTGAAATAGTTGTAGAGCGTGCCCTTCGACCCGCCCAGGCGCGCGGCGATGGTCGACATCGAGGCGGCGGCATAGCCCTCCTCGAAGAAGACCTGGCGGGCGACCTCGACGATCGCCTCGCGCCTGGCATCGCGGCGGGCGTCCAGCCTGGGGTTGGGCAGCTTGCCGTTGACCTCGGCGGCTCCCCCTGCAGTGCCTAGCTTGGCCTCGGCCATTTCACTCACAAGCCTGATTGACAGTCGAATGCGTCGCTGTCAGTTTGAACATGACCGTACGGTACGGTCAATTGTTTTGGCGACACGATGCAAGGTCCCGCCCCCGCCGGATCACAACGCAAATCCGCGAGGGCGGCCGCGCTTCTGCTCGGCTGCGCCCTGAGCGCCTGCGCGGCCCTGCCCAAATCCGGCGCGGCGCCGACGCCCAGGCCGCCGGCGGCTTACGCGACCAGCCAGAGCTTCACTGCGCCGGCGGCCGACTGGCCGAAGAGCGACTGGTGGCGCGCCTATGGCGACGACGGCCTCGACCAGCTGATCGACGAGGCGCTGCGCACCGCGCCCTCGATGGCCGAGGCCCAGGCGCGGATCGAGAAGTCGCGTGCCGATCTGGGCACCGCCCGCGCCGGCCTGCTGCCCTCGCTGGCGCTGAACGGGACGGTGGTCGAGACCAAGCAGAGCTACAACGCCGGCATCCCGCCCGCCTTCGTGCCCAAGGGCTACAATGACTTCGCCCAGGGCACGCTGAACTTCAGCTACGAGTTCGACTTCTGGGGCAAGAACCGTGCGGCCGTCTCCGCCGCCACCTCCGAAGCCAGGGCCGCCTCCGCCGATGCCGCCGAGGCCAGGCTGACCCTCTCGACCGCCGTCGCCGCCGCCTACGCCAATCTGGCGCAGCTCTATGGCGAGCGCGACGTGGCCAAGCGCGCCGCCCAGTCGCGGCAGGAGACCCTCGACCTGGTGGTCCGGCGGGTGGCCAACGGCGCCGACAACCGTTCGGCCACGGGCCAGGCCCAGGCCGGCGTCGCCACCGCCAAGGCCAATCTCGCAGAGATCGACGAGGATATCGGCCTGACCCGCGACCGGCTCGCCGCCCTGATGGGCGAAGGCCCCGACCGCGGGCTCGCCATCGCCCGGCCAGGCGCGGCGATGATCCAGGCGTTCGGCCTGCCGCCGACCCTGGCCGCCGACCTGATCGGCCGCCGGCCCGACGTGGTCGCCGCCCGCTGGCGCGCCGAGGCCGACGCCAAGCGCATCGGTGTCGCCAAGGCCCAGTTCTACCCGGACATCAACCTGGTCGCCGATATCGGCTTCGAAGCCCTGCACGTGCACAACTTCTTCAAATACCGGTCTGCGCCCCTTGAAGTGATCCATCCCTTATGTTGGTCCGAGGACCATTTTGG
>JBEPUW010000004.1:0-159344 GCA_041691315.1 Caulobacteraceae bacterium | reverse complement strand
CTCCGACTCCGACTCCGACTCCGACTCCGACTCCGACTCCGACTCCGACTCCGACGCCCACCCCAACTCCGACCCCAACGCCGACGCCTACCCCGACCCCGACGCCGACGCCGACACCGACGCCCACGCCCACGCCCACGCCGACTTCGACGATCCAGACGCCCACGGTATCTGAAATCGCGCCTGTCGTGATCGGCACGCCGGTGGGCCTGCAACTGGCCGTGTTGAGCGGCGGGGTCAGGATGCCGCTCGTGCCGGTGGTCGAAACCGAGACGATCCAGCCGTCGCCGGTCGTCTTCAACGCACCCCTGGCCGTGCCCGCGGCGCCCGTCCCCTATGTGGCGCCGGTCTATCCGCGCAAACAGGACCGGAACTAACGCCTTGCCGCGCACCATCGACCGTTGCGCCCGGCGCAAGGGCCTTGCGGCGATGGTCGCCGCGGGCCTCTGCGTTGGGCTGCTGGCGGGAGCGCCCTGCCAGGCTCAGACCGCCGCGGCGGTCGCGGCGCGGGCCGACTTCTCCGGCCAGGCCGCCTCCGGCGATGTGCGGCGAATGGCCGACTGGGTTGTGGTGGCGCGCGACAACGCCGGCATGCCATTCGTGATCATCGACAAGGTGGCGGCCAGGGTCTTCGTCTTTGACGCCCAGGGCCGCCTCAGCGGCGCGGCGCCGGCCCTAGTCGGCTTGACGCCCGGCGACGACATCGTCCCCGGCATCGGCGACAAGCCGCTGTCGGCGATCGGGCCGAAAGATCGCATCACGCCCGCGGGCCGCTTCGTCGCCTCACTCGGTCAGGACCTGGGCCAGAAGGACGTGCTTTGGGTGGACTACAAGGCGGGAGTCGCCCTGCACCGGGTGATCACCACCAATCCCAAGGAGCACCGCCTGCAGCGGCTTGCGGCGGCCTCGCCGCTGCAACACCGCATCTCCTATGGCTGCATCAACGTGCCGACGGCCTTCTATGACGCGGTCGTCGACCCGGCCTTCGCCCGGACCAGCGGTGTGGTCTACATCCTGCCGGAGACCCGACCGCTCGAGGCGGTTTTCGGGCTTCAGCTCGCCAGCGAGACCCAGCCGGTCGCGCCCTAGGCTTCTCTATCGGGTTTGAACAAGGCCGCAGCATTTTCTCCGAGGAACGGGACGCCGGCACCACTGCACAACGCGCGGTCAGGCCGAACGTGCACGGCGTGGCCCAAGCCAAGTGGAGAAGTCGCGACCCCAGAGGGCCGCCCGATTGGGGGCCTCGGGGACGGTTACAGGACCGATGCCCGAGATCGTAATCACCTGGCGCGCCGCCGGATCTTCCTTAGCCCGGCGGCCGATCCCATGATCGAGCTGACAATCTGCTCGCGGCGCTCGTGGTTTATGCACCATCAGCTTCAGCTTAGCGTGGGGCTACTTCAGGTAGACGCCATCACCATACAGCTAGACCACCACATAGACAGTTTTCACGCCGTGTTTATCTGCGTAATCCGTTGCTCGTTGAATGGTCGCGGACCGCTCGTGTTCCGATATTGGAATTGATGAAGCCTGGGTCGACCTGATAAAGCCCACCTCTGGATCGGCGATGTAAAACCGCCCCGCGGGGTCGCGTGCGACGATATAGCAGGGCTCATTCTCTGGCGGGTATTGACCGTCTTCCAGCTCCACTACGTTAGCCATTCCAAATTTCCTTCCGCACTCCCGAGCATATGAAACGGCCGAGATTGCCGGAAGTTTCTGTTAGCGGCCGTCCGCACGACCGGCGTCAGTTCGTGCAAACGGCGAGAGCGGGCGGGCTCTCGAGGCCATTGCGTCCGGAAAGCAGCGATCGGCCCGGTCGTGCCTGAGAGTCGGGATACACTCACAGCATACATACCCCACCGAGTGCCGATTGCCCGGCAAGGTCGGAGGATCGATAAGCTTCTGTTTCCACTAGGGAGGTACGGCCACGCGGACTTTTCGGACCATCGGCTGGATGATCGCAGCGGCGCTGGTCTTAAGCGCGTGCTCCCGTGCACCTGCCGTCAGCGTAGCGCCCGCGCCCGATGTGGACTGGCCCTTCTATGGCGGCGACGCGGGCGGCCAGCGGTTCTCGACTGCAGCGCAGATCACGCCCGACAACGTGCGCGCGCTCTCCGTCGCCTGGAGCTTCTCCACCGGCGACATGGCCAGCAAGGGTGCGAACCTGAAGCATTCAGCCTTCGAGGACACGCCGATCATGGCCGGCGGGCGGATTTACGTCTGTTCGCCGTTCAACGAAGTCTCCGCGCTGGACCCGGGCACGGGCCGGCCGTTCTGGACCTATGATCCCAAGATCGATCCGGCCGTCCGCTATCCCAACGACGAGAACTGTCGGGGCGTCGCCTATTGGCGCGACCCGGCTCCGAGACCGGGCGCGCCTTGCTCTGAGCGTATCTTCATGAACACCAACGACCGGCGGCTGATCGCGATCGATGCGGCGACCGGTAAGCCTTGCTCAGGCTTTGGCCAGGACGGGACGGTCGATGTCGCCGCTGGCGTCACCCTGTACCGCCCTGGCGAGATGCAGATCACCTCGCCGCCTGTGGTGGCGCGCGGCGTGGTCGTCGTCGGATCGTCCATCGACGACAACCAACGGGTCAACGAAGCCTCCGGCGCCGTCCGCGCCTACGATGCTCGCACGGGTGCGCCCAAGTGGAGCTGGGACCCGCTGGCGAGCCCGCCGAAGGATCTGGTCGAAGGGGCGGCCAATGTCTGGGCGCCGATGTCCGTCGACGATCAGCGCGGCCTGGTCTTCCTGCCCACCACCAGCCCCAGCCCCGATTTCTGGGGAGGTCTGCGCAAGGGCGACGACGGCGACGCGGACTCGGTGGTGGCGCTGAACATCGAGACCGGCAAACGGGTCTGGGCGTTCAAGACGGTGCACCACGACCTCTGGGACTATGACAACCCCGCCCAGCCGACGCTGGCCATGGTGGCTTGGCATGGCCAGATGCAGGCGGCGGTGCTGCAGCCGACGAAGCAGGGCCTGCTCTTCACCCTCAACCGCGACACCGGTGCGCCGGTCATTCCGGTCGAGGAGCGGCCGGTTCCGCAAGGCGGCGCGCCGGGCGAGGTTCTGTCACCGACTCAGCCTTTTCCCACCGCGCCTTTACCGCTCGCGCCCAGCACGATCCGGCCGGAAGACGCCTATGGCTTGACCCCATTTGACAAGGCCGAGTGCCGGCGAAAGATCGCGGCCGCCCGGCACGAAGGTCTCTTCACCCCGCCGTCACTGCAGGGGACCCTTGTCTATCCGTTCACCGGCGGAGGAACCAACTGGGGCGGGCTCGCCTTCGATCCGACGCGGCAGGTAGTCTATGTGAACACCTCCAACGCGCTTCACCTGGTCACGCTGATCCCCCGCGCGAAGTTCGAAGCAGCCAAGGCGGCCGAGCCGGACATAGAGATTTCGCCACAAGCGGGCGCGCCGTTCGGCATGCGCCGCGAAGTGCTGAAATCAGCTTTGGGCCTGCCCTGCAATCCGCCCCCGTGGGGACAGCTCCATGCCATCGACATTCGCTCGGGCCGCATCCTCTGGGAGGTTCCCCTCGGCACAACCCGCGACCTCGCGCCCGGAAGTCAGCTCATCCTGCACGACGTCGGCGTGCCCAATTTCGGCGGCCCGATGACCACCGCCTCGGGCTTGGTCTTCATCGGGGCTGCGCTCGACGACTACCTGCGCGCCTTTGATGCGGCGAGCGGCAAAGAGCTTTGGCGCGGACGGCTGCCGGCGGGCGGCCAGGCGACGCCGATGACCTATGTGTGGAGGGGCCGCCAGTACGTGCTGATCGCCGCTGGCGGACACAGCAAGTCGGGAACCAAGCGCGGCGACGAGGTGATCGCGTTCAGCCTTCCGACCCCTCGCTGAGGCGTGTTTTTGGCCGCCGTAGGAGAGTGCACGCTCTTCGCCCCCGAACCGCCCTAAGGCGAGGTCCGCTTGTTCGCAGTTCAGGCGAAAAACCGCCTCCCGCGTGGGGCCAACGGAAGTTCCATAGCGGACAAAGCTTCCGCCCTTGGGCCGCCGCCGAGCGAGATTGTGCTAGAACTTTCGCATGACCGCAGCCGATATCGGGCCCGAAATACCGCTGACGGGCGGCAGCCATTCAGAGGTAGCGCGCATCGGTCAGATGGTTCTGCGTCGCCCTGGCCCATGGACACCGTCGGTGCTTGCCCTGCTGCGACATCTGGAGAGCGTCGGGTTCGCCGCAGCGCCCAGGGTCATCGAACCCGGCGTCGATGAACAAGGGCGCGAGACGCTGAGCTATATCGAGGGGGGTATCGTTCACCCCGGAGCATGGCCGACCGACGACGCTCTGTTCGCCGTGGGGAAGATGCTCAAGGATCTGCACGACGCCACCGCGGACTTCCATCCGCCGGAGAACACCGTCTGGCAAAGGTGGTTCGCGCGGGACCTGGGCAAGCCAACTGTGTTCGGCCACGGCGAGCCCGCGCCGTGGAACATCATCGCGCGCGATGGCATGCCGGTTGCGCTGGTCGACTGGGAAACTGCCGGGCCGCTGGATCCAATGACGGAGGTCGCGCACGCCGCTTGGCTGAACGCCCAACTCCACGATGTCGACGTCACTGAGTTGAACGACGTGCCTGACCTCGGCACACGCGCGCGCCATCTCCGCGCTCTGTCCGACGGCTATGGGCTTTCGCGGGCAGGGCGCTCGGATTTGTTCGATGCCATGGTTGAGTTCGCGGTCCATTCAGCGGCCTGGGAAGCTATCGAAGCCTCGGTCACGCCCGACGGCGGTCGCCCACAAGGTGCGTGGGCGATGGCCTGGCGCATCCGGGGCGCAGCGATGATGCTTCGCAATCGGGACCTTCTTGAGCAGGCGCTCGCATAGCTGATGTCGGCTTCTGTTAGTCACCACCCTTCCCGGACCTTACGAATGTCGGTCACGTCACCGCCAGGGTGCGCCGCCCCGCCGACCGTTTCAACCGCTGCAGCGCCGGTCAGCCGCTAGGGTTGCAGAGCGGCTGGCGCGGGTACTGTGGCCGATTCTACCTTCGCCGCCCCGACGGACTGCAGACCTATCCGAAGAGACCGGGGCCGGGGCCGGCGGTTGACCATCACATTGGCCCCCGATGCCTTTATCCAACCAGGTCGCGGATCAGACGGGCAATCTGGAAGGCATCGTAGGGCTTAGGCACGAAGTGACCACCTTCGGGAAGGTCGTCGCGCGATATCTTCATAACGCCGGAAGTCACTAGAACTTGTACGTCGGGACGCCGCTCGTGAACGAGCCGCGCAAGCTCAACGCCATTCAAGCGCCCCGGCATATGCACGTCCGTGAAGACGGCGTTCACATCCGGCCGCGCGCTAAGCGTCAGAAGTGCATGGTCGGCGTCATACGCGTCAACGACTTCAAAGCCAGCCTCCTCAAATGTTTGAATCGTATCGAAACGAACCATCGGTTCGTCTTCAACAACAAGGACAACAAGCCGAGAGTCGATTTGTTTCATGGTAGTAAAATGATGCGCAGCGTCATGTCGTTCCTTCAGTCACGCTTGTCGAACAATGGCAAGTGGGGCTTGAACTCTCCAGCACACCCCCGTCGGGTTGAAATCGAGTGACGTTCGGCCGCCCAAACCCCGCGCCAAGCCGCTCTCGATCAGGCGAGAACCGAAGCCTCTACGGTCCGGCGGTGTAACGGTTGGACCGCCTTCCTCACGCCATTCAAGCTCGAACTCGTCGCCCAAGATACGCCAGGCGATGTGGACCCGACCCGAGTCATTCGAAAGCGCCCCGTACTTAGTCGCATTCGTACCCAATTCGTGCAGCGCCATCGTCAACGAGAGTACCGAACGCGCCCCCAAATCGACATGCGGGCCGGATAGAAGCATTCGGCCACTGCCCGGAACGAGCGGCGCCGTTGCGGTCTCAACGACCTCGCGAAGGGGTGCACCGTCCCAACTCGTCCTCGTCAAGGTGTCTTGCGCGCGCGAAAGGATCGAAATGCGTTCCATGACCGCGCGTCGAGCCTCCTCAGGCGAGGCTGCTCCGCGAAGGCTTTGACTGACGATGCCTTGCACAACCGCCAGAGTGTTCTTCACCCGGTGATTAAGCTCATCCATCATAAGTTGACGGTGTTCGGCCTCCTGCCTCGCATCGGTCCGGTCGCGCAGGATTTTGACAAACCCGATGTGCCTGCCGTCGTCGGTGCGCAGCGGCATCATCAGGCCATGCGCCCAGAACTGCGTACCGTCTTTTCGTCGGTGCCAGCGCTCATCTTCGCCACGCCCGGTTTCAAGCGCCAGAGCCATCTCCGCCTCCGGCACCCCCGTCGCGACCTCGTCCTCAGTGAAGAAAAGATGTGCTGACCGGCCCAGCATCTCAGCTTCCGACCACTGCATGATCAGCCGCGCCCCGTGATTCCAAAGGGTCACCAGTCCTTGTCGATCAAGGGCGATGATCGCGTAGTCTGTTGCACTCTCAAGCACCGCGCTATGCAGTGCGCTAAGGTTCGAAGTTTGTTCAAATAGGCGTTGCTGGGCGGTAATGTCGCGAGAGACCACGAGTATCGAACTTGGGGCCCCGACGTCGTCGAGCATCGGCGACACTTGAACGTCCCAGAACTTCACGGTGCCCTTCGCCGTAGTCGCCGCGGCAGCAAAACGATACGCTCTTCCCTGCGCGGCCGCTTTCACCGCCTCGTCGGCAGCGCCTTGGCCATCCCCTGTCCAGGTATCGGGCCAGAAACGGCCCACGATATCGTCAGCGGATCCGAGTTCAAGGGCGGCCACGCCGCCCGCGTTTACGCTCAGAAGATATCCGGCCAGATCCAGGACCTTGATGCAGTCTTCATGAGCATCAAGGATTTTGCGCAGCGTGGCAGCCTCAGCTGCGCTGCCTTGCGCGATCACGTGTGCCGCTTTCTTGAAATCTCGATCTTGCGATCCCAAGCCGCTATGCGAGATGGCTGGATGTGGGGAACGCCTACGAGACCCATGTAAACCAGTCTACTCGGGCAGTTTCCACCTGACCAGTCGCGGCGTTGTCCACCCAACCTCATGATCTCCCTGGCCCGCGCCTGCCGATCAACAGCGGTTGACGTGACTGACGTGATGGTGTGGACGACCTCCACCTAACCGGTTTCGCTGGGTGTGGCGTCGAGGGACGTCATGTCTAGGGAGGGCTTTGTCAGCCCAAACTTCATGATGGGCTAATGGGCCGACACGTAAGTGGGCGCCATGGCCAAATCGACCAACCCGTTCCGGTATTTTGACTCATCGCCCGAGGTGATCCGCCTCGTGGTCATGATGTACGTCCGCTATCCGCTGTCGCTGCGCAACGTAGAGGACCTGCTGTTCGAGCGCGGTATCGACATTTGTCACGAGACAGTGCGGCTCTGGTGGAGCCGGTTCGGCCCGATGTTCGCCAG
This sequence comes from Caulobacteraceae bacterium, assembly GCA_041691315.1. Classification (GTDB taxonomy): domain Bacteria; phylum Pseudomonadota; class Alphaproteobacteria; order Caulobacterales; family Caulobacteraceae; genus Poindextera. The sequence continues at coordinate 151,950 of JBEPUW010000004.1, read as the reverse complement.
TGAGATCCGCAGGAAGCGGGTCCAGCGCATGCGCCAGTTCACCCATTGGAAGTGGCGCCTCGACGAGGTCTACGTGAAGATCAACGGCGAGATGCGGTACCTCTGGCGGGCCGTCGATCACGAGGGCGAGGTGCTGGAATCCTATGTCACCACAGAGCGTGACAAGGCCGCGGCGCTAAGGTTCATCAAAAAGGCGCTGAAGCGCCACGGCCGGACGGGCGCCATCGTCACCGACGGCCTGCGCTCCTACGGCGCCGCCCTGAAGGAGATCGGCGCGTCAGACCTTCAGCAATCGGGGCGCTGGAAGAACAATCGCTGCGAAAACAGCCACCTGCCCTTCCGACGACGAGAGCGGGCGATGATCCGGTTCCGCAGGATGAAGACACTCCAAAAGTTCGCCTCGGTTCACGCCTCGGTCCACAATCACTTCAGCCAGGAACGCCACCTCGTCAGCCGCGAAATCTACAAGGAGAGACGCTCCGCCGCGCTGGCCGAGTGGCGCTTGGTCATGGGATAGCTTCGGCTGGGGCTGGGCTTCGTGCGCCTTGGCGGAGACGAGTTGCCGTTGGACTGACAGTACCACCAGGCGCCGGCCGGTTCTCCAGCCAACAATCTGAGCGGCGCCCGTCCGGGCGACGCCTACGCCGGATCGTAGACGAAGATCGCGTCGTCCAGATCGATCTTCGGCAGTTCGTCCTTTTCCCACAAATAGTCCTGGCTGTGCGCCCATTCCGGCTTGTCGCCGCGCTTGGGCAGCAGGTGCACGCCGCGCTGCAGATATCCCGGGTTGAACGTTTCCGGATCGATCCAGGCCGCCAGGTCCATGCCCGCGTCCTCGGGCCTCAGGGCGACGCTGACCTTGGCGGCGCGCCGCTCGGTCATATGGTTCAACAGGCGGCAGACGAAATCGCTGACGATGTCCGCCTTCAGCGTCCAGCTGGCGCCGCGGAAATAGCCGAGCACCCAGGCCATGTTCGGCACGCCGGTGAACATCATGCCGCGATAGGTGACGGTGTCGGCGAAGTCCACCGGCCGTCCATCGACGCTGAAGGCGATGTCGCCCATGACATTCAGATTGAAGCCCGTCGCGGTGACGACGATGTCCGCTTCCAGTTCCTCGCCGGATTTCAGCAGGACGCCGTTTTCGGTGAAGCGGTCGATGTGGTCGGTGACTACCGAGGCCTTTCCAGAGCCGATCGCCTCGAACATATCGCCGTCCGGCACGTAGGCGATGCGCTGGCGCCATGGCTTGTAGCTTGGGGTGAAGTGGCGGGCCACCTGCTCTTCGGGCAGATAGGCCGCGACGCCGGCGAGAAGGTCCTGCTTGGCAGCGTCGGGCTCGTCGAGCGCGCGGTCAACGAACGCATACTGGTCGGAGACGATCTTGCGGCGGACGATTTCGTGGATCCAGGCCTCCTCGACCTTCAGCCCACGCAGCATGTCGACCAGTCGGTTGCGGTTTCGACCGGCAAAGAAATAGGTCGGCGAGCGCTGCAGCAGCGTGACCTGCGCACAGTCGCCCGCCATGGCCGGGACCAGGGTTGCCGCGGTCGCGCCGGAGCCGATGATCACCACGCGCTTTTCTTTGTAGTCCAAGCTATCCGGCCAGGTCTGCGGATGGACGATCTCGCCCTTGAAGCTGTCCATGCCCGGCCAATCGGGCGTGTATCCCTCGGCGTGGCGATAGTAGCCCTGGCACATCCAGAGGAAGTTGCAGGTGAAGCGGACAGGCGCGCCGGTATCCTTGCGAACGCCCTGGACGGTCCAGCGGTTTTCCAGGCTCGACCAGGTGGCGGCGGCGAGGTGGTGATTGAACCGGATGCGCCGGCGAAGATCGTTCTCCTCGATGATATCGCCGAGGTACTTGCGAATCTCGGCCGCCGAGGCGATCGGCGCGCCGAGCCACGGCTTGAAGCGATAGCCAAAGGTATAGAGGTCGCTGTCCGAGCGTATCCCCGGGTAGCGGTGCATCAGCCAGGTGCCGCCGAAGCTCTCCATGCCGTCCACGACCAGGAACGACCTGTCCGGGGCCTGATGGGCCAGGTGGTAAGCGGCGCCGATGCCGGTGATCCCCGCCCCGACGATGAGGACATCGAAATGCTCGGCGTCCGGAACGTCCTCGGGCGGCGGTCTCATGGCTTTTTGGTCCTTGCTTTCTTGCGGGGCTGGCGCGCCGTGGCGGTCAGCCGAGCCGGCGGACGTCGCGCGGCTGGCCGGTCATGCCGTAGGTGATGCCGGCATAGTCGGGTCTGATCTTGGAGCCCGGCAGCGGGTGGACGCGCAGCAGGCCGTTAGCCAGGTAGCCGCCGTCCACCGCATGCGCTTCGCCGGTGACGAAGGCGGCCTCGTCGCTGGCCAGGTAGAGCACCGCGCTGGCGATGTGGTGCGGCTCGCCGCGATCGGGCCAGGGCTGCACCTCGCGCGCCACCGCCTCGGCGCGCTCCTCGCGGCCGTGATGCATCAGCGGCGTGAAGATGATCCCCGGACAGACGGCGTTCACCCGGATGCGGTGCTCGGCGAGCTCGTTCGCGGCGTTGCGGGTGAAGCTCACCACCGCCGCCTTGCAGGCGGAATAGGCGGTGGGCGGCGCACCGGTGGACAGGCCGGCGATCGAGGCGGTGTTGACGATCGAGCCGCCGCCGAGGCCGATCATGTGGCGGGCCGCGTGTTTGACGCCGAGAAAGACGCCGCGCACCATCACCGCGAACGTCGCGTCCCAATGCTCCACGTCGGTCTCGGTGATCGGCCCGATGGCCCCGACGATGCCGGCGTTGTTGAAGGCGATGTCCAGGCCGCCGAAGTGCTCGACCGCGGCGTCCATCAAGACCGCGACATCCGCCTCCGCCGAGACGTCCGTTCGCATGAACCGCACGCGGCCGGCGAATCCCTCGCCTTCCAGCCGCGCCGCCGCTGCGGCGCCCGCCTCGCCGTTATAGTCGCCGATCAGGACGCTCGCGCCCTCCTTGAGGAACCGGCGCGCGGTTTCGAACCCGATGCCGCTGGCGCCGCCGGTCACCACGGCGGTGCGGCCCTCGATGCGGCCGCTCATGATCCAGGCGCCGCGTTGATCATGTCGTGCATGGCCTGTGACGCCCTCGCTTGCGTTGTCGCGGCGGCATTCTGGGCTGGGCGGGCGGCGCCAAACAGGTCATGAACGGCCATCGACGGCGGACAGTTTCGGTCACCGGCGAGAGGATGAGGCTGCTCGGCGCTGAAACGGCGTGGCGCCGAGGCGTCAGTGGACGCGGCCGTCCGAAACCGACCAGCCGCCGTCGACGGGCAGCGCGATTCCGGTGATGAAGGAGGCTTCGGCGCTGAGCAGGAAGGCCACCGCCGCCGCCTGTTCGTCTGCGGTGCCGAAGCGGTTCATCACCGTGCGCTCCTGCACGCGCTGGCGCGCCGCCTGATAGGTCGCCGCGTCCATGCTGCCCTGCATCTGCTCGAAGATCGGGGTGTCGACGGGACCCGGGCACAGGCAGTTCACGCGGATGTTCGCCGAGGCATAGTCCATGGCCGCATGCTGGGTGAGGCTGACCACGCCGGCCTTGGTCATGCCATAGGGTGAATGGCGCCAGTTGGGCCGCAGCCCGGCCATCGAAGCGACGTTGACGATGGCGCCGCCGCGGGCGCGCATCGGCGCATAGGCCGCCTTTATGCCGTACCAGACCGACTTGAGGTTGATGGCCACGATGGCGTCGAACTCCGCCGGATCCACGGCGTCGAACCGCTTCATCGGCCCTCCGACCCCGGCATTGTTGACCAGCCCGTCGAGGCCGCCGAATGCATCGACCGCGCGGCTGATGGCGGCGTCCACCAGCGCCAGGTCGGTGATATCGCCGGCTATGGTCTCGCAGCGGCCGCCAAGCGCGCCGATGGCGGACGCCAAGGCGGAAAGCCCGGCTTCCGACAAGTCCAGCCCGACGATCGCCGCCCCCTCGCCGGCCAGGCGCAAGGCGCTGGCACGCCCGATGCCGCTGGCGGCACCGGTGACCACCACGACCCGGTCCTTGAATCGGCCGTTCGCGCCCGTAGTTCGACCCGGCATAGCCACCCCCGACCTCACTGTGTACGTTGTACGCTAACAGTCGGATTCAAGCTTGTCCATAGGGGTGCGTACGTTGTACACAATCGACTCGGGGTGGATTGGATCAAGCGTGCGGGAGGGATGCATGTCGGACGCCGACCGGGCCTGGCGGCCGCCGGGAATGTCGCTGAAGGATCTGCGCACCTATCTGGCCGCCGACGGCCAGCCGGCCGCACACGCCGAAGAACTGTTGCGCGCGCACGGCATTGACGCCGATGCCACGGCGGAGGACCGGCTCGTCCCGATCGACGTCTGCTGGCGTCTGTTCACCGAGCATGCGGTGCTTATGGAAGACGAAATGCATTGCGTCTTCGACAACAGGCTGAGGCCCGGTTCCACCCGCCTGATGATCGCCCGCATGCTGCTCTGCCCGACCATCGACGAAGCCTTGTTCGCCTACGCCGAGGCCTCGGCGATATTCATGCCCGAGCTGCGGGTCAGCGTCGCCCGCGTCAAGGGCGGCGTCAGCGTGCACTGGCGCTCGCCCGAGCCGGACAACGCCCTGCACCAGATCGTCCTGGAGAGCGCGGCCGCGGTCCACTACGCGATCTTCAGCTGGTTGGCCGGCGCGCCGCTCGGCGTGCTGCGCGTGCGCGCGCCGGCCGCTCGCAAGGCCTCGGCCTCGACCCTGCTCGAGGTCATCGGCGCGCCGATCGTTCATGCTGGCGACGACGTTGAGCTGCTGTTTGCGCCCGAGGCGGCTGAGGCGCCGGTCACGCAGAGGGACCTCGCCGGCTGGAGCGACGGCACGTACAATATGCTGTCGATGGCGGTTCTGCACCCGCCTAGGCCGGTCGTCGGCGGCTTCACCGAGAAGGTCCGTACAGCCTTGCTCGACGGGGGCGACCAGCAGGCGGTCGCCCGGCGCTGGGGGGTCTCGACCAAGACGCTGGCGCGACGACTGGAACAGGAGGGCTGTTCCTTCCGCCGCATCCGCGACGAGGTGCGGATGCAGAAGTCCTCGTTCCTGATCCATGCCGGCCTCACGGTCGAACAGATCGGCGACATGCTCGGCTATGAGGATTCACGCAGCTTCCGCCGCGCCTTCCGGCGCTGGTTCGGCCTCAGCCCCTCCGCCTATCGGATGCAACGCCTCGCCGCCTGAGGCCGCACCGCCGCCGGCGCGGGCGTTCCGGCCTGTCCAAAAATGTCCCCCTGCCCTCGGCGGCTGCAGCCCTGGCGAGGCGGCCCGCTGCGACCGAAACTTCTGAAAATCGGGCTGCGCGGCGCGCAAAGCTCAGGGGGGAATCGCGATGATCAACCGGAAAACGGCCGGGGCCGGACCGCAACTCGGGCTTCAGGCCGTGCGCGGCGCCGCTCTGGCGGGGGCATCCCTCGCGGTGCTTGCGGCCGCCGCGCCGGCCCAGGCCCAGTCGGCCCCGCCGCCGCCCGCCGAGCCGCAGGTGCAGGAAATCGTCGTCACGGCGCAGAAGCGGCAGGAGAACGTCAACAGGGTTCCGATGTCGATCACCGCCGCTACCGGCGCCCAGCTAAGGGCGGCGGGCGTCAGGCAGCCGCGCGACCTGGTCAAGGTGACGACGTCTTTTGTCTATTCGGATTCCCAGGTCGGCTCGCCGATCTACACCCTGCGTGGCGTCGGCTTCAGCGACATAAGCCTCGGCGGCCGGCCGACGGTGAGCATCTACGAGGATGAAGCGCCGATCCCGTTCTCGATCGAGACGCGGGGGGCCGACCTCGACCTCGAGCGGGTCGAGGTGCTGAAGGGTCCGCAAGGCACGCTCTTCGGCCAGAACGCCACTGGCGGCGCGATCAACTACATCGCCGCCAAGCCCACCCGCGCCTTCCAGGCGGGAGCGGAGCTGAGCTACGGCAATTACAACGCTTTTGACCTGGAGGGCTACGTCAGTGGGCCGCTCACGGACACGCTCTCGGCGCGCCTTGCGGTCGAGCACCAGGGCATGGACGGCTGGCAGAAGAGCTACACCACCGGCAAGACCAACGGCGCAATCGACTTCACCAACGGCCGGGCGACCCTGGCCTGGACGCCGACGGCGCGGTTCAAGGCCAGCCTCACCCTGAACGGCTTCGTCGACCATTCCGAGGTGCAGGCCGGCCAGTTGATCGCCGTCCTGCCCGACATTCCGGCCGCGGCGCCCTTCATTCCGGGGCTGCTCACCTATCCGATCGCGCCGCGCAACGACACCGCCGCCGATTTCAACCCCGGCGACGACTATCACCGGCACAATTCCTTTTTCCAGGCGAACCTCAGGCTCGACTACGACCTGCCGCACGACCTGGTGCTGACCTCCCTGACCGCCTACAGCCGCTTTCACGAACGCCAGTTGCAGGACATCGACGGGACCACCCTGTCCAGCATCAACCAGCTCACATTCGGCAGCATCGAATCGATATCGCAGGAGCTGCGCGTCTCCGGGACGCTGCTCGACCGCGGTCACTTCGTCGTCGGCCTGAACTACGCCCACGACCGGGTGCTGCAGACCGACTACGACAACATCACACAGAGCACGCTGGCCTTCCTGTTCACGCCCTTCGGCCTGCCGCTATTCACCACCTTCCGCGACATGGACAATCAGGACGCCTCGACCTACGCGGTGTTCGCCAGCGGCGACTACAGCCTGACCGACCAGATCAAGCTCTACGGCGGCGTGCGCTACACCCAGGCGAACGACAGCTTTAACGGCTGCACCTCCGACACGGGCAACGGTGTGGCGGCGCTCGACTACGGAACCTTGGAGAACGTCTTCCGCGCCGGCCTAGGCCTTGGGCCCAACCCGCCGATCGCGGCGGGCGGATGCGTCACCGCCGACGCGACGTTCACGCCGCTGCTGGTGCGCAGCAGGCTCAACGAGAACAACGTCTCCTGGCGGGTCGGCGGTGAGTGGACGCCGACTTCCCGCCTGCTCGTCTACGCCAACGTCAGCAAGGGCTTTAAGGCCGGCAGCTTCCCCGACCTGGGCGCCACCGTCGCCACCCAGCTGCGGCCCGCCACCCAGGAGGCGGTATTGGCCTACGAAGTCGGCTTCAAGGCCACCCTGCTGGAGCGCACCCTGCAGCTCAACGGCGCCGCGTTCCACTACGATTACACCGACAAGCAGATCCTCGGCGACGTGCTCGACCCCTTCCTCGGCCCGCTGCTGAAGCTGGTCAACATCCCCAATTCGGAGATCAACGGCGCCGAACTGCAGCTCGCCTGGGCGCCGGTCCGCGGCTTGAAGGTGACCGCCGGCGGCTCCTACATCGACTCCCGGATCTTGGATCACTTCATCAACTACAATCCACTCGGCGCCCTGACCGACTTTAATGGCGAGGCCTTCCCGAATACCCCGAAGTGGCAGTTCGTCTCGGATGTGGACTACCGCTGGCCGGTGAACGACCGGCTGGACGCCTTCGTCGGCGGCGACGTCACCTACCAGAGCGCCACCAACAGCGAACTCGGCGGCCTGCCGATCCTGCGGGTGAACGCCCATACCCTCGTGGACCTGCGGGGCGGCGTGGAGGCGGCGGACGGCCGCTGGGCGCTGAGCGCCTGGGGCCGCAACGTCACCGACACCTACTACTGGACGGCCGCCAGCCGCGCGATCGACACGGTGGTCCGGTTCACCGGCCTGCCGGCGACCTACGGAGTCACCCTCACCTTCAGGACGCGCTGAACGGACCGGTTCCCGCCATCTCGCCCTCTCCCCACCCCGCATCGGAGCAGCTGATGAACGACACGCCCATGGACGGCCACCACGAGCCCAGGTTCGCGGCCGTGGCCGACACCTTCAACCGCAACTTCCGCGAGGAGCAGGAGATCGGCGCCTCGTTCTGCATCTTACAGCACGGCGAAAAGGTGGTCGACCTCTGGGGCGGCCATGCGGACGCCGCCAGGACGAGGCCGTGGCAGCGCGACACCCTGGTCAATGTCTGGTCGTCCACCAAAGGGGTGATGGCGCTCTGCATCGCCCGCCTGAACGACCAGGGGCTGCTGGATAACAGCCGTCCGGTGGCCGACTACTGGCCGGCCTTCGCGGCCAACGGCAAGGCCGGCGTCACGGTGGCGCAGCTGTTCTCGCATCAGGCCGGAATCTGCGGCCCGGCGCGGCCAGTCACAGAGGTCGAGCAGCTCGACACCGACCGCATGGCCGACCTGATGGCCGCCGAGGCGCCGCACTGGCCGCCAGGAACCAGGTCCGGCTACCACGCCCTGGTCATCGGCCCGCTTGGCGACGGCCTCGTCAAGCATGTCACCGGCAAGACCGTCGGCCAGTACTTCCGTGACGAGATCGGCGGCCCGCTCGGAGTCGACTTCCACATGGGCCTTCCGGCCAGCGAGGACGCCCGGGTGGCCGACGTCGTCCACGACGGCAATCCGAAGTCCGGCGGGCCGGAAACCTGGGATCGATACCAGCGCCTGGCCCTGGAGAACACGCCGATGAGCGCCGAGTTCGCCAACCGCCGCGATTGGCGGGCCCAGGGCACGCCCTCGGCCGGCGGCCAGGGCAATGCCCGCAGCCTCGCCAGCCTGTATTCGGCCTTGGCGACCGACCGGCGCATCAAGGGGACGGAGCTGGTCAGCCGCCAGGCCCTCGACGCCGCGACCACGGTGCAGATCGAGAATGAGGATTTGGTGCTCCGCTTTCCGATCACCTGGGGCGTCGGCTTCGCCATCAATCGCGGCATGGGCGCCTATGGTCCCAATCCGACCACCTTCGGCCACCACGGCTGGGGCGGCTCCTTCGCTTTCGCCGATCCGGAAAAGGGGCTGGGGGTGGCCTACGCGATGAACTTCATGCGCGAGGCGCAAGACGGCCCCGACCCGCGCTTCACGGGGCTGATCGAGGCGGTCTACGCCTCGGTCTGAGCCGCCGCCGGGACCTTGTCCTCAAGGCCGCGAATAAGGCAGTCGAGGCCGAACAGGAACTGCTCGTCGTCCAGCGGCCGGGCCAGCACCTGGGCGGCGTCGCGCATGGCCTCGGCGGGAATGTCCTCCACCGCCTGCAGCATGGCGGCCAGCTTGCGCACCCGCTGGGGACCCGGCTTCAGCGGCTCCGTGCGGGGGCGATGCCGGTAGGTCTGCGCCTCCAGCAGCGTATAGCCGGTCGTGTAGCTGGAGATCGTCCAGTAGGCGGCCGCCAGCAAGGAGCGGGGCAGACCCGATACGTGCAGCCGTTCGATGATGGCGGCGTTGACCCTGAGCGAGGTGGGTGAGCGGCGGAGTTCGCGTCCGATGAGGTCAGCGAGTTCCGGGTGGGCCAGCATGGCGGCGCGTACGCCGAGGCTAAGCGCCCTGGCCTGCGCCTGCCACGGGCCTTGCATGGCCTTCGGCGCGAAGCCCTCGGTGACGTGGTCGACCGCCGCGTCCAGAAGCTCCGATTTGTTGTGAAAATGGCGATAGACGCCCATGGTCGAGGTGCCGAGCGCGACGCCGAGGTCGCGCATGTTGAGCGCCTTCAGCCCCTTCTCATCGATCAGATCGAGCGCGGCGCTTAAGATTCGCGCGCGGGAGAGTTCGGCGCGCGGGCGAGGGCGCGGCGGTTCTGCCGGCGGGCGACGAGCAACGGTGGTGCGCGAAGGGGACATGGCTTCGCGCGAGGGTGCAGTGTCGCGGCGCTTGTTTCAACCGACATAGCGCGGCCAAGGCCAGGACGCTGAGCGGCTAGCCGCCCAACGTCGCCCGCTCCAGCGCCGGCAGGCGCTCGAACCAGGGCGTCATGCGCGCCAGGGCGTCCTCGACCTGCGGGGTCGAGACGGCGAAGCTGAGGCGGATGAAGTGGCGGCCGCAGTCGGGGTCGAAGTCGACGCCGGGGGCGGTGGCGACCCCGGTGTCGTTGAGCAGGGTCTTGCAGAAGGCCAGGCTGTCGTCGGTCAGGTGGCCGATATCGGCGTAGATGTAGAAGGCGCCGTCCGGCGGGGCGATGGCGCCCAGGCCTAGCCCTGGCAAGGTCGCCAGCAAAAGGGCGCGGTTGCGGCGATAGACGGCGAGGTTGCCGTCCAGTTCGTCGCGGCAGTCCAGCGCAGTCAGGCCGACGTGCTGGCTGAGCGAGGGCGCGGTCAGGAAGAGGTTGCCAACGAAGGTGCGCGCGCGCCGCTGATGCTCGGCCGGAACCAGCAGCCAGCCCAGCCGCCAGCCGGCCATGCTGAAATATTTCGAGAAGCTGGAGACCACCAGGGCGGTCGGCTCGAACTCGAGGATGGACCTGGCCGGCTCGACATAGCTGAGGCCGTGGTAGATCTCGTCGGAGATGATCCGGATGCCACGCGCGCGACAGACCCTGGCGATGGCGGCCAGCTCGGCCGCGGCGATGATGGTCCCGGTCGGGTTGGCCGGGCTGGCGATGATGACGCCATCCGGCGCCGGATCGAGCGCCTCCAGGGCCGCGGCGGTCAGCTGGAAGCGGGTCTCGGGCCCGCAGGCGATCTCCTGCGGGACCATGTGCAGCGCCCGCAGGGTATTGCGATAGGCGACGTACCCCGGCCGGGCCATGGCGATGCGGTCGCCTGGCGCGAAACTGGAGGTGAGCGCCAGCACCAGGGCCGGCGAGGCGCCACAGGTGATGATGAACTGCTCGGGATCGACCTTGACGCCATAGGTCTCGTCGTAATGGTGGGCCAGCCGCGCCTTCAGCGCCGGGCTCTCCCAATAGCCCATGCCGTCGGCGTCCAGCACCCGGTGAGCGGTCTCGATTGCGGCGCGCGGGGCCCCGGTCGAGGGCTGACCGAACTCCATATGCAGGATGGAGCGGCCCTCGGCCTTCAGCGCATGCGCCAGGCGACTGACCGAGATGGCGTGGAAGGGCTCGATTTCGGTGCTCATGGCTCTCCATATCAGATGCGGACGCGTGGGTCGGCCGCCAAGTCGCCGAGGACGATCGCAGGCGCGGCGGTTGCGCGGTATATCCTCGAAAACAGCCCGCCTTCAGGAGGAACGCCATGTACTGCGAAGCCATCACCGAGTTCGGCAAGCCGCTGCAGCGGCTCGAGCAGCCGACGCCAGAGCCCACGGGGACCGAGGTTCTGGTGCGCGTCGAACATTGCGGCGTCTGCCACTCCGACATTCACATCCACGACGGCTACTTCGGCATGGGCGGCGAGGCCAGGCTGCCGCTGAGGCTGCCCCTGCCCCACACGCTTGGTCACGAGGTCGCCGGCGAGGTGATCGCCTTCGGACCGGACGCGACCGGCGTCGAAATCGGCCAGCACAGTGCGGTCTATTCCTGGATCGGCTGCGGCCATTGCGCGGCTTGCGATCGGGGCGAGGAGAATTACTGCAACGCTCCGCGCAACCTCGGCTGCTCGGCCGGCACGCCCGGCGGCTACGCCAGCCACGTGCTGGTCCCGCACCCGCGCTACCTGATCGACTATGGCGCGACGCCGCCGGGGCTGGCCGCCACCTACATGTGCTCGGGCCTGACCGCCTATGGCGCGATGAGCAAGATCCCGGCGCTGGGGCCGAAGGACGATGTGCTGGTGGTCGGCGCCGGCGGCGTCGGCATGATGGGGGTGCAGTTCGCCAAGCTGTTGTTCGGCAAGGGGCCGCTGGTGGCCGATATCGACGAGGGCCGGCTGCAGGCGGCGATGGGCGCAGGCGCCAAGGCGGCCTACAACACCAAGGACCCCGAGGCGCTGAAGAAACTGATGGCCGACACCGAGGGCGGCGCGCTCGGCGTGGTCGATTTCGTCGGATCGGAGTCCAGTTTCGCCTTCGCCACCCAGGCGGTGCGGCGTGGCGGCAGGGTGGTGGTGGTCGGCCTGTTCGGCGGGGCCATGAGCATGCCGATCCCCATGTTTCCGATCCGCGCGATCACCATCGGCGGCTCCTATGTCGGCTCGCTGGCCGAGGCCGAGGCGATGATGGAGCTGGTCCGGGCCGGCAAGGTCGATCCGATCCCGGTCCGGGAAGCGCCGCTGTCGTCCGCCAACGCGGTGATGGAGGACCTGAAGGCCGGCAAGGTGATCGGCCGCGTCGTCCTGGTTCCCTGACGGCGGTCTGCTGCCCTGGCCGCCATGCGGCCAGGCTGCCGGCATAGTGCATACGAATGATGCGCGCGTTCGGCGCGTACGCCACCGTATCCGTCAGGGACCGAGGCGTGCGCGCGGCGCAGCGCTGGCGGGGCCCTTGGACGGGGGTCGAGGTTTGCAGCGCGTCTGGCTATTTCCGCACCATGGCCTGGGGGCCGAGACGGGCCTGGCGGCCCCTGCCAGGGGTCCGATCGTCTCCCGGCATGACCGTCTGCTGATCGGAACCGCGTTGGCTGGCCTGATCATGGCCAACCCCGGCCTGGCCATGGCAGGCAGTTGTACGACCGGCGCGACCATCGTCTGCTCCGGTCCCGCCAACGGCGGCGCCGACACCACCGAGACCATCAGTTTCGGCGGCGCCAATGCCGTCACCGCGACAACCGCGCCCGGGTTCGGCATCGACGTGACCTCGGGCGATGCGATCGACCTCGTCGGGTCCGGCTCCTTCACCGACGCGAACGATTCGACGATCACGGGCGCCGCCAATGGCCTGCACACCTCGACCATCGGCTCAGGCTCGATAACCGTCACCACATCGGGGCCTGTCACCGGCACGACCAACGACGGGATCTATATTACCTCCAGCAATACGGCGGTCCCATTCAACGTCACCGTGGACACGACCGGGTGCGTTACCGGCAACGTCGCCGGGATCCGGGTTCTCAATGCTGGCCGCGGAAACATCACGGTTAACGCCGGCGGACCGGTCGTGCAGCGGAGCGCGAGCGGCCAGGGCGGCATTAGCGTCATCGCCAATTCGGCCTACGCGACCGGGGTGTCTGTGATCGCGGGCAATGTTTCGGCGGCGGGCGGCGACGCCGTCCACCTAGCCTCCGACGGAGGCGGCGCCGTGTCGGTCTCCACTTCCGGGACGGTCAACGCGGCCAAGGGCGTCGGCATCTACGCCTTCACCCATTATGGCGAGGCGACGACCATGAGTGTCGACGCGACCGGTCCGGTGAGCGGGACGACGGGCATCTCGGCGGTCCACCACGGTGGTGGCCTGCTTTCGGTGACCACCACCGCCCTGGTGACGGGGACGACGGCCGACGGAATCGACGCCACCGACACCGGCGATGGCGGTATCGAAATCAGCGCCGCCAACGTCACCGGCGCGGTCAACGGCGTCTACGCCGACAGCACGGGCGTCGGCAACGTGACCGTGACCACCTCCGGCATGATCAGCGCCGGCAAGGACGGCGTGTTCGCCTACGGCGCGGGCAATATCACTATCCACAGCACCGGCAATATCAGCGGAAACGTCGCTGGGGTCAGGGCCAGGGAGGTCGGGACAGGCGCCATCTACGCCAACCTCACGGCGCCGGTGGTCGGGGGGGTTTTGCTCTCCGGCTATGGCGCCAGTTCGACCGGGGTGACCCTAAAGGCCAGCCAGGTGACCGGCGGGATCTCAGCCGAAAGCAACGGCTCGGGACCGGTCTCCGTCACCGCCTCGGGCAATGTCAGCGGCGGGGTCTATGCCGAGGGCGGCGCGAAAGTCTCCTATGTCGCGGTCTATACCAAGGCGGCGGTGACCGCCTCGGCGGCGGATGCCGTCTCGGCCAGCAACCACGGGAACGGACCGCTGACGATCACTACCGCAGGCGCGGTGACCGCCAGCGGCGGCGCTTCCCCGAGCACGAATGGCCCGTCCGGGGTGATCGTCCGGAACTATGGCGGCGGCGATGTCACGGTGAACGCCATGGCCGCGGTCACCGGAAGCGGCAACGGCATCCACGTGAGGAACACCGGCGCCGGGAACACAACGGTCACGGCCAGCGGCCAGGTCACGGGGACGGCCGGCTATGGCATCTATATCTCCGGCGCCGGGCCTGCGACCCTCACCATCACCGCGAGCGGGGGCGCGAAGGGCCTGTTCGAGGGCGTCCAGGTCAACGGCGCGCCGGCGACGATCAACAATGCGGGCGCCATCAGCAATATCTCCGGCAACATCAGCGACACGGCGATTTTCGCCTTGTCGACGCCCGTAACCGTGAACAACACCGGCGCCATCACCGGCGTGATTCTGCTGGAGGAATTCGGCAGCACGGTGAACCTGCAGGCCGGCGCGTTGGACGGCTCGATCCAGGCCTTCAACGGCGGCGCGGTGAACTTCAGCGGTGGCAACCTCACCGGCTTCATCAATCTGGGCGAGTTCGGCACAAGCGGCGGCTCCCTCGTCACCCTCGCCAACCTGACGTCGACCAACCTCTCGGGCGTCACCCACATCGCTGCCGGCACAGGCGCCGGCAATGTGCTGACCATGGACAATGTGCAGTTCATGGGCGGCTCGTTCGGCTCGCCCATGAACGGCTTCGCGGACGACCCGGCTTTGGGGGTGAACCTGATCCATTGGTCGACGGTCAACTTCGACGACGCCACGCAATGGACGCTGACCGGCCCCTTGACCCTCGGCAACGCGACCGGGGTCAATATCGACGCCACCTCGACCCTTTTCGCGGGCAACGGCGTCAACCCGACGATCTCGGCGACGGCGGGAAGCCTGGCGTTCGACAACGCCGGCACGCTTGACCTGACCAACGGTCCGCTCGGCGGCAACACCGTGACCATCACCGGGACCTATAGCCAGACCTCAACCGGCAGGCTGATCGTCGGGGTCACGCCTACCACCATCGACCTGGTCAATGTATCGGGCGCCGCAAGCCTGGCCGGCACGGTCAACTTCGCCTACGCGTCCGGCGCCTATAGTCCCGGATCGAGGACCTTCCTCACCAGCGCCGCGCTGACCGGAACCTTCACCACCGTGACGCCCAAGACCGGATCCTCGGTCCCCACCGGTCTGGCCGAAAGCGTGTCCTACACCTCGACCGCCGCCAACCTTGTCCTCGGGCCGACACCAACCCCGACGCCGACGCCGACACCGACCCCAACGCCCACTCCGACTCCGACTCCGACCCCGACTCCAACGCCAACCCCGACGCCGACCCCGACCCCAACGCCGACACCGACCCCAACTCCGACTCCGACTCCGACTCCGACTCCGACTCCAACGCCGACACCGACCCCAACGCCAACGCCAACCCCGACTCCAACGCCGACCCCAACGCCGACGCCAACGCCAACGCCCACTCCGACTCCGACCCCAACGCCGACGCCGACGCCGACGCCGACGCCAACACCGACCCCAACGCCAACGCCAACGCCAACTCCGACTCCAACGCCGACGCCAACTCCAACTCCAACTCCAACTCCAACTCCAACTCCAACTCCAACGCCGACCCCAACCCCAACCCCAACTCCAACTCCAACTCCAACTCCAACACCGACGCCGACTCCCACCCCAACGCCGACGCCCACGCTCGTACCGCCGCACGACCGGCAATTGTTCAGCGCTCAGGCGCTTGTGTTCGCGCAAGCCAATCAGGACGCGCTCTCGGGGCTCCTGCTTCGTGGCCTGTCCACCGAGACCGGCGACCGGTTCGACAACGCCACCGGCGGCGGCTCTGGAGGATGGGCCCGCCTTGGAGGGTCATGGCTGAGCGCAAGCGACCCTTTCCGAGCGTTCGACTATGGTCTGGCGGCCGGAGGCGATGCGGCCGTCGGTCGAGGCGGGCGTCTGGGGGCCGCGATCGGCTACGACAGCGCCACGCTGACCGACAGCACGGGCGGCTCGGCCAGCCAGCAGAGCGTAAGTGTCAGTCTGTACGGTTCCGAGGCCGCCGGCGGCGCGGTGATCAGCGCGGCGGTCAGCTATGCTCACGCCTGGAACCGCAGCCGACGAGCGACGGGCGTCGGTCCGGTTACGGCGTCCTGGGGCAGCGATGCCTTTACGGGTGGCGCGCAGATCGCGATCCCGCTGTCGCTTGAAGGCTTCGCCGTAACCCCGATCGCCGGCCTCGTCGTATCGAACGTCAGTAGCGCCGCATTCAACGAGCACGACGGGCAATTGCACGGGTTCGGCGTCAAGGCCGGGGCGACCAGCTTCACCGGCGTCGAACCGTTCGCCGCTGTCGACCTGGCCCGGCCGTTCACGACCGCCAGCGGAACCACCATCACGCCCTATGTGATGGTCGGCTACCGCTACGACCAGGCGGCGGCCAGCGGTGGAGGCCAGACGCTCACCGCCGCCGACGGCACGGTCTTCGCCGGCAACGGTTTGACCCTCAATCCCAACACCGCGATCCTGGGCGCCGGCCTGTCGGCGCAGAAACGCCGCTTCACCGCGTTCATCAAGTACGACGCCACCGTGTCGAGCAATTGGAGCGACCAGTCCGTGTCGGCCGGTATCAGGCTGACGTTCTGATTTCCGCCGAACCAGGCGCATTCCGTTGAATCCGCGCGCGTGGTCGTTGCAGACTGCCGGCAAGCGGTTTGCGGCGGAAGGCGAAGGCGACCATGAGTTCGAATGAGGCGCTCGACGCCATGGCGGCCGAAGCCGGCGCGACGCCGGACGCCGCTCCTGTCGAGTACAGCCACTCGGCCGGCCTGTTCGCCCGACTGGCGCAGCTGGGCGTCTCGCTGGCCTTCACCTCCTACCAGTCCGGCTTCCTCTACCTGCTCGGCCGCTCCGTGGACGGCGGCATCCACGTGCACCAGACCGCCCTCGGCCAGCCGATGGGCATGGCGGTCGATCCCGACTGCGGGCCCGGACGGCGCTCGACTCTGACCCTGTGCGACGCCGGCAGGATCATCCGCTTCGAGAACGTTCTGGAGGCGGGCGAGCAGGTCAATCAGGCGTTCGACGCCTGCTACATGCCGCGCACCATTCACATGACCGGCAGCCTCAGCGGACACGACGTCGGCCTCGACGCCGATGGACGCGTCCTGTTCGTCAACACCCGGTACAACTGCCTGGCCGCGGTTTCCGAGCGCTACAGTTTCGAGCCGATCTGGCGGCCGCCCTTCATCAGCGGCCTGGTGGACGAGGACCGCTGCCACCTCAACGGTCTGGCGATGGAGGCGGGCCAACCCGCCTATGTCACAGCGGTCAGCCGGTCGGACACCATCGACGGCTGGCGCGACCGGCGCGCCAGCGGCGGCGTGGTGATCGACGTGGCGCGCAATGCGGTGATCTGCGAGGGCCTGTCCATGCCGCATTCGCCCCGGTTGCATGGCGGCGAACTGTGGGTGCTGAACTCGGGAACCGGCGAGCTGGGCGTCGTGCATCGGCCGCAATCGACAACGGCGCGTCCGCGACCGGGCGCCTTCGAGCCGCGCGTCTTCTGCCCGGGCTTCGTCCGCGGCCTGGCCTTTCATGGCGACCTCGCCTTCGTCGCCCTCTCCAAGCCGCGCTACAAGCGTTTCGAGGGCCTGGCCCTCGACCAGCGCCTCGCCGCCGCCGATTCCGACGCCTGGTGCGGGATCCAGATCCTCGATCTGCGCAAGCGGACCTGTGTCGACTGGTTCCGCATCGATGGCGCCATTGGCGAGCTTTACGACGTCGCGGTGCTTCCTGGGTTCGCCTGCCCGATGGCGATCAGCCCGAACACGCCGGAAGCCAGCACATTCATCACCCATCCGGCCTGACGCTCTTCGCAAGTCAACGCCAATTGACTTGTGCAGGCCGGACGAGCAATTTGCGCGCGCCCAAGGGAGTGAAGCCATGAACGTCGCTGTGAAGGTCGATGCCGATCAGGCCGCCGCGGAGGCCTATGCCACGCCGCTGGCCGAGCTCAATCCGGCCAAGGTGGAGCGCTTTCGGGACGACACGCTGTGGCCCGTCTTCGAGCGCCTGCGCGCCGAGGACCCGGTGCACTTCACGGCCGAGAGCGAGTTCGGACCCTATTGGTCGGTGACCACCTGGGACGACATCATGGCGGTCGACACCAACCACGAGGTCTTCTCATCGGCGTCCGGCATCACCCTACCGAACCTGGAGGCGATCGCCGAGCAGGAGAAAATCTGGCAGGAGGCCAACCCCGGGGCCGAGATTCCGCAGCGCCGCGGCGGCGCCGGCTTCATCACCATGGACGAGCCCGAGCACACGCCGGCGCGCAAGGCGGTGAGCCCGACGCTGGCGCCCTCCAACATCGGCGCCATGTCGCCGCTGGTGCGCGAACGCGCCGGCGAGATCCTCGACTCGCTGCCGATCGGCGAGGAGTTCGACTGGGTCGACCTGGTATCGAAAGAGCTGACCGCGATGACCCTGGCCACGCTGTTCGACTTCCCGTTCGAGCAGCGCCGCAAGCTGCCCTGGTGGTCGGACATGATCATGAACCAGCCGGGCCACGGGCCGGTGAAGAGCTGGCAGCACAAGAGCGAGGCGATGATGGAGTGCTTCGCCGCCTTCAAAACGCTGTGGGACGAGCGCGTCGACGCCGAGCCCGGAACCGATCTGATCTCGATGATGGCGCACAATCCCGCCACCCGCGAGATGGACTTCATGACCTTTCAGGGCAACGTCATCCTGCTGATCGTCGGCGGCAACGACACCACCCGCAACACCATTTCAGGCAGCATCTTCCACCTGAACAAGAACCCCGACCAGTACGACAAGCTGCGCGCCGATCCGGGCCTGGTCCTGCCGATGGTGTCGGAGACCATCCGCTACCAGACCCCGCTGGCGCACATGCGGCGCAAGGCGACCCGCGATGTCGAACTCGGCGGCAAGACCATCAAGGAAGGCGATAACGTCGCCATGTGGTACATCTCGGGCAATCGCGACGAGAGCAAGATCGAGAACCCCAACGCCTTCATCGTCGACCGCGAACGGCCGCGCCAGCACATGTCGTTCGGTTTCGGCGTCCACCGCTGCGTCGGCAACCGCGTCGCCGAGATGCAGCTGACCATCATCTGGGAAGAGATCCTGAAGCGCTTCCCGCGGATCGAACTGGTGGAAGAGCCGGTGCGCGGCTTCTCGTCGTTCGTGCACGGCTACGAGAGCATGCGCGTCGTCATCCCGGCCCGGGCCTGATCGCCGGCCGGGCCAGGACGTCGGCATGAGTGACATCGCGACCCTCGGCCGCGCACGTTCCGCGCCGCGCAAGCGCAACGCCGAGGCGACCCGCGCGGCGATCCTCGAGGCGGCCAAGACCCAGTTCGGGCGCTCCGGCTACGACCTGACCTCGCTGCGCGACATCGCCGCCGAGGCCGGCGCCGATGTCGCCCTGATCAAGCGCTATTTCGGCGGCAAGGAGGCGCTGTTCACCGAGGCGCTGAAGGCCTCGTTCCGGCCCAACTTTCCGCACGGCCAGAACCGACAGGCCTTCTCGCGCGAGGTCGCGACGATGATGGCGGGCCCGGCCAGCGCCGACGAAGCCCGCAGCCACACCTTCCAGTTCCTGCTGCGCGCGGCGACCTCGCCGACCACCGCGCCACTGTTGAACGTCGCCATCCAGGAGCGCTTTCTGGGTCCCATCCGCGACTGGCTCGGCGGCGACGACGCCCCTGCCCGCGCCCGGGTGCTGGCGGCGATCTATATCGGCTTCCTGGTCGAACGCCTGATCCGCGACGAACCCCTGCGTGGCCCGGAACGCGAGGCCTTCATCGACCGCGCGGCGTCCGTGTTGGAGGCGACGGTTCGGCCCTAAATTGGGGACACGTACGCCTTTTCGCCTCGGACCTGGCGCCGAGCTTGAACTGCGCACATGTCCCCAATTCCAAGGCTATTCGGTATAGCGGTAGGAACTTATCTCGCAGACATTGATGTTGTGCTTAACCGTATTCGTGCCATCGTCGAACTTGGCCTTGAAGTCATAGAGGCAATGGCCGGAGCCATCGTCGATGTTGATCTTGACGTCATGGCCGGGCGGCAGGGTGTCTTGGCCCAGGATGTCTTCCTCCCAAGTGGTGGCGGCGACGTTGGACGCATAGAAGCTGACAATTGTGTGGTCGGTCTCGTTGATGATGACGACATGTCGGTCTTCTGCGTGCACGACCGACGCGGTCATCAGCGCGCCGGCCAGAGCCAGAATGGCAAGTCGATTTTTCATGGTATCCCCCGATTTCGGCGCGAACGCCCTGGCAAACAAGCGAGGCTATCGCCGCTTGCCGCATGGTGCAAACGCACTCCGCTCTAAGTCAACACCACTGCCCTACGGAGGGCGTCGACGAACGCGGCGTGTCGGGCCTATTCGCCCGCCGCGACTACCTTGAGCGCAAGTAGCTCCGCGATCGGCAAAGTGAAATAGCCACACACGACCTGGTCGGGTTCGCGCGAGAGATCCCCGGGTCGGCACCGTGGCGGCCTTTCTGGGGCTCGGCCGCGCCGACTTCGCCTTGCGCCGGGAGCGACCTCGCCCAGTTCACCGCCATCCGCGCCGGCTACGAATAGGCACGTGCCATTTTTCGGGTGCTTGGGTCCGAAGCTGACATTGGTCTCGGCCTCTGGGTGGTCATCCACGAGGACCTGAAGACCAGCGCGCGGTGCAGGGTGACGTCTGACGCCCTCTCGGCCGTCTTCTGACCACCGGGACGTCCTGCTGAAGGCGGCGGCCGCAGCCGGCCCTTGGGTTCGCTTCGCCAAATCACACATACAGCGCCGGAACGCCTCTTGCGGCGCGGGCGGACCTTGCGCTCGTAGCCCTCGAGAACCAGCAGCTGACGCTTCACGCAAGCGGCGCCAGGGTCATGGTCTCGAAGCTGGACAGCGGCTGGGCGCGGTCATCAGTATCGAGCAGCCGTAAACCGTGACCGGCACTAACTGTTGTTTTCTAGTCTGTGAACGGACTAACTGAATCTGTGCTTCGGCAAAGTGTCGGCAATCAAATCCGTTTTGTCTTGGGGGCCCATCGGGCGAGGGTTGCCTGGCGCATTTCGCTGGGCCGTCATCGCGCGAGCCTATGACTCGACGCATCCAAATTCCATGGCCGGTCTAGCGGTCTTCGGCGAGGATGAATGGGAGGGTCTCCCCTCAGAGCATTTTCCCGATCCGTATCCCCGGGCGATCGTCAGGGGTGCCGATGAATTCGATGCCAGCGGCCTCCATGGCGCCTCTAACTGCCATTAACGAGGAGGACCGGCTCGGCGGCACCCCGTCAAACGCCTCGAAGCGTTTCACAGTCTGGATGCCGACGCCGGCTGAAGTCGCGACCTGGGCTGAGGTCCACCTTAGCGCTGCTCGCGCGCATCTGATTTGCAACCCGGTGATCATTTGACAAAGGTCTTTATGGTACCTAGAGTACCAGTTAAGGAACGCTCAGCACCGAATCGGTCTTCTGAGCAGGCCGTTGTACCGACCATTTAGCGATTGGACGAGGAACAGATGCACCCCCAACGGACGCGCCCAGAGATTTCCACCGCCGAGACGGTTCCCCTGTCGCTGTTCCGCGACCGCGCCGCTGCCTCCTATGACTACGCCGACAGCGCCCACCGCTTCGAGGGTGTGAACAATCGCGACCTGGAGCACGACGAGGCGCTGCTCAATAGGGTTGCCGAGGCCATCGCTGTCTTAGCCTGCACGATCACCTGCGCGGCGCAGTCCGGCAACTATATCCAGGGGCGACCGTCTAAAGCCGAATTGATCGACCAGCTCTGTGATTTGGCTGACGACGCCCTGGGGCAGGCCGGGTCGGTGGTCCGCGCTCAAGCCCGCATCGAGGGGGCGCGCTGATGTCCCGCATATGTGTCGATACCCAGCCGAGCATCATCATGCGCCCGCACCTGGCCAGATCGGGGCAGGCCGAAGCAGAGGACCTAGCCAACGCCGTCGCCGAGCTGATTCGCGTGAGCGTCGTGCCACAACTCGGGCAGGTTCCCGGCTTGAGTTCTGGCCAGTGCGCCATAGAAATTCAATGGGAGGACGTCTTCCGTTGCGGCCATTGCAACAGCTTCTGGATCGGGAAGTCCGCGGACTTCAATCGCGGTTGCTGCGGCCAGGACGAGGCGAACGATCCGGAGCGACTGGCAGCGATCCGTCGGGCCGCATTCGATCTTCAAGGAGTCGCATTCTACGCTGTAAGCCAGAACGGCCGGCGCAGCGACGTACCGAACTCGTGGCCGAACAGGTTGGCCCGGGTGGCGATCAACTGGCTTGATGCGGGACGCCCAGACGGTTGGGCGTCACTACTGCTCTTCGGTATCAGGCGGGTTCGCGATAGCGAATGGCGTTCGATCCGGACCGGCCCTTGCTCGCCAAACCTAGCCTTTACCGGCTTACAGGAAGCGGTCCGCGACCGGGGTCCGGATAACCTCGGCTGCGCGTTGCTGGAGCTCATGGACGACATGGCCTGTTGGCGGGCCGAGCTCGGGCCGGTGGCGCGCAGTGATGCCCCCCGAGCGCGCCGCGCAGACGCGCACCCCCATTCACAACATTTTGGAGGGTCCGATGACCGATGCTGCAGAGAACTCAGTCATCCTGGATAAGGCCGCTAATGGCCGATTCCGTTTCGAGCTCGACCCGATCAAGGCGGCGCGCGCCGCGCTGGCCGTGAGAGAATCGATCGCCGCAGTCGCGACTGACGATAGCGAGCTTCTGACCGACATGATCGAAGGCGAGACCGATCTGTTCGAGATCATCGACCGGCTGATCGCTCGGCGTGCGGAGAACACCGCGCTTGCTGCAGGCGCCGCTCAGCACATCGAGACGATGCGTGGTCGCCGGGAGCGGTTTGAGAGACTAGCGGAACAGGATCGCACCCTGATCACCCAGGCCATGGTGATCGCCGAGCTGCCGTCCCTAAGGCGCTCCGTCGCCACCCTCAGCCTATCGGCGCGCGCCGCAAAGCTGATCATCGACGACGAAGCGGCGATCCCCTCCAGCTACTGGAAGGCGGGCGACCCAAAGCTGGACAGAAGCGCCTTGGCCGAGGCGGTGAAGGCGCGGGTTGCGGCGCGCGCCGAGGCGATCGCCGCCTTGCCGCAAGATCCTGGAGCCCGCGCCCAGGCGCTAGCGGTCCTGCCGCCTGAAATCCCCGGCGCCCACCTCGAAGCCGGCCCGCCCACCCTCACTATTCGGGAGCGCTAAGCCATGAACTCGATGACCCTTATCCGGCCGGGCGGCAACTACACGGCCGAACAGATGCGGCTCATCCATCGCACTGTCGCCAAGGACTGCGACAATGACGAGTTCGATCTTTTTATGACCATCGCTAGGCATACCGGCCTCGACCCCTTCCGCAAGCAGATCCACGCCTTGGTCTTCAACAAGGACAGGCGCGACAAGCGGCGAGTGGTGACCATCGTCGGCATCGACGGCATGCGGGCGATTGCGGCGCGCAGCGGGCGCTACAGGCCCGACGAGAGAGAGCCGGTCTACAGCTACGATCAAGAGCTGAAAGGGCCGCTCAATCCGCTCGGCTTGGTCAAGGCCGCCGTTAAGATCTACATGCAGGAAGGCGTGAACGGGCGTTGGCGTCCGGTATCAGGTGTCGCCTATTGGGACGAGTTCGCTCCGATCAAGGACGAGTGGGGTGAGGATGAGCGGGGGAAGTGGGTCCCCACCGGGGCCCAGATGCTCGAAGGAAGCTGGACCAAGATGGGCCGCGTGATGGCCGCCAAATGCGCTGAAGCTCAAGCTCTGCGCAAAGCCTTCCCGGAGGACCTGTCGTCCGTTTACGAGCGCGCCGAGCTCGACCAGGCGGTGGTCCGAGACTTCTCGCCCAGCGAAATGGTTCAACAGGCTAACATGACGGAGCGTTTGCGGCAGATCGGCGGCAAGGACTCCATCCTGTTCCAACTCGCGCCTGACGCACCCCTCACCAACGTTCCCATGGGTCTGATCGTCGACAGAGCCCTGGAGATCGTCCGCGACTACCAGTCGCCGGCGCAGCTGGATTGGTTCGAGAGTATCAACCGCGAAGCCTTGAGGGACTATTGGGCGCGATCGCCCGCCGACGCCTTGGCGCTCAAGAAAGAACTCGAAGCCGCAAGGGCGAAACTCAAAAACGCGGCGGCGGTGGCAGCCTGAACCGGTGGATGGTCGCCAAGTCCATCGACTCCATCAGGTTATGGCATGAGGTTCACCGTCGAGGAACGGGCGAAGATTGCCGAAGTCAGGCGCATCCAGCGCTCGGCGCGCGAGCGGTCGAAGCAGAGCCGGCCGACCCAGGTCGCACCGACGGCCCCGAGGCAGCGCCGCCCGCGCGAGCGAGACCTCGGCTATCTGGCCTGGTTGCATGATTGCTTGCCGTGCATCGCTTGCTTGATCGAGGGAGAACCGCGGCGCGGGTTCGGATCTCCGATCTCGAACCCAATCGAGGCTGCTCACCAGAAGCATACCGACCTTAGGGGGCCAGCGCTCGGCAGACGACCGAGCGACGCGGCGTGTTGTCCTCTCTGCGCATGGCACCACCGGCTGGCGCCGGATGCTTGCGATCCGGCTCAGCGGAAGTTCTGGGATCGTCTGGACGTCAATGTCGGGCACTTTTGCCGTGCGCTCTACACCGCCTACCAGTTTAGCCAGAACGGTACTGCCGTAGTGCGTCGATTTGCGAAGATTCCTTAGCGCCAAAAACAAATGACAACGCCCTCCCCACAGGCATCTAAGTGTTAGTGGGCAAGTGTCCACTAAGGAGGCGTCAATTTAGATTTGGCGAAGTAGGTAATCCCCCAGAATGTTCGTTTTCGCTGTCCGAAAGTAAGGCAGCACTTTGCGGACGCAGGCCCTCCTGATTGGCTGAGGAGCTCCCTGCTTGTCCGCCACCTCTAGTTCATTTGAACCATGCGGGCTGGTCGCAACATCGCTACCGTCGCGTCGGACGCGAGGCAACCGAATGTTGAAATACCGTCGCGCGAAGGCTGCCGACCCTGCGCTCGAACGTCTGATCTGCGACACTACGCCAAGACAGCGGCCACGAGACAATGTCGCCGCCCAGCCCACTATGTGGTACAAGCTCCTGGCAAAATATGAGAATTCTCCGTTTCTGATCGGCTTCGGCCGGGCGAGACGGCGTTTGAACGGGCGCGGAACAGGTGTTACCTTTCCACCCTTCGCCGTGGGGTTTCGATTGTTGTCTCTGAGGGCTCGGTGCGCACGGCAAAGCCGGCGCGCGCGGCGTGAAAGCTTCGTCGCCACCGCGGGCATGCTGCTGGCCGCTGCGCTGATCTGGACCGCCCCCGCGGCTGACGCGGCCGACGCGCCACTGTCGCACAACGATCCCACCCAGGCGCTGCCCACCCCTGCCCCGCCCGTCTCGTCGCCCCTCAACTTGCCAACCGCTGCGGTCCCAAACCCGCATCAGGACCAGAGGGTCCGGCTTACCCTGCGCGGCGCCAAGTTCAACGGCGCGGTCGCCTTGCCCGAGGCCAGCCTTCGGCCGGCCTGGACGGATCTCCAGGGCAAGCCGGTCAGCCTCGCCGACCTGCGCGGCATTGGCCATCGCGCCGAGGCCATCTATGCCAGCGCCGGCTTTCCCTTCGTCGCCGTCGTGCTGCGCGTGCAGGAGGTCAAGGACGGCATCGTCAATTTCGACGTGGTCGAGGGGCGCATCTCCGACTTGACCGTGCTGGGCTCCAACATCGCCGCGCGGCGCCAGGCGACCGCGGCGCTGCAGCCGCTGGTCAACCGCAGGCCGCTGTCGATTGGTGATGTCGAGACCGCCTACCAGCTGGCCAAGCAGGTTCCTGGGCTTTCGATGTCCGGAACCTTGCGCCGCGGCAGCGAGCCCGGCGGCATGGACCTGGTCATCGACGCCCAGCGGCCCAGCGACGTGCGCTTCTATGTCAACGTCAACGACCTCTATGCCGACCCGGTCGGACCCTGGGGCGTGCTGCTGGGCGCTGACTATTACGGCACGACGCAATACGGCAACCAGCTCTCCGGGCAGGTCTACACCTCGGCGCCGGTCGGGCGGCAGGTGCTGATCCGTGGCAGCTACATGCAGCGTCTGAACAGCCTGGGCACCGCGGTCACCGTCTCGGCCCTGTACGGCGTCGCGGATCCGAAGGGAAACCTCTCGCCGCTGGCTATCGCCGAGGACGTCACCACGCTCCGCGGCGAGATCTCCCAGCCATTGTGGGAGCGGCCGGACGCCGATCTGCTGGTCGACCTGGGGCTAGAAGCCACCAACCAGTCGACCCGGGTGTTCTCGTCGGTGGGCCTGAGCAACGACCGGCTGCGCGTCGTGGACTTCACCGCGAGCGGCGAAAAGCGCGGCCCGCTCGGGCGGCTGGCGTTCTCCGCCGAGGTGCGGCAGGGCGTGGCCATCGCCAACGCCAGCCGCCCTGGCGACCCCGGCCTGTCACGCGTTGGCGCCGACCCGCAGGCGACCATCTTCCGCGGCAGCGCCGAACTGGAGACCGCCAGCTTCGAACACCTGCGCATCGATGCCCGGCTGGACTCGCAATACTCCGGCCGGCCGCTGACCACACCCGACCAGTACTCGGTCGGCAACCTGACCATCGGCCGCGGCTATCAGCCGGGCGCGGCGCTTGGCGACAGCGCGGTGGCGGTCTCCACCGAGCTGCGCGTCGGCCCGTTCGGGGTCACCAAGGACCTCCAGATCGAGCCGTTCGCCTTCTACGACGTGATCAGCCTGTGGAATGACGGCGTCGCCGCCTTCCAACACCGCACCTTAAGCTCGGTCGGCGGCGGCGCCCGGTTCCAGCTCAACACCATCGCGCACATGGACCTGGTCTACGCCCAGCCCCTGGCCGCGCCGCTCGGCCTCGGCGAGCCAAGGCCGGGCCCCAGCGTGCTCGTCAACCTCACCATCGGCCTCAACGACGCCTTCGCGGCCATCCACAGAAAAATCGCAGCGGGAATCGCGAAATGATCCGTCACCACCCCCGGCCTATCCTCGGCGTTCGGTCCTTCGTCGTAAGCGGCCTGGCCGCCTTGCTCAGCTCTGGCGCGTCCGCCGCCTACGCATTGCCGCAGGCCCCCGTGATCGCTGGCGCTAATGGCACGGGTACAGCCGCGACGTTTAACACCAGCGGCTCCACGCTGACCGTCAACCAGCTCACCAACAACACCCGCGTCGTCATCAACTGGAATTCGTTCGGTATCGCCAGCACCGAGCACGTGACGTTCGTGCAGCCGTCGAAAAGCGCGATCGCCTTCAATGTCGTCACCGGGGGCGGCCCTCAGTCCATTCTGGGCAGCCTGAGCGCCAATGGCGGTGTGTGGCTGTTCTCGCCCGGCGGGCTTATATTTGGCCCCAACGCCACCATTAGCACGGGCTCTTTCCTCGCCTCGACCGGGGTCTTCAACAGCACTTCGCAGTCCCAGGCGCTGAACTCGGATTCGGTGCAGATCTTTCCGCAAGCCACGCCGGGGGCCGCGTCGATCGATGTGCAGAGCGGCGCAACGATCGGCGCCAACGCCGGGTTCGTGCTGCTGCACGCGCCGACCATCACCCAGGCCGGCAGCGTCACCGCCAGCGATGCGGTGGTCTACAACGCCGCCGAAGATGTCCAGGTTCAGTTCGCGCCCAGCGGGACCTCGCCGACCGATAGCATCTCGCTGACCAACGAATCCTCCAACGGCGGCACGCCGAGCGCCTCGCATATCGTGCACTCCGGCACGACCACCGCCGGCACGTGGTTCGAGGTCGACGCGGCCCAGGATGTCGCCACCTCGCCCGGCTTCGGCGGCGTCATCAACCTCGGCGGCCACGTCAGCGCCTCGGGGATGAAGGCCGACACGCTGGACCCCACGGATAAGTCGAACGGCTACAGCGTCATCCTCGACGGCGACGTATCCGGACCGAACGCGCCGGGCGTCAACAGTGGATCGTCGGTCACCACGATCGACGCCTCGGCCGGAACCATTACCGCCGCCTCAGGCATCATCGGCAGCGCCGGGACCATCAAGACCGGCACATGGACCAGCAATGGCGGGGCGGTCTCGCTGCTTGGCGGCGGCAGCGGCGGAATCGAGGTCGACAAGGCCCTGGTGTCCAACGGCGCCGGAGCGGTCGATCTGATCGGCCGAAAGGTCGCCGTCGATGCCGGCATCACCGCGGCAGGCTCGATATCGATTCTGAGCTTCAGCACCCAGGTCGCGCCGGGCCTCACGGTGCAGGCCGGCAAGTCGATCGCCGGTTCGTCGCTGATCCTGAAATCCACCGGCGACATCTCGATCGACCCCTCGTCGAGCCTGCTGGTCGGGCCTTCCGCGGCCGCGCCGAACGGCACCCTGAGCGTCGTGGCGGGGACGAACCTCGGGCCGTCTGACGCCTTCCTGGTCGACAACAACTTTCCAGCCGTCGGCGGCGACCTGAGCCTCGGCGCGGCCAGCGCGGGTTCGATCGCGCTGCAGGCGAGCCCGGTCAACGGCATCGGTGGTGCGGTCACCCTTCCAGGCGCGATCAACGCCGCCGGGTCGATGCTGATCGGCGCCACCCAGCTGAACCTGGGGCCTAACGCCAGCATCACCGCCGGGTTCACCGGCAGCGCGACGCCGGGCGCAATCACCACCAATTCAGCAACCGCGAACGTCCAGGTGTGGGACACCAGCGCGACGTTCAAGCCCACCGCCCAGACGGTCGCCGGCGATATCCTGATCGGCGCGCCGGTCGCCATTTCGGACCCGACGGACTTCGCCGTTAACGCCTACCATTCGCTCACCGTCACCGCCCCGATCACCGACAGCGGCGCCGGTGAAGTCGACCTGAACACTGCGCAGGGCGGGGGCGGCGGTGACTATGCCTTCGTCAACGGCGGCGCGCTGACCTTCACCGCCGCGCCGAACAGCGGCCAGAGCCTGTTCATCAACAGCAATCAATACACCCTGGTCTACAGCCAGCTGGATCTCCTCAACATCAACGATCCTAACAACGGCTCAGGCGGTCTCGGCGGGCTCTACGCCCTCGCCGCGCCGCTCGACCTCAACACCTCCAACACCGCGACGGTGTTCACCGGCGCGCCGATCGCCAGCACGGTTTACACGCCGTTCACGGGGACCTTCGTCGGTCTCGGCAACACCATCTCCAACCTGGACATCCAGGAAGTCACGCCGATCGGCCAACAGAGCCTCGCCAGCCTCGCTACCAATGGCGGACTTGGCCTGTTCGGCTTTGTCGCCGGCGGCACGGTGCGGGACATCAACCTGTCCAATGCCACGGTGACCGGCGGCAACGGCGTGTGGGCAGGCGCGCTGGTCGGAGAGCTCGAAGGCGGAGCGGTGATGAACGCCTCGTCGTCCGGCCAAATCACCGTCGCGGACTTCGATCCCAACACGAGCACCGGCGCAAATACCGGCAACTTCGCCTACGCCGTGGCTGGCGGCCTGATCGGCTACGCCAACGGAACAGTCGTGAACGACAGCTCCTCCGCCGTCGTTTCGGGCGGGAAGATTTCAAATGTCGGCGGTCTGGTTGGCATGGTCGTCGGCGGCTCCATCTCCGGTTCGTCTGCCTCCGGCTCTGTCAGCGGCGCCTTGGCCGGAGTTCAAGGCGCGGGGGCGAACGTCGGCGGCCTCGCCGGCTATGTGCAAGACGCTACGATCGCCAACTCGTCAGCCAGCGGCTCGGCGACCGGCGGCGACTTCACCTCCGTCGGCGGGCTGGTCGGAGATGTCGTCAATGGCACGGTCAGCCGCTCCTTCGCCAATGGCGCGATCCGCGGCGGCGCCGGCTCCCTCCTCGGCGGATTTGCCGGCGCGGCGGGGTCAACCACCATTACGACGTCCTATGCCACCGGCGCGGTGACGCAGACCGCGGCCGGCGTGGACGGCAGCGTCAGTTATGCCGGCGGCTTTGTCGGCGATCTAAGCAATGTGAGCGGCCCGTCGTTTCCGACGTCGATCACGCAATCCTGGTCCAGCGGCGCCGTCCAGACCGTCGGCGGCGCTGACAGCGGCGCCGTCACGCTGGCGGGTGGATTCGCGGGCTCCGTATCCGACAGCTCGATCAGCAATTCCTATTCGCTCAGCCCCGTCACCTCGACCGGCGCCTTCGCCGACACCGGCGGCTTCGCCGGCCTCGCCGCCGCCAGCAGCAGCATCTCCGGCGTCTACGCCACCGGCGCGGTCAGCGGCGGCGGGCCTGTCGCCGGCCTTGTCGCGGTGCTGGGGAACTCCAACGAGCCGACCCCCGTCACCTCGCTGTCGAACTCCTATTGGGACACCGGCACGACGGGCCAGGGGGTCGGTTACCACATCACACCGGCGGCCGCGATCGGCGACGGCGTGGCGACCGCGACCGCGGTAGTGGGCATCACCGGCGCCGCGGTCTACACCGCAGCGACCTACGCCAACTTCGGGACCGACCTGACCACCGGCGCCGGCGTCTGGGTAATGATCCCGGGCGCGACCCGGCCGATGCTGTCGTCGGAGTATTCGACCACCATCACCAACGCCCATCAGTTGCAGCTGATGGAGCTGCATCTGGGCGCCGATTACACGCTGGCGAACGACATCGATGCCAGCGGGACCAGCAATGCGGCTGGGCTGGCCGGAGGACTCTGGAACCCAGCGACCGGCTTCTCGCCCATCGGCGCCAACGGCGAATCCAACTTCACCGGGGTGTTCGACGGCCGCGGCCACACCATCTCCGGCCTGACCATCACCTATACGACAGCCTTCCCGCAGTCGCCGACCCCGGGCCTTGCGACGGACGGCTTGGTCGGCCTGTTCGGGTTTGTGGACAGGGGCGGTGTCATCGAAGACGTCAACCTGGCCAACGCCCATGTCGCCGGCGGCGACGGGATGGTCGTCGGCGCCTTGGCCGCCGGGCTTCTCGGGACGGCGGACTACACGTCCTCATCTGGTCTGGTCACCGTCGGCAACGAGATCACTAGCGGCGGCCAGGGCACAACAGCCGACGCCGGCGGCCTCGTCGGCGGCTCGGCCGGCCTGATCGCCAATTCCCACTCCTCGGCGACCGTCGCCGGGGGCGATGCCTTCGCCGGCGGCCTTTTGGGCACCGGCGGCAGCGGCGGCCTGATCACCAATTCCTACGCGACCGGCGCGGTCAGCGTGACCGCCTATCCGCCCATGGGCGTCGACCGGCCGGCGGCGGGCGGCCTGGTCGGGGAGTTCGGCGGGTCCGGCGCCTCCAACGCCGTGCTGGGCATCTCCGGCTCCTACGCCACCGGCGCGGTGAGCGGCGGGGCCGGCTCGGCCATCGGCGGCTTGATCGGGTCTGTCGACAGTATCGGG
This sequence comes from Caulobacteraceae bacterium, assembly GCA_041691315.1. Taxonomy (GTDB): domain Bacteria; phylum Pseudomonadota; class Alphaproteobacteria; order Caulobacterales; family Caulobacteraceae; genus Poindextera. The sequence continues at coordinate 120,946 of JBEPUW010000004.1, read as the reverse complement.
ATCACCAACGCCTATGCGACCGGCGCGGTGACCCAGACCGCCGGCGGGGTGACTGGCTCTAACAGCGCCGCCGGCGGCTTCGTCGGCTCCGTGGAGAACGACGCGCAGATCACCAACGCCTACGCCAGCGGTGCGGTAAATTCGCAAGCGGCGACCACCAACAACTTCACCCGCGCCGGCGGCTTTGCCGGCGAAGTGGAAGGCCAAGGCACGAGCATTTCCAACGCCTATGCGCTCGGCTCTGTCACCATCAACGGGTCCGGAGGCGGGGTTAGCCCGGCCGGTGGATTCGCCGGCGCCATCGATAACGACGGTGAGGTCGACCACGTCTATGCGACAGGACTTGTCACCAGCGTCACCCCCGTCTTCACCGGCGGTCTCGTCGGCCAGCTCGGGTCCAGGAATGGAACTTTCCTGACCAGCGGGACCGTCTTCAACTCCTATTGGGACAAAGGCACGACCGGCCAACCTATCGGCGTCAACACGTTCGGTTCCGCGACTCCGCCAACGAGTGTCTTCGCGGTCGGCGGCGGCGGCCCCAGCGCCTATGCCACGGCCAGCTACGCCAATTTCGACCTGAGCGGCGTCTGGTTCATGATCCCCGGCGAAACCCGGCCGATCCTGCGCTCGGAATATTCGAACAGCATCACCAACGTCCATCAACTGGAGCTGATGTCGCTGAACCTGGGGGCTAGCTACAGCCTGGCGAGCAACATCGACGCCAGCGAGACGATCGGGGCCTCGGGCGTCTTCAACCCGGCCAACGGCTTCGTGCCGGTCGGCGCCACCGCGGCCGCGCCGTTTACGGGAACTTTCACCGGCCAGGGCTACACCATCACCAACCTGACCCTGATCGGCGCGACGGGCTCGAAGCAGACCGTCGATGGCGTTACGACCACCGGCGCGGTGGGCCTGTTCGGATTCGCCGGCGTGGGCTCCGCCATCAGCGACGTCAACATCGCAACCAGCCACGCGAGCGGCGGCGACGGCATGTCGGTGGGACTGCTGGTCGGCAGCCTGAGCGGAACGGTGTCGAACGCTACCACTTCCGGCACGGTGACCGCCGGCAACGGCGTCGATCCCGCCGGCGGCTTCGCCAATGCCGCGGCCGGGGGCCTGGTCGGGTCGCTGACCGTGACTGGCTCGGTCAACTTCTCATCGTCCTCGGCCAGCGTCTCCGGCGGCCAGGCCAGCGTTGGCGGCCTGGTCGGCGAGATGGACGGCGGTTCGGTCCTCACCTCGTTCGCGACCGGCAGCGTCACCAGCGGCGCCGGCGGCGCCGCGGGAACGCAGCTTCAGGCGGCCGGCGGGCTGGTCGGCGCGGCCCTGGTCACCAGTGGCGCAACGCCGACCGTCACCGGCTCCTACGCCACCGGCGCCGTCAACGCCGGCGGCTCGTCGGATGCGGGTGGGTTTATCGGCCTTTCGCAAGGCACGATCACCGCCTCCTACGCCACCGGAACGGTGACCCAGGCGGCGTCGAGCACGACTCCAGACCTGGCCGGCGGTTTCGCCGGCGAAATCTCCGGCGGCGCCGTGTCGCAATCCTTCTCGACCGGCGCGGTAACGGTGTCGGCCCCGAGCGCGGAGGCCGAGGTGGGCGGGTTCGTCGGCGAGGTCGTGAACGGCGGCGTCATCACCAACACCTATTCCACCAGCCCGACCTCGGTTACGGGATGCATGTCGAACGTCGGCGGCTTCGCCGGAGAGATTCTCGACACCAGCAGCGCAACCGACTTTTACGCCACCGGGGACGTCTACACCAACGCCCACGGCGCCGGTCTCGTCGGCAGCCTAGGTGGAACCATCACCAACGGCTACTGGGATAAAGGAGCCACCAACCAACCGAATGGGGTCAGCGGCGGCGGTGGGACGGCGAACAATGTCGTCGGCATGACGGTCGGAGGCCCCAACGATCCCTTCACCCAGTCGACCTACGTGGGCTTCGATTTCAGCGCGACCTGGTCGTCTCCGTCGGCCGGTGTCTATCCGCAGCTCTTCGGCGTCTCGCACGTGCTGCAGGTCACCGCCTCGGACGACACCATCACCTATGGCAATTTCCCGGCCTACACGGTCACCGCCACTGGCCTGCAAGCCGGCGACACGTTCGCCTCGGCGGTGCAAACCTTCCAGGTGGGGCCGTTGCTCAACCCGCCGGGTATCGCCAATTCGGGCTATTACGATGTCGGATCCTATGGCCTGAGCGTCGCCGGCGTGACCGCGGCCGGCCCGAACCCGCCGTCCGGACCCTATCGGATCATCTACAACGACCCTGGCGCCAACCCGACCAATGACGGCGGGACGCTGTTCATCAATCCGGCAGCCCTGACCATCTCGGCCTCGCCCGACAGCATGACCTATGACGGCAGCCCCCAGGACACCGGCCCTAGCTCGACGCCCAGCGTCGGGGGCCTGGTTCCTGGCGACAGCGTTTCCGCGACGCAGAGCTACGATGGCGCCAACGCGGGGCCGCACACCCTGTCCGTCGATGACGGCTATTCGGTCACCGACGGCAACTCTGGCAATAACTACACGGTTGACGCCTCGGGAACCGCGGACGGAACCATCGACCAGCTTGGGCTGGACGTGTCGCTGCAGGGGACGGTCGAGAAGCCGTACGACGGCACCACCGACGCAACCCTGACCGCCGCCAACTACAACTTCCAAGGCGGCATCAACGGCGACGACGTTAGCCTGAACATCGTCACCGCCGGGTCCTACGTCGACCAGAACGCCGGCTCCGGCAAGTTGGTGACGGTCAACGGTCTGACCCTTTCCGGCGACGCGGCGGGAAACTACTTCCTCAATGGCCTGGGTTCGGCCTCCGGCAATGTCGGGATCATCGACAAGGTCGACCTGAACTTGTCGGCAGTGGGTGACACCAAGACCTATGATGGCACGACGCTCTCCGGCGGCACGCCCGGTCAGAGTGGACTGGTGGCCAGCGACACCCTCTCGCCACTGGGCCAGAGCTTCACCAGCAAGGACGTGATGGGGCCTGGCTGCAGCACGCTGGTGGTCAACAGCGGCTACACGATCACCGAGTTGAACGGCACCGACGGGTCCGGCAACTACAACATCACCACCGACAGCGCCGGCGGCACGATCAACCCGGTGAATGTGGTGCTGAGCGCCAATAGCGACACTAAGACCTATGACGGCGGAACCACCTCACTCGTCAGTCCGACCCTCGACATCCTGTACACATCCGCCGGCGACACGCTCAGCGCCACGCAGAGCTTTGCCAGCAAGGACGCGAAGGGACTTGGCGGCAGCACCCTGGCGGTCGATCCTGGCTATTCCATCAACGACGGCAACAGCGGGCGCGACTACAATGTCATCCAGGTCAACACCGCCAGCGGCACCATCAACCCCCTGGCCCTGACCGCCTCGCTGACGGGGTCGGTCGAGAAGACGTACGACGGGACCACCGACGCGACCCTCAATGACTCGAACTACAGCCTCCCCGGCGTCATCGGCCAGGACGACGTCAGCCTGAACAATCCCACAAGCGGAACCTACGACACCCAGAATGTCGGCTCCGGCAAGACCGTGACCGTCATCGGCCTACAACTGTCGGGCAATGACGCCGAGGACTACACGGTCAACAGCTCCGCTTCGAACACCATCGGGATCATCGACCAGGCCGACCTGACCTTGTCGGCGGTCTTCGACACCAAGACCTATGACGGCACGACGTTCTCCGCCGGCACACCTGGGGAGAGCGGACTGGCGGCCAGCGACACCCTCGGATCGCTCAGCCAGAGCTTCACCAGCAAGGACGTGGTGGTGGACGGCTGCAGCACGCTGGTGGTCAACAGCGGCTATACGATCACCGAGTCGAACGGCAGTGACGGGTTGGGCAACTATAAGATCACCACCGAGCAGAATAACGGCATCATTAACCCGGTGGATGTGGTGCTGAGCGCCACCGGCGACACCAAGACCTATGACGGTGGGACAACTTCGCTCGCCAGTCCGACCCTCAGCATCTTGTACACAGCCGCCGGCGACAAGCTCAGCGCCACGCAAAGCTTCGCCAGCAAGGACGTCAAGGGAACCGGTGGAAGCACCCTGGTGGTCGATCCTGGCTATTCGATCAACGACGGCAACGGTGGCGCCGACTACAATATCATCCAGGTCAACACCGCCAGCGGCACCATCAACCCCCTGGCCCTGACCGCGTCGCTCACCGGCGCCGTCGAGAAGACCTATGACGGGACCACCGACGCGACCCTCGGCAGCGCGAACTACAGCCTTTCCAGCGCGATCGTGGGGGACAGCGTCAGCCTGAATGACCCCGCAAGCGGGACGTATGACACCCGCAACGCCGGAACCGGCAAGACTGTATCGGTGACGGGCCTGCAACTGGTGGGCGGCGACGCCGAAGACTACACCGTCAACAATACGGCCCAGGCCTCCATCGGCATCATCGACCGGGCCGCGCTGACCCTGACGGCGGTGACAGACACCAAGACCTACGACGGGACGCTGCTCTCCGGCGCCACACCGACCCACTCGAGCCTGATCGGGGGCGACAGCATCTCGGGCCTGACCGAGGCCTATGACAGCCGGAACGCCGGGGCCCGCACCCTTGCGATCAGCGGCTATACGATCAACGACGGCAACGACGGCGGCAACTACCTCGTCACCACGGTCATCGCGCCGGGGACGATCAACGCGGCGCCGTTGACGCTGGCGGCGGTGACCGCCACCAAGACCTATGACGGGACAACGTTATCCACCGCCATGCCGACCGAGAGCGGTCTGGTCGCCGGCGACAGCATCTCTGGGCTCGCAGAGAGCTACGACAGCAAGAACGCCGGCGCCCGTACCCTGGCGGTCGGCGGCTACACGATCCAGGACGGCGCCGGCGGGGCCAACTACATCGTCACCACCACCGTCGCGCCTGGGACCATCGACCAGAAGGCGCTGTCGGCCTCGCTGGTCGGCGGCGTTTCCAAGCCCTTCGACGGCAACGCCGACGCGACCCTGGCCACCGACAACTACAGCCTGTCGGGGATCGTGCAGGGCGATCAGGTCGGCCTGAACGACCCGACCGCCGGGACCTACGACACCGCCAGCGCCGGGACCCATAAGCTGGTCAGCGTCACCGGCCTGGCGCTCTCCGGCGCGGACGCGGCCAACTACACGGTCAACGGCCAGGCCGCGGCGAGCATCGGGACCATCACCGCGCCGCCGCAGCCGATCGTGATCAACCTGCCGCCGACCGACCTGACCTCGACCGACTTCGACCAGGTAGCGGCCTTCGTCGCCGGGTCCAGCTCCAACAATACGACGGTGGTCAACGTCTTCCCGGTCGGCACGCCGGAGCAGACCCGCGAGGGCCTTGGCGATAGCTCGCCGATCACCGGGGCCGGCAATCGCGACCTCTGGACCGGCTCGGATGAAACCGACAAGTCCTGTCCGCCCAATACCCCCTGCCCGCCGCCGGCCGGAACGGCGCCATGACCAAATCCCGACTGGCCTGGCTGTACGTGCTGCTGGCGACGTTCTGGCTGGGCGGCGTCAGGGTCGCCGTCGCGGCCGAGACCGGCGATTTCGGCCTTGGGACCAATAGCGAGCAGGAGACCTGTCGCGCCGTCATGCGCTTCGACGGGCCCAGGGGCGGCCAGGCCTCGGACATCTATTGCGGCGCGTGGGAGCGGCCGTCGGGCCGCATCACCCTCTATCCGACCGCGGCCTTGGCGCAGGCCGCGGTCACCGCCGTCTGCCAGGGCGAGACCACGCCGCTGCAGAGCCCCGACTTCAGCGCGATGAAGCAGGTCGCCTGCGCTCGCACCGACCAGACAGGCCCCAGGCGCTATGTCCTGGTCGCCCAGCGCGGCCAGCAGACCATCGTCGGCGAAGTCTTTCCGTCGGACTGGGGGCCGCTGGTCAGCGCCGCGCGGGTCATGACCGGCCTTGAGCGCCCGACCGCGGCGGCGGCCAGCGCTTCGGCCCAGACCCCCGGCTTGCGCGAAATCGAGGCGGTGTTTCCGTCCGGGCCGCCCGGCCAGGCCGCCACCGCCAACTACGAGTTGCTGCTGCGCCGGGCCTATGAATACAACACCATCTGGAGCTTCGACACCGCCGAGCGCGACTTCGAGGAGCTGTTGCGCATGCACAGCCAGGTGGCACCGGACGACGTGGAGGGCGAAGGCGAGATCCTGGCGGAGATCGGCCTGAACATGTCGAACGCCGGCCGTTTCGACGAGGCCGCCTACGTCTTTACCGAGGCCGAGGCGCGGGCCAAGGCCGCCAACGACCCGATGCTGGCGACCAAGATCCTCAACTATCGCGCCGTCGACCAGCTGAACCAGCACCACGACGCCACCGCCATGCGCACGGCCCGGCAGGCCATCCAGGCGCGCGCGCAGATCGCCCGCAACGCCGATACGCAGGCAGGCGACAAGATCAGCGCCGGCGACGTCGGGCGCGTCGAAGCCAGCAATATCAGCGCTGGCCAGCGCAGCCTGCTGGTCTCGCTGACCGACGAGCCGACGGCGGACAAGGCCGCCATCCTCAACGCCCAGGCGTCTTACGTCGCCGCCGTCGCGGCCCGCGGCCTTGGCCGCGGCGACGAGGGCCCGCTGCTGGTCGCCGCCTCGGTCGATCTGCAGCCGGTGGCCTTCCCGCCGGGCTGGCTCGAAGGCGATATCACCAACGAGCTGGCCGATTCACGGCTGGCGGCCGGCGACTATGCCGGCGCGGAAGCCGCCGCCCAGGCCGGTCTGGTGATCATGGCCAAGGCCGCCCCCGGCAGTCGCGCCCAGGCCCACCTCTATCTGACCCTGGAAGGCGCTCAGGCGGCCCAGGGGCGCGCCAGCGAGGGCTTGGTCAACGGCCGCCAGGCCCTGGCCATCTATGACCGGCAGATGGAATCGCCGGGCCTGCCACCCGACATCGCCGCCAACCACCTGACGCTCCTGGAAAAGGAATGGCGGCGGACCGGCGACGCCGCGCTGGCGGCGGAATATTTCCAGACCCTATCCCTGGTCTGGGACGGGGCGGCGGCGCGGACGACGGCGCAGCTGGCGGCGCGGCTGGTGCTGAAACAGGCCGGCGACCAAGCGCGCGTCTATCAGGACGCCGAGCGGGCCTATCGGGCCGCCTTGGCACGCCAGCAGCAACTGGCCGCCGATCCGAACACACCGGGCGACCAGAAGTCGGCCGCCGACGCCGCCGTCAAGACCGCCTCCGACCACTACGCGGCCGCCGAAGCCGCCTTGCGCGACAAGGCTCCGGCCTATCTGGAACTGCTCAATCCGCAGGCGTCGGCCACCGACCTGCAGGCCGCCCTGTCGGATCATGAGGCCTACCTGCGCATCGTCGTCGGTGGCCAGGGCGGCTATGGCATCCTGGTCGACAAGGCCGCGGTGCATCCGTTCATCGTGCCGCTGACCGGGGTGCAGATCGACGCCCTCGCCGACCGCTTTCAGCGCAGCACGCACCTGAAAGGCCGCCGCCTGCCGGACTTCGATCTCGACGCCAGCGAGAAGCTCTATGCGGCCCTGATCGCGCCGGTTCAGGACCAGCTGGGCCAGATCGACACCCTGGACGTCGACGTGAACGGCTCGCTGGCCTCCATTCCCTTCGCCGCCCTGGTGGCGAGCGCGCCGGACCAGGCCCACCTCGACAAGATCCACGACGACCAGGACTATACCGGCGTCGACTGGCTGGCCCGCCACGTCGCGGTGGCCAACACCCTGGGGCCGGCCTCCTTCATCCGGCTGCGCAAGGCGACCTCCACGCCCCCGGCGCAGCTGCGTGCGGCGGTTTATGGCGACTATGTTCCCAACGCCGCCGAGGTCGCCGCGCGGCTGGCCAAGCAGCGCGGGCTGTCCGACGCCTGCCGGCTGCAGGTCGAGCACGATCTGCAACTGCTGGGCCCGCTGCCGGAGACCGAGGACGAGGCGCGGAGCATCGCCGCCAAGTTCCCCGGCGCGCGGCTGGTCATGGGCGCGAACTTCACCGACAGCGACTTCCTGCACAGTCCCGAGACCGCCAAGGCCGACGTGATCATGCTGGCGACGCACGGCGTGCTTGGCCTCTCCAACTGCTTCGCCGAACCGGCGCTGCTAACTTCGGTCGGCGCCGACGGCGACGGGCTGATCGAGGCTTCGCAGCTGTTCGACGCCGACCTTACGGCCCGCGTCGTGGTGCTGTCGGCCTGCGACACCGCCGGCGGCGGCAAGCTGGACGAGGCCCGCACCGGCCTGGCAGACGGCGGCGATGCGCTGAGCGGCCTGGCCCGCGGCTTCATCTATGCCGGGGCGCGTAACGTGCTGGCGACCGAGTGGAAGGTCGACGCGGCCACTTCCAGCGCCGAAATCAACGGCTTCTTCCAGGGCGCCAGTGTGCCCAAGGCCGGGCTGGGCCGGGCGCTGGCCGACGCCCAGAAGCAGATCTACGACCAGCCCGAGACCGCACACCCCTTCTATTGGGCGGCCTTCGTCCTGGTCGGCGATGGCGGCGGCAGCCTCTGAGCGGCCCGCTGTGAAGGCCCCCCAGCCAGGGGATTGCGACGCCGGGCGAGTCAACGGCTAAGCTGTCTCGCCGTGAGCGACGACCCGAACCAGCATCCACCCAAAAAGACCCGGGGTTTCAGCCTCGCCAGGCTGGTTCGCGAGCGCCGTCACGGCCACAAAGAGGCTGCCAAACCAGGGGCCTCTAAGCCCAGACGCTTCAGCCTCGCCCAGCTGACCGCCGAGCGCCGGCGGGCGGCCATCTCCTTCGCCGCCGGCCTGATCGTGCTCTTGCTGATCCAGATCCCCGCCGTCGAGCAATCGTTCCTCGGCGCGCCGGACCGGCAGATGATGGACACCGCCTTCAAGCTGCGCGCCGACCTGATCCGCGGGACAGCCGATCCGGTCCTGTTCATGGACATCGACGACCGCACGATCAGTCAGCTGGGGACCAAGCCGGGAAGCTTCGCCCTGCCGCCTGCGACCACGCCGCGCGCCCTGATGGCCGACCTGCTGGAATTCATCCGCACCGCGCCGCCGGCCCAGGCGCCGCGGGTGGTGCTGCTGGATGTCGATATCGCCCAGCCGGCCCCCGACGGAGCCGACGCGATCGCGCAGCTGCAGAAAGAGCTGGCCGCCTGGGCGACCACGCCCTCGGCCCCGCCGCTGATCATTTCGCGCCAGCCCTATCCCGGCGCGGCGCTCGGCATGGACACCCCGGCGCAGGTCCTGCCCGCCAGTCCCTATGACGCTACGGTGCAGGCGGCGCCGAACATCTATTGGGCGACGCCCAGGGTGCTCGGCGACCAGTTCGGGGTGATCCGCGAGTTCGCGCCCTACGACTGCGTGCTGACCAGCACGGGCATGAAACCGCTCTATTCGGCCGCCCTGATCGCCTACCAGTTCATCGAGCGCGACCCCAAGGTGCTCGACCAGGCGGCCGCCAAGCACTGGATGGCCGAGGGCGCCGCGCAATGTCAGAACCAGACCGCGCCGCAGCTGCGGCACGGCGAACGCATCGACTATCACTTCTCGCTCGACCTCGGCTTCGCCAACCGCGCCTGGCCCAGCCTCGATCCGAAGTGGCCGGGCGCGACGGTGTGCGCCGATTCCGATTCGGCCGTGGTCATGCGGCTTTCGGCGATCGACATTTCCAGCGCCTTCAAGGCCGGGGGCGATGTCAGCCGCGGCATCCTCTGCCAGCACGTGGTGATCATCGGCGGCACCAACACCAGCGGCGGCGACTTCGTGCAGACACCGCTGAACGAGATGAACGGCAGCGCCGTGCTGGCCAATGCGGTGCGCGGCCTGCAACTGACCCACGGCGGCCTGCGCCCGATCCCGCTGATCATCCAGATCCTGCTGCTGGCGGCGGCCAGCTTGGCCATGTCGGCCTCCGCCCTGGCCAGCAACCGCGCCCGCACGCGCACGCGCCAGCTCCGGCGCAGCTCGGAGAAGCACAAGCTGCGCCATAGGCTGGAGATTATTTTCCTGAACCCTGTTATCTTGAACGGAATAATCGCGCTGACAGCGCATGGCGTAGGAATCGTGCTGCTGTTGGCTTCATTGAATTTCGGTCTGTGGGGGTTTGTTTCGGCGCCTGTATTCGCCGCCGCGATCACCGAGACCGTGCAGGAGTTTGCCGATGGTTAGACATTGGGCCAGAAGCTTGGTGACCAGAAACCTGGGGACCAGGACGCCCGCGCTCGCCGCGCTTATCGTGGCCACGACAGGCTGGGCCGGACTGGCGCACGCGGCCTGCGCCGGCGCGGGGGTCATCACCCGCATCGAGGGCCGCGCCCAGGACGTGGTCATCACCCGCACAGTGGGCGGCGCAACCTCGACCGTCACCCGTCCGCGGGTGCTGGAAGTGGTCTGTCACAGCGACAGGATCACCACCGTCGGCGCAACCTATGTGGTGCTGTCCATCGACGGCGCCGGCTCGGTCAAGGTCGACCCGCACGCCGCCTACGTCGTGCCGGCGCACAGCGGCACGCCCAGCGTCATCAGCAACGCCTATAGCGCGCTGAACGATCAGGTCATGCCGGACATGAAGCGCCTGCCCTGGAACGTGCGCCTGAAGGGCGCCGGCGACGACTTCGGCTTCGCCCTGCCGTCGCTGGTTACCGGCGGCCAGCAGGTCGAGGCGGGTAGCCGCTCGCTGCTGGTGCGTCTGGTCGGCGGCGCCGCGCCCTATACGGTCGAGGTTCGCGATGCGAACAACGCCGTTGTCGCCCACCAGACCAGCCCCGATCACGACGTGGTCCTGCCGCACGTGACGCTGGCTCCCGGCGCCTACAAGATCACCGCCAGCGACTCGACGCCGCGAGCCATGGACGCGACCATCGCCGTGGTGACCGCGACGCCGCCCGCCGACTCATCCTTCGCCAGCCTGGGCGATCCAGAAATCCGCACGGCCGCGGCCGCCGCCACCCTGGCCCGTGAGTCCCCAACCCCCTGGTCCTTCGAAGCCGAGCAGGAACTGCAAGCCGCCCCCGCCAACGGCCTGGACCGCGACAAGGTCTACGAGCTGATCGAAAGCTACGGCACCGACTGACGTCCGGGAGCGCGACCGCGAGAGCCGCACCGCATGAAGCTTCTGGTCACCGGCGGGGCCGGCTTCATCGGCTCGGCGGTGGTGCGGGCCGGGATTGGCCGGGGGCTGGCGGTGGTCAATGTCGACGCCCTGACCTACAGCGCCAATCTGGAGAACCTCGCCGGCGTCGCGGACAACCCGCGCTATGCCTTCGAGCAGACCGATATCCGCGATGCGGCGGCGATGGCCGCCGTGTTCGCGCGGCACCAGCCCGACGCCCTCATGCACTTGGCGGCAGAGACCCATGTCGATCGGTCGATCGACGGGCCGGTGGCCTTTGTCGAGACCAATGTGGTCGGGACCGCCGTGCTGCTGGAGGCTGCCCGGCGCTATTTCGAGGGCCTGAGCGGCGAGCGCCGCGAGCGGTTTCGCTTCCAGCACATCTCCACCGACGAGGTGTTCGGGGCGCTGGGCGCCGACGGCCGGTTCGACGAGGCCAGCGCCTACGATCCCAGTTCGCCCTATTCGGCCAGCAAGGCGGCGTCCGACCATCTGGTGCGCGCCTGGGGCCGCACCTTCGGCCTGCCGGTGCTGGTGACCAGCGCCTGCAACAACTACGGACCCTATCAATTCCCCGAAAAGCTCATCCCCGTGGTGATCCTGAGCGCCATCGAGGCCCGCCCGATCCCGCTCTATGGCGACGGCGCCAACGTGCGCGACTGGCTCTATGTCGAGGACCATGCCGAGGCCCTGCTGGCGGTGCTGGAAAAGGGCCGGCCGGGCGAAACCTATGCGGTCAGCGGCGAGACCGAGGTCGCCAATCGCGACCTGGTCATGCGTCTGTGCGGCCATCTCGATAGCTTGCGCCCCCGCGTCGCCGGCCCGCATGCCGAGCTGATCAAACGCGTGGCCGACCGGCCGGGCCACGACTTTCGCTATGCGCTGGATGCCGCCAAGCTGCGCGGCGAACTGGGCTGGACGCCGCGCACGGGCTTGGACGAGGGCCTGGAGCGCACGGCGCGCTGGTATCTGGACAATCCCGGCTGGTGGACGCGCATCCGCGCCCGCGGCTTCAGTCCCGAGCGGCTCGGCCTCGCCGCCGGGGCGGCCAAGTGAAGCGGCGCGGCATCATCCTGGCCGGCGGCGCCGGCACCCGGCTGCATCCGCTGACGCTGGCGGTCTCCAAGCAGCTGCTGCCGGTCTACGACAAGCCGATGATCTATTATCCGCTGTCGGTGCTGATGCTGGCCGGCGTACGCGAGATCCTGATCATCACCACGCCGGAGGACCAGCCGGCCTTCCAGCGCCTGCTGGGCGACGGCGCGCGCCTGGGCCTCAAGCTGAGCTACCTGGAGCAATCCAAGCCGAATGGCCTGCCGGAGGCCTATGTGCTGGGCGAAGACTTCCTGGCCGGCGAGCCCAGCCTGATGGTGCTTGGCGACAACATCTTTTTCGGCCACCTGTTCGCCCAGACCCTGCAGACGGTCGCGCACCAGAAGCGCGGCGCAACCGTCTTTGGCTACCAGGTCAGCGATCCCGAGCGCTATGGTGTGATGGAATTCGACGCGGCCGGTCGCATCGTCGGCATCGCCGAGAAACCGAAAAAACCCAAGTCGCACATCGTCGTCACCGGCCTCTACGTCTTCGACGGCCGGGCGAGCGAATTCGCCCGGGGCCTGAAGCCCTCGGCCCGGGGCGAGACCGAGATCACAGACCTGATCCAGCGCTATCTCGACGCCGGCGAGTTGGCCGTCGAGCGAATGGGCCGCGGCCTGGCCTGGCTCGACACCGGCACCCACGACTCCATGGTCCAGGCCAGCGAGTTCGTCCGCGCCATCGAGGCGCGGCAAGGCCTGAAGATCGGCTGCGTCGAAGAGGTCGCCTACCGCATGGGCTATATCGAGGCAGTCGAGCTGCGCGCGCTGGCCGCTGCCCGGCCGAACTCGCCCTACTACCGCTATCTTGGCGACCTGGCCGACGATCCGGACGTCGCGGCGGCGCGCCCGGCCAACGCCTGACCTGTGGTCCGCGCGCTCGCCTTCTACTTGCCGCAGTTTCATCCGATCCCGGAGAACGACCAGTGGTGGGGCAAAGGGGTTCACCGAGTGGACCAATACCGCCGAGGCCCAGCCGCTGTTCGAGGGGCACTACCAGCCGCACAGTCCGGCCGATCTCGGCTTCTATGACCTGCGCGTGCCCGAGACCCGCGCCGCCCAGGCCGAGTTGGCTCAGGCCTACGGCATCGAGGGGTTCTGCTACTATCACTACTGGTTCGGCGGCGGCCGTCGGCTGTTGCAGCGGCCGTTCGACGAGGTGCTGGCCTCGGGCGCGCCGGACTTCCCGTTCTGCCTGTGCTGGGCCAACCACAGCTGGACCGGCCATTGGCAGGGCGGGGCCGACGGCCTGCTGATCGAGCAGACCTATCCCGGCGAGGACGATTATCGCGCCCATTTCGCCTGGCTGCTGAACGCCTTCCGCGATCCCCGCTATGTGACGGTGGACGGCCGGCCGCTCTTGCTGGTCTTCGACCTGGCCGACCTGCCGGACCCGGTCGGCCTTTGCCGGCTCTGGCGGCAACTGGCTGACCAGGCCGGACTGCCGGGCCTCTATCTGCTGGCCGTGCGCCACAATGTCAGCGAGCGTGACCCGCACCCGGCCGGCTTCGACGGCGCTGTGGATATGCGCCTGCCGCTGGGCAGCTACGCCTATATCGAGGTGCTGCACGACACCCGGATTGTCGACCATCGCGAGGCCGCAAGGCTGGAGGTGGCGCCGCCACAAGCCGGGGTCACCCACTATCCGTGCGTCGGCCCGAGCTGGGACAATACGCCGAGGATGGGCCGGCGCGGCGTCGTCTATGCCCACTCCAGCCCCGAGCTGTTCCGCGACACCGTCAGGCGCGCCGTCGAGCGCCTGTCGGACCGGCCGCAGGAGCAGCAGCTGTTGTTCCTGAAGGCCTGGAACGAGTGGGCCGAGGGCAACCATCTGGAGCCCGACCTGCGCTATGGCCATGCCTGGCTGGAAGCGTTGCGCGACGGAATGGCGGACTAGAATGGCCGTCAGACTGATCCGTACACGGATTCATGCAGACCAACGCGGTTGGTTCTCGGAAACCTATAGCCGCGAAGCGCTGGCTCAGCTGGGCATCGAAACCGTCTTCGTCCAGGACAACCACTCGCTGTCGAGCACGGCGGGCGTCATCCGCGGCCTGCACTTCCAGCGGCCGCCCTTCGCCCAGGCCAAGCTGGTGCGCTGCAGCGCCGGGCGGGTCTGGGACTTGGCCGTCGATCTGCGCGCGGGATCACCGACCTATGGCCGATGGGTCGGCCAACAGTTGACGCCGGAGGACGGCCTGCAGGTCTATGTGCCGGTCGGCTTCGCCCACGGCTTCATGTCGCTCGGGGCCAATACGGCGGTGGAATACAAGGTCAGCCAGCCCTATGCGGCGGACAGCGAGGGCGGCCTGGTCTGGAACGACCCCGACCTCGCCCTGCCCTGGCCGCTCGACGGCCGCGCGCCGCTGCTGTCCGAAAAGGACGCCGCCCTGCCGCGCCTGGCCGGGTTCGAAAGCCCGTTCGCCTATGACGGGACGCCGCTGGCGCTCGATCCGGCCTAGGCGTTGACGTCGACGACCACCCGGCCGCGTACCTTGCCGTCGAGGATGGCCGCGCCCAGCGCCGGCACATCGCCCAGCACCGCCCGCTCGGTCATGGCGTCCAGCCGGCCCAGATCGAGGTCCCTGGCCAGCCGCGCCCAGGCTTGCGTGCGCTTGGGCGTCGGGCACATGACGGAGTCGATCCCGGCCAGGGTGACGCCGCGCAGGATGAAGGGCGCCACCGAGCCCGGCAGGTCGAGGCCCTGGGCCAGGCCGCAAGCGGCCACCGCGCCGCCGTAGCGGATTTGCGCCAGCACGTTGGCCAGGGTGTGACTGCCGACCGCATCCACCCCGCCGGCCCAGCGCTCGCGCGCCATCGGGCGGCCCGGCGCGGAGAGTTCGGCGCGGTCGATGATCTCGGCGGCGCCGAGCCCGCTCAGATAGTCGCTCTCCGCCTCCTTGCGCCCGGTCGAGGCGACGACGCGGTAGCCCAGCTTCGATAAGAGGGCGATGGCGACGCCGCCCACGCCGCCGGCCGCGCCGGTGACCACGATGTCGCCCTTGTCCGGCGTCACCCCCTCGTGCTCCAGGGCCATGATCGAGAGCATGGCGGTATAGCCGGCGGTGCCGATGGCCATGGCGTGACGGGTCGAGATGGCGTCCGGCAGCCTGACCAGCCAGTCGCCCTTGACCCGCGCCTTCTGGGCGTAGCCGCCATGGTGGGTCTCGCCAACGCCCCAGCCGTTCAGCACCACCCGGTCGCCGGGCGCAAAGCCGGCGTGGGTCGATGCCTCGACCACGCCGGCGAAGTCGATCCCAGGGGTCAGCGGCCAGACCCTCACCACCGGCGACTTGCCGGTCAGCGCCAGGCCGTCCTTGTAGTTGACGGTGGAATATTCGACCCCGACGTCGACATCGCCCTCCATCAGGTCGGCGTCGGTCAGGTCGAGGACGCGGGTTTCCTGGCCGGTGTCGGTCTTGAACAAGCGGATGCCGCGGAAGGTCATGTCTTAGCTCGCCTTTTCTTTAGCCGGCGGGGTCAGGCCGAAGCGCTCGCCGCGCTTGCCCTTCACGGCCAGATCGACGGTGAGCAACCGCCGCTCGCCCTCCATCCGCATGGCCGAGCCGGGCATGTACATCATCGCCTGGTAGTCGCCCAGGCTGTCTTCGACGGCGTTGGTGAAGCCTTGGGCGTCCTGGGCCTTGTTCATCTGGATCTTGGCCATGCGCAGCGCCTCGGGGCTGTTCTCAGCCACCCGCCGCGCATAGGCGAAGGTCTCGCGTTCAAGGTCGGCCAGCGGCAGCACCCTGTTGACCAGGCCGAAGCGGGCCGCCTCGTCGGCGCTGATGAAGCGGCTCTCGAACACCAGCTCCTTGGCCCGGCGCACGCCGATGTCCCAGGGAATGCAGTTGTACTCGACGAAGCCGCCCAGGAACTCGGCCGAGTCGGCGGCGAACACCACGTCCATGGCCGCGGCCAACATCCAGCCCGCATAGATGCAGTAGCCCTCGACCATGGCGATGGTCGGCTTCGGGAAGTTGCGCCAGGCCAGCAACAGGTCGAGGTTGTAGCGCTTGAACTGGTCGTAGCGCTCGATGCCCGGCTTGGCGCCCAGGGCCTCGCGGTACTCGGTCCCTTCCGGCGTGCCCAGGTCGTGGCCGGTGGAGAAGACCCCGCCCGCCCCCTTCACGACCACCACGCGGACGTCGGCGTTCGCCTTGGCCAGCCCGAACGCCTGGTCGATCTCGTCCAGCATCCGGTAGCCCTGGGCGTTGCGATAGGCCGGCCGGTTCAGGGTGATGACGCCCAGCGGGCCGTCGACGGCGTAGATGATGTCCTTGAAGTCCAACGCGCATCCTCCCACCGGTTTTGCGCCACGATAGGCGCCCACGAGGATGAAAACCAGCGCCACTCCCCCCCCCGTCATTCCCCGCTGGAGCCGCGAAGCGGCGGAATGCGGGGAACCCATGAACACGAACGATCGACGGTGATGATGGGTGGCCCGAATAAATCGGGCCATGACGGATGGTGTGGTGGCTTGAACCGGTCGCCGTCATATGTTGGACCTTAGCCTAAAGCGTCGCCCGCTCGGGCGGCCATAAGAGGAACGTTCAGGACGATGCTTTCGAATTTCGGAGACATTCTCGACGCCGTGGCCCTTGGCGTGCCGCCCGAGGCGCCGGCGTTCATTCACGGCGACCGGGTCATCAACTGGGGCGAGGCCATCCAGGCGACCAACAACATGGCGCGCGGCCTGATCGCCCGCGGCGCCACGCCCGGCGACAAGATCGCCATGTATATGCGCAACCGGCCGGAATACCTGATGGCGCTGGCCGCCGGCTGGAAGGCGCGGCTGACCCACGTCAACGTCAACTATCGCTACACGCCGGAAGAGGTCTGGTACATTTTCGACAACGCCGACGCCCAGACGGTGGTCTATTCGTCGGAATTCCGCGACGCCGTCACCGAGATCCGACCTCGCCTGCCGAAGGTGAAAAACTGGATCGAGGTCAGTCCGGACGGCAAGGTCGCCCCGTTCGCCGAGCGGTTCGAGGACCTGTCCGCCGAGGGCAATGGCGGGCCGCTGGACATCCAGCGCTCCGGCGAAGACCAGTTCTTCATCTACACCGGCGGCACCACCGGCATGCCCAAAGGGGTGATGTGGGCGCACGAGGACCTGCGCGAGATCACCACCACCCAGGCCCGCCGGATGGGGATGCCGGTGCCGGAGAACGCGGCCGAAATGACCGAACAGATCCGCAAGGCCGGCCCCGGCGGGCGCATCCTGCCGGCGCCGCCGCTGATGCACGGCACCGGGCTGCTGACCTCCATGGGCACGATGATGGCCGGCGGTTGCGTCATTCTGTTGGAAAGCGGCGCCTTCGACGCCGAGGAACTGCTGCAGGCCATCGATGCGCACAAGCCGCAGACCCTGGTCATCGTCGGCGATTCCTTCGGCAAGCCGATCCTGAACGCGCTGAACGCCGCGCCTGGCAAGTATGACGTCTCCAGCGTCGCGGTGATCGTCTCCTCCGGCGTCATGTGGAGCCTGGAGGTCAAGCAGGGCCTGCTTGAGCACATGCCCGGAGCCATGCTGTCGGACGGTTTCTCCTCCTCCGAGGCGCTGGGCATGGGCATGTCGATGATGGCCAAGGGGGGCGAGGTGCAGACCGCCAAATTCGTCCTAGGCGAGCGCTGCAAGGTGTTCGACGAGAACGACAACATCGTCGAGCCCGGCTCGGGCATCCCCGGCATGGTGGCCATCGGTCCGCCCAATCCGGTCGGCTACTACAAGGATGAGGAGAAGACCGCGCGCACCTTCCGCACCATCGGCGGCGTGCGTTACTCGATCCCCGGCGACTGGTGCATTGTCGAGACCGATGGGACGCTCACCCTGCTCGGCCGAGGCAGCGCCTGCATCAACACCGCCGGCGAAAAGGTCTTCCCCGAAGAGGTCGAGGAGGCCTTGAAGACCCACGACTCCATCGAGGACGCCCTGGTTGTCGGCCTGCCCGACGAGAAGTGGGGCCAGGCGGTGACCGGCGTGGTGCGGCTGAGCGAAGGCCATAGCCTGGACGAGGCCGCCCTGCGCGCCCACGTGCGCAAGCACCTGGCCGGCTACAAGACCCCGAAGCGGATCGTGGCCACCACCCAGTCCATCCGCGCCGCCAACGGCAAGGCCGACTATCCGACCGCCAAGTCCCTGGCCGAGACGGCGCTGGCCGGCGCGGACTAAGGGACCGGCGTGGCGGCGAGCGGAAACCCAACCGCCGCTCGCGACGCCTTTTCGACACGGCTGGTCTTCCTGATCGTCGGCCTCGGCACCGCGGCCTGGGCGCCGCTGGTGCCGTTCGTCAAGGCGCGCACCGGCGTCGATGAAGGGGTGCTCGGCCTTTTGCTGCTCTGTCTGGGCGGGGGCTCGATCCTCACCATGCCGCTGGCCGGGGCGTTGACCTCGCGGTTCGGCTGCCGGCGGGTGATCGTGACGGCGTCGCTGATGCTGTGCGCGACGCTGCCGGTGCTGGCCTGGGCGTCCAGCCTGCCGCTGCTGGTCGCCACCCTCACCGTCTTCGGCGGCGCGGTCGGCGCGATCGACGTCTCCGGCAACATCCAGGCGATCATGGTCGAGCGCGACAGCGGCCGGCCGCTGATGTCGGGCTTCCACGGCTTCTACAGCCTGGGCGGCATCGCCGGCGCGGTCGGAGTGACCGCCCTGCTGGGCGCCGGCGGCACGCCGCTGGTCGCCGCCGTGGTGGTCAGCGCCGCGTGCCTCGTCCTCTTAGGCCTGGCCGCGCCGCACCTGTTGACCTACGGCAGCCAGGCCGAGGGTCCGCCCTTCGCCTTTCCGCGCGGGGTGGTCTGGTTCATCGGCATCCTCTGCTTCATCCTCTTTCTCGCCGAGGGCTCGGTGCTCGACTGGAGCGCGCTCTTCCTCTCCTCGGTGCGCGGCATGGCGAAGGCTTACGCCGGCCTGGGCTACGCCGCGTTTGCGCTGACCATGACCATCGGCCGGCTAACCGGCGACCGGTTCGTGCACCGGTTCGGCGGCGGCAATATCATCCTGATCGGCGGCCTGTGCGCCGCCGGCGGCTTCGCGCTGGCCACCCTGGTCGACTCCTGGCCGGTCGCCCTGGTCGGCTACGCCCTGGTCGGCGCCGGCTGTTCCAACATCGTGCCGATCCTGTTCACTGGCGCCGGCCGCCAGACCGCCATGCCGGAAGCCGTCGCCGTGCCGGCGATCACGACGCTCGGCTATGCCGGCATCCTGGTCGGCCCGGCGGCCATCGGCTTCGTGGCCCACGCCGCCAGCCTGCCCGCAGCCTTCATGATCGTGGCCGCGTTGCTGGCCGGCGTCGCGGCCAGCGGGCGGCTGCTGAGGCTGTAGCCGCCCCGGCTTATTCGCCCGGCGCCGGGGCGGGCTGGCCGGTCAGGCTGCCGATCACCGCGGCCTCGCCAAGCGCGGCGTCGCGGATCTCCAGGGCCTCGCGGATCTCGCCGTGGCGCACGGCGTCCAGCTTCCAGCCGATGAAACAGGCGCCGCCGAGCATGACGAAGAAGATCGGACCGAGGATGAAGATGTATTCCAGCCCCTTGATCGCGGACGCCGTGTTGTGGGCGCCGTCCTTGGCGTTGTAGCCGACCCAGGCCAGCATCGAGAGCGACAGGAAGAACTGCGCCGCGCCGGCCAGCTTGTTGGCCAGGCCGATCAGCGAATAGATCAGGCTCATCCGCTGCTTGCCCTGCTCGAGCCGGACTTCATCGCCGACGTCGGCGGTCATCGATGAGACCAGGAGCCCGAAGCCGGAGGCCATGAAGCCGCACCAGAACATCACCGGACCGGTGATCAGGAGGTGGCCGGGCGGCAGGAAGAAGATGGTGCAGAGGCCGAGCGAATAGGCGGTGGTGGTGACGATCAGGGTGCGGTGCTTGCCGAACCGGCTGGACACCCAGGCCGTGGCCGGCGCCCCGATGATCGCGGCCATGATGTAGACGATCAGCAGCAGGGACGACAGCGCAACCGGAAAACCGAGGACGTCGCGGAAGAAGAAGATGTACAGCGCGCTCATCCAGCCGGGCCCGAGCTGCAGCGCCGCCTGGGCGCAGAACAGGCGCAGCATGGCCGGCTTCTTCACCAGCGCCCAATAGTCGGCCAGCGGGAAGCGGTGGCTGGGGACGTTGGCGGCGATCGTCTCCGGCACGCGCCAGGCCACCAGGCCGAAGCAGATCGGGGTCAGGCCGATGGCCAGCCAGCCCATCACATGCACGCTCTCGGCATTGCTCAGGCCGAACCTCTGGCCGAAGATCGGGATGGCGAGGACGATGACGTTGGCGGCGACGCCGACCACGGTCAGCAGGCTGAACAGCCGCGATCGTTCGTTGTAGCCGGTGGCCAGCGTCGCCGACCAGGCCCCCTGGGCGAGGCCGGTGATGGAGCCGCCGAGCGCCTGCACCAGCAGCCAAAGGACCAGGTAGGTCTCGTCGATCCCGGGCTTGGCCAGCAGCAGCTTATAGACCGCCAGCATGAAGATCGGCGCGCCGATCAACAGCCAGAGCCGGTAGCGCCCGAGCCGGGTGCGGGTGCGATCCATGATCACGCCGAGGATCGGATCGACCGGGATGTCGATCAGCCTGACGATGAAGAAGGCCGCGCCGATCACGGTCAGGCTCAGCCCCAGGTGGCCGGCCAGATAAGGCGTCAGATAGATCGAGGTGGCGATACCCAGCGCGCTTCCGGGCAGGGTGACGGTGGAAAAGGTCAGGAGCGTCGGCAGACTGAGGCGACGGGTCGCGGCCGGCCTTGCATCATCAGTCACTGAGGTCTCCCGAGCCAGCCGGGGCCGATTTCGGACGGTCCCGGTCGATAAGCAAGTGAAACAATAGACAGGAAGAGCGCGCGGGCCGGCCTCAGTCCGGCGGCCATTGCTGGGCGGCGTGAAGCACGCGCAGGATCACCACAGCGCGGTCATCTTCGGCATAAACGACGACGTAGTTGGGCCGAACGACCATTTCGCGAGTGCCGCCGACACGTCCCGGCCGGTAGAGCTTCGGACGGGCGGGCAGCTTGGACACCTTGTCCTCGATCTCGTCCTTCAACCGCTGGGCGGCGTCGGGATTGTCGTCGGATATGTAATCTACAATGGCGAGCAGGTCGGCCCGCGCCGCCTCGCGCCACTCAAGCGCCCGCGCGGTCACGGCGCTTCCGGTCGATCCGCACTTGAACCTCGTCCATCACCTGCCGATGGGGCACGGTGGGGCGGGTGTCGGCAAGGGCCTCCTGCACCTTGGCGCGGAACCAGGCGTCGTGGGCTTCGGGATCGGCAGTGAGTCCGGCGGGTAGCCCGCCCTCCTTGGCGACACGCGTAAGCAGGATGCGGACAGCATCGGAGATGGTGAGGCCGACGCGGGCGAGCTTTTCGGAGGCGTCGGCCTTGAGTTGGTCGTCCACGCGCACATGCAGCATTGAGGTGTGAGCGGTCATGGCGATCCTTCTGGCCGGGCGTCCATAGTGTATCTCAAACGAGATACGATCAAGAGCGTTCAGGGGAGCGTCATTTGTCGGACGTCGCTTCCAACTGGACGCGGTCTGGGTCACCGCGCTAACCCCCGCGCACCTCGCGGAAGGGCACGTCGCGGTCGACCTCCGGCTCCTTGGGCAGGCCCAGGACGCGCTCGCCGATGATGTTGCGCTGGATCTGGTCGGTGCCGCCGCCGATGGAGGTGAAATAGGCGTTCAGGGTCAGGAAGTTGGCGTCCTCGGCGCGCGGGTGGTCGGGGCCCTCGAGCAGGCTGCCGGCGCCGAGTATGGCCGTGCGCAGGCGCGCCTCCTCATGCAGGATGCGCGACATGGCGAGCTTGCCCAGGCTCATCACCGGCGAAGACGTGCCCTGGGCCAGGTCGGCCTTGGCGCGGGCGGTATTCAGCGCGTTCAGCTTCTTGTAGGCGATCACCCGGGCGATCTCCTGGCGCAGCGTCGGGTCGCCAAGCACCCCGGCCTCGCGGGCCAGCGCGATCAGCGGCTCCTCGCCTACGGCCTCCGCGACGCCTGAGCGCGGCCCGCGCGCGCCCTCGCCCATGACCGAGCGCTCATAGGCCAGGGCCGTCTGCAGCACGCTCCAGCCCTGGCCGAGTTCGCCGAGCAGGTTCTCCGCCGGGACAATCGCGTCGGTAAGGAAGACCTCGTTGAAGTGGCTCTCGTCGGTGATCTGGCGCAGCGGGCGCACCTCGACGCCGGGCTGCTTCATCGGCAGGAAGAAGAAGCTGAGGCCCGCGTGCTTGGGCACGTCCCAATTGGTGCGAGCGATCAGCATGCCGTAGTCGGCGGTCGCCGCCGTCGAGGTCCAGACCTTCTGGCCGTTGACGACATAGTGGTCGCCGTCGAGCTCGGCGCGCGTACGCACGCCGGCCAGGTCGGAGCCGGCGCCCGGCTCCGAATAGAGCAGACACATGACGATCTCGCCGCGCAGGATCGGGCCGATCAGCCTGGCCTTGAGCGCCTCGGTTCCCTTGGCCAGCAGGGTGTTGGCGTAGAGCTGGGTGCGGTCCTGGCCGGTGCCCGGCGCGCCGACTCGGGCGAACTCGCGCTCGACGATGCGGCCCTGTTCGTTGGAGAGCCCGCGCCCGAACCAGTCCACCGGCCAGCGCGGCGCGGCCCAGCGCGCCTCGACCACCTTGGCGATCCAGGCGCGGTAGCCCTCGCCGTCTCGCCGGATCGACGGGTCCCAATGGGCCTTAAGCCAGGCGGCGACCTCGTCGCGCAGCTGGTCGTCGGTGACGGTGGCGAGCGGTGTGGCGTCGTCCATGATCAGCCTCCCAGCTGCTGGATGTAGCGTTCGCGGTGATAGGCCGGCGGGCCGAACAGCTGGGCGTCGGCCCGCGCCCGGCGCAGGTAGAGGTGGGCGGGATGGGCCCAGGTAAACGCGATGCCGCCGTGCATCTGGATCGCGGTCGCGGTGGTGGTCGAGAAGGCGTCGGCGCAGGCGAAGGCGGCCAGGCTGATGGCCGCCTCGGCGTCGGCTGAGTCCTCGGCCAGGGCGCGGGCGGCGTTGCGCGCGGCTGAGATGGCCGATTCCGATTCCAGCAGCAGATCCGAGGCCATGTGCTTGATGGCCTGGAAGCTGCCGATGGCGCGGCCGAACTGGATGCGCGCCTTGGCGTAGTCGACGGTGAAGTCCAGCACCCGCCGCGCGCCGCCGGCCTGTTCGCCGCACAGCCCGACCAGGGCCAGGTTCAGCGCCTGCTGCACGGCGTCCCAGACCGGGCCGGTCGCCGCAAGGCGGCGCGCCGGCGCGTTGGCGAAGGTGATCCTGGCCAGGCGAAGGGTGTGGTCGAAGGTCGGCAGGGCCGCGATGGAGGCCGCCTTCGGATCGACCTCGAACACCGCGAGATCGTCGCCGATCTTGGCGAGCACGAGAAGGACGTCGGCGTTCTGGCCGTGGATGACGTAGGAGGCCTCGCCCTTGAGCCGCCATCCGCCCGCGACCTCGCTCGCCGTCACCGAGACGCCGTCCGGCGTCCACGTTCCAGCATCACCGGTCAGGGCCACGGTGGCGATGCTGGTCCCGGCCGCGATTCCGGGCAGCAACCGGGTCTTGGCGTCCTTGTCGCCCAGCGCGCGCAGCAGTTCGGCCGCCAGCACGCCGCTGGCCAGCAGCGGCGAGCACAGCAAGGCAGCTCCCGCCTCTTCCATGACCAACTCCAGCTCCAGCGGGCCGGCGCCCGCGCCGCCGAAATCCTCCCTGATCACCAGGCCGGCGATGCCCATCTCGGCCAGCCGGCGCCACAGCGCGGCGTCGTAGCCGGCCGCGGTCTCCATGGTCCGGCGCACGTCCGCCTCGGCGCTGTGGTCCGCCAGCAACCGACGGACGGAGTCGCGCAAGGCCCCTCTTTCATCGGCCGAAATCGTCGCCACGCCTGTTCTCCCTACTCAAGATCACCCCCGCACGATCCGCCAACCGCCGTTAGGGAAGCCAAGCGCCAACCGGCGGCTATTCGCCCGGCCGCAGGACGACGAACTGCCGCTCCGGATCGTCCTGCACGGCGGTGCGGCCGTCGCGATAGGTGGCGACCGAGCCGTCGTGGGAATATTGCAGGATATAGGCCTTGCGCACGGTGCCGGCCTTCAGGTTCGGCCCGGTCCGATGCGGCGCCAACGATGAAAAGACGATGGCGTCGCCAGCCTTGGCCGGCACGGCGACGGCGTCGGGGACCTCGTCCAGGCATTTCAGCCCGATTTCGGTCACCCAGTGGTCCAGCGTGCCGCCGCGATGCAGGCCGGGCGCGATCCAGGGGCAGCCGTTCTGCTCGTCGACGTCGACCAGCGGCAGCCAGAAGGTCAGATACTGTTGCGGCGCGATGAAGGTGTAGCCATTGTCCTGATGCCACGGAAACTCGCGCATCTGCGCCGTCTTCTTATAGACCGACTGTTCCCAATAGAGCCGCACCGCATCGCCCAGCAGGTCGTGGCAGACGTCTTTGATGAAGGGATGAGCCGCAAAGTCCCGGAGCACGGCTGAGACCTTGACCATGTGGGTGGTGAAGGTGATCTCGTCGGCGGTTGAGATGGAGATGCTGCCGCCCGCCCGGCGCAGCCGTTCCTCGGCCACCACCTCCAGCGGATCGATGGCGGCGGTGACCGCGGCGATCTCGTCGGCGGTGAAGGCGTTCTCGAACTTGACGAAGCCGAGCCGGTCGAAGGCCTCGCGCTGGGCTTCGTTGACCCGGCGGAACGGGCCCGGCCGGTCTTCCCAGTGGAAATCGGCGCTGAGCGGATGCGGGCGGGGCGTGCGCAATCTGAAACCTCCGAAAGCTGCGTTTTAAACTGCCCGCGACGCTGCGTCAGGTCCAGCCACGGCCTTGTGTGGGGGCGACGCAGAGGCCAGAACCTTCGCAAAAGCAGAGCTATCGGGAGATGACATGCGCGCGCTCGTACTCGAAGGGGACGCCGGGATCGATCACCTGAGCGTCGTCGACCGCCCGGCCGTCGAACCGGCCGCCGGCCAGATCGCGGTGACCATGAAGGCCGCCTCGCTGAACTATCGCGACCTGGCGACGGTGCAATCGCCGATGATCAGGGGCCGGCTGCCGCTCATTCCGCTCTCCGATGGCTGCGGCGTCGTCTCGACGATCGGGACTGGCGTCAAGCGCGTCGCGGTCGGCGACCGGGTGGCGCCGCTGTTCTTCCAGGACTGGTTGGGCGGCGAACCGACCGCCGCCGGCCTCTCGACCGCGCTGGGCGGCGCGCTCGACGGCGTCGCCCGCGACCAGGTCGTGTTGAGTGAGCAAGGCGTCTCCAAGGTCCCGGCCGGGCTCACCGACGAGGAGGTTGCCTGCCTGCCCTGCGCCGGCCTGACCGCCTGGCGCGCCCTGGTCGAGGGCGGCCTGAAGCCCGGTGACGTGGTCCTGACCCTGGGCACCGGCGGGGTTTCGATCTTCGCCCTGCAGTTCGCCAAGGCGGCCGGCGCGACCGTGATGATCACCTCGTCCTCGGACGAGAAGCTGGAGCGGGCCCGGACCCTGGGCGCCGACCACACCATCAACTACAGAACCGACCCCGAATGGGCCAAGGCGGCGCGCAAGCTGACCGGTGGCCGCGGCGTCGACCATGTCATCGAGGTCGGCGGCGCCGGCACCTTCCAGCAGTCGATCCAGGCCATCCGCGTCGGCGGCCATGTCGCGGTGATCGGTGTGCTTACCGGCATGAGCAACGACGTCAACGTCGCCTCCATCTTCGGCGCCAACGCCCACGTCCACGGCATCACCGTCGGCAGCCGCGCCCAGTTCGAGGACATGTGCCGCGCCATCGAGACCAGCGCCATCAAGCCTGTGATCGACAAGCGCTTCCCTCTCGAAGACGCCCAGTCCGCCTTCCGCTCGATGCAGGCCGGCGAACACTTCGGCAAGATCGTGCTGAACTTCTGAGGCGCATCTGCGCGCGCCTAGGCGCGCAGATGGCAGCGCTCGTTGAGGCTGATCAGGTTGCGTTCGCCGCTGCTGGCGCAGAGGTAGCGGTGGATGCTGGCGTAGGCCGGTTCGAAGAACAGCCGGGGCGGCATGGTCAGGACGTGCGCGGTCCAGACGTTGATCACCCCGCCGTGGCAGAAGACCGCCACCCGCTTTGACGGGTTGGTCTTGACGATGTCTTCCAGCGTCTCGACCACGTTCCTCTGGAAGGCGCCCAGATCGACCTGGTAGCCGCCGGCGACGAAGGCCTTCCAGGCCTCGTAGTCGTCGCGCTTGAGCTCCTCCATCGGCACATAGGCGCCGGTGCCGCGGTCGAACTCGACGATGCCCTCGCGGGTCTGGATCTCTTGGCCGCTCAGGGCCGCGAACGGCTCGGCTGTCTGCACCGCGCGCACCATCGGGCTGGAATAGACCGCGTCGATCCGCTCGCCCGCCAGCGCCTTGGCCGCCCGCTCCGCCTGGTCGCATCCCTCGGCCGTCAGCGGCGGATCGGCGGTGTCGGACCGGCGTTCGGGCAGGCCGTGGCGGATCAGGATCAGTTCCATGATATCCTTCGGAAATACTCAGGCGATGGCTTCGCTGCGCTGCTTAGCGTAATCATGAGCGGGCGAATACAGGCGCGGGAGGCCTCGACATGAGCGACGCTACGGAAGCCGGCAAACGGATGAAGGCCGTTCTGCTGCAACAGAAGGCGGCCAATCTGCGCGACGGCGCCCCCAGCGCCGAGAAGCGCATCGAATGGCTCGACCGGGCCATCAAGCTCTTGATCGGCCATGAGGCGGCGATCGTCAAAGCTCTGAACGACGACTTCGGCAACCGCGCCGCGGCGGTCAGCGGCATCACCGACGTTTCCGGCTCGATCGGCCCCCTGAAACACGCCAAGGCCAATCTGAAGACCTGGATGCGGCCGGAAAAGCGCAAGACCACCCCCGCCCTGCTGGGCTTCCTGGGCGCCAAGGCCGAGGTCCAGTTCCAGCCCAAGGGCGTGGTCGGCATCATCAGCCCGTGGAACTTCCCGGTGAACCTGACCTTCGCGCCGCTGGCCGGCGTGCTGGCGGCCGGCAACCGGGCGATGATCAAGCCCTCCGAATTCACCCCGGCGACCTCGGAACTGATGGCCAAGATGTTCGCCGAGGTGTTCGCGGAAGACGAAATCGCCGTCTTCCCCGGCGGGCCGGAAGTCGGCCAGGCCTTTTCGGAGCTGGCCTTCGACCATCTGATCTTCACCGGCGCCACCTCGATCGCGCGCCACGTGATGAAGGCCGCGGCGCAGAACTTGGTGCCGATCACCCTGGAACTCGGCGGCAAGAGCCCGGTCATCCTCGGCCGCTCGGCCGACTATGCGACGGCGGCCGCCCGCGTGATGGCCGGCAAGACCCTGAACGCCGGCCAGATCTGCCTGGCGCCGGACTATGTGCTGGCCCCGGAGGACAAGCTTCGCGAGTTCGTCACCGCCGCCGTGTCCTCGGTCGAAACCATGTTCCCGACCATCAAGGACAATCCCGACTACACCGCGGTGATCGCCGACCGGCACTATGAGCGCATCAAGGGCTACATCGACGACGCCCGCGCCAAGGGCGCCGAGGTGGTCGAGATCAATCCCGGCAACGAGGACTTCAGCCAGCAACAGCACCGCAAGATCCCGCCGACCCTGATCATCAATCCGACCGAAGACATGACGGTGATGCAGGAAGAGATTTTCGGTCCGGTGCTGCCGGTGATGACCTATGCGTCGGTCGGCGAGGCCATCGCCTACGTCAACGCCCACGAACGGCCGCTCGGCCTCTACTATTTCGGCGATGACGCGGCGGAAGAAGCGCAGGTGCTGTCCAGCACCACGTCCGGCGGGGTGACGGTCAACGACGTCATCTTCCACGTCGCTCAGGAGGAACTCCCCTTCGGCGGCGTCGGCCCCTCCGGCATGGGCAGCTATCACGGCGTCGACGGCTTCCGCGAATTCAGCCACCGCAAGTCGATCTATCGCCAGCTGAAAAAGGACCTGGGCCCGATGAAGATGCTCAGGCCGCCCTATGGCGAAGGCGTGATGAAATTCATCGCCAGCTCGATGAAGCCTTAGCAGAAAGCGCCCCTTCTCCCCTTGCGGGAGAAGGTGGCCCCGAAGGGATCGGATGAGGAGTCGATCGCCCTGTCCGGCAAGTCCCGCCGCTAACCGGCAATGTCAGTGCGACCCCTCATCCGCCTGCTTCGCAGGCACCTTCTCCCGCAAGGGGAGAAGGGACAGTTTACTTAACCGCCCTCCCGCCCGGCACCGGCGGCGGCACGACCACCGGCGCGTCTTCCCAGCCGCCGCCGAGGGCCTGGAAGACCGCGACCTGGTCGTTGGCGACGGCCTGATCGGATTGGGCGAGCTGCTGGTCAGCGCTGACCAGGGTGGTCTCGGCGGTCAGCAGATCGAGGAAGCTGAGCGATCCGGCCCTGTTCTGGATCTGCGCCAGGGCGAAGGCGCGGTTGGCGTTCTCCCGGGCCGAGGCCAGCGCGGCGTGCCGGT
The DNA here is from genome assembly GCA_041691315.1 of Caulobacteraceae bacterium. Classification (GTDB taxonomy): domain Bacteria; phylum Pseudomonadota; class Alphaproteobacteria; order Caulobacterales; family Caulobacteraceae; genus Poindextera. Next base: position 92,377 of record JBEPUW010000004.1, on the reverse strand, counting down.
TCAGTTCGCCGCCGTAGGCTGTCAGCGCCGTCTCGGTGTCGCGCAAGGCAGTGAGCACGGTGGAATCGAAGCTGGCGATGGCCGCCGAGGTCTGGGCGGTGGTCTCGCGGATGTGCGCCCTGGCCGCCAGGATGTTGGGGAAGCTCCAGGTCAGCAGCGGGCCCAGCGCGTAGGAGATGGCGTTGGCCGAGCCCAGGCCACCGAGCGAGCCGGCGGCCGAATTGACCGCGCCGGTCAGGCTGATGGTCGGATAGAGATCGGCTGTGGCCACCCCGATCCGCGCCGTCGCCGCCGCCACATTGCGCTCGGCCTCGCGCACGTCCGGCCGGCGGCGCAGCAGGGCCGCGCCGTCGCCGACCGGCAGGACCCGGGCGATCCTGGGAGGCGTGGCGCAGGCGGCGGCGTCGGCGGGAATGTCCGCCGGCGTGCGACCGACCAGGGCCGCCAGCTCGAACAGCGCCGCGCGCCTTTGCCCCTCCAGCGTCGGGATGGTCGAGAGCGCCTGATCCAGCAAGGTCGCCTGCCGCGCCACGTCGAGGTCGGAGACGGCGCCCAGGCTGCGTTCGGTCACCAGGATGTCGTAGCCCTGCCGCAGCACCGAGACCGAGTGGCGCGCCACGGCGGCCTGTTCGGCATAGGCGCAGACATTGGCGTAGGCATTGGTGGTCTCGGCCGCCACGGTCACCCGCACCACGTTCTCCGCGTCGGCGGCGGCCTGGGCGTTGGCCCTGGCGGCTTCGATGCCGCGGCGGATGCGGCCGTACAGGTCGAGCTGATAGGCGGCGCTGAAGCCGCCGGTGAAGCCCCACCGCGGCTTGACCGCCGCGCCCCCCACCGAGGACAGCGGTGCGGCGGCGAAACTCTTGCCGTAGGTCGCGCCGGCGCTGAGATCGGTGCTCGGAAAGAGGCCGACGCGCGCCTCGTCGAGCAGGCCCTGGGCGTAGATCAGATTGGCCTGGGCGGTCTTCAGGTCGGCGTTCTCGGCCAGGGCCGCGGGCACCAGCCGGTCGAGCACCGGATCGTCATAGAGCCGCCACCATTCGGCCGGCAGTGGCTGGCCGCTGGCCGCCACGTCCGGGGTGGCCGAGACGAACGGTTGGGCGGCCGTCGAGGCGGTTCCGGGCGCCACATAGCGCGGCCCGACCTCGCAGCCGGCCAGCGCCAGGACGCCGATCAGGCCCAACCTTGCGAGATGGTGTTTCGCGAGCTGGCGGCTCATGGCTCGAGCACCTCCTCTTCGTGCGGACCGCCGCCGGTGGTCGGCACCTCAGGCCGCCGGGGCGGCGGCTTGGGCAGGCGCGCGGAGACGGCGCGCATGACCACGTAGAAGACCGGCGTGAACAACAGGCCAAACACCGTCACCCCGATCATGCCGGAGAAGACCGCGACGCCAAGCGCCTGGCGCATCTCGGCGCCCGCCCCGCTGGCGAAGGCCAGGGGCACCACCCCCAGGATGAAGGCGAAAGAGGTCATCAAGATGGGTCGCAGCCGCGTACGTCCGGCTTCCGAAGCGGCCTCGTGCAGCTCAAGGCCGTGCTCCACCTCGCCCTGACGCGCGAACTCGACGATCAGGATGGCGTTCTTGGCGGCCAGCGCGATCAGCACCACCAGCCCGATCTGGGTCAGGATGTTGTTGTCGGCCCCGCGCAGATTGACCCCGAGGATCGCGGCCAAGAGGCACATGGGCACGATCAGGATCACCGCGAACGGCAGGGTGACGCTCTCATAGAGGGCGGCCAGCAGCAGGAAGACCACCACCACCGCCATGCCGAAGACCATGATGCCGGTATTGCCGGCCAGCTTCTCCTGATAGGCGAGCTCGGTCCATTCGTAGCCGTAGCCGGGCGGCAGCCGCTGGGCCGCCAGCCGCTCCATGGTGGCGATGGCCTGGCCGGAGGAGCGGCCGGGCGGACTGTCGCCCTGGATCTCGGCGGCGGGGAAGAGGTTGTAGCGCAGCACGCGATAGGGGCCGGTGGTGTGCTGCAGATTGACCAGCGAGCCCAGCGGCACCATGGCCCCGGAGGTCGAGCGGGTCTGCAGTTCGAGGATGCGGCTCTCGTCGTTACGGAACGGCGCGTCGGCCTGAGCGAGCACCTGAAAGGTGTGTCCGAACAGGTTGAAGTCGTTGATGAAGGTCGAACCCAGATAGGTCTGCAAGGTGGCGAAGACGGCGCTGTCGGGCACGCCGAGCGTTTCGGCCTTGGCGCGGTCGATGTCGGCATGGATGCGCGGCGTCTTGGTGTTGAAGGTGACGAAGGCGCCGACGACGTCGCGGGTCTGGTTGGCCGCCTGGGCCAAGTCGTTGGTCACCGCCTCCAGCGCCCGGGCGCCGTGGCCGCCCTGGTCTTCGACGATCATCTTGAAGCCGCCGGTGGACCCGATGCCGCGGACCGGCGGCGGTTGGATGATACGGATTTCGGCGCTGGTGATGACGCTCAGCCGCTTCTTCAGTTCCGCGATCACCGCGGGGGTCTTCAGGTTCGGGCGGTTCCGCTCCTCGAACGGCTGCAGCACCAGATAGACCTGGCCGGCGTTGGAAGCGGTGGCCCCGGTGGTCGCGTCGATGCCCGCATAGATCGAGACCGCCCATACGCCGGGCGTGTCCATGGCGATCTTGCGCACCTGGCGCTGGATCGCGTCGGTGCGCTCAAGGCTCGCGCCGGCCGGCAGGTTGGTGGCGATGATCAGCTGGCCCTGGTCCTGGGCCGGGATGAAGCCCTGTGGCGTCGCGGCCAGCCGCCAGCCGGTCAGCAGCAAGAGGCCGACATAGACGATCAGCATCAGGCTCGCCATGCGCACCAGCCGGTGGATCAGCACCGAATAGCGGCCGGCCAGCCGATCGAAGTTGCGGTTGAACCAGTCGGGGAAGTCCGTCAGCCGGATTCCGCGCCGGTCCCCGTCTGGCAGCGCCTTGTGGACGTGTGAGCGCATGATGAGCGCCGCCAGGGTCGGCGACAGGGTCAGGGAAACGATCAGCGAGATCAGCGCCGCCGAGGCGATGGTCAGGGCGAACTGGCGATAGAACTGGCCGGAGATGCCGGTGATGAAGGCCGTGGGCACGAAGACCGCCATCATCACCAGCACGATGGCGACCAGGGCGCCGCCGACCTCGTCCATGGTGATGTGCGCCGCCTCGCGCGGCGTCACCCCGGCGCGCAGGTGCCGGTCGATGTTCTCGACCACCACGATGGCGTCGTCGACCACGATGCCGATGGCCAGCACCAGGCCGAACAGCGACAGGTTGTTGATCGAGAAGCCTGCTGCCGCCATCACCGCCAGGGTGCCGACCAGGCAGACCGGAATGGCGATGATCGGGATCAGCGCGGTGCGCCAGCTCTGCAGGAAGACCATGATCACCAGCACGACCAGGACCAGGGCTTCGACCAGGGTCTTCTCGGCTTCGACGATGGAGGCGCGGACATATTCGGTCGGGTTGTAGATGATCTTGTAGTCGAGGCCGGGCGGGAAGCTCTTCTTCAGGGTCTCCATCTCGGCGCGGACGGCGGCGGCCGTGGTCAGCGCATTGGAGCCGGGCTGCGACAGCACGCCGATGGCGACGGCGTTGTAATTGTTCATGTAAGCGTTGGTCGTGTAGTCGGCCGCGCCGAGTTCGACCCGCGCCACGTCGGAGACCCGGGTGGCGCGCCCTTGAGGATCGGTCTTGACGATGATGTCGCCGAACTGCTCGGGCGTGCTCAGCCGGCCAAGCGCCTCGATATTGTACTGGTAGGCGCTGCCGCCCTGGGCTTGTGGCGCCTGGCCGATGGCCCCGGCCGCCACCTGGAGGTTGTGGCTCTGCAGGGCCTGGACAATGTCGGTGACCGTCAGGTTGCGCGCCGCGGCGCGGTCCGGATCGATCCAGATGCGCATGGAATAGTCCCGCGCGGCGCGGCTGTTGGCGTCGCCGACGCCCGGGATGCGCAGGATGGCGTCGCGGATGTGCAGGCCGACATAGTTGGCGATGTACTGCTGGTCGAGCGAGCCGTCGGGTGAATAGGTGTGCACGGCCAGCAGGATGTCGCTGGAGCTCTTGCGCACAGTGACGCCGGCGGCGACCACCTCCGGCGGCAGGTGCGAGGTGGCCGCCGCCACCCGGTTTTCCACCAGCACCTGGGCGGCGTTGGGATCGGTGCCCAGCTTGAAGGTGACGGTGATGCCGACGTGGCCGTCGCCGGTCGACTGCGAGGACATGTAGATCATGTTCTCGACGCCGTTGATCTGCTCCTCGATCGGGGTGGCGACGGTGTCGGCCAGCACCTCGGCCGAGGCGCCGGGATAGTTGGCGCTGATGTTCACCGTCGGCGGCGAGATATCCGGGTACTGGGCGACCGGCAGGGTCGGAAACGCTACCGCGCCGGCCAGGGTGATCAAGATGGCGATCACCACCGCGAACACCGGCCGGTCGATGAAAAAGTGCGAAATCCTCATCGCGCGGGCGCGGCCGCCGGGGCTGCATCGACAATGGTGGCCGACCCGGCCGGTTCGCCGACCGAATCCACCGTCTGGGCGTCGGACGCCACCGGGACTGTGGTGATCCTGCCCTGGTGTGAGCTGACCTTTTGGCCAACCCGGGCCCGTTGCACGCCATCGATGATGATGAGGTCATTCGGGCCGAGGCCCTTGCGAATGACCCGCAAGCCGCCGGTAAGAGGCCCAAGAACGACGTCGCGCTCGGAGACCTTGCCGTCGGCGGCGACCACATAGACCACCTGCCGGGTCTGGTCGGTGACCACGGCCTGGTCGGGGATCAGCAGCGCCTGATAGGCGCCGGAGCCCTGCAGCCGCATGTGGCCGAACATGCCGGGGGTGAGGAAATTGCCCGGATTGTCCACCACCGCGCGGCCGCGGATGGTGCCCGAGCCGGTGTCGAGCGCGTTGTCGACGAAATCCATCTGGCCCTTCCAGCGATAGGTCGCCTCGTCCTGCAGCCGTATCTCGACCGGGGTCCCAGCCTCGCGCGACGAGATCCGCGTGCCGGCGGCGTTCTCACGCTGGTACTTCAGATAGGCGGCTTCAGAGCCGGTGAAGGCAAAGCGGATCGGGTTCAGGTTGACGATATTGGTCAGGACCGTGACATCGGCGGTGACCAGGTTGCCGGGCGCGATGCGGCGGTCGGACACCCGCCCGCCCAGCGGCGCGACCACGCGGGTGAATTCGAGGTTGAGCGCATTGGTCTGCACATTGGCCTGGGCCGCCAGCACATCGGCGGCGTCCTGGCGCTGGGTGGCCATGAGCAGGTCATAGGCCTGTTGGCTGATCGCCTTGGCGGCCAAGAGTTGGGCGCCGCGCTCGGCCTCGGTCCTGGCGTTGGCCAGGGCGGCCTGGGCATGCGCCGCCTGGCCCTTGGCCTGGTTCAGCGCCGCCTGATACGGCCTGGGGTCGATGACGAACAGCACCTGGCCCTTGCGCACCACGTCGCCGTCCTTGAAGCCGACCGACTGCAGATAGCCCGAGACCCTGGGGCGCACGTCGACGGAGTCCATGGCGACGAACTGGCCGACATAGTCGTCCCAGTCGATCACCGTCTGCTGCAGCGGATGCGAGACCGTGACGCTGGGCGGCGGCGGCGCGGCCGCGGGCTTCGGCGCACAGCCCGCCAGCATCAGGCCAGCCGCGAGCGACGCCGAAATCAGCGCGAAAGGTTTCCGTACGGGCAAGTTCAGTCCGTCCTCTTATGGGCCAACGAACTATGCCGGCCCGCCCCCGCTGGCAAATACAGCGAGGGCCTTTTAGGCGGCCTTCTTTGCAAGCATGTTGCGCAAATTAGCCTGGGCTAGGCCGGTCCGGCCGATCGGCTAAGATGACGGCGACGAACTGGACAGGAACGGATGCGATGGCGGCTGAAGCGAGCCCAAGCGATCTCAGCTATGTGCGCGGCGCCGAGCGGCCGGCGCTGCGCGAAGAGACCATCGGGGCGGCCCTTGACGAGGCGGCGCGGCGCTGGGGCGAGCGCGAGGCGGTGGTCTCGGTGGCGCAGGGCGTCCGCTGGACCTTCGCCGAGCTGGCGGCCAGGGCCGACGCCGTGGCGGCCGGGCTGCTGGCCCTGGGTCTGAGCCAGGGTGAGCGCATCGGCATCTGGTCGCCGAACAACGCCGAATGGGCGCTGACCCAGTTCGCCGCGGCCAAGGCCGGCCTGATCCTGGTCACCATCAATCCGGCCTATCGCGCCTCGGAGCTGGAATACACGCTGAACAAGGTCGGGGTGAAAGCCCTGGTCGCGGCTCACGCCTTCAAGACCAGCAACTATGCCGAAATGGTCGAGGCCCTGGCGCCGGAGATCGCCGGCTCAGCGCCCGGCCAGCTCGACGCCGCCGCCCTTCCCCATCTGCGCGCCGTCATCAAGATCGGCGGCGCCCCGCGCCCCGGCTGGCTCGACTTCGACGAGGTGGCGGGCCTTGGCCGGCCCGAGCACGCGGCCACGTTAAAAGCGCTGGCGCCCACCTTACGCAACAACGAGGCGATCAATATCCAGTTCACCAGCGGCACCACCGGCCTGCCCAAGGGCGCGACCCTTTCGCACCGCAACATCCTGAACAACGGCTATTTCCTGGGCTTCGCCATCGGCCTGCGCGAGGGCGACCGGCTCTGCCTGCCGGTGCCGCTCTATCACTGCTTCGGCATGGTGATGGGCAACTTAAGCTGCATCACCCATGGCGCGACCATGGTCTATCCGTCGGAAGCCTTCGACCCGCTGGCCGTCCTGCAGACCGTCGAAGCCGAACGCTGCACCGGCCTCTTCGGGGTGCCGACCATGTTCATCGCCGTGCTCGGCCATCCCGAGTTCGAGCGCTTCGACCTGACCAGCTTGCGCACCGGCTGCATGGCCGGCTCGCCCTGCCCGGTCGAGGTGATGAAACATGTGATCGAGCGGCTGCACATGAGCGACGTCACCATCGCCTACGGCATGACCGAGACCAGCCCGGTCAGCTTCCAGACCGGACAGGACGACCCGATCGAACGCCGCGTCTCCACCGTCGGCCGGGTGCAGCCGCACCTGGAATGCAAGGTGGTCGACGAGGCGGGCGAAATCGTGCCGCGCGGCGTGGCCGGCGAGTTCTGCACCCGCGGCTATTCGGTGATGCTGGGCTATTGGGACGATCCCGACCGCACGGCGGAATCCATCGACATCGACGGCTGGATGCATTCCGGCGACCTCGCCACCATCGACGCGGCCGGCTACGGCAACATCGTCGGGCGGATCAAGGACATGGTCATCCGCGGCGGCGAGAACATCTATCCGCGCGAGGTGGAGGAATATCTTTATCGCCATCCCAAGATCGAGGACGTCACCGTGGTCGGGATACCGGACGTCAAATACGGCGAGGAACTCTGCGCCTGGATCCGGCTGAAGCCCGGCGAGACCGCCGACGCCGACGAGATCACCGCCTTTTGCCGCGGCCAGATCGCCCACTACAAGATCCCCCGCCACATCCGCTTCGTCGACGCCTTCCCGATGACGGTGACGGGCAAGGTGCAGAAGTTCCTGATCCGCAAACAGATGATCGAAGAGCTGGCGCTCAGCGTGGAGCAGACGGCCTAGTTGTGCATCACTCCGCCGCCTCGACGGCCAGGCGCAGGCCGAGCGCCTTGGCCACGCGCAGGACGGTGCTGAACTCCGGATTCCCGTTGTCGCCTAGAGCGCGGTAGAGGCTCTCGCGCGAGAGACCTGCGGCCTTGGCGATCTGGGTCATGCCGCGTGCGCGGGCGGCGACGCCGAGGGCGTGGGCGATGAACGCCGCGTCGCCGGTCTGGAAGGCCTCGTCGATATAGGCGACGACCGCCTCGGCCGTGTCGAGGTACTCGGCGGAATCATAGGGTGACGTTTCAAGAGGCATTGTTGACGTCCTTGGCGAGCGCTTTGGCGGTCCGAATGTCGCGGCGCTGGCTCGATTTATCGCCGCCGCAGAGGAGGATGACGAGACGCGAACCCCTGCGCGTGAAGTAGACCCGGTAGCCGGGGCCGTAGGCGATCCTCAGTTCGCTGACGCCGTCGCCGACGGCTTTAACGTCGCCTGAATTTCCCTCGATCACGCGGTCGATGCGCGCGGCGATTCGCGCTCGGGCGCGGTGGTCCTTCAACTCTGTCATCTAGGCGCGAAAGACGGTCGATTGACGGACCTCGATCATGCGAGACTGTAGCCTACAGGCTACATTCAGTCAAGGCGCTCCTCTCGCTGATCGCCGATCAGGTTGCGGGCTGGCGGTTTTCGGGGGTAGCATTGGTTCAACCAAGAAACGGGCCGGTTGAAGCGCGTTTCAAACCCCGAGGAAACGACCCATGGCCAATGGGGCGCAAACCGAAAAACCACCCTATCTCGGCCTTTTGAACACCATCTCGCTCGCCGAGACCGGCGCCGGCCACTATCTGCGGGCCTGGGCCGATGCGACGCCGGACGAGGACCTGGCCTGCACGCTGCGCTTTGTCGCCGCGCGCGAGACCAGCCACGGCGAAGTGTTCTGCCGCCGCATCGCCGAGCTGGGCTACGAGCTTCGCCGCAAGCCCGACCCGGCCTCGGCCAAGCGGGCCGCCAAGCTGGCCGACCCGGCGATCAGCGACGTCGAGAAGGTCGGCGAGGAGCGCGAGGAAGAACGCGATCCGTTCCGCGACATCAACCGCCAGCTGGCCGATGGTAACTTCGACCCGATGACCGCCAACCTGATGAAATGGTACATCGCCGAGGAGATCGATTCCGGCCGCCGCCTGCGCGAGGCCTATGCCTGCGTGCGCGAACGGGCCGGCGGCCGCCGCAAGGCCAAGGCGAACGGCCACATGGAGATGAGCGGCCCGAGCGAAGACGCCCAAGCCGTCATGGCCTGCATGACCGAGGGCTTCGCGCGGCTGGAAAAATCCTTCGAGAAGCTGGCGCGGGCGGTGAAGTAGGCGCACATCGCGCCTTAACCTCCCCTCCCTGCCCGGAAGCGATCGAATGACCAGCCAAGCCCTGCCGGGCATGTTCCAGCTTACCCCGCTCAATCCGGAGTACCGCGACGATCCGCACGCGGTGCTGGACGATCTGCGCGCGCGTTGCCCGGTGCACCGGGACGAGGCCTCGGGCAGCTTCATCCTGACCCGCTACAACGACGTGCGGCCGCTGGTTTCGGACCGCAGCCTGTGGCGCGACCCGATCCGGGCGGAAGAGGCCGCGGTGATGTCCAGGCGCTTCGTCGACGACCTGGAGACTGAGACCAATCGCGGCGAGACCACCAGCATCCTGATGCTGGACAATCCCGACCACGAGCGCATCCGCCAGCCGCTGGCGCAGGCCCTCTATGCCCGGGTCGCCAAGTTCCGCCCCGAGGTCGAGCGGATCGTCGACGAGGCGCTGGACGCCATCGATACGTCCCAACCGTTCGATCTGATGAGCGGTTTCTGCGTGCCGGTGCCGGTCGACGCCATCGCCTCGATCCTGGGCGTCGACCGCGAGCGGCTTGGCGATTTCCGCGAATGGTCGGAAGGCGTCATCCAGGGCCTGAACCCGTTCCGCAACGAGGCCGAGACCGCGCGCATGGAAGCGGCCGGGCCGGCGCTCAGCGCCTATTTCACCGAGACCATCGCCGCCCGCCGCGCCGCGCCGCGCGACGACCTGATCTCGGACATGGCCCGCCTCCAGGCCGATGGTGCGCCGCTGAGCGACATCGAGGTGCAGATCAATCTCACCGCGCTCTTGATCGGTGGCAACCTGACCACCACCGACCTGATCGGCAACGGCGTGCGGCTGTTGCTGAAGAACCCGGCCGAGCTGGCCAAGCTGCGCGCCGATCCCGGCATCATCAACGCGGTGGTCGAGGAGATCCTGCGTTACGAGCCGCCGGTCGACATCACCGGCCGCATCGCCTCGTCCGACATGGAGGTCGGCGGCTGTCCGGTGAAGGCCAGCCAGTCGATGACCTTCTCGCTTCGCGCCGCCAACCGCGATCCCGAGGTGTTCGACGATCCACACCGCTTCGACGTCAGCGGCAAGCACAAGCCGCACATGGCCTTTGGCGGCGGCGCGCACATCTGCATCGGCGCGCCGCTGGCCCGGCTGGAGGCGAGCGTGGCGCTGGTGAAGCTGTTCGATCGCTTCCCGAACCTGGCCTTCGCCGATCCCGACGCGGCCCCGGTCTGGCGCACCCTGCCCTTCTTCCGCGGCCTGGAGCGGCTGGAGCTACGCGCCTGAGTCTAGGTTGCGAACGGAAACCACCTTGGCCTTAGCGGTTTCTTTGTAACGACCCAGTCATAAGGATGGCTTCGACCACGGTTGGGGGCCCTGGATGTCGGGACGCGCGCGCGCAGCGGCTGAAATGTCGTCTGTCGACCCGGCCGGCGCGACCGCCGCATCGCCGCGGCTGTCGGTGTTCGTGGTCGCTCCGAGCGGCGGCGGCGATCTGGCCGGCTTCATCGGCGAAACCTTGCCGAAAGAGACCGTGCTGGCCTGCGACGGCGCGGCCGAAGCCATAACGCGGGCGAATGCCGCGCGCCGCGCTGGTCACGCCGCCGCGGTGTTCATCTTCGATTTCCGTGGCAAGCCGGTCGGCGACCTGGCCGAGCAGGTGCGCCAGGTGCGCAACGCCCATAAGGCCGCCGAGCTGATCGTGATCGCCGATAGCCGCGACAGCACAGCCTTCGCCGCCTGCCTGCAGGTCACCCAGACGCCGGAGACCCTGACCTTCCTCCTGGCCCCGTTGCAGCGGCAGGAGGCGATGCGCGCGGTCAGGATCGTCGCCGAACGCTACCGCGCCCTGCACCAGGCCAAGCACGAGCTGGACGAGCGCAACCGCTCCATCGTCGGGCTGGAGACGCGCGGCCGCGAGCTGAATGCGCGGCTCGACATCGCCATGCACGCCGCCCGCCACGACGCCCTGACCGGGGTGCTCAACCGCGCCGGCTTCGTCGACGAACTGGCGCTGCGGCTCGGCCGCCGCTTGCAGACGCAGACGGTGCTGCTGATCGACCTCGACCGCTTCAAATCGGTCAACGACACCCTCGGCCACGACGCCGGCGACGACCTGGTGCGCAAGATCTGCGCGGCCCTGTCGGCCATCGTTCCGGCCGGCGACATCCTGGCCAGGCTGGGCGGCGACGAGTTCGGCATCATCATCGAAGGCGCCAGCGAGGCGGGGGTGGCGGAGTTCTGCACCCGGGTGCTGCGCGTCTGTGGCCAGAGCCGCCGCGTCCAGGGCCACGAGGTGCAGGTCAGCGCTTCCATAGGCGTCGCCTACCAGGGCGACAACCATACCCAGACTGAACTGATGCGCCACGCCGACCTGGCGCTGCACGCCGCCAAGATCGAGGGACGCAACCGCTTCCGCATCTACGACACCGCCATCGACAAGGCCGCTAAGCATCGAGTTTCCATCGAGCACGGCCTCGAGCGGGCGATGAACACCAACCAGCTGAAGATGGCCTACCAGCCGATCGTCAAGGCCGAGAGCGGCCAGATCCTGGGCTTCGAGGCCCTGGTGCGCTGGAACAGCCCCGAGCATGGCCCGATCTCCCCGGCCGACTTCGTGCCGGTGGCCGAGGAGACCGGCCTGATCCTCGACCTGGGCGACTGGATCACCCGCCAGGCGCTGAAGGACTGCCGGCGCTGGAACGGGCCGTACGTCTCGGTGAACCTCTCGGCGCGGCAGTTCCTGCGCCACAACGTCGCCGAGCGTATCCTGCAGTATGCGGAGGACGCCGACCTGGCGCCGCAGCGGATCCAGATCGAGCTGACCGAGACCGCGATCATCGACGACGTCGAGCGCGCCGACCAGAACCTGAAAATTCTGCGCGCGGCCGGCGTGCGCGTCGCCCTCGACGACTTCGGCACCGGCTATTCCAGCCTGGTCTATCTCAACCAGTTCGCCATCGACTGCATCAAGATCGACAAGTCCTTCGTCGACAACGTCACCCACGACCGCCAGTCGGCGGTGATCGTCGCCTTGGTGGCCCGCTTGGCCGCCTCGCTGGGCATGACCGTGGTCGCCGAGGGGGTGGAAACCGATGAACAGCGCCAGATCCTGATCGCCGCCGGCTGCGGCGCGCTGCAGGGCTACCGGTTCGGCAAGCCGATGAGCGCCCGCGACGTGACCAGCCTGCTGGCCGGGCTGGCGGCGGAGGCGGAGGCGCCGCAGGCGCGCTTGGCCTGAACGGCAAAGCCGGCCACCTTAGCGGCCGCGCGTGGGGATGTTTGCGATGGCAATTCGATCGGCGGCATTCGCCTTGACCGTAAGCCTGTGGGCCGGGGCAGCGCTCGCGCAGGCCCCGGTCAAGACCGTGCGCCTGACCGGCGCCGCGCCTGGCGCCACCGATCCCGCGCCGAAGAGCTTCGTCATCGACATGCAGGTCACAGCCGGCGACAGCGATGCGCAGACGACGCTCGGCGGCTGGTTCGCCTCGACGGCGGCGCCGGCCGCGTCCGGCGAAATCAGCGGCTCCTGCGTCGAAACCCACTGCGTGCTGAATGGCGAATTGGCCGACGCCAAGCTGGTGTTGACCGGCGACTTCGGCGCCGCGACCGGGCCGGTCGCGGTTCATTTCACGGTCAAGGACGACGATAACAAGACCCTGCAACAGGGCGCGGCGACCCTGACGCCGCTGGCCGGACCGGTCGCCGGCCTTGGCGCCCTGGCCGCGCCGGACGCCATCGACGAAATCCAGCTCGACGACCTGCTGATCTGGAATGGCCAGCAGGTCAGTTCCGGTTCGCCGCCGGGCGACGAGCCGCCCTCCGGCTCGCAGCGGGAGTCGCTGGCCGCCTGGCAGGAGACGAAGGGCCGGCTGGCCACCGGCCTGATCTTCACCACCGACCTCACCGAGCTGCGCGCCGACGCCGACGCGGCGCGCAAGAAGGCCGGCTGGACGCCGCTGGGCGACGCCGCCCACGGCTGGAGCGCCGGCTATCCCGCCGCGCTGCTGCCGAAGGCCAGCCGCGCCGGAACCGAGCAGCACTTCGCCAGCGCCGACGCCAACGCCCTGCTGGTGGTCGCGGTCGACCCGCCGATGACCTCGGACGACTTCGACACCTTCGTCGACAAGGTGAGCGCCGACCGCGACGGCCGCAGCGAGGTCAGCACCGTCCGCGTCAACGGCGACCTGGAGATGAGCTACGCGGAAGGCGGCGTCGTCACCGCCGCGGCCTACCGCAACCGCGAGACCGGCCTGGCCCGGGTGGTCTTCACCTATCCCCTCGCGGCCCGGGAGACCTACGACCCCTACGAGACCATCGTGCAGCACAGCCTGGTGGTGACGGATGACCTGAGGCCGTAAACCAACCTCCCTGCCCGCTGAGCGGATTTCAGGTGCGGGCTGCGCCCCTAGGCATCCAGCACCGCGCGGAGTTTCATGGCCAGGTCGTCGACCGTGAAGGGCTTGGGCAGGAAGGTGACGCCGGGATCGAGTACGCCGTTGTGCACCACGGCGTTGCGGGTATAGCCGGTGGTGAAGAGCACCTTCAGGCCGGGGACCTTCAGGCGCAGCGCGTCGGCCAGTTGGCGGCCGGTCATGCCGCCCATCACGATATCGGTGAACAGCAGATCGACATGGCCCAGCGTGTCGAACAGCCTCAGCGCCTCTTCGCCGCCGGAGGCCTGGTGCACCGTGTAGCCCAGTTCATGCAAGGCCTCGCAGCTGGTCTGGCGGACCCGATCCTCGTCTTCGACCACCAGCACGGTCTCGGCGCGTGACGCCGCCGTCGGGGCGCTCGCCGCCGACGACGGCGCGGGTCGATCCGCCGCCGCGCCGAAGTAACGCGGCAGAGACCTTGACCGTCGTGCCACGGTCCAGCTCCGAATAGATGCGCACATGGCCGCCCGACTGCTTGGCGAAGCCGTAGACCATGGAGAGGCCCAGGCCCGTGCCCTTGCCGACCGGCTTGGTGGTGAAGAAGGGGTCGAAGACCTTTTCCAGCGCCTCCGGCCCGATCCCCACCCCGACGTCCGACACCGCCAGCATGACGTATTGGCCGGCGGCCAGTCCGACCTCGGCCGCCGCATAGCGGTCGTCGAGATGGACATTGGCCGTCTCGACGGTCAGTTCGCCGCCATCCGGCATGGCGTCGCGGGCATTCACGGCCAGATTCAGGATGGCGCTCTCGAGCTCGTTGGCGTCGACGTGGGTCAGCCACAGGCCGCCGGCCAGCACGGTTTCGAAGCCGACGCGTTCGCCGAGGGTTCGGCGCAGCAGCTCCGACATGCTGGCTACCAACTCGTTCAGGTTGACTACCCGCGGCGACAGCGGCGACTGGCGCGAAAAGGCCAGCAGCCGCTGGGTCAGGGTCGCGGCCCGCCTGGCGCCTTCCTGGGCGTTGTCCAAATAGCGCTCGGCGCCCGCCTCGCCACGCCGCACGCGCCGGGCCGCCAGGTCCAGATTACCCATCACGATCGCCAGCATGTTGTTGAAGTCGTGAGCGATTCCGCCGGTCAGCTGCCCGATCGCCTCCATTTTCTGCGACTGGCGCAGCGCCTCCTGGGCGCGGCCCAGCTCGGCCTCGGCGACCTTTTCGGCGGTGATGTCGCGGCCGTAGGCATAGATGAGATCGTCTCGGCCGAGCTGTGCCAGGAGATCCAGCGCGGGCTGCCGTCCGTGTGGGTGTAGCGGTTTTCGAAACTGGTCAGGTCGTCGCCGGCCGCGGCCGAGGTCAGCCGCGCCTGGGTCAGGTCCGCGTCGTCCGGATAGACGAACTCCAGAAAGCCGCGGCCGATCACCTTCTCGCGGGGGTGGCCAAGCACATCGGTCCAGGCCGGGCTGACATCGCGGAACACCCCGTCGGCGCCGACCACCACCATGACGTCGCGGGCATTGCTCCAGACCCTGTCGCGCTCGCGGGTGCGCGCCTCCACCTGCTGCTCCAGGGTCTCGTTCAGACTGCGCAAGGCCTCTTGCGCCTCGCGAAGCTGGGCCTCGGTCTGGATGCGGGCGGTGGTCTCGACGGCGCTGACGAAGATGCCGCCGATGCCGGTCGGCGAGGTCGGGTCCGGCGTCGGGCTGTAGCCGAGCGCAAAATGGGCGTCTTCCCACTGGTCCTTATAACGCTGGATGCGCAGCACGACGTCCTCGGCGAACACCGCGCCGCGCTGGCCGCTGAGGATTTCGCGGTGGATCGGTTCGATCTGCGTCCAGACCTCCGACCAGGCCTCGCGCGCCGGCAGGCCGAGCGCCCAGGGATGTTTCTCACCCAAGATCGGCCTGTAGCCGTCGTTGTAGATCAGCACGAAGTCCGGGCCCCAGCGCAGCGCCATGGGAAACCCCGCCGAAAGCACGATGTCGCAGGCCATGCGCAGGCTGGGCGACCAGGTCTGCATGGCGCCCAAGGGCGTTGTCGACCAGTCCTTCGCCCGCACCAGCGCCGGCATCTCATGGCCGGCGGGGCGCGGCGGAAAGGTGGCCGGCGGCGCTTCGTCAGTCATGGCCGGGCATCATGTCTCCAAACCCACCATTGCAAGACGTCGGCTGGCGATTCGTTCCGCCGCGGCGGGCAGCCGCCAACACATTAAGCGCCGGTGGCGCTAAAGCCATAGCCGGCGGCCTTCACGGCCGGGCGGCGATGACCTCGACGGTCAGCGCCTGCCGCAGCACCTTGCCCATGACGTTGCGCGGCAAGGCCGGGGTGTAGCGGACGTGGACGCCGGGAAACCCGTGCAGCTCGGCGCGGAGCACGCCGGCCAGGATCGTCGGATCGACCGGCGTCTTCGCCTCGATCACCAGGTGCAGCTCTTCCTCGCCACGCTCGTCCTGCAGGGAGAGCAGGCAGACGCCATCGACCCCAAGCGCCTCGCGCAGCCGGTCCTCGATCGGGCCGGGCGAGAGCTTGTGGCCGTTGACGTTGATCACCTCGGTGACCCGGCCCTGCAGCGCGATGCGGCCGTCCTCGCGCATGACGGCCAGATCGCCGGGATAGAAGAAGCCGTCGCGGAAGAAGGCCTTGGTCGCCTCCTCGTCGTACAGATAGCTTGTCGGCCCGCCTACGGTCCCGACCCGGATGCGTCCGATCTGGCCCAGGGGTACGGGCCGGTCGAACTCGTCGACCAGTTCGACAAGGCTGCCGGACGCGAGCGTCTGCCAGCGGTGGTCGTCGGGGGTGTCGAGCCGCGTGAAGGCTATGACGTGGCTCTCGGTGGCGCCGAGACCATTGAACAGGCGCGGCGTGATGCGCTTCTTCGCCCTATCGATCTGGGCCTGGGTGATGGATCCGCCGGTCACGCCGAGTTGCATCGTCTCGTTGCGCGGAAAGGCGCCATCGGGTTGAGCCAGCACATCGACAAGCATGGCCGGCACAAAGGTCGCTTCGGTCAGGCCCGGATGGCTGAGCAGCAGATGCGGCTTGAGGCCCTGGCCAAGAACCACCGAGCCGCCGGCATACCAGGTGGCCGCTGGCGACTTGTAGCCGACGCCGGTCCAGCCGCCGAACTCGAACACGCAGACCACGGACGACCGGTTGATCCCGTTGACCACGCGCCGCCGGCGCATGTATTCGGCTTCGAACGCGGGGTCCATCAGCACCAGCTTGTAGCTGCCGGTTGTTCCCGACGTCTGCAGGATATGGCCGCCGGGCGCGTAGCCGGTCTCGTCGAGGTCGAGCGGCGATTCCGCACCGACTTCCGCCAGAACCAATGCCAAGCCCCGGTTGGCGCAGTGCTCAGCCAGGCCCGGCCAGGCTTCGGACTCGCTGGCGACCACAAAGCGAATGGCCGGCAAGCCGAGGCCGCCGATAACCTCCGCCGACTGGACTGCGATGGTTGTCAGGCCGAGGCTGCGCAGCGCCAGGCTGAGGACCCAGAACGCCCGCAGGTGACTGACCGCAACGACCGCGATCCCCTCGCCGCAGAGTCCTCGGCGGTGGAAATGGCCGCGCGTCCGGGCGATCGCCTCGGCAAAGTCGCCATAGGACCAAGCCGATCCATTGTGGGTCAGCGCCATTTTTTCAGGTGTCGCCTCGGCCCATTTGAAGATCGTCCGGGTGAGCACCGCGCCCGCCTAACCCAGGCCGCTCGCGTAGGCGCGCAACTCGGCGAAGACCGCGGCGCCGACGGGCGTGAGCCGGGCCTTGGCCGCCACAATCGCCAGGCCTCGCCGACAGGCGGCTTGGTTGCGTGACAACTGGTCGGCGGCCCGCTTCGTCTCGGCCTCGTCGAGGCGGCCGGAGCCCAGCAGCGCCAAGATTGCATACGCCATTCGCGCCGCTACAAAGGTTGCGTGCGCGACGCCCTCCATCGGCCGTGGGTCGCGCCTGAGCGGCGAGGGATAGAGTTCGGAGTCATCGTTCTCGGTCAACCGGCCGCCCAGCGCCAAGCCGAACAGACAGCTGTGGCCGGCCTCGTGCGCCAAGGAGATGACCAGGTCGAGCCGGTCGCTCGGTTGGTCGGCGTTCAACATCAGCGCGCCCCAGAGCGAAAAGGTCGAAACGCCCGCGAAAATGAGTCCATCCGGTCCGGCCTCTGGAGAGACCAGCACCACCTCCCTGATCAGGGCGCTAAATTCACCGAACAGGTCCGGCTCCCCGGCCTGCATCAAATCGAGGGCGGTGTTCAGGCGCGCGGCAGCCGGGTCGCGGGCCTCGGCGGCCAGCGGCCGCATTTCGCAGGCGATGTCGTCCCGCAACAGCCGCCGATAGCGCGCCGACTGCCCCGGACCCAGGTCCGCGTCATCGAGCGTGACGATCCGCAGGGCGTCTGAAGCGGCGGGCCATGGCTGCAGGAGCGCTTGCAGGCAATCAGCGGCGGCAGCGTCCTGTTCGGTGAACAGGGCCAGGACCAGTTCGATGTAGAGTCCGAATAGGCCAGGCGGGACCGGACCAGCCTCCACACGCCGGAGCAGCGCCGCGCGTGACCGCGCCTCGGTCGCGCCCGGAGCATCCAGGCTCTCGAACAGGGTCTTCAGACTGTCCGCCAGTCCCGCGCGGACGGCGACATCCAGACCGGCGGCTCGCGCCGCGTCCGGCGCAAAGGCGCAGCTTACCCGCCAGCCGGGCTGCGCCTCTGAATTGGATTTTAGACGCGACAAGGCCGGGCGTCAGCCGACCGCGGCCGTCCGATGCCGTCAGTCCTAGGAGGCCGGCTTGACCTCGACGCCGCCGGCCATCGCGCGCGGGGTGCGCGGGGCGCGGGTGTCGAAACCGATCAGGGGCTTGCCGACAAGACGTTCGCGAACGGTCTTCGAGTTCTTCATGAGTCCCTCCAGCTATCCATAGTCCTACAATTGACACCGCGTCCGGTCAATGGAAGCTCAGCTTGCGAATCTGGACAGAAACACCGCGATATCCCGGTTATTGCGCAGGTGAACGACTGGGACGTGCGGCCCATGCCGCAGCCGCGCCGCCTCGATGCGCGGGCGGTTGATGGCCTCGAAGCCCCAGATGAAGCCGAGCACCTTGCCGAGGTCGCCCGGCCGGTGCGCCTCGCCACGGCGCAGGACGCGCGCGACCGCCCGCCAGGCGCAGAACAGCCGGGGTCGGTCGAGCCAGACGACCAGGTCGGCCCGTGGCAGGCGGATGTCGAAGGTGGCGAGCGCGAAGTTGCCGTCGCTGATCCAGGCGTCGCCGGTATGCGCCGCGATCAGCAGGGCGCGGAACCGCTCAGTGTCCGCAGGACCCCAGTCCGGCCGCCAGATGGCGTCGAGGCAGACGACGGGCGCGCCCATACGGTCGCCCAATCGCCGCGCCAGCGTGGTCTTGCCGGCGCCGGCGCAGCCGAGCAGCACGATGCGCCTTGCCGGCTCAGCCATCGATGGGGGCGTCAAGCATGCCGAGCCGCCGATAGAGCCGTACGGCGCCGCTGGGATTGTCCAGTTGGACCTTGAGGTCGACGTGAAGCGCGCCACGGCGGCGAAAAGTCTGGAAAACGGTCAGCAGCACGGCCTCGGCGATGCCTTGCCGCCGGGCGTCGGGATGGACGACCAGGTCCTTGATGAAGGCGCTGGTCCAGCACTGGGCGGCCCCGACGATCTCGCCGCCCGCATCGACGGCCAGGAAGCACAGGCCGGCGTCGAACTCACCGTCGTCGCGAACGCCGGGCCACCACTGATCGAAGGCGCCGACACTGCCGCCGCCCCTGGCGTAGGCGAGCTGCATCAGCCGGTGCACGGCCGGCGCATCCTCGGCCGTGAAGGTGCGAAGGCTGACACCCCTGGGCCAGACCGGATCGGCGACTGCGCTGACAAGCTCGCGCCTGAGGCGTTGGATAGCGTCGCTCATGGGATGGCTACAGAATAGCACATCGACAGGCTTGACCGTCGCGGCCGCCCGAAATAATACGTCGTATTAATTGGGAGCGCCGCCATGAGCGCCACGGGAAACGTCCAGACCGAAGGCGACGCGACCGGCACGGTCGACGAGCTGCTCAGCGTCGCCGAGCGGCTATTCGCCGAGCGCGGCATCGAGAATGTCGCCCTGACCCAGATCGTCGCCGCCTCTAGCCAGCGCAACCGCTCGGCGCTGCACTATCATTTCGGATCGCGCGGCGGGGTGCTGACCGCGGTGCTGAACCGCCGGCTCGGGCCGATCAACACCCGCCGCGAAGACAGGCTGGACGCCCTGCCGCCGGACGCGACCGCGCTGCAGATCGTGCGCGCGACCATCGCGCCGCTCGGTCAGATCGATGTCGAGGAGACTTGGGGCGCGGACTATCTGCGCATCCTGGCCCAGGTCACCTATCACCCGCGGCTGCTGGGCGAGCAGGTCGAGGACGAGAAGCTGACGGGCCTGCGCCGCACCCGACGCCTGCTGGCCGCCGCCGCCCCGCATCTGCCCGACGCGCTGCTGGCCCAGCGCCTGAAATGGCTGACCGACAGCGTCGTCTTCGCCATGGCCCGCTGGGTGCGCGACACGCCGGCGGCCTTGCGCACGCGGGCGGCCATGAACGCCCTGATCGAACAGCTCGCCGCCTACGGAACCGCCGGCCTCACGGCGCCCGACCCGACCTCCAGCACGGATGCAACGCCATGAGCCGCAAACCCCCCTCCGGCGAAGACTTCCAAGGCGTCGTCGGACGCACGATCGAGGACTCCAGGCCCTGGTGGCCGGCGGCGAAGTTCAAGGCCGGCGCGCCGAACGTGGTGCTGGTTGTGCTGGACGACACCGGCTTTTCCCACTTCGGCTGCTACGGCTCGAACATCGAGACGCCGAACATCGACGCCCTGGCCGCCGGCGGGCTGAAGTTCACCGGCTTCCATACCACCGCGCTCTGTTCGCCGACCCGGGCCTGCCTGCTCACCGGCCGCAACCACCACGCCGTCGGCATGCGGGCGATCTCCAACTTCGACACCGGCTTTCCCAATATGCGCGGAGCCTTGCCGCGCTCGGCGGCGACCATCGCCGAGATCCTGCGCGACAACGGCTACGCCACCTTCGCCGCCGGCAAGTGGCACCTGGCCCCGATGTCGGAGTGCTCGGCGGCCGGGCCGTTCACCAACTGGCCGCTGCAAAAGGGGTTCGACCGCTACTACGGCTTCCTGCAGGGCGAGACCGACCAGTTCTTCCCCGAGCTCACCTGCGACAACCATTTCGTCGATGCGCCGGCCAGCCCGGAGGACGGCTATCACGTCTCCGAAGACCTGGTGGACCGGTCGGCCGGCATGATCCGCGACCTGACCTCGCTGGTGCCCGAGCGGCCGTTCTTCCTCTACATGGCCTTTGGGGCCATGCACTCGCCGCACCAGGCGCCGCGGGCCTATCTGGAAAAGTGGCGCGGCAAGTTCGACGCCGGCTGGGACGTGGTCCGCGAGCAATGGTTCGAGCGCCAGAAGGCGCTGGGCGTGATCCCGCCGGAGACGAAGCTCGCGCCGCGCAATCCGGGTGTGAAACCGTGGACCGAGCTCAGCGCCAACGAACAGAGGTTCGCCTGCCGCCTGCAGGAGGCCTTCGCCGCCATGCTCGAGCACACCGACGCCCAGATCGGCCGCATGGTCACGTTCCTGAAGTCGGTGGACCAGTGGGACAACACCGTCTTCATCGTCATGTCGGACAACGGCGCCAGCCAGGAGGGCGGCGCTACCGGCGTGCTCGACGAGATGAAATGGTTCAACGGCATCCGCGAGAGCGTCGACGAGGCGGTCGAGCGGCTGGACGACATCGGCGGGCCGAACAGCCATTGCAACATCCCCTGGGGCTGGGCGCAGGCCGGCAACACGCCGCTGAAATGGTACAAGCAGAACACCCACGGCGGCGGCGTGCGCGACCCGCTGATCGTGCATTGGCCCGCCGGTCTGAAGGCGGCCGGCGAAACGCGCGACCAGTTCTGCCACGTCATCGACGTCGCTCCGACCATCCTGGACCTGCTCGGCATCGCCCAGCCGGAGGTGGTCGCCGGCGTGCCGCAGATGCCGGTGCACGGGATCAGCCTCAAGCCCGCACTCGCCAACGCCAAGGCGAGCTTGCAGCGCGGGCCGCAGTATTTCGAGATGCTCGGTCACCGCGGCATCTGGAAGAATGGCTGGAAGGCCGTCACCCATCACGCCGCCGGCAAGCCGTTCGATGAGGATCGCTGGGAACTCTACCGCCTGGCCGACGACTTCTCGGAATATGAGGACCTGGCCCAGCGCGAGCCCGAGCGTCTTAAAAGCATGATCGACCTGTGGTGGGCCGAGGCCGACACCCACGGCGTGCTGCCGCTGGACGACCGGCCGGCGACCGCGCTTTTCCGCGCCTCCATGCGGCCAGGCCTGCCCGCCTCGCGCAACCGCTTCGTCTACTACCCGCCGCTATCGCACATCGTCGCCGACGCCTGCCCCTCCGCCGCCCGCGGCTGGACCACGACGCTGACGCTGGACCATCCGGCCGGCGCGGCGGACGGCGCGCTGGTCGCCCGCGGCAGCCTGAACAGCGGCTTCGTTCTCTATGTGAAGAACGGCTGCTTGGTCATGGATTACAACGACTTCCACAATCATACGCGCGCCGAAGCCAAGAAGCCGCTAACGCCAGGGCGACATAGGATTCAACTCAGCGTCGCCCGGCAGGCCGACGGCAGCGGGACCCTTGGCCTTGCCGTGGATGACGAGGTCGTAGCCGGCGCCCAGGTCCCCCGGCTGCTCTTCATCCTCTCCTCGACCGGCATGGATCTCGGCCGCAGCCTGTCGCCGGTCACCCACGACTACGCCGCGCCCTTCACCTATCCCGGGACCATCCACAAGGTGGTGTTCGAGACCCCGGAATCGGCGCCACGCGGCGAGGTCAAGGCGCATGTCCGGGCGGAGATGAC
The DNA here is from genome assembly GCA_041691315.1 of Caulobacteraceae bacterium. Lineage (GTDB taxonomy): Bacteria > Pseudomonadota > Alphaproteobacteria > Caulobacterales > Caulobacteraceae > Poindextera. The sequence goes on along the minus strand of JBEPUW010000004.1, from coordinate 70,222 downwards.
TCGACAGTAGCCGCTAGGCTAGGCTCCCGAAATGTAAGGGGAGCTGTGCGATGCGATTGCTGCAAGTCACCAGGTTTGGCCTGGCGGTCGGGGGGCTCGCCCTGAGCGTCGCCACGGCGGCCTTTGCGCAGCCGGCTCCGCCAGCGCCCGCCCCGCCCCCGGCTTACGGCCAGCCGAGCGAAAACGCGTTCGTCATCCACGACTTCCACTTCCGCTCCGGCGAGACCCTGCCGGAACTGCGCATCCACTACACGACGCTGGGAACGCCGGCGCGAGACGCGTCCGGGCGGATCACCAACGCGGTGCTGGTCCTGCATGGCACCGGCGGCGCGGGGCATAATTTCATCCGATCGGAGTTCGCGGGCGAGCTGTTCGGGCCGGGCCAACTCCTGGACGACAGCCGCTATTTCATCATCCTGCCGGACGATATCGGCCACGGGAAATCGTCCAAGCCCAGCGACGGGATGCACATGCGCTTCCCGCACTACGACTACAGCGACATGGTCGAGGCCGAGCATCGGCTGATCGTCGAGCACCTGGGCGTAAGCCGCCTGCGCCTGATCATGGGCACCTCGATGGGCTGCATGCATGCCTTCATGTGGGGCGAACTCTACCCGCAGGGCATGGACGCGCTGATGCCCCTGGCCTGCACGCCGGACCCGATCGCCGGGCGCAACCGGCTGTGGCGGCGGATGGTCATCGACATCATCGAGCACGATCCGGCCTGGGCCGGCGGCGAATATGCTTCCGAGCCGGTCGAGGGCCTGCGCGGGGCGGATGATATTCTGATCATCGCCGGCAGCGCCCCGCATCAGATGCTGAAGACCCTGACCGACCAGGCCGAGGTCGAAAAATACCTGAATCATTACATGGACCTGGATCTCGGCGGACCCGGGGCCGATCCGAAGGACCTGCTGGACGCCGACGATCTGATCTACCAGGTCGATTCCTCGCGCGACTACGACGCCTCGGCCAATCTCGAGGCGATCGAGGCGCCGGTCATGTGGATCAATTCCGCCGACGACTTCATCAACCCGCCGGAGCTGCCGATCGCCAACCGCGAGGCGCCGCGGCTGAAGAAGGGCCGCTTCGTGCTCCTGCCCATCGGCCCCAACACCCACGGCCACGGCACCCATACCTGGGCCGTCGCCTGGAAGGACTATCTGTACCAGTTGCTGGAAGAGTCAGGCCCACTCTAGTTCCAGAGCGGCGGGTGGCGGTCTTTCCAGGGACGCTCTTTTTCCAGCTGGGCGGCGAGGCTGAAGAGCGTGGCCTCGTCGGCGTAGCGGCCTGAGAACATCATGCCGATCGGCAGGCCGGCGCTCGACCAGGCCAGCGGCAGCGAGATCGACGGCTGGCCGGTCATGTTGAAGGGCGCTGGGAACGGGAAGAGCTCGCCGTTCTTGCGGCCGAACTCGCGCGGCGGCACCGTCACCGGATCGATGTAGCCGATCGGCGGCGGCGGCGTGCCCATGACCGGGGTCAGATAGACGTCGAATTCCTCGAACAGGGCCAATACGCCGCGCGCCAGCATGCGCAGCTCCTGCTGCTCCCACATCACCTGTTCACCGGTGGCGCGGCGCCCCGACTTCAGCGAGGCCCAGGTCAGGGGTTCGAGGTCGTCGGGCTCCGGCTCGTGCCCGACCTGCTCGATCAGCCGCTTCATGCCGGCGGCGAAATTGGCCCCGGAATAGGCGTTCTGGATGGCGTAGAGGCCGCGCTGGTCGATGCCCAGCCCGCGCGGGACCACCTCGTGGCCAAGCGCGCTCAGCATGGCGGCGGTCTCTTCCAGCGCCGCCTGCACCTCCGGATGGATGGCGCGGCCATTGGCGGTCTCCGACGACCAGGCGATGCGCAGCTTGCCCGGCGAGCGGCCGATCTCCTCCATGTACGGCCGATCCTTGGCCGGCGGCGCGTAAGGCGCGGCCGGCTCGGGCACGCCGGTGACGTCGAGCATCGCGGCGCAGTCACGCACGCTGCGAGTCAGCACGTGTTCGACCACATAGCCCTGGGCGAAGTCGTAGCCGTCCGGCAGATGCGGGTTGCGGTCGCGGGTCACCTTCAGGCCGACCAGGCCGCAGCAGGAGGCCGGGATGCGGATCGAGCCGCGCCCGTCGCCGCCGTGGGCCATCGGCACGATGCCGGCCGCCACCGCCGCCGCCGAGCCGCCTGACGAGCCGCCGGTGGAATGGCCGAGGTCCCACGGATTGCGGCAGGCCCCGAACAGAGCCGGCTCAGTGGTGCCGGTGATGCCGAACTCCGGCAGATTGGTCTTGCCCAGCGGCACCACGCCGCTCTGGCGATAGCGGCGCATCAGGCCGGAGTCCTCGGTGTCGACCACGCCCTTAGCGAAGCGGCTGCCGGAGGTGCGCGGCCAGCCGGCGACCATGATCAGCAGGTCCTTGACCAGGAAGGGCACGCCGGTGAAGGGCCCGTCCGGCAGCGGCCCCTTGGCGGCGGCGCGGGCCTCGTCATAGGCCTTGTGCACCACTGCGTTGATCGCCGGATTGTGCCGCTCCACCCGCTCGATCGCCGCCTCTACCAGCTCACCAGCGCTGACCTCGCGTTTGCGCACCAGCTCCGCCAGCCCAAGACCATCGTGCTCGGAATATTCAGGAAAACTCATGCGGTCAGACCTCAAATATTATCCGCTCATCCCCGCGAAAGCGGGAACCCAGGTTTTTTACCGCCAAGTTCGCCAAGCGTTCAGAGCGAACCTTTTCTCGTCTTGGCGAACTTGGCGTCCTTGGCGGTAAAAGGACGGCGATGCTCTAGGCCAGCAGGAAGGCCAATTTCTCCACCGGCTCCAACGTCGGGGCTGCGCCTTGGAGGACCTTGAAGGCGCCTTCGGCGGCGTCGAGGGCCTGGTCGATGTCGGCCTCCGTCATGGCGGCGCAGAGGAACATGTTGTGCCAGGGGTGCACGTAGACCCCGCGCTCCAGCATGGCGCTGGACCAGCAGAAGCCCTTGCGCAGATCCGGATCGTCGTCGAACAGGAAGAGCGGCATGGTCACCGGACCGGTCTGGCGCAGGCCGAACCCCGCGGCGCCGGCCCGCTCGGCCAGGCCGTCGCGCAGGCGAAGGCCGAGCACGTCGATGCGCTCCAGATAGTCGCTGTCGCGCACCAGCTTCAGCGTGGTCAGGGCCGCGGCCATCGGCGCGGCCTGGTACCAGAAGGAGCCGGTGACGTAGATGTGGGCGGCGGCGTTGCGCGCCTTGTTGTTCCCCAACAGCGCCGAGATGGCGTGGCCGTTGGCGAAGCACTTGCCCCAGGTCGAGAGGTCCGGCTCGACCCCCACCGCCGACCAGCTGCAGTCGCGCGCGATGCGCAGGCCCGCGCGGACGTCGTCGACCACCAAGAGCGCGCCGGTTTCGTCGGCCAGGGCGCGGGCGCGGTTGGCGTATTCGGGATCGGGCAGCACCTGGTCGATGAAGGCGTCGTGCTTCAGCGGCGCGGCGAAGATGGCGGCCAGGTCGTCGCCGGCGGCGGCGACGGCAGCCTCGAGGCTGGCCACGTCGTTATAGTCGCAGAATATCTGGTTGGCCTTGTCCTCGGGCGTGATGCCGACCCGCCGGGGCGTGCACCAGGGCGCGGCGCCATGATAGGCGCCCTTGGCCATGACGATGGTCTTCTTGCGGGTGTGGGCGCGGGCGGTGACCATGGCCATGGAGGTGGCGTCGGTGCCGTTCTTGCAGAACATCGCCCAATCGGCGTGGCCGACCATGCGGGTGAAGGCCTCGGCCAGTTCGACCATCAGCGCGGTCGGGCCGGTCAGGGTGTCGCCGATCTCCATCTGCCGGACGTAGGCGGCATTGATGTCGGGATTGCCGTAGCCGAACAGGTTGGGGCCATAGGCGCACATGAAGTCGAGCAACTCGCGCCCCTCGACATCCCAGAGCCGCGCACCCTCGCCCCTGGAGAAGAACTGCGGATAGTCCTCGGGCAGCAGGGCCACCGTCTGGTGCCCATACATGCCGCCCGGAATGACGGCCTCGGCGCGTTCGCGAAGCGCCTTGTCGGCGCTGTTGGTCCTGGTCATGACGCAAACCTTGTCAGTGATAACCCATGTCACCGCGGACCTTGCCCCGAAACACCCAATAGGACCAGCCGGTGCGGAGCCGGAAAGTGACGGACCGGAGCTCTACCGATCGGCGCGATCGGCAGGTGACCAACGATCAGGCTTGTCACGAAAGCTTGCGTCGACTTGCTCCCGAGCTGCGGGCAACCTCTGGCCTGGGGTAAGGCGTAACGCTTAGGGACGGAGCGAGACCATGCCAGAGCCTATGACCCTGCCGCCCTCTGTCACCGTCAGTCCGACCTTCGTCGGCGTCTCCATGCTGACCGCAGACGGCGTCACCGTGCAGGTCAGCCTGCCCCGGCCGCGGGGCTTGCGCGAACTGCCCACCGACGAGCTGGTCGCCCGCGCCGAGGGCCTGGCCAGGATCGCCCTGGAAGCCGCGGCCGCCACCCTCGCCCACTGAAGCGACCGCCTGGCCCACCCCGTTCGATGGACAGCGCCGCGTCCGGCGTGGTTGATTGAGGCTGGGCGTTTTGGGAGGGGCGGCATGGCGGTCGGGGCGGTTGCGGACTCGCGGTTCGACCTTGGCCGGGTGGCGCAGCGGACCTTCGCCTCGATCGGGCGCAACTTCGCGGTCTTCGTGTTGTTGGCCCTGCTGCTGTCGGGCATCCCGGCCGTGCTGACCGGCCTGCTGCTGAGCCTCGCCGGTAACGACCACTCCGGCCACTCAGCCAGCAGCATCACCGACCCGACCGCGCTCGCCCTGATCGGTGGTTCGGTGATCGGGTTCGTCTATCTGATCGGCGCGATCGCCAGCTTCATCCTGCAGGCCGCCATCATCCATGGCGTCATCGCCGATCTGAACGGCCGTCGCGCCGAGTTCGCCGAATGCCTCTCCATGGGCCTGCGCAACTGGTTCTGGCTCTTCCTGCTGGCCATCGTGGTGGTCGTTGCCGAGGCGTTCGGCTACCTGCTCCTTGTCGTGCCCGGCCTGATGCTGGCCGTAGCCTGGATGGTCGCGGTGCCGGCCCAGGTGGTCGAGCACACCGGCGTGTTCGGAGCGCTGAGCCGCAGCGCCGAGCTCACCCGCGGCCACCGCTGGGCGATCTTCGGCCTGCTGGTCATCTATCTCATCGCCACCCTGGTGCTGCAGGGCGCGATCATCGGCATCGTCGCCGCCCTGGCGGTCAGCCTGTCGCCGAACCTGAGCCAGACGGCGACCCAGCTGGTCGCCCAACCGCTGCTGAACGTGACCAGCAGCCTGATCGGCGCGGCCGGCGTCGCCTCGATCTACTACGAACTGCGCTCCACCCGCGAAGGCATCGGCCCCGAAGCCCTGGCGGCGGTCTTCGACTGATCGGCAGCAGCGTTTGAACTAAGAAAAGAGAACCACGAAAAACACGAAAATCACATCCGCACGTCATCCCCCGCTGGAGCGGCTTTTGCCGCGGAATGCGGGGGATCCATGAACACTGACCCTCGACGGTGTTCATGGATGGCCCGAACAAGTCGGGCCATGACGCTGGGGGCTTGGCCGCTCGATGTTCGTGTTTTTCGTGGCCAATCTCAGAGCCTCGCCGATCCCGCCACATCGCAGATAAACCCACTCACCCGGTGTCGAACTTGTCGCGGCGGCGGCGGCCGAAGAGGAGGCGGGATTCGAGGCGGGCGCGGAGCGCCAGGTAGTAGGCGTCGAGGAAGGCGTAGTCGGACTCGATGGGGCCGCGGGTCCAGCCGATCTTGGTGCGGATGCGCGCGGCGACGGCGGCGATGGTCCTGACCTCGGTGCGGCGCAGGACCTCTTCCAGCACCTGCAGTTCCTTGGCGCCATAGGCGTCGACCTGGGCCTGGGTGAAGGCGAAGTCGCCCTGGGCGGCGAAGGCGGCCTTGCTGGCGAAGGCGGTCTCGGCCACGTCGACCATCAGCGACCGTCGCGGCGTCTTCACCACCCACGTGCCGGCCACCAGGTCGCCGACCCGCAACCGATCGCGGTTGAACAGCGGAAAGAAGACGAAGATAGAGCACCAGACGATGCCCAGAAGGTTCAGCCAGGCGTCGACCTGGCTGGCGTGGCTGACCAGGAAGGTCAGCGGCAGGAAGACCTCCAGCTCGCGCATGGCGTTGCGGGCGAAGATGGCGTCGGCCGTCAGCCGCCCGCCGTTGCGCGCCGCCACGCGCAGGCCCAGCGCCTGCTTGCCAGGGGTCGCCGCGCCCGGCGTCAGCTCGAACAGGATGAAATAGGCGTTGCGCAACAGGAAGAAGCCCAGCAGCCAGATGACCATGATGATCTGGGCGTTTGGACCCTTTCCGCCGGTCCCGACCACGGCGAATATGGCCACCAGGGTGAGCAGGATCAGGATGCCGGCCATGATCGCCGCATCCAGCAGAAAGGCCGCCGCCCGCTCGCTGGCCTCGGCCAGGCGCAGGCGCAGGTCCACCCCCTCGGGCGTGACCATTTCGCGCTCGAATCGGGTCTCGGCCGGCTGGCCGACCACCGGCGTCCAGGCTTCCGGGGCCTTAGCCATGGGCGACCGCATCCTTCGCCCGCCTGGGGGCATAGAGGTAGGCGAGCCAGACCACGCCCGAAGTCGCGGCGATGGCGTAGCGCATCCAGGTGACCTGGATCAGCTGGCGGCCGACGCCTTCGAGGATGCCGGCGCAGAACAGCATGACCAGCACGCCGCCCATCAGCACCGCGGCGCTGCGGCCCGCATGGCTGACCGATTCAAGCCGGGTGCGCTCGCCCGGAAAGGCCAGGGCGGTTCCGATCCGGAACCCCGCCGCCCCGGCCAGCATGGTGGCGAAGAGTTCGGTGACCCCGTGGATCATCAGCCATCCGCCGACCTCAACGCCCAACCCGTGCTGGGCGAAGATGGCCAGGAAGGCGCCGAGCACGCAGCCGTTGTCGACCATCAGCAGGGCTGTCGGCACGCAGAAGGCGAAGCCGAGCGCGAACGCCATCAGCGCCACCCCGGCGTTGTGGGTGAAGAGGAAGGTCGCCATCACCGAGAGCAGCTGGTTGTGGCTGGAGTCGAACAGGGTGGCGCGGAGCGCCTGGGTGCTGGCGTCTGGGCCACGGCCCTCGACAAGGCCTTGCGGCACGAAGGAATAGAACCATTCCGGGTCGTGCATGACCAGCACATAGGCTGCGACCGCGCCCAGCGCGGTCAGCACTGCGCAGACCAGGGTCTCGCGCCAGGCGGCCTTGGCGGCGGCCGGCCAGTCGCGGGCGAAGAAACCGCCGATCCGCTCCAGCGCGCTCGATCGCGTGCCGTAGACGAAGAAATAGGCCCGGGTGCAGAGGCTCTCCAGATAGTCGATCAGCGCCCGGTCCAGCGAGGTGGCCCGCGCCACCGACAGCGACGACAGGCTGGCGCGGTAGAGCACCGGCACGGACAGCAGCTCCTCGTCGCTCAGCGCTGCGGCCGAGCGGCCCTCCGCCTTACGCAGCAAGGATTCCAGCCGCAGCCAGTCGGCTTCGCGCTCGGCGCGGAAACGAAAGCTTTTCAGACGAAGCTCGGCCATGCGCTCCCTCGGTGCTCAGAGCTGCGGGCAGCTGCCGTGACGGCGGCATGAACTAAATACCGCTCATCCCCGAGCGGAGTAAAAAACGTAGCGCTCCCCATCATCACAACAGATCCCGGCGTTTCAGGTCGAGGTAGCGGCTGAGCAGGGCTGGGCCGATCTGGTCGGCGGGAGCCTCGACGATCTGCACGCCCAGCCGGCGCAGCTTGGTCACCACCAGCTCGCGCTCGCGCAGCAGGGCCGCGGCCACCACGGCGCGGGAGACGTCGTCGGCATTTGTCGGCGCCTGGCGCTGCAGGTCCTCGAGCTCGTCGTCGCGCATGACCACGAAGATCACCAGATGCTGGGCCAGCAGCCGCGAGACGTTGTCCAGCATCAGCTCGGCGCTGGTGGTGTCGGCAAAGTCGGTGAACACCACCACCAGCGTGCGGCGGCTGAGCTGGCCGCTCAGCTGGGTCAGACCCAGGGTGTAGTTGGTCTCCTCGGTCGAATAGTCGACCGAGGCCGCCAGCCGCTGGATGTGGGCGAAGGCGTTGGGGCCGGAGAGCGGACCTGAGGAGATGTTCGGCCGCGCGTCGAAGCCGTAGAGGCCCGCCCGGTCGCCGGCCTTCAGGCTGACATAGGCCAGCAGCAGGGCCGCGTTCAGCGCGTGGTCGATGCGCGGCAGGCCGGCCAGCGGCTGGCACATCAGCCGGCCGGTATCGAGCGCCATGATGACCGGGTGGTTGCGCTCGGCGCGGAACTCCTTGGCCAGCAGGGTGCCGTGCCGCGCCGACTGTTTCCAGTCGATGGTGCGGCGGTCCATGCCGGTGTGGAACTCGTTCAGCGCGTGGAATTCCGACCCCGAACCCATGTCGAACTGCACGCGCGCGCCATAGAGGGCATTGCGGGAGACCAGCCGTAGCGCCTCGTCCTTCACCGCCTGGATGTTCAGGGTGATCGGGGTCTCGCGCGCCAGTTGTTCGATCTTCTGCTTCCAGACCAGGCCCAGCGGGCCCTGCCAGCGCGCCCAGATCCGCTCCAACATGCCCGGTCCGCGTCGGTTGGGCTTGAGGGTGAAGCGCGCCCGGCCAAGCCGCTCGGCCACCCCTACGGTCTGATGGACGGGATCGACGTCGATGCGCGCATTGGCCTCCAGCGACAGCTGCAGGCGCGGCGGCGCGGTCCCGGCGAAGGCCGCCTGCACCAGGGCTTCGCCGGCGATCCCGGCGGTGAGCGCCACCGGTGCGGTCAAGGTGAGTTCGGCGCGCTGGCGGTCGGCGCCCAGCATGGCGTCGGCCATGAACAGGGCGGCGATCAAGGCCAGCCACACCGGACCCAGGATCCACAGGTGCGGCGCGAACACGCCGACCAGCAGGGCCAGCGGCATCCCGATCGCAGCCAGGCCGATGGCGCGGACCGTCGGATAGATCACGCGGCTGCTCGCATCACCGGGGCGCCTCGATCCTCTCGATCATCGTGGTGATCGCCTCGTCGACCTTGCGGCCATCGATCTCGGCGGCCGGCGACAGGATGACCCGGTGCCGGAGCGCCGGCAGGGCCAGCGCCTTGACGTCGTCGGGGATGACATAGTCGCGGCCCTCCAGGGTCGCCCGCGCCCGCGCGGCGATGGCCAGCATGGCGGCCGAGCGCGGCGAGGCGCCGAAGGAAAAGTCGCCGGTCTCGCGCGTGGCGCGGACCAGGGCGACCACATAGCCGGTCACCTCGTCGGTCAGTCGCACCTGGGCCACCGTGGCGATCGCCTCGGCGATGCGGCCGGCGTCGGCGGCGGGGCTGACCCCGAAGTCCTCCAGATGCGGCTGGCCGGCGCGGGCGCCATGGCTGGCGACGATGCGGCGCTCCTCCTCGGCGCTGGGATAGCCGACCAGTTGCTTGAACAGGAAGCGGTCGAGCTGGGCCTCCGGCAGCGGATAGGTGCCCTGTTGCTCGATCGGGTTCTGAGTCGCCACCACGGTGAAGCGGTCGCTGAGCGCGTGGCTCTCACCGTCGAGGGTGATGGTGCGCTCCTGCATGGCCTCCAGCAGCGCCGCTTGGGTCTTCGGCGGGGTGCGGTTGATCTCGTCGGCCAGCAGCAGCTCACAGAAGATCGGCCCCTTGACCAGGGTAAAGGCGCTGGCCTGGAAGTTGAACAGATTGGCCCCCAGTATGTCGCCCGGCATCAGGTCCGGGGTGAACTGGATGCGGCCGAAGTCCAGGTTGACGGTGCGGGCGAAACACTGGGCCAGGAAGGTCTTGGCCGTGCCCGGCGGGCCTTCCAGCAGGATGTGGCCGCCGGCGAAAAGGGCGGTCAGCATCAGGTCGACCGTGTCTGACTGACCAACCACCGCCTTGGCCATCTCGGCGCGGATATTGGCGGCCAGCGCCCTCACCTCAGCGACGTTCACGTGTCATCTCCAGTCTCCATTGGTAGAGGCGTTGGGCGAAGCGGGTGAGGCTGTCGCGATCCTTGACCGCCGGGACCTGTTCAGCGAGCGCCGAAAGCCGTCCGGCGCCGGTGCGCTCGCCCAGCCGGTCGACATAGGCGTCCAGTTCGGCGCCGCTCAGCCGCGTCGCGCCGAGCGCCTTGGCCACCGCGCCGCGGTTGAGGTCGAGGTAGCCGCCCGCCATGCGCGGTTCGCGTTTGGCCATGCGGATCAGCCCGGCCGAGTTCTCGGCCAGGGCGGACTTGCCGAGCGCCAGCGCGCGAGTGGTGCGCTCGGGCGCGCCGAAGCGGCTGGCGGCGTGCAGGGCCATCAGAAACGCCGCGCCGACCAGGCAGAGGGTCGCGCCCAGGAACGGCGGCTCGAAGGCCAGCTTGAGCAGGCTGGGCGAATGTTTCAGGCCATTCAGGCTGACGTCGAAGGCAACCGGCCCGCCGCCCTTGCGGATGCCGAGCAGCAGGCTGGTTCCGACGTTGGCGGTGGCGAGGTCGCGCAGGCCGTGGGTGTTGAGCAGGTCCGGATCGGAGAGGATGTAGCGGCGGGAGTCGGCGCTGCGCACCAGGACGGCGGCGCCGGTCTGGTCGGCGACCACCGTGGTCATGCCCTCGGCCTTCAGTGTCTGCAGATGGTCGATCGGGGCGGTGTACAGCGCCGGCTGTTCCGGGGTCTCGGGCAGGGCCAGGCGCACCGCACCGGCCCCTTTCGCTTGCGAGACGGCGGCGGCGACACCGGGCGCCAGCAGGGTCTTCAGTTCGCCGGGGTTGACCAGGCCGGTGCTCTTCACCCAGCCGGAAACCAACTGGTCGGGTGCGGTCTCCCACTTGGGCAGGATCACCAAGGTCGGGACGGTCTCGGTGGTGAAGGCGGCCATGTCCGACGGTTTGGTGGTCTCCGCGGGCGTCAGCACCAGCAGGCCCCAGTTCGGATCGCGCTTGCCGGGGCCATCGCGGGCGATCACGACCGGCACATTGGCCGCCCGCAGCAGCCGGACCAGGCCGGCATAGCCCACGGCCGAGCGGGAGAGCGCATGGGCGCCGCCGTCGTCGCCGCCCTTCAGGTCCGGCGCATAGGCCTGCAGCACGAAATAGGCCGAGAACGAAAACACGCCGGCCAGCAGCAGGAAGAGCACGACCGCCGGCCGGAAGATCCCGGCCTCCTTGGGCGCCTTCACGGTCGCGGCGGTCATGGGTGCGCACCCGGCAGGGCGAAGGCTTCGTAGGCGCCGCGGCAGAAGGCGAAGTCCGCCGCGCCCAGCCGCGCGCCGCCGAAGAAGCTGCGTTCCACCACCCGGGCGATCTCGCCAAACGTCTGCCGGGCCAGGTCGGGCAGGCCGCGATGGGCGGCGATGTCGCGGCTGGTCAGGGCCGGCCGCACCAGATTCGGCCAGCGGCCATCGATATCCTCGATGCTGCGAAACAGAATCAGATGGGTGGCCTCGTCATAGCGGCCGTCCGCCGCCAGCCGGTCGGCCTCCTCCAGCAGCGTGCGGGCGCGGGCCTCGTTAGGCCGCCAGTCAGCGTCGGCCGGCTTGGGCTTGGGTTTGCGCTTGAAGCGCGGCAGACGCAGGCCGACCAGCTCGCGAAGGATGAAGTACAGGATGGCCAGGCCGCCGACGATCAGACCGCCCCAGAAGATGTACGGGAATATCGGCGCCAGCGAGGCCAGGAACTGAAGCGGCGGCCTCAGCCAGTCCGGCGGCGGCGACGGTGGCTGAAAGCCCCTGAGGTCGAACTGCAGGTCGCCCTGGCGCAACAGGGCGTCATGGGCGCGCGCCAGATCGCCCGCGCTCAGCCCGGCGCCCTGGGTCAAACCGCCCGCCACTTGAATCCGCCCCCTCCCGATACACCGCCCGCACCCGACTTGCCCTATATCGCTGCAACCGCCAATGCCCCATCGCCGCGCGGCGTCGGAGCAACCGCGGCGCGGTCGCTCTACTGTCGCGCGCAGTGGCTAGATTTCGCCACGGCGGGCCCTTGCCCCGCCGCCCCAAGGCCCGCGGACGCCTGTCGCGGGAACGGGAATGGTGCTCCTGTTGTCCCCGTATTCCCCTTCCCGTGACGAAGGGGCCTTAGGCTCATAGCGGCTAAGAAAGGATCGGGACGCCGGCCGGGGCGGCGTCAGGAATTCAGCTCGCCCATGCCGGTCAGATGGATCACGCCCATGCCGGGAAGCTCCACGCGCAGCTCCAACGTGCCCCCGGCCGCCTCCACGAAGCGGCGCAGGGTGGAGAGATAGAGGTCGGTTTGACGCTCGATCTTCAGGACGGCGGGCTGCTTGACGCCCAGCCCCTGCGCGATCTGCTCCTGGCTGCGCTTGGCCAGCAGGCGCAGCGCCTTGAGACCTTCAACCTCGGCATGAAGCTCGGCGGTGCGCGCCTCGACCTCGGCGCGATGCTCCGCAGGCAGGCTGTCCATGATTTCTTGATGCGTGCGTCCCATCTTACAGCTCTTTGGTTCCTTTCAGGTGCTCGGCGAACCGGTTGTCGGCCTTGGCGATCAACCCCTTTGTAAAACCTCTTCTGCGCCACCCCGCTCTTGTCGCCCGCGACCAGGATGATGGCTGCCGCAGGGATCGAACGCGAACGCCACCCGCCAGACCCCATTGTCGGCGTTGAACCGCAGCTCCTTCATGTTGGCGTGCTTCGAGCCCGCCAGAGTATCGGCATAAGGGCGCGACAGCGTCGGCCCATAGATTTCCAGCAGGCCGGTCGCCGCCAGCAACTCGACCCGCACCCCATGCGGCAAGGCGTCAAACTCGGCGTCAAACGCTTCATGGTTGATCACCGTCCATGGCATGGGGCAAATATAACCTCAGGGTTATAATTTGTCTATGGGGAGAGGTACGGCCGGCGCCGATTCAGATACGTGCCTCGTCGGCCTCGCGCTTGAGGACGGCGAGCAGCGCGTCGGGATCGCCCGTGGCGCTGGTAGGGCAAGCCGCCCAGCAAGGGGAATGGTGCTCCTGTTGTTCCGTATTTATCAACCCTGCAGCCGGCCGAAGCGCCGCTCGATCAGCAGCATGGCGACCACGACGGCGAAGGCGAAGGCGACCATGCCGCCGGCCAGCAGGTGCGCCTTGCCCCATTCGAGGTTGTCGACCAGCTGGAAGAGTTCGATCGAAAGCACCTTGGTCTTGCCGGGAATGCCGCCGCCGATCATCAGCACCACGCCGAACTCGCCGATGGTGTGGGCAAAGACCAGGATGGCGGCGGTCATCAGGCCCGGACGCGCCAGCGGCAAGGCGACGCGGGTGAAGGTCTGCAGCCTGCGCGCGCCCAGGGTCGCGGCGCATTCCAGCGGGTGGTCGCCGATGGCGGCGAAGGCGTTGCGGATCGGCTGCACCGCGAACGGCAGCGAATAGATGGTCGAGCCGATGACCAGGCCGGTGAAGGAAAAGGCCAAGGTGCGGATGCCAAACCCGGCCAGCGGCTTAACCAGCAGGCTCGAGGGCCCGAGCGCGATCAGCAGATAGAAACCCAGCACCGTCGGCGGCAGGACGATGGGTAGACTGGTCGCCGCGGCGACGATCTCCTTCCACCAGCGCCTGGAGCGGGCCAGCCACCAGGCCAGCGGCGTGGCGACCAGCAAGAGGATCGCAGTGGTGGTCGCGGCCAGCCTCAGGGTGAGCCAGAGGGCCTCCGCCATCGGGGCCTAAGAGGTCGCGTAGCCGTAGCGGCGGATGATCGCCTTGGCCTGGCCGCCCTTCAGGAAGGTCAGGAAGGCGCGGGAGCCTGTGCTGTTCACGCCCGGCTTCAGCAGCACCGCCTGTTGCGTGATCGGTTCGTGATCGACCTCCGGGACCAGCCAGCGCGACCCGCCCGGCTCGTTGATCACCTGCGACAGGGCGACAAAGCCCAGCTCGGCATTGCCGGTCTTCACGAAGGTGAAGGCCTGGGCGATCGACGCGCCCTGGACGATCTTGGGCTGCAGCTGGTCGTAGAGCTTCAGCGTCTTCAGCGTCTGGATGGCGGCCAGGCCATAGGGCGCGGCGGCCGGATCGGCGATGGAGAGCTTGGTGAACTTACCGCCCCTCAGGACCGCGCCCTGGCTGTCGACCAGGCCCGGGGCTGCGCTCCACAACACCAGCTTGCCGACGGCATAGGTGAAACGGCTGCCGGCGACGGCCAGGCCGGCCTGCTCGGCCTTGGTCGGCCGCTCGGCGTCGGCCGAGAGGAAGACCTCGAACGGCGCCCCGCTGGCGATCTGGGTGTAGAACTGGCCCGAGGCGCCGAAGGTCAGGGTCACCTTGTCGCCGGAGGCCCTTTCGAACGCCGCGGCGATCTCCTTGGCCGGCTCGGTGAAGTTGGCCGCCACCGCTACGGTGATCTCCTCGGCCATGACCGGGGTCGCCACGGCGGCGACCCAGAACGAAGCCAAGGCGGTTACGATCAGTCGGCGGACGATTGAAGTCATGGACTACTCCACAGCCAGGATGACGTGCGAGGCCTTGATCAGGGCCAGGACGGGGTCCCCGACCTGCAGATCCAGGGCGTCGGCGCTTTCGCGGGTGATGGTGGCGGTCAGGGTCTTGCCGGCCTCGATGGCCAGACTGATCTCTGTGTTCACCGCGCCGTCCTCGCGCCGGGTGACCTGGCCGGCGAGCTGATTGCGCGCCGAGGTGCGCAGCGAGGCATCCCCACGGGCCAGGATGACGAAGCTGGACTTGATCAGGGCGATGGCCTGACGGCCGGGCGCGAGGTCCAGTTCCTCGGCGCTCTCGCGGGTGACGATGGCGACGATCTCGACGCCCTCGGCGATCTTCAGCACCACTTCGGTGTTGACCGCGCCCGGCTTGACCCGATCGACCACGCCACGCAGGGCGTTGCGCGCGCTGGTTTTCATGCCCAGACCCCAAAGCATCGAGTTCAGTTGGTCCGCCGGCTCGGTCAGCCGCTGCTCAAGCGCCTCGGCCAGGCGGGAAAGCTCGATCTCGACGGCGCGAAAGGTGCGCACGACGGCTTGGCCGCGCGGCGTCAGCCTGGCCACGCCGCCCTTGGCGCCGCCAGCCTGGGTTGCCACCAGAAGCTGCTCGAACAGGTTGTTCAGCGCCTGCACGCCGTCCCAGGCGCCCTTGTAGCTCAGGCCAACGACCTTGGCCGCGGCGGCGATCGAGCCCTGGGCGTCGATGGCTTCAAGCAAGGCGATGCGCGCGGCCCCGACCCGCAGGTTCGCGCCTCGATGCAACAGCAGCGAAGCGGTCAGATCGTCATCGGCCGCGAGGCCGGTTTGGCGGGTCATCGCGATCCAGTTCCGCGTCAGGCGTCTCGTAGTTGAGCTACCTAACGCGGGATGTAAAGCGCCGCAAACGGCGTCGGCCAGTGCGGGCCTCAGTGCGGCGCGGGGCGATAGATGATGCTGAGGCCGGGGCTGCCGCCGCCGAAGTCGTGATAGCTGATGGCGATCCTGACCGGGTCCGTGGTCCAGACGCAGTTCAAGGCGGCCAGTTCTGGCCGGTCCATGCACCGGTGCGGCGCGCCGTACTGGCCCTTGGCCAGGCCGAGCACCCGCCGCGCCTCGGCCATGTTCTCGGGGCTGTGGCCGGCGGCCAGCGCCCGGTTCTCCACCACCACCGCCGAGAGCGCCCTGCCGCGGAAGAAGAACACCGCCTCTGCCGGGGCCCCCGCCAGCGCCGCCGGGGCGGCAAGGCCGGACTGCGAGCCGTCCTCCAGCACAAGGCCGGTCTGCGGCTTGGCCTGCGGGATCGCGGCGGCCACCTGGTCGATGGTCGCGCCGGCCTGGGCGCCGCCCCACAACATCGGGCCGCTCGGAACAGAAGCCGTGGCCCCCATGGTCAAGAGGCCGGCGACGGCGGAGGCGATGACGGCGAGGCGCAAGGGGCTTGGACTTTCGCTCAAGGACCCGCTGGCATAGCCCGGCCAGGGCTTGCGGCCAAGGTGGCTGGCGCGCCGGCGCATTCTCAAGTCCGTTCATCGGGCGTACAGGCTGGACGGGGGATCATCGTCGAACGCGCGTGCGCGCCTGAATTCTGGGAGATCCGTTCAAATGCGCAGACAGATTGTCGCCGGAGCCGTTGCCGCGGCCTCCATCCTGGGGATGGCGGCGCCGGCGCTGGCCCAGGGCCAGAGCTGTTTTTTCATCACCCAGTGGCATGGCTGGAAGGCCGCCGACGACCACACCGTCTATATCAACGTCGATCCGCATCGGATCTATCGGCTCGACATGTCCACGTCCTGCCCGGCCCTGCTCGATTCCTCCTCGCACCTGATCACCAACAATCACACCAGTTCGATCTGCTCGGCGATCGACTGGGACCTGCGGATAGGCCAGGGCCATGGCTTCGTCACCGGCTGCATCGTCGGCAAGATGACCCAGCTGACCCCGGACCAGGCCGCGGCCCTGCCGAGGAACCTGCGGCCGTAGAGCGGGCCTGCCGACCCACGGCCAAGGGTGGCGCTTGAGCGGTGAGCCGTCCGCTTACGGGTTGATCTCCGCGCCGGCTGGCCTATTGCGGTCGCGGTCGCAGTGGGATCGCCGATGGCTGGATCGAAGGTAGGCGTGATCCTCCTGGTCGGGCCGTCGTGCGCCGGAAAGTCGACCCTCGCCAAGGCCGTTCAGACGCTGAGCGCCGAGCCCTATCTGATCCAATCGTTGGATGGTCTGTTCGCCGCCATGCCCGAGGCCTGGGGCGGCGGAGGCGAGCACGCGCTCGACGGGTTTCGCTACGATTGGCTCACCGCGCCAGCCGCCGGTGGCGCGGGGGTTCGCCGCATCGCCTACGGGCCTGTCGGTCGGACCCTGCTCGAAGGCTTCCATCGCGCCGTGGCCGCCTATGCGGACGCCGGCGTCAAGGTCATCGTCGACGACATGCTCCTCGACCTGGAAATGCTGAAGGATTGGGCGAACGCCCTGGCGGCGACGTCGACGCTGCTGGTGAAGGTGACGGCGCCGAAGGAGGAGTTGCTGCGCAGGGAGGCCGCGCGCACGCTCCACCCTACGCCAGGGCTGGTTGCCGGACATTTCGATTTGCATCGGGGCATCGTCGCGGACACCGAGATCGACACATCGACGGCCAGCCCGTCGCAAGCCGCCCGCTCGATCCTGGATCTCGCTTCATCCTCTGCGCGCACCAACGCCCTGCAGTCTTTCCGGCGACCCTGAGGTCCGGTCCCCGAAGTTTTGCCGGGTCTGCGGCCGCGAGCGGCGCCGCCGGCTTGGCTCTGCGGCTTCGCCGGTGAGCCATCGCGTCAATTTGGTGTTGACGCCCTGCCCGTCAACGCGGTATTGACTGTCAACTCAACATTGACGCAGCGAGACCGCCATGACCTCGACCGACGAGACCCCGCAAGCCGATCCCGCGACGGCGAAGCACACGATGTACTGTTCCTTTTGCGGCAAGTCGCAGCATGAGGTGAAGAAGCTGATCGCCGGCCCGGCGGTGTTCATCTGCAACGACTGCGTTGGCCTGTGCGAAAAGATCGTCGGCGCCGAGACCGAAGCCGAAGCCAAGGAAGCCGCGCCCGAGGCCAAGCCCGATTTCACCAAGCCCGAACAGATGGCGACCGATCGGCTGCTGGCCCTGCTCGCCAGCGCCGAGAAAACCTTCGAGCGGGTCGGCGACCAGGTGCAGCATCAAGTCGACGCCCTGCGTGATCGCGCGGTCAGCTGGGCCGACATCGGCAAGGCGCTCAGTGTCTCGCGCCAGGCCGCATGGCGCAGGTTTGCCTAGATACCCGGGTCGTAACCCTAACCGTCATCGCCCGGCTTGTCCGGGCGACCCATGAACACGTGCGGCGCCGGTGGCGAGCGGTGGCTGACGCCGTGCGAACTTTGATCCGCCGGCGACCATGGGTGGCCCGGACGAGCCGGGCCATGACGGAATGATAGAGGCGGCGCTTTTCGTCGACCCGCGCGCGCCGAGCACACGCTTTGGTGAGGCCGTGGGGCTGACCGATGGTCTCGCTGGAAATTTCCGGCTAGACCCATGTCGGTGGGGAGCGGGACGCAAGAGACGCCTGGGTCGGCACGCGGCGACGACGCGGCGCCGTTGAACGCGCCCGGACCCGATGGCGTCCACGCGCCCAAGCGGACGGCCACGCTCTTCATCCTGATCACCGTGCTGCTGGATTCGGCCGCGCTCGGGGTGATCTTCCCGGCCCTGCCGAAGCTGGTCAGGACGCTGGGCGTCGGCCAAGCCACCTCGACCGCCGAGATCATCGGCTTTTTGGCCATCGCGTTTGCCGGCATGCAGTTCATCTCCTCGCCGATCCAGGGCGCGCTGTCGGACCGCTTCGGGCGCCGGCCGATCATTCTGGCGTCGAACTTCGGCCTGGGCGTCGACTATCTGATCATGGCCCTGGCGCCGAACTTCCCCTGGCTGTTCGTCGGGCGGCTGATCTCCGGCGCGGCGGCGGGCAGCACCTCGGCGGCCTATGCCTATGTCGCCGACGTCTCGACCCCGGAGGAGCGCGCCACACGCTTCGGCTATCTGCAGGCCGCCTTTGCGCTGGGCTATGCGATCGGC
Organism: Caulobacteraceae bacterium; assembly: GCA_041691315.1. Lineage (GTDB taxonomy): Bacteria > Pseudomonadota > Alphaproteobacteria > Caulobacterales > Caulobacteraceae > Poindextera. The sequence goes on along the minus strand of JBEPUW010000004.1, from coordinate 51,777 downwards.
CCGGCGATCGGCGGCTTTCTGGTGGATTTTGTCGATGTGCGGGCGCCCTTCTGGGTCGCCGCGGGCCTCAGCCTGGCCAATGCGGGCTATGGCCTGTTCATCCTGCCGGAATCGCTGCCCAAGGACCATCGCGCCAAGCTCAGCCTGAGCCAGTTCAACCCCTTCGAGGCGATCGCCAGCCTGTTGCGCGCCCAGCCGCGGCTGATCGGCATACTGACGCCCTCCTTCCTGATGTACGTGATTTCGACCGGCCTGTTCAGCTTCGCGGCCGTCTACACCACCTACCGGTTCAAATGGAGCGGCCTGCACATCGGCCTCTATCTGCTGGTCCTGGCGGCCGGGGTGATCGTCGCCCAGGCCGGGCTGGTCACGCTGGTGGTCAAGCGGGTCGGCGAGCGAATAACGGCCGTCGGCGGCATGGTGCTGCAGACCGCCGCACTTGGTGTGGCCGGCTGGGCGACCAGCGGCGCGGGTTTCTGGTGGGCGGTGCCGCTGATGTGCTTCGGCGCGGTGGCCAATCCGGCCTGGTCGGCGATCGGCAGCCGCTCGGTCGGCCCGCACGAACAGGGCCGCTTCAACGGCGCGGTCACCAGCCTGGCCGCCATAGCCGGGATCGTCGGGCCGGGCCTGTTCGCCGAGGTCTATGTCCATTCCGCCGGCGCCGACGGCAAGACCTTCGCGGCCGGCGCGCCCTTCTTCGTCGCCGCCGGCCTGGCGCTCGTCGCGGCGCTGATGGCCTTCTGGGCGACGCGCAGGCACGCGCCCGGCCCCACACCCTAGGGCGCCGAAGCCACCCGCCGCATCATGTCGTCGGGCCCGAACACCACCGCATACTGATGCGTCTCGTCGCCGGCGAAGAGGCCGCCATCGCGCGCCCAGGACAGGGTCTTTTCGCCATTGGCCGCCTCATAGACCGAACTCGGCGGTCCCAGCGCCTTGATGGCGTCGAAGCGCGTGGTCACGCCGGGGGTGAAGTGCGCGGCGGCCGACGAGACCAACGCGCCGCCGCCGTCGGCGCACGCCGCGCAGGCCAGGGTGGCGATCACGGCGGCCAGAAGCGCAAGGGTCCGCAAAAGATTTAGCCTCCGGTTTTCGAACAGTGCGCGAGACTGAGCCTATGTCGTTGCGCTTGCCAAGCCCCTAGCCTTGCGCCGCCCGCGCGTCGCGAAGCACCTCGTCCAAGCGGTCCAGCCGGGACTGGATGGCGCACCGGCAGCCGGCGCCGAGCGGGGCTTGCGCGCGCTGGGCGCGGATCGACTGCAGCTCGAAGGCCGCGCGGCGCGCCTGATAGGCGTTGAGCCAGCCATAGCAGGCGCCGCCGCGGATCCAGTCGCCCAGCCGCGCCTCCTGGTCGGCCAGGCTGGACAGCGGCCGCAGCCTGCGGTCGCCGCCGCCCTGCCCGTCCGGCTCGCCGCGCCAGTCCGGATCGGCGAAAGCCGCGGTGCGCGTTCCGGTCGATCGATGCAAACTCATCCGCCTCAAGCCTTCTTCTGACCCACCCGATGTCCGCAGACGATGGGCCAGGCCGGCTGAAGGCGCGCGGAAGCGGCCGTTTAGGCGCCGTTCATTCGGCCCCCCGCAGAGACGGACCAGAACATTGATTTCATAGAGGAAAGAGAGCCTCGCCTGAGAGGTCGAAACGGCGATCGGAGCAAATAATCCGGAACATCGGGCATGGCTAACCGTTTCCATCAGCAACGAATAAACCATCGTTGGAGGAACATCATGACCACCACGGATTTCACCACGAACGAGATCGAGCGCCCCGCCGAACCCGGTTCGATCGGCGCCGGCGCAGAAATCTATCGCCGTATGGAACGTCGCTCGAAAGGCCGCCCGATGTGGATGACGGCCGCGCCGATCGCGGTGCTGGCCCTGGCCGTCGCTGGCGGTGTCGTCGCCTATGAGTCCACGAAACATCACGCCACCCCGGCGCCGGTTCAAGCTCAGGCCACGCCTGCCGCCGCGCCGCGGGTCGCGGCCACCACGCCGCTCCCGGCCCGGCCGGCTCAGGTCGCCCAGGCGACGCCGGCCGCACCCGTGACCCGCGCGGTCAGGCCTGAACACGCCCGTCCGGTCATTGCGCCAGTGGCGCACCGGCGCACGGCGCGCGACGCCAACGCGGCCTCGTCGGCTGGCCAAGATACCAGCGCCTTTACCCCGGCGCCGCAACGCCGGGTGACCGCGCCAACGGTGGCCGTCAGGCCCGGGCCGGCTCAATCCGCCGCTCCCGAGGCCGCCGCGCCGCAACCCGCCGCCCCGGTGACGCATAACTTCGCGCCCCCCTCGGCCATGACCGCGCCGGCCCCGGTGACCGTTACGCCGCCGCCGGCCCCGGTTATCGCCACGCCGGCGGCGCCCAGCCAGCCGTAAACGCGCTAAAACCCCGCTCGCGCCCGAGTGTTAACGAAATGGGCATCGAACTGCGCTAGTCCGTAAGGTCAGATGCCAACGGGCGGGCGCGAGCGGATGACATATCACACAGCAGCCACCAAGGCGGGGCCGGCGCTCTATGTAGCGGCGGCCTCCGCTGTTGCGAGCCTGGTTTTCGCCTTGCTCTATCTGATTTGCTACCTGAGCAGCGGCCTGGGGATGGCCCTGACCGGCGCGGTCGGATCGGTCAGCCTGATCGGCCTGGTCATCGCCGCCCCGGTCGCCCTGGTCACCTCGCTCATGGTGCGCTGCCAAGCTTGCGACCGTCTGCTCATCCCAATGCTGTTCGACGGCAAGTCGTTCTTCGCGTCCAAATCGCCTGGCGCCTGGACCATCGGCAAGACGGCCTTCATGGTCGTGCTTCACCGCCGCGCCCCCTGCCCGCACTGCGGCGCCGAAGCGGAAGTCTGATCCACCCGGGTCAATCCAAGCCTCGCTGACGGCGGCCGCCCCAGCCGCGGCACGCCCGCGTATCTGCGCGCGCCTTGAGTCTTTCCAAACATAACTGATTGTTCACAAGACACCCGCGACAACTCAGTCCAGTCGTTTGAGGTTCAGTTGAACCCGGACAAGGACAGTCTATGTTACAAGTTGTTTTTCTATTGGGTTCCCTTTGCGGTTTTGCCTCGCTGACCTGGCTTGTCCTGCAGTACCGGACTCAGGACCGCAACCGACTTTCCGTAACGTCAACCCGTTCGCTGACCGGCGGCATCGATGTCCTGATCCAGTATCGACCGCAACGCACGCGCCTGGGCCTGAGCGCCCGGGTGACCCTGATCGAGCCGACCACAGCGCATCTGGTGGGCGGCGTGCGCCAGGAACGCGGCGACCGATACGGCGCCTATGCGATCGACGAGCCCGACATCGCCGTCAGGGGTCAGACCATCGAGACGCCGCTCAGGCGGCTCAGGCCCGATCCGCTCGGGGTGTTCGCCGGCGTGATCTATGTCAACGCCGACCAGGGCGACCAGCCTGGCACGGCCCGGCTGAAGCTGGAGATCTGGACCGAGGCTGGCCCCACCCGCATCGCCGCCCGCGAGGTCGAAGTCCGGGCCATTCACTGGTAGCCGCGTCGGCCGCCGCGAAGGTAAGGTGATCGGCGGTTTGAAGAATGAACCACGAAAGACGAAAAGCACGAAAAGATGCGGCTTGCAGACTTTTGATGCGCGCCAAGGGCGCGCGTCGAACCGCTGGTGATTTGGCGCGGAGGCACGTTCGTGTTTTTCGTGGCCAATCAACGGCGTTGTTGACGCACCGCGCTTGCGGGAAATGACGGGCGCTCATGTCCAGGCGGGCCTCATCGCCGCTGTGCTGGCCCTGGCCGTCCTTGGCCAGACGCCGGCGCGGGGCCAAGCCATATCGGCGGCGATCGCGTCCGCCGACGCGGGCCAAGCCCGCCTGGCGCACCTGCCGCTGATCGAGGTTCCAGCCGCGGCGGATGGCGACACCTTCGTGGTGCTCTATTCCGGCGACAGCGGCTGGTCGGCGACCGCGCGCGGCTTTTCGGCGGAGCTGGCGGCGGCGGGCCAGCCGGTGGTCGGCGTGGATGCCCTGCGCTACTTCCTGCGCCGCCGCGCGCCGGAGGCCGCGGCCGCCGACCTTGCGGCGGTGATCGAACACTACGCCGCGGCCTGGACGCGGCCGAAGGTGATCCTGGTCGGTTATTCCTTCGGCGCCGACTCGCTACCGCTGATCGTCGAGCAGTTGGGGCCCGACGAGCGGGCGCGGGTGCGGCTGATGGTGCTGATCTCGCCGGCCGATCGCGCCGACATGCGGTTCGACGGTCTATCCTGGATCGACCTGACCCTGCCGGGCGCCCGGCCTCTGGCCCCGGCGCTGCTGACCCTTGGCGCGATCCCGGCCATTTGCATCCGCGCCGAGCATGACCGGCGCGCGGCTTGCGACCGCTTTCCGCCGCAGGCGATCACCAGCGTGCATCTGCCCGGCGACCACCGCTATCACGGCCAGTACGAGGCGGTGGCGCAGATCATCCTGTCGGCGGCGGGCCTCGGCGCCGCGGACACCGAGACACCGACGAACCCGCTCAGCCGCTGAAGCTGACCGGCGCGCCCTCGCTGTCGAGGAACTCAGTCAGATGCACGCCATGCTCCTCATGCGGGGTCTTGGTGAAGGTGACTCCGGCAGCGGTCTTGGCGTCGCAAAAGGCCTGGAAGTCGTCGCCGCGGAAGCCGACGACGGTGGTTCCGGCCAGATGCTCGGGCGTCGCGGGATGTAAGGCGAGCGTGGTCGCGCCGGTGGCGAACTCAGTCCAATCCGGCGTCTGGAACTTCAGACTTAGACCCAGAGTGTCGCGATAGAAGGCGACCGCCCGGTCCATGTCGGCGACATATTTGATCGCATAGGCGAGCCGCAGACTCATCATCGTCCCTCGATCGCTAAAGCCCGGCCAGTATAGAGCATCATCCGCTTTGCTTGAATCGCCGAACTGTCCAAAGCCCCTTCCCCCTTGCGGGGAAGGGGTTGGGGATCGGGGTGTCAGTACCGCGCTTCCGGTTCGGCGGAAAATCTTGGGCATCCGTCACCGCCTTCGGCGGCGCACCCCCACCCCTAACCCCGCCCCGGGCGGGGAACTGAGAACGCATCACCGTTATTCGTTTGAACGGCGTCGATCCCGCCATGGCGAGCTGTGAAGCGTCCCGGTGCGACAGTGCGCCGCCTTGAGCTAGGGAGGAAAACGCTTGAAAAGCAGCGAGCTATCTATTGGTTCGGCCGCCGGATGTCCGTTGCGACGAGCCTTCCTGTTGGGGAACAGGACCAAGGGCGCCCGGGGTTTCCCCTGTGGCGCCCTTTCCTTGTCAGGTCAGATGGCGAAGGTGACCACCGCATAGATCGCGCAGGCGGCCAGCAGCAGGAAGACCGCCGCGCAGGTTCCGACGAAGAGAAACTCCCCGCGTTGGTCGCCGCCACGTGAACTGGTGTTCTTGGCCATGAACAAGTGTCCGGTTCGGCCTCCCCCGCGGGGAGGCTCAGTTGTGAGGCGTGGCGGAGGACGCCCCGGCCGCGCTGCGGGCCGCCATCGCCGCGGCGATGGCTGACTTGCAGGCATCGGAGATCTGGTCTCTGTGCCCCATCATGCACTGACGCCGGTCGTCGCGGGTCTGGGCGTTCGGGCACAGCTTGGCCATGTCCGCGGCGCAGGCGACGCGCGGTCCACCGCCGGCGGGTTGGGCGAAGCTCGCGCCCGCCGTCGAGCCGGCGAGGACGATGGCGAGGCCAAGGAGGGTGAGGCGTTTCATTCGAAAGTCTCCGCGGCTGTCGGCGCCGACAGTGGCGCCCTGGTGTTGCCACGCTGTTTCACGGGAATTGCGCCGCGTTTCCGTCGCGCGACGATTGCAACCACGCTGGGTGGCTAGGATTGGGTGCGAGCAGCAGCGGCCAGTGGCGTTGCATCCATGAGCCTCTCGTCGTCGGCGGGCTGGACGGCGTTGCGGACGGCTTCCGCCAGCTTGGCGGCCGCGATCGGCTTAGACAGGTGACCGTCGGCGCCGGCCTCGGCCGAGGCCCTGGCGTGTTCGGGCATGGCGTTGGCGGTCAGGGCCAGGATGGGTGTGCGGCGTGCGCCTGTGGCCTTTTCCCGCTCGCGGATCAGGCGGATGGCGGTGAGCCCGTCCATGACCGGCATCTGCATGTCCATCAGGATGACATCAAACTCGGCGACCTCGGCAGCCTCGACGGCGGCCTGGCCGTTCTCGACCACAGTGAGGTCAACGCCTACGGCTTCCAGGATCAGCGCCACCACCTTGCGATTGGTCGGATGGTCCTCGGCCAGCAGCACCCGCGGCGTGTCCAACGGGCCGTCGGCCCCGAGGATCGCCGACATCGCCGGCTGCTGCGGGGCCGGGCTCTCGCCGCGCGCCCGCGGCAGGTCGATGGTCAGGGTGAATGCGGCGCCCTGGCCAAGCTGGGAGACCGCTTCCAACGTCCCGCCCATGGCCTCGGCGATCGAACGCGAAATGGCCAGGCCGAGGCCCGTGCCGCCAAACCGGCGGGTAATCGAGCCGTCGGCCTGCTCGAAACGCTTGAACAGCTTGGCCCCGACGCCGGCGTCAAAGCCGATGCCGGTGTCGCGGACGGTCAAGCGTAGGCTGACGGTGTCGATCGACCGCGTCGCCTCGACCTGCAGGCTGACCTTGCCCGCATCGGTGAACTTCAGCGCATTGGAGAGCAGGTTGGAGACGATCTGGCGCAGGCGCACCGCGTCGCCAGAGACCATGGCTTCGGCGGTCGGCGCGATCGAGATCTCCAGCGCCAGGCCCTTTTCAGCGGCCCTGGGTTCGAACAGGGCGGTGACGCCGCGCAGCGAGGCGGCTAGGTCGAAGGCTTCGTTGGCGAGTTCGAACCGGCCCGCCTCGATGCGGGCGGTGTCCAGCACGTCGCCGAGCAGGCTCTCCAGCACGCCGGCGGAACTCTCGATCAGCCCGACCATTTCCCGCTGCTCCGCCTCGAGCCGGGTTCGGGCAAGCGCACCGGCGATGCCCATGACCCCATTGAGCGGCGTGCGGATCTCGTGGCTCATATTGGCGAGGAATTCGCTCTTGGCGCGGTTGGCCGCTTCGGCGGCGCTCAGCGCATTGGCCATGGCCCGTTCGGCGCGCTTTTCGCGATCGACGTTGCGGGCTACGCCGACAATCCGTTCGATATCGCCATTGCCGGCGCGCATCGCCTCGGCCGCGACCGCGACCCAGACATGTGGCCCGTGCGGCTGCATCATCCGCACGACGACCCGGAAGGGCGCGCCGCTTTCCATATGCCGGGTCCAGGCCGCGCCGACGATCGGGCGATCGTCCGGATGAATTGAGCTCCAGATCGCGCCCGCGGACTGCAGGATGTCGGGCTTGGGATCGCCATAGATCGACGCCACGGCGTCCGCCTCGAGGTCCTTGCCGCGAAAATCGATCTCCCAGACGCTGAGGTCGGCCATCTCGTTGGCCAGCCGCAACCGCTGCTCGGAGCGCTCGGACTTCTCCAGCGCCTCGACCATGTCGGTGATTTCCTGGACCATCACCAGGAGGCCGCCGACCTCGCCCTTGGCGTCGCACCAGGGGGTGACTTCCCATCGGATCCAGCGGGCCACGCCGTCGGGACTGACGAACCGCGCCCGGCTCATATGGGCGCCAAGGCCCTGCAGGGCGCGATCGCGGATCACCGTCCAGGCCTGTCGCGCCGCCGGCGTAATGTCGGAGATCGGACGTCCGATCACCTCGCCGTCGACCCAGGTCGAGGCCCGTTCGCGCCATCGCGCGCTGGCGCGAACGATGTTGAGGTCCCGGTCGGTCATGGCCAGGGCCACCGGCGCGGTCTCGATGATCGCCGTCAGGTTCTGGGTCGCCGCCTTGGCTTCAATTTCGCGCTCGACCACGGCGCTGAGAGCGCGGCGGCGTTCCCAATCCTCGGCGACCAGGTCGGCGAGTTCGCCGAGGCGCTCGGCCAGGAAGGCGTCATAGGCGCGCGGCTTGCGGTCGATGACCGACAGGACGCCGATGCAGACGCCGTTGGTCAGCCGGATCGGCGCGGCGGCGAAGAAGCGGAAATTGTAAGGCGCGGCGACAACCGGATTGGCGCGGAAGCGCTCATCCCTGGTGGCGTCCTCCACCCAGAGCAGCCGGTCCTGCTCGATCGCGGTCTGGGTGAACGAGTGTTGGCGCGAGACCGCCGGCAGCGTCTGGTCGGTGACCCCGGCCAGCCAGAGCGTGTCGGCCTGCAAGAGGCCGATCTGCACGATCGGGACGGTGGCGATGCATTGGGTCAGCCGGGCGATGCGCTCGAAGCCGGGGCGCGCCGCTTCCAGGTCCAGGGCCGCGATGGCGGCGCGTCGATGGCGCTCGTCGGCTGGAAACTGGCTTTCGGACATGGCGATCGGCTCGCGGACTCACATACTTTGAGCCCAAGGCTTAGGCGCCGCGGATTAAATTTCCGTGCGTAGCTTCACCATATTCCGCGAGCGCAGCGGAAATCAGCCGTCGGTCGCGGTCAGCAGCAGCTCGAGCGCCGCGGCGGCGAAGGCGAACATGTTGGCGCCGCGGTCGGCGTCGCCGGTTTCCAGCGTCAGGGCGTGCTCGAACGGGCCGGCGACGGCCAGGCAGCTGTGGCCGGCGGCGTCGCCATAGCCGTTGCCGGTCGGCCCGGCCGCGCCGGTCTCCGACAGGCCCCAGGTGGCGGCGAACTGTTCGCGCACGCTGCGCGCCAGCAAGAGCGCGTAGGGCTCGCTGGCCGAGCGCATGCCGGCGACCGCCTCACGCGGAATGTCCAGAAGCCGCATCCGCGCCCGGCCGGTATAGACCACCGCCCCGCCTAGAAAATAGGCCGAAGCTCCCGGAACGGCGAGCAAGGCCGCCGAGATCAGGCCGCCGGCGGAAGACTCGGCGACCGCGACCGTCCGTTCCGAGGCCTTCAGCCGCTCGGCCAGGCGCATCGCCAGGGCCGACAGGGTTTGGAAATCGGTCAACTCAGGTCTCCCCCGTTAATTCGCTGTAAGACTTGCACTTGGCGCTTCTCGTCCAGCCACATTGTAGGCAACCAACAGAGGCTGAACCGATTTTCGTTATGCCACGTCGGCCGGTTCCCCGGCCAGTGGCCGAAGGATCTGCATGAAGTCCCGCCCGGACGAAGCCGTCGATCACTATCCCAGCCGCGGCGAGAAGCTGGCCGACGGTGTGGTGCACGCCTTGGGCCTGTCGGCGGCGGCGGCGGGCGGCATCGTCCTGATCACCCTCTCCGTCGTGACCGGCGGCGGCGCCGGTTTGGCGGTGGCGACAGGGCTCTATTCACTGTGCCTGGTCACCATGCTGGCCTGTTCGACGGCCTACAACCTGACCAAGCCCACGCGGGCGCGGCCGTTTCTGCGTCGGCTGGACGAGGCGGCGATCTTCCTGATGATCGCCGGTTCCTACACTCCCTTCACCACCCAGCGGATGGAGGGCGCCTGGGCGATCAGCATGACCACCCTGGTCTGGGTCCTGGCGCTGGCGGGCGTCGCCGCCAAGCTTTTCACCTCGGACCTGCCCAACCGGATCTGGACCTTGGGCTACGTCGCCTTCGGCTGGGTCGCGCTGATCGCGCTACGGCCGCTGATCCAGGGCGTGCCGGTCGCGGCGTGGTGCTGCTGATCGCCGGCGGCCTGATCTACACCACCGGCGCCCTGATCTTCCACAGCCGGCTCCCCTACCGCCGCGCCATCTGGCACGGCTTCGTGGTCACGGCAGCGGGGGCGCACTACGCGGCCATCTGCGCGGGCGTGGTGTTCGCGAGCGCCCTCAAAATCCAATAGCTGCGGTTATTCAATCCGCTCATCGCCGCGAAAGCGGGGATGAGCGGATTATTGAAATGCCGCGCCTAGTAAGCCCGGGCGATCAGGATTTCTTCCACGCCCGGTTCGCCGGTGAACAGGCAGGGGCGGAAGGTTTCTGGCTGCACTATGGGGGCGTTGCGGATGGTCAGGCGGAGCGTCTTCAGCCGGCGGGTGACCTCTTCCAGCGCCTCGCCGGTCGGCCTAGACCAGGCGCAGCGGACCCAGCCCTTGAAGGTCACGTTGGCGTCCTCGTCGTCCGCCGCCGGGCCGAAGTGGGCGGCGAGCTGGTCGAAGGTCGCGATGTCGTCGCGGATGTTTTCATAGAGCCGCGCCTTGGCCTCGTCGAACATGGCCTGCTGGATCGCCGCCAGGCGGGCGGGAACCTCGGCGATGAAGACGGCGCGCGCCTCGGCGACCGAGGCGACCTTTTCGCCGGCCCAGAGCTGGTCGCGGCGCAGGAAGGTGACCTGGCCGCCGGCGGCGTCGCGCGGACCGACCTCGACGATCAACGGCGCGCCGCGGCGCACCCAGTCCCAGCGCTTCTCGCCCGAACGGCCCGGCTTGCGATCGACCAGCACGCGGACGGGCGTTCGAAACGCGGTCAGCTCGGCCAGCTCGGCGGCCAGGGCGTCGGCATAGGCCAGCACCTCGGCGTCCTCGGGCTTGTCGCGCAGGATCGGCACGATCACCACCTGGCGCGGCGCGATGGCCGGCGGCAGGCGCAGGCCGTCGTCGTCGCCGTGAGTCATGATCACCCCGCCGATCAGCCGGGTGGAGACGCCCCAGCTGGTGGTGTGGCAGAGCGTCAACTCACCGGTCTCGCTCTGGAAGCGGATGTTCTGGGCGCTGGCGAAGCTGGTGCCGAGATAGTGCGAGGTGCCGGCCTGCAGCGCCTTGCCGTCCTGCATCATAGCTTCGATGGAATAGGTGGCGTCGGCGCCGGGGAAGCGTTCGTTCTCCGGCTTCTCGCCGGCGATCACCGGCATGGCCAGGGTGCGCTCGGAAAAGTCGCGGTACATTTCCAGGATCGACAGGGTCTCGGCCATGGCGTCGTCTTGGGTCGCGTGGGCGGTGTGGCCCTCCTGCCAGAGGAACTCCGAGGTGCGCAGGAAGAGCCGGGTGCGCATCTCCCAGCGCACCACGTTGGCCCATTGGTTGATCAGCAGCGGCAGGTCGCGGTGGCTGCGCACCCAGCGGCTGAAGGCGTCGCCGATGATGGTCTCGGACGTGGGCCGTACGATCAGCGGCTCTTCCAGGACCGCGTCGGGATCAGGCTTCAGTTCGCCATCGATCATCGCCAGACGGTGGTGGGTGACCACCGCCATCTCCTTGGCGAAGCCCTCGACGTGGGCCGCTTCCTTGGCGAAGAAGCTGAGCGGCACGAACAGCGGGAAATAGGCGTTCTGGTGGCCGCTCGCCTTGATCCGCCGGTCGAGCTCGGCCTGGATCAGCTCCCAGACGCCGTAGCCCCAGGGCTTGATGATCATCGAGCCGCGGACCGGGCTGTTTTCGGCCAGGTCGGCCTCGCGCACGACGGCCTGGTACCAGTCGGCGAAATTGGCCTCGCGCGTTGCGTTCAATCCACGTTGCATGCCGCTTCGTGAAGCAGGATTTGACCGCCAAGGCCAGCCTTGCGCGCGATTTACAGGCTGTTCGAACCGGTCCCCTGCCGCCATCATGCTGCCAATTCTGGCGGGAGTGCGTCGTGCGGCGAACCGAGCGGCTTTTTCAGATCATCCAGATCCTGCGCCGCGCCTCGCGGCCGGTGACGGCGGGCGACGTGGCCGGCGAGCTGGAAACCTCGCTGCGCACCATTTACCGCGACATGGCCGAGTTGATCGCCCAGCGCGTGCCGATCCGCGGCGAGGCGGGCATCGGCTATGTGCTCGACCGCGGCTTCGACATGCCGCCGCTGATGCTGACGCCGGACGAGATCGAGGCGGCGGTGCTAGGCGCGCAATGGGTGGCGGGCCGCGGCGATGTCGCCCTGGCCACCGCCGCGCGCGACCTGATCGCCAAGATCGGCGCGGTGATCCCCGAGCACCTGCGGCCGTTCCTGGTCGACTCCACGGTCAGCGCCTCGGGCGCGACGCGGCCACGGCCCGACACCATCGACCTGACCCAGCTGCGCGCCTGGATCCACAGCCAGCGCAAGGTCGCCCTGTGCTATCGCGACGAGGACGAGCGCCAGACCGAACGCGTCGTCTGGCCGATCGGCATCGGCTATTACGAGGCGGCGCGCATCGTCATCGCCTGGTGCGAACTGCGGCTCGACTTCCGCCATTTCCGCACCGACCGGGTGATCTCGGCCGAGTTCCTCGATCAGCGCTATCCCACCCGCCGCAACGTCCTGCGCACCGCCTGGCGCAAGCAGTTGGAGGACGCCGCCGACAGGCGGTCGGCGCTGGGGTAATTGGGGACTTAATTGGGGACACGTACGACTCCCCACGGCCTCGCCTTTTTTTCCACGACTCTGGGGAGTCGTACGTGTCCCCAATTAAGCGGGGTCTCCCCAAGGTGACTTCCACCATCGACTATGAGACAATCCGTCCAGCAAGGGCTTCCAAGGGGAGGATTGTCATGATCCGTCGCAGCCTGATCCTGTTTGCCAGCGTCCTGATGCTCCTGCCGGCCGCGGCGTTCGCCTCGGGCGGCGGCATGGGCGGGTCATCGATGGGCATGGGCGCCGGCATGGGCTCGTCGCCCAGCGAGACCGCGCCGCAGTACGACCCCTCCGTCGAGTATCAGAAGGGTCTGACCGATCTGCAGGCCGGCAAGTTCCGCGACGCCCAGCGCGATTTCGACCATGTGCTGGCCAGCCTGCCGCACGACGCCGACACCCTGTTCTATTCCGGCATGTCCAAGGCCGGGCTCGGCGACCTCAAGGGCGCGCAGCGCATGTACGAGCGCGCGCTAAAGGAAGACGCCAACCAGATCCCGGCGCGGCGGGAGCTGGCCGTGACCCTGGCCAAGCTCGGCCAGGCCGACCAGGCCAAGGCCCAGCTCGACATCCTACAGACCCGCGCCACGGCGTGCGCCGACACCTGCGCGCAATCGGCCGACCTGAAGGCGGCGGTGGCCACCGTCCAGGCGGCCATGGCGCCGAAGACCGCCGCCAACACCCGCCCGCCCAGCCTGTTGCTGGCCGACGCGGCCAGCGGCGATCGCGATTACGTGCAGGCGGTGCGGCTGATCAACCAGGGCCGCTATGACGACGCCCTGGTGGCGCTGAAGGCGGCGCAAACTGTGTTCGGGCCGCATCCGGACGTGCTGACCTATACCGGCTACACCTACCGCAAGCTGCACCAGTACGATAAGGCCGAGGCCTATTACCGCCAGGCCCTGGCCATCGCCCCGAACCACGTCGGGGCCACCGAATATTATGGCGAGCTGATGGTGGTGCGCGGCGACCTGGCCGGCGCGCGCCGCATGCTGGCCAAGCTGGAGACCGTCTGCACCTTCGGCTGCGTCGAGACGGAGGACCTGCGGCGTTGGATCGACAAGGGCGGGCCGCCGCAGTCCTAGGCGTCGGCCTGGCGGCGGTTTTCGCGCTCGCCGCCGGCAGGATCGACCTCAGTGTCATCCACGCGGCGCGCTGGCTGGCGCCAGGCGCCGATCGCGTTCGCGACCTTGGCTCGCTACCGACCGAATGCCTGGCGCCGTCCGGCGACCCGCGCACCGCCTATGCGATCGAGGTCGGGCGGGCGGCGTTTCGCACCCCGCTGACCCTCGGCGGCCAGGCGTCGCGGGCGGGGTTGGCCTGCGACAGCTGCCACCGCGACGGGCGCGGCAATCCGGACTTCTTCTTCCCTGGCCTCTCCGGCGCGCCGGGCACGGCGGACGTGACCACGGCCCTGTTCAGCACCCATCGCGACGACGGCATCGACAATCCCAGGCCGATTCCCGACCTGAGCGGGCCGAAGGCGCGGCTGAAGCTCTCCCAGACGCCCGGCGATCCGGCGCTGCCGGCCTTCATCCACGGCATCGTCACCCAGGAGTTCGACGGCGCCGAGCCGCCGCCAGCGGTGCTGGCCGGGCTGGCGGCCTATGTGCGCGCGCTGTCGCCGGGCGCCTGCCCCGTGGTGAATCGCGAGCCGTTGCGCGCCGCCACCTATTTCGCCAACGCCCGGCGCGCCGTGCAGACCGCCATCGCCGCCCTCGACGCCCACGATCCCGCCACCGCCGCCTTCCTGACCGACGCAGCCCGCGGCCAGCTCGGCCTGGTCTATGAGCGCTACGATCAGCCCGGCTCCGACGCCGCCCGCGCCGCCCTGCACGCCGCCGACCTGCAGCTGGTCGCCGCCAATGCCGGCGTGCGCGGGGGCGACCCCATCGCCCGCGGCAAGCTGGCCGCATGGCTCGCCGCCCTCCCCGGCTGGACGGCGGTGGTGGAGCGCCAGGAGCCGCAATCGCTGTTCAACACCGCGCGGCTCTAATTGGCACTCTAATTGGGGACACGTACGACTTTCCACGGCCTCGCCTTGAGTCCACGACTCTGGGGGAGTCGTACGTGTCCCCAATTAGAGTGCCAAAGGCTCAGCGCGGCAGGTTGCTGGCGCCCATTAGGAAGGCGTCGACGGCGCGGGCGCATTGGCGGCCTTCGCGGATGGCCCAGACCACCAGCGACTGGCCGCGGCGCATGTCGCCGCAGGCGAACACCTTCGGCGTGGTGGTGCGATAGTCGACCATGTTGGCCTTGACGTTGCCGCGCGGGTCGAGTTCGACCCCGGCCTGCTCAAGCAGGACCTCCGGGCGGGGGCCGAGAAAGCCCATGGCCAGTAGGACCAGGTCGGCCTTCAGCTCGAATTCGCTGCCCGCGACCTCGCTCATGCGCATCCGGCCGTCCTCGCCTTTGATCCAGTCGACGCGGACGCATTCCAGCGCGGTCAGCCGGCCGTCTTCGCCAACGGCGCGCTTGGTCAGCACCGCCCAGTCGCGCTCGGCGCCCTCTTCCTGCGACGACGAGGTGCGCATCTTCAGCGGCCAGTCGGGCCAGGTCAGGGCCTTGTTCTCCCGCTCCGGCGGCTGCGGCATGATCTCCAGTTGGGTGACCGAGGCCGCGCCCTGGCGGTTCGACGTGCCGATGCAGTCCGAGCCGGTGTCGCCGCCGCCGATCACCACCACGTGCCTGCCCTTGGCGGAGATTGTCCCGCCGTCGGGCGCGGCCACAGCCTCGTCGTCACCGGCCCCGCGCTTGTTCTGCTGGGTCAGGAAGTCCATGGCGAAGTGGATGCCGGCCAGCTCGTGCGGCGGCAGCTCCAAGTCGCGGGGCAGCTCAGCGCCGCCAGACAGCACCACCGCGTCAAACTCGGCCAGCAAGGCGTCGACCGTGACCGTGACCCCCACCTCGACACCGGTGCGGAACTCGACCCCCTCGGCGCCCATCTGGGCGACGCGGCGGTCGATGTGGTGCTTCTCCATCTTGAAGTCGGGGATGCCGTAGCGCAGCAGGCCACCGACCCGGTCGCTCTTTTCGAACAGCGTCACCGCGTGGCCGGCGCGGGCCAGTTGCTGGCTGGCGGCCATGCCGGCCGGCCCGGAGCCCACCACCGCGACGCGGCGGCCGGTGGCCTGCGTCGGCGGTTCCGGCTCGATCCAGCCCTCGCGCCAGCCGCGATCGACGATCTCGCACTCGATGGTCTTGATGGTCACCGGGTTGTCGTCGATGTTCAGCGTGCACGACGCCTCGCACGGCGCCGGGCAGATGCGGCCGGTAAACTCCGGGAAGTTGTTGGTCGAGTGCAGGTTGGCGAGCGCGCTGCGCCACTGGTCGCGATAGACCAGGTTGTTCCAGTCGGGGATCTGGTTGTTGACCGGGCAGCCCTGGTGACAGAACGGAATGCCGCAGTCCATGCAGCGCGCCGCCTGTTGCTCCACCTCGGCGGCCGGCAACGGGTGCACGAATTCCGCCCAGGTCTTCAGGCGCGCGGCCGGCTTTTCGTAGCCGCGGTCGTGGCGCTCAATCTCCAGGAAGCCGGTCGGCTTGCCCATCGTCTTTCTCCAAAGGCTAGGGTTTCGCCGGCTATTCCGCGGCGACGGTTTTGGCCGCCCGCCGTTCAGCGTCCAGATCGGTCAGGGCGCGCCGATAGTCTTTCGGCATCACCTTGACGAAATGGGTAAGCGCTGTGTCCCAATTCTCCAACAGCATCCGCGCGCGCGCGCTCTTGGTGTGCAGCAGGTGCCGCTCGACCAGGATGCGCAGGCGCTCGTCGTCGAACACCAGCATGTCGCCCATGCCGCTGTCGTGAGCGCCCAGGGCGCGTTGCCGCGGCCGCCGCGTCTCGTCGCCGGACTGGGCGTTGGAAGCGATCCGCTCCAGATCGACCATGGCCAGGTTGGCCAATGTGCCGAAGCGCCCGTGCGGGTCGTAGACATAGGCCACGCCGCCCGACATGCCGGCGGCGAAGTTGCGGCCAGTCTCGCCCAGCACCACCACCACCCCGCCGGTCATGTATTCGCAGCCATGGTCGCCGACGCCTTCGACCACCGCGACCGCGCCGGAATTGCGCACCGCGAACCGCTCGCCGGCGACGCCCTGGAAATAGGCCTCGCCGGCGATGGCCCCGTAGAGGACGGTGTTGCCGACGATGATGTTTTCGGTCGGCTCGCGGTTTGCCTCTTCCGGCTGGCGCACGATCACCCGGCCGCCGGAGAGGCCCTTGCCGACATAGTCGTTGGCGTCGCCGATCAGGTCGAGGGTGACGCCGTGGGCCAGGAAGGCGCCGAAGCTCTGCCCCGCCACGCCGGTGAACCGCACGGATATGGTCTCGTCGGGGAGGCCCTGGTGGCCGAAGCGCCGGGCGATCTGGCCCGACAGCATAGCGCCGGCCGTACGGTTGATGTTGCGGATCGACTGCTCGATGCGCACCGGATCACCGCCGTCCAGGGCCGGGCTGGCCGCGGCGATCAGGGCGTGATCGAGCGCCGATTCCAGGCCGTGGTTCTGCCGTTCGGAGTTCCAGCGCGCCACCGATGGGTCGACCTCGGCCTGATAGAGCAGCCGCGACAGGTCGATCCCCGCCGCCTTCCAGTGATCGACCGCCGGCGCGACATCCAGCCGGTCGCAGCGGCCGATCATTTCGTTGACGGTGCGAAAGCCCATCTCGGCCATGATCAGCCGCAGTTCCTCGGCGACGAAGAAGAAGTAGTTGATCACGTGCTCGGGCTGGCCGGTGAAGCGGGCGCGCAGCACCGGATCCTGGGTCGCCACGCCCACCGGGCAGGTGTTCAGGTGGCACTTGCGCATCATGATGCAGCCGACCGAGATCAGCGGCGCGGTAGCGAACCCGAACTCGTCGGCCCCCAGCAAGGCGGCCACGGCGACGTCGCGGCCGGTGCGCAAGCCGCCGTCGGCCTGGACCGCGATACGGCCGCGCAGGCCGTTCTCGACCAAGGCCTGCTGGGTCTCGGCCAGGCCGATCTCCCAGGGCGAGCCGGCATGGGTCAGCGAGGTGAGCGGCGAAGCGCCCGTGCCGCCCTCGTAACCTGAGATGGTCACATGGTCGGCGCGGCACTTGGCGACGCCGGCCGCGACCACGCCGACATCGACCTCGGAGACCAGCTTCACCGAGATGCGCGCCTCGGGGTTGACGTTCTTCAGGTCGTGGATGAGCTGGGCCAGGTCCTCGATCGAATAGATGTCGTGGTGCGGCGGTGGCGAGATCAGGCCAACCCCCGGCGTCGAATGGCGCACGTGGGCGATGGTCTTGTCGACCTTGTAGCCGGCCAGCTGGCCGCCCTCGCCGGGCTTGGCGCCCTGGGCCATCTTGATCTGGATGTCGTCGGCATTGACCAGGTATTCCGCCGTGACGCCGAAGCGGCCCGAGGCGACCTGCTTGATCGCCGAGCGCATAGAATCGCCATTCGGCAGCGGCTTGAAGCGGTCGGTCTCCTCGCCGCCCTCGCCGGTGTTCGAGCGGCCGCCGATGCGGTTCATGGCGATGGCCAGCGTCGTGTGCGCCTCGCGGCTGATCGAGCCGAAGCTCATCGCCCCGGTCGAGAAGCGCTTGACGATGTCGGCCGCCGGCTCGACCTCGTCGAGGCCGAGCGGCGCCTCGGCGGGCCGCAAGCGCATCAGGCCGCGCAGGGTGAGCAGCCGCTCGCTCTGCTCGTTGATGCTGGCGGCGAAGGCGGCATAGGCTTCCGGCAGGCCGCCGCGCACGGCGTGCTGCAGGTTGGCGACCGATTCCGGCGTCCAGGCGTGCTCCTCGCCGCGCAGGCGGAAGGCGTAGCCGCCGCCGACATCGAGCATGTCGCGATAGATCGGGTTGTCGCCGTAGGCGTCGCGGTGGCGCCTGACCGTCTCGGCGGCGATCTCGGCCAGGCCGACGCCCTCGATCAGGCTGTCGGTGCCGGTGAAGTACTTTTCCACAAAGGCCGAGGACAAGCCGACCGCGTCGAAACGCTGGGCCCCGCAATAGGACTGGTAGGTCG
This sequence comes from Caulobacteraceae bacterium, assembly GCA_041691315.1. Taxonomy (GTDB): domain Bacteria; phylum Pseudomonadota; class Alphaproteobacteria; order Caulobacterales; family Caulobacteraceae; genus Poindextera. The sequence continues at coordinate 33,602 of JBEPUW010000004.1, read as the reverse complement.
AGATGCCCATCTTGGACATCACCTTCAGCACGCCCTTGCCGATGGCCTTGATGAAGTTCTTCTGCACCTCGTAAGCCTTCAGCGGCAGCTTGTTCTGCACACGGAGATGTTCGAGGGTCTCAAACGCCAGGTAGGGGTTGATCGCCTCGGCGCCGTAGCCGGCCAGGACGCAGAAGTGGTGCACCTCGCGCGCTTCGCCGGTCTCGACCACCAGGCCGGTCTGCATGCGCAAGCCCTGGCGGATCAGGTGATGGTGCACCGCGGCGGTGGCCAGGGCGGCGGGAATGGCGTTGCGTTCGGCCGACAGCGCCCGGTCCGACAGGATCAGGATGTTGTTGTCGGCCAGCACCGCGTCGGTGGCCTCGGCGCAAATGCGCTCAACGGCCCGCTCAAGGCCGACATCGCCATGTTCGGCCGGGCCGGTGATGTCGATGGTCGCGGTGCGGAAGGCGCCGTCGACCAGGGTCGAGATCGAGCGGATCTTCTCCAGATCGGCATTGGTCAGCACCGGCTGGGAGACCTCCAGCCGCTTGTGCGCGCCGGCCTGGTGGCCGAGCAGGTTCGGCCTGGGTCCGATCATCGAGACCAGCGACATCACCAGCTCCTCGCGGATCGGGTCGATCGGCGGGTTGGTCACCTGGGCGAAGCGCTGCTTGAAATAGTCGTAGAGCAGCCGCGGCCGCCTGGAGAGCGCCGCCAGCGGCGTGTCGGTGCCCATAGAGCCGACCGGGTCCTCGCCGGAGACCGACATCGGCTCCAGGAAGAACTGGATGTCTTCTTGCGTGTAGCCAAAGGCCTGCTGGCGATCGAGCAGGGCGGCCTGGTCGTTGGCCAGGTGCGGCTCGGGCCGGGCGACCGGGTCGGGCAGTTCCTCCAGCTTGTACTGCGTCTGCTTCAGCCAGGCGTCATAGGGCTCGGCGTCGGCCAGGGTCGCCTTGATCTCGTCGTCCTCGATGATCCGGCCCTGTTCCAGGTCGATCAGCAGCATCTTGCCCGGCTGCAGCCGCCACTTGCGGGTGATCTTTTCCTCCGGGATCGGCAGCACGCCGGATTCCGAGGCCATGATCACCAGGTCGTCGTCGGTGCAGCAGAAGCGCGCCGGCCTGAGGCCATTGCGGTCGAGGGTGGCGCCGATCTGGCGGCCGTCGGTGAAGGCGATCGCCGCCGGCCCATCCCAGGGCTCCATCAGCGCGGCGTGATACTCGTAGAAAGCCTTGCGCTTGGCGTCCATCAGCGGATTGCCGGCCCAGGCTTCCGGGATCAGCATCATCATGGCGTGCGCCAGCGGATAGCCGCCGGCGATCAGCAGTTCGAGCGCGTTGTCGAGCTTGGCGGTGTCTGAATCGCCCTCCTTGATCAGCGGCCACATCTTGTCGAGATCGGGGCCGAGCAGGGCCGATTCCATGGTGCGGCGGCGCGCGTTCATCCAGTTGGCGTTGCCGCGCTCGGTGTTGATCTCGCCGTTGTGGGCGATGAACCGGTAGGGGTGGGCGCGCTTCCACGACGGATAGGTGTTGGTCGAGAACCGCTGGTGCACCAGGGCCAGCGCCGTCTCGGTCAGCGGATTGGTCAGATCGGCGTAGAAGGTCCCGAGCTGGCGGGCCAGCAACAGGCCCTTATAGACCACCGTCCGCGACGAGCAGGACGGCATATAGAGCTCGGTCAGGCCGGGCAGGTTGTGCTTTTTCGCCTGCTCTTCCAGCGGGTTCTGGGTCTGCTTGCGGATGACCAGCAGCTTGCGTTCGAAGGCGTCCTGGTCGCGCACGCCATGGCCGCGGGCGATGATCGCCTGGCGGATCAGCGGCATCTCTTCCAGCACGGTCTTGCCCAGCCCGTCCGGATTGGTCGGCACCTCGCGCCAGCCGACCAGGGTCTGGCCCTCGACGGCGATGAAATGCTCGAACTGCTGCACAGCGAATTCGCGCGCCGAGGGGTCCTGCGGCAGGAAGCACATGGCCACACCGTAGTCGCCCGGCGGCGGCAGGCTCAGGCCCTCGCGCTCGGCCCAGTCGCGGATCAGGGCGTCGGGGATCTGGATCAGACAGCCGACGCCGTCGCCGACCAGGGGGTCGGCGCCCACCGCGCCCCGGTGATTCAGGTTGAGCAGAATCTCCAACCCGCGACGAATGATGTCGTGCGACTTGCGGCCTTTGATATTGGCCACAAACCCTACGCCGCACGCATCGTATTCGTTCCGCGGGTCATAGAGACCCTGAGCTCGCCTAAACCCCATCCGGGCTATACCTTTTCAATCCGTCCTCTTTGGCCCATTCCAACTTCGTCGGCGCGGTCGCCAGCCGCGGGACGAAACCCGATTTTCGCACGTTTTTTGACCGAGCGTCCATTTTTGGGCGCCGGCGTAGAAACCGTAATTCCATTGGCGTGGCAAGGCGCAACAAAGCCGCGCCGGCCCCGCCCAAGTCCCCGTCGTCTTGCCTAAAGCTAGGGCTGACGCAACGTCAAACAAGAGCTCACGATCAAGAGGGCGTTACGGCCGGCCTTAACCGATCCCGGCCGATCCGCCGCATGCTTTCGCGAGGTTTACCACCTCTATCCGCGATCGCTTAACCGCGACCGGCTAGGTTGTCCCAGGGGCGAGCCATGAGGGAGGGTCTCCTGGACGCGATCAATTCGGCCCGAACCGGCGTGGTCAACGCCATGTCGAGCCTCGACAGCGCCGGCGCCAACCTCTCGAACGCCTTCGCCAATGGCGGCGATCCCAACACCGCGGCAATCGACCAGATCAAGGCCAGCCACGCGCTGCGCGCCTCCCTGGCGACGCTGAAGACCACCGACAACCTGTTCAAGGCGCTGCTCGACATCGTGGTCTGAGGTCCGGCGCGCCTCCGTCTTGTTTGTTCCGTTCGGAAGCGGAATCCAGGTTTTTACCGCCAAGGCCGCCAAGAGCGCCAAGGGTCAGAGCTTAAGCTTCTCAATCTTGGCGACCTTGGCGTCCTTGGCGGTCGTTCGTCGGCGCCCGCCTCACGGATGCCTTCAGAAAAAAGTCTGGGTCCGCTTCCGCGGGATGAGCGGAATGTGGGGCAGTCCGAGCCGGCTCGGGCAGCCTGAGCCAGGCTCAGGCTTTCGGATAAAGGATCATCTGGGTGCAGCGGAAGAGCGCGATGGTCTTGCCGCTCTCCTGGTGGCGGGCCTCGGCGTCCCAGACCTGGGTGGTGCGCCCGGCATGGACGCAGCGCGCCTCGCAGATCACGGTCCCATCCAGGGCGGTGCCGAGGAAGTTGGCCTTCAGTTCGATGGTGGTGAAGCCGCTGGCGCCGTCGGGCAGGCTGTTGGCGCAACCATAGCCGCAGGCGGTGTCGACCAGGCCGATGACACTGGCAGCGTGCAGAAAGCCGTTCGGGGCGACGTGGTGTTTGGTCACCGTGAACCGGCCGGTGATCAGGGCCGGATCGTCGAGATTGACCTCCAGGCCCAGCAGATCCGGCAGGAAGCCCTTCTGGCGCGCGGCGAAGGCGGCGGTGGCGTCCATGGCGCTGTCTCTCCGTCGATGCCGCCGAAATGGTCCCCTGGCCCCGCGTCAGACAAGAGGCCGTTCGTCAGGTTGCCTGCGATAAGTGATTGCCGAAAACCTGATCCTCGCCATATTGCGCGCCAACGGCCGCTTGTCGTCGGCCCACCAAGCCTTGGAGGACGTCCAGATGAAAGCCGCCGTACTGCGTGAAGTTGGCAAGCCCCTGCAGATCGAGGACGTCCAGATCGGCAAGCCCGGACCGCACGAGGTGCTGATCCGCACCGCCGCGGCCGGGGTCTGCCACTCCGACCTGCACTTCATGGAAGGCAAGTACCCCTTCCCGCTGCCGGCCGTGCTCGGCCACGAGAGCGCCGGCGTCGTCGAACAGGTCGGCTCGGAAGTGCGCACGGTGAAGGTGGGCGACCACGTCATCACCTGCCTGTCGGCCTATTGCGGTCATTGCGATCAGTGCCTGACCGGCCACATGTCGCTGTGCCAGAGCCCCGACACCCGCCGCGATCAGGGCGCCGAGCCGCGCATCACCTCGGCCAGCGGCGCCATGAACCAGTATCTGAACCTGTCGTCCTTCGCCGAGCAGATGTTGATCCACGAGCACGCCTGCGTCGCCATCCGCAAGGACATGCCGCTGGACCGCGCCGCCCTGATCGGCTGCGGGGTCACCACCGGCATCGGCGCGGTGATCCACACCTCCAATGTGCGTCCGGGCGAGACCGTGGCCGTGATCGGCTGCGGCGGCGTCGGCCTGGCCGCCATCAACGGCGCCGCGATCGCCGGCGCCGGACGGATCATCGCCATCGACACCTCGCCGGCCAAGGACAACATGTCCCGCCTGTTCGGGGCCACCGACTTCATCAACGCCGCCGATGGCGATCCGGTGGCGCAGGTCATGGAAATGACCAAGGGTGGCGTGCACCACAGCTTCGAGGCCATCGGCCTCGGCAAGACCGCCGAGCAGGCCTTCAACATGCTGCGCCGCGGCGGCACCGCCAACGTCATCGGCATGATCCCGGTCGGCCAGACCATCACCCTGATGGGCGCCGCCTTCCTGGGCGAAAAGCGCATCCAGGGCTCGCTGATGGGGTCCAATCGCTTCCCCGTCGACATGCCGCGCTTCGTCGACTTCTACATGTCCGGCAAGCTGAAGCTGGACGAGATGGTGTCGCGCCGCCTCAAGCTCGAACAGATCAACGAGGCCTTCGACGAAATGAAGACCGGCCAGATCGCCCGCTCGGTCGTCGTCTTCGACGCCTAACGCGAACGGTCGGCGCGCCGGTCCGGCGGCGCCTCTTTTGCCGTCATCGCCCGACTCGTTCGGGGCGACCCACGATCACCGTCGAGGGGCAGTGTTCATGGGTCCCCCGCATTCCGCCGCTGCGCGGCTGCAGCAGCGGATGACGGTGGGACTTGGGCAAAAAACGGCGACTCTTGCAGTTGTGACGTTTCGCTCAGTCGGGAGGCGGGTTAGGACCCGGCCTTAAGCCCTCGAGCCGGTGACTCGTGGACCTGGAGCCTATTCGATGACCGCTCAAGCCATCGTCATCATCGGCGCGACCGGGGATCTGGCGCAGCGGATGCTCTATCCGTCGCTGTATTTCCTCGACAGCGAGGGCCTGCTGGCGCCGGAGTTCCGCATCATCGGCGGCGCGCGGTCGGACCTGACCGACGACGCCTTCATCGCCCGCGTCGAGGCCAGCGTGCGCGACCGCGCTGAGGGCTATTTCGACGCGCAGGTCTGGGAGCGCTACCGCCGCCGGCTGGGCTATTGCGTCGTCGACGCCGAACGGCCGGCGACCTTCCGCAATCTGGCGACCCTGCTGGGCGGCGCGCGCGAGGTGATCTTCTACCTCTCCACCTCGCCCAGCCTCTATGACGCCATCAGCGCCAATCTGCGCGAGGCGGAGCTGGCCAAGGCCGACAGCCGGGTCATCGTCGAAAAGCCGATCGGCCGCGACCTGGCCAGCTGCATCGAGATCAACGACGCCCTGGCCCGCACCTTCGCCGAGCGCGAGATTTTCCGCATCGACCACTATCTCGGCAAGGAGACGGTGCAGAACCTGATCGCGCTGCGGTTCGCCAACACCCTGTTCGAGCCCTTGTGGAACAAGGTCTCGGTCGAGCACGTGCAGATCACCGTCGGCGAGACGGTCGGCGTCGAGGGCCGCTGGGGCTATTACAACGAGTACGGGGCGCTGCGCGACATGGTGCAGAACCATGTGCTGCAGCTGCTCTGCCTGGTGGCCATGGAGCCGCCGGCCAGCCTTGATCCGGACTCGGTGCGCAACGAAAAGGTCAAGGTGCTGCGGTCGTTGCGGCCGATCGTCGGGCGCGACGTCGAGAAGAAGACCGTACGCGGCCAGTATCGCGCCGGGGTCGCCGACAGCGCCTCGGTGGCCGGCTATCTGGACGAGACCGGCGGCGGGGCCAGCGACACCGAGACCTTCGTCGCCGTCCAGGCCAATGTCGACAACTGGCGCTGGGCCGGCGTGCCCTTCTACCTGCGCACCGGCAAGCGGCTGCCGAGCAAGAGCTCGCAGATCGTCATCCAGTTTCGCGATGTGCCCCACTCGATCTTCGCCGGCGACGACATGATGGCCAACCGGCTGACCATCCGGCTGCAGCCCGAGGAAGAGATCGCCCTGACGCTGATGAACAAGACGCCCAGCCTGGACGGCATGGAGCTCAGGCCCGTGGCCCTGAACCTCAGCCTGACCGATGCGTTTCGGCTGGAGGCGCCGCGCCGGCGCATCGCCTATGAGCGGCTGCTGTTGGAAGCGATCAAGAACAACCAGACCCTGTTCGTGCGCCGCGACGAAGCCGAAGCGGCCTGGACCTGGATCGACGCCATCGAGGCCGGCTGGTCGCACTATGGGGTCAAGCCCTCACCCTATGCCGCCGGGTCGTGGGGTCCATCGGGCGCCTTCGCCCTGACCGAGCGGAACGGACACAGCTGGTATGAGTGACATCGGCGCCGCGGGCGACAACGACCGGCTGTTCGACGACCAGGCGAGCCTGTTCGCCGCCCTGGCCATGGAGATCACCGTGCGGCTGACCGAGGCCGTCGCCGAGCGCGGCCGCGCCAGCCTGGTCGCCACCGGCGGCACGACGCCCGGGCCGCTCTACGACGCGCTGTCGGCCGAGCCGGCGCCCTGGGACCGGGTCGAGATCACCCTGACCGACGAGCGCTGGGTCGCGCCGGATAGTAACGACAGCAACGAGGGCCTGGTGCGCCGGCGGCTGCTGCGTGACCGCGCGGCGGCGGCTGAGATGTTCGGGCTGAAAACCCCCGACGCAACTCCCGGCGGGGCGGAGGCCAAGGTCGATCACGCCCTGTCGACCATGGTGCGGCCGTTCGATGTGGTCATCCTGGGCATGGGCGACGACGGCCACATCGCCTCGCTGTTCCCGCATGCTGACGAGTTGAAGCGCGCCCTGGCCGCCGGCCCCGACGAACTGGTCTGCGCCGTCGACCGGCCCGAAGCCGCCGGCGCGGCCGCCCGGCTGTCGATGACCATCCCGGCCATCCTGGGAGCGCGCTGGATCGTCCTGCTCATCGAGGGCCAGGGCAAGCTGGACCTGGTCGGCCGGGCGCGGGCGCTGGGCGACCCCAACGAACTGCCGGTCTGCGCGGTGCTGAATCAGTCGGACGTCCCGGTCGAGGTCTGGTGGGCGCCGTGAGCGTCGACGAGCTGATGACCACCGGGCCGGTGATCCCGGTCCTGACCATCGAACGTTTGGACGACGCCGTTCCACTGGCCCGCGCCCTGGTCGCGGGCGGGTTGCGGCCCCTTGAAGTCACCCTGCGCACGGCCTGCGCCCTTGAGGCCATCGCCCTCATCGCCCGCGAGGTCCCGGACGCCATCGTCGGGGCCGGCACGGTGCTGAACGCCGCGGACTTTGACCGGGTGGTCGCGGCTGGCGCGCGCTTCGTGGTCAGTCCGGGCCTCACCGATCCGTTGATCGCCGCGGCGCGGGCGAGCGGTGTGGCCTTTCTGCCCGGGGTGGTCACGGCCGGCGAGGTGATGCGCGGCCTGGATGGGGGCCTGGACCGTTTCAAGTTCTTTCCGGCCGAGACCTCCGGCGGCCCGGGCGCGCTGAAGGCGCTCTACGGACCGCTGGCTCAGGTCCGGTTCTGCCCCACCGGCGGGGTCACCGCCGCCAGCGCCCCGGCCTGGCTCGCCCTGCCCAATGTGCTTTGCGTCGGCGGCGCCTGGGTCGCGCCGGCGGACGCCATCGCGGCCGGAGACTGGGCCGCGATCACCGCATTGGCCCGCGCGGCCGCGGCCTTGGGCTAAGCTTTGCCGGAACGCCAGGCCCGGACGGACGTTTCCTGAAACAAGCGGCGCTGGCCGCAGCGTTTTTGAGGAGATCAGACCGTGGTCAAATGGGCCTTCATTTTTCTGGCGATCGGCATCGTCGCCGCCATTCTGGGCTTCACCGGCATCGCCGGCGCCTCGTTCGCCGTCGCCAAGATTCTCGCCTTCGTGGCGATCGCCATCTTCATCATCCTGGTGGCGCTCGGCCTGACCGTCTTCAAGAAGGTGACCTAGACAGGTTCTGGGGCGTTCCGCACCCTCAGATCGGAGCGGCGCCCTTTATGCGCCCGCGCCGCGCTGGTCGGTCCAGCCGACGATGTGGGTCAGGACGTCGTTGGTGGCGGCGTTGAAGGCGTCCACGATGGCGCTGACACGGTTATCCGTCGCCTGGGCGCGGCTGACGAAGGTCTGGTCTCCGAGCACCCGGCGATCGGCGGCGCTGGTCAGCATGGCATGCACGGTGACCACGACTGTCGGCGCGGCCTTTGGGTCGCCGCTGTAGCGGGCCTCGAAGCTCTGCACCTCCAGCGTCAGCCCCATCGGGGCCAAGGCCGGATCGCCGCGATGCAGCAGGCGAGCGGCGCCGCCCGACTGGTCGAAGGCCTGCTGTTCGGCCTGGTCGAACAGGGTCGAGGCCGGCGCCACCCAGCGCGAGGCGGCGATATAGGCGGCCTCGGTTCCGTTGGTGGTGAGGATGCGATCCCCCTCGGCCGGCAAGGTGAAGCTGGTGGTCAGGTGCAGAACGTTAAAGGTCGCTGACGCCGGCGGCTGGGCCGGGGCCGGAACCACACCGAATTGATAGAGCTGAGCCGGCGGGACCTTTGGAAACAGGCTTATGCAACCGGTCAGGCCAAGCAACAGGGCGGCGCAGAGCGCCGTGCGAAGGGTCTTCACGGCTTCACCTCCACTTCCTTGGCGGGCGCCTTGGATATCAGGGATTGTGGGCTTTGCTCGATCTCGGTGGAGAGGCGGTTGAGCGATGCCGCCGTCTGTTGCAGCGTGCCGACCGCCGAGGTCAGCTGCGGCAGGCCATTGTTGGCGAAGTCGACGGTCGGGCCTTGCAGCTTGGCCAGCAGGGTGCGGGCCTCCGCGGCGGTCGCCTTAAGTTCTTCGGCGGCGTCGGCGGCGTTCTTCAGGGCCCGGCGGCCATCGCCGCTCATCATGCCGTTGGCGTTGTCGCTCAGCCGCTGGATGCTTGCGGCGGTGTCGTCGATTTTCTTCAGCGCCGTGTCGGCGTCGGCGAACAGCTGTTTACGCGCGCGCATCTCGGTGGTGATGGAGTGGATGTCGTCGAGCGTGCCGCTGAACTGCTTGATATTGTCGTCTGAGAGCACCCGGTTGACCCGGTTCAAGGCTTCGACGGTCGAGGCCAGCACCGTGCCCGAATTGGACAGCAAGTCCGAGAACGCGCTCGATTTGCTGTGCAATATCGGATACTTGCCAGAATGCGGCATGGTCTTGAGCAGGGGCTTGTCGGCCGACCCCGGGGTGATCTGGATGAAGTTCACGCCGGTGATGCCTTGCGGCTCAAGGCTCGCATAGGAGTCGGCGCGGATCGGCACGTCGCTGGTCACCTTGACTCGGGCGACGACCTTCTTCGGATCGTTCTTGTCGAGCGCGATGGTGGTCACGTCGCCGACCTTGATGCCGTTGAAGTGCACCTCGCCGCCCTGGGACAGACCGTTGACCGGGCCATTGAAGAGGATGTCATAGGTGTCGTATTCCCGCGAGAACTGCACCTTCGCGAGCCAGACGACAAATATGATCATGCCGACGAACAACATCAGCGAGGCGAAGCCGACCAACGCGTAGTTCGCGTTTCTTTCCATCAGTGGCGCTCTCTTGCCGGATACGCGTCGGACGTCGAGCGCCCCCGCGGTCCATTAAAGTATTCGTTGATCCAGGGGTGATCCAGCTTTTGCAATTCCGGGATAGTGCCGACCCCGACCACCTTCTTGTCGGCGATCACCGCGACCCGGTCGCAGATGGCGTGCAGGCTGTCGAGATCGTGGGTGATCATGAAGACGGTCAGGTGCAGGCTGGCCGACAGGTCGGCGATCAGCTCGTCGAAGGCCGCGGCCCCGATCGGATCCAGGCCAGAGGTCGGCTCGTCCAGGAAGACCAGCTGCGGGTCTAGCGCCAGGGCCCGGGCCAGCGCCGCGCGCTTGATCATGCCGCCGGAAAGCTCGTTCGGCTTCAGCGCGCCTGCGAGCGGCGGCAGGCCGGCCAGGGCGATCTTCAGCTCGGCCAGCTCGGAGATCAGCTTGTTGGACAGCTGGGTGTGCTCGTGCATCGGCGCGGCGACGTTTTCCTTGACCGTCAGGTTGGAAAACAGCGCCCCTTGCTGGAACAGCACCCCCCAGCTGCGCTCGATCGCGTCCCACTTGGCGGTGGACGCCCGGTCCAGATCCTGGCCGAAAATCTTCACCACCCCGCCCTCGGGGACTTTCAGGCCGATCAGGGTGTTGAGCAGAACCGTCTTGCCCGCGCCCGAGCCGCCGACGACGCCGAGCACTTCGCCGCGCCGGACCTTCAGACTGAGACCGTCATGGATCAGGTGGTCGCCGTATTGCGACTTCAACCCGATGACCTCGATCGGCGGCGCGTCCTCGTCGAGTTCGTCTTCTTCGATGACGTCGCTCATAGGTCGAGCTTCATGTAGAGCATGGCGAACAGGGCATCGATCAGGATGATCGAGAAGATGGCGTGCACCACCGCGGTGGTGACCCGGCGGCCGAGCGATTCCACGTCGCCGCCGACTTCCATGCCCTGGCGGCAGCCGATGCCGGCGATGACCAGCGCCATGACCGGCGCCTTGCCCATGCCGAGCCAGAACTGGGTGACGCCGACATTGTCGACGATGCGGTTGAAGAAGAAGCTGGGGCTGAGGTTCAGCACCGTCCAGCTGACGATCAGGCCGCCGGTCAGGCCGGCCAGGGTGGCGACGAAGGTCAGCAGCGGAATGGTGACCAGCAGCGCGATGAACCGCGGCAGCACCAACGCCTCGAACGGATCGATCCCCATGATGCGCATGGCGTCGATTTCCTGGCTCATCTTCATGGCCCCGATCTCGGCGGCGAAACTCGACGCCGAGCGGCCGGCCAGCAGCACGGCGGTGATGATGATGTTGAACTCGCGCATGACCGCGATGCCGATCAGCTCGACGGCGAAGACCTGGGCGCCGAACGTCGCCAGCTCATTGGAGCCGAGGAAGCCGACGACCGCGCCGATGAAGAAGGTGGTGACGGCGACGATCGGGATGGCGTCCAGCCCGGCGCGCTCGGCGATGTTGAAGCAGGTCGCCCAGCGCATGCGCTTGGGGTGAGCCGCGATGCGCACGACCACGGTCAGCAGATGGCCCAGGAAGGCCATGGTCTCGAAGCCTTCGACCGCCACGTGCACCAGGCCGCGGCCCAGACGCTCGAGCAGAGCGTGGACGGAATGGGTCGCGCGGTGCGGCACCGGGTCGGCGCGCAGCGCGTGGTGGACCAGTTCGAGCAGCCGTGCGGTCCGGCTTGGCGCGACAATGTCGCTGGTCTCGACCTTGCCCTCGGCGGCGCGCAGAATCGCAAAGGCCCCGGCGGTGTCGCAGCGGCCGATCGCGCTCAGATCGAGCGCCGCCTTCGGCGATTCGTGCAGCAACTCGCTCAGCCGCTGTCCGGCATCGCCCATCTCGACGGCCGTCCAATCGCCACTGAGCAGGGCGGTTGCGGTGCCGTCGGTCTGCCTGACGTCGAATTTGGCGGGACTATCCATGGCCCTTTGTGGCTAGTTTGCGTCATTGCAATGACCGAACTTGACTAAGACCGCAATCGCGAACGAAGAGCAACTGGTCACAACCATCGGCGTTGCTCGGTTAGGCGTCGCTTAAGCCAGGTCTGCCATGTCTAACGCCGACATGGCCGCTCGTTCCGCGCATCTAGACGTCAAAGATCAGCCCAGGCGCATCCGCCTGCTCGGCGGCGAGGTGGATGCGGTCACCCCGGCGGCGCTGATCGCCTTCGCCGAGCAGCGCATCCGCGGGGGCCTGGGCGGGGTCATCGCCAACCACAATCTGCACAGCCTCTACTGGCTGCGCCGCGAGCCCGAGATGGCCGACTTCTATCGCATGGCCGACCTGGTCGAGATCGACTCGCGGCCGCTGATCGCCTGGGGCCGCTGGCTGGGCCATCCGGTCGGGATCGAGCACCGCGCCACCTATCTGGACTGGCGCGAGGCCTTCTGGCGCGCCGCCCAGGCCGGCGGCTGGCGGGTCTTCCAGCTGGGCGGCGCGCCCGGCGTCGCCGAACAGGCGGCCGAGGCGCTGCGGGTCCGTTGGCCGGGCGTCGAGATCGGCGTGCGGCACGGCTATTTCGACCTCGACGACCCGACCGAGGCCGAGGCGGTGGTCGCCGCCATCCGCGACTGGCGGCCGGACGTGCTGTTCGTCGGCATGGGCATGCCGCGCCAGGAGCGCTGGGTGGCGCGCCATCGCTCAGCCCTGCCGCCTTGCGTCATCTTTACGGTCGGCGCGGCCTTCGACTACGAGGCCGGCGTCACCCCGACCCCGCCGCGCTGGAGCGGCCGACTTGGCGTCGAATGGCTGTTCCGCTTCGCCGCCGAGCCCTCGCGCCTGTTCAGCCGCTATTTCATCGAACCCTGGAGCCTGATCGGCCCCGCCCTGGCCGACCTGCGGGGCCGCTAGACCTTAGCGCAGCGGGATTCGCTTGCGCAGCCAGGCGCTTACGGCCCAGGCGTGGCTGTCGTGACGCAGGCGCAGCAGGGCTTCGTTGGGGTCGAGCCAGACCAGGGCGTGGCTGTCTTCGATCTTCAGTTCCGGGTGTTCGTGCCTGAGCTCGGCCTCGAAGAAGCCTCCTTGGCTGAGGAAGGGCTCGTCATGGGCGCTGACCATGTACTGCTCCGCCCGGGTCACCAGCTCGCCCGGCTCGATCACCAGGCCGGTCTCCTCGCCGAATTCGCGGATCAGGGCCTGGGCTTCGCTCTCACCCTCGTCGATGCCGCCGCCGGGCAGGTCGAAGAAGGGCGCGCGCTCAGGCAGGCTGACATTGACCAGCGCCAGCCGCCCCTCGTGCTCCAGCAGGCCGTAGGCCGCCGGTCGGTCGGTATAGTCCAGGCCCGGTCGGGCCTCGCCAAATCGCAGGGAAGCGTCAGCCATCTAGTCCTCGCCGTAGAGCGCGTCGTAGGGATCGAGGCTGTCCTTGACGATCGCCTCGACGCTGATCGCCGGATAGCCGATCGAGCCCCTGGCGCTGGCCTCCCAGGCCGCGACAGTCAGGTCGCGCAGCTCGGCGGCGCCGGCCGCGACGCGCGCCACGGCAAAGGCGCGCCCGGACGGGTTGGGACCGGCCATGCCGCCGGCCTTCTGCATCTCGTAGAAGGGCACGACGCTGGCAGCGGTCTGGGCCAGATAGTCGGCGGTGCAGGCCTCGATCTGTGGGCAGGGCTTAAGCGGCGGCATGGCCTCGCGCACCGCCTTCAGGCTGACGAACTGGCGCACGAACATGCCTTCGAAGGGGCCGTGCACCTTGTCCTGGGTGAAGCCGCGCGGGTTCGGATAGGCGCCCCAGCCGTTATAGTGCACTGAGGCGTGCATGGGCTGGCTGCCGTCGCCGACATAGTGCGACCAGTCGCCGAGGTCCGACAGGATCAACTGTTCGCGGCGGACCAGATCGTGCTGCATCCAGGCTTTGCGCGCCGGATCGCGCTCGCGCGGGATGGCCGCCGTCAGCACCCGCCAATAGGCGAAGTCCTTGGTCAGCTGTTGCCAGCCGTCGACGATCGAATAGGGCAGGTAGCCGGCATGGTAACCGTCCGAACCGACCGCTCGGAGCGCCGCTTCGTATTCGGCGCGGGTCGGCGGCAGGGCGTTCAGCGACGGGCCGCCGAGCACCTTGCCGTTGTCGTCGATGTCGACGAAGTGACCCGGATCGCGGCTGGTGTCGTGGGTCTTGCCGGCACCGCGCCAGCGATCAGGCTCGCGCGCCAGCTCGCCAATATCCTCGATCGCCTGGGGTGTGTGCAGGAAGGCCGGCAGCTCCGGCGGCAGGGCGGCGGCCGCCGCCTGGCCGATCAGCCGATGGCCGGTCGCGCCCCAGGCCAGCGCCCGGGGGGCCTGGGCCAGCGCCAGCAGCGCACAGGCTGCGGCGGCGAGGCGGACAACGGGACGACGGTAACGCATGGCGAACTCGGTCAGGTGATGTTGAGCGCGGTCTCGACCCGGCCGATCCAGCCGCTGACAGCGGGAAAACCGCCCAGGTCGAAGCCGCCCTCGCCGGCCCAGCGGGTATAGGCGACCAGGGCGACATCGGCGAGACTGACACGGTCGCCGACCAGAAAATCGCTATCGACCAGGCCGTCCTCCAGCCGCTGCAGAGCGGCCAGTCCCCGTTCGACCAGCCTGGCGTCGAGCGAATCTGCCGGCTTGCCGAGGTATTTCACCTGGAAGCGAGCGACGGCGACATAGGGCTCGTGGCTGTACTGCTCCCAAAACAGCCATTCGAACATTTTCGCCCGGTCGTAGGCGTCCGCCGGAATCAGCGGCGAACCCTGGGCCAGGTGCACGATGATGGCGTTGGATTGAGCCAGTGGGCGACCGTCCTCCAGAACAACCAGCGGGACCTGGCCGGCGGGGTTCAGCGCCAGGAAGGCCGGCGTCCGGGTTTCGCCGGTAAGCACATCGGTTTCGATCCAGTCGTAGGCCAGCCCGATAAAGTCCGCTGTCCACTTCACTTTCAGGCAGTTGCCCGAGATCGAGTCGCCGTAGATTCGCATGCCCATCGCCGCCCTCCCTGGTCGGCGTCCGGCTTAAGCGGGATCGGCGCCCACGCCAATCTCACGATACCGGCATCGGGGTTGACCCCGATGGTCACGCCTGTAGGACTGCCCGCCTATCGAGACGGGAACGGACGGGGGGAACGCTGATGAGGCGCATCCTGGCATGCCTCGCCACGCTTGCGATTACGGCTGCAACTTCAGCGGCTTACGCCCAGGCCTACGACCCGATCGGCGACATCATCGCCGGCGTAAACCAGTCGGCGATCGAGAACGCCACCGCCTGGGGTTTGAAGGCCACGATCTACCATGGCGGTGGCGGCATGAGCACGCGCGACTCCCTGGGTTGCGCGGTCTCGCCCATGCGCACGGTGGCCATCGACCGGTCGCTGATTAGCCGCGGCGCGATCCTGTTCATCAAGGAGACGGTCGGCATGCTGCTGCCCGGTGGCGGCGTGCATGACGGATTTTGGTACGCGTCCGATACCGGCGGGCTGATCAAGGGCCAGCGTATCGACCTGTTCTCCGGGCCGCACGCCGACTCAATGAAGCCACTGATGCCGTTCAACCTGCACACGCTCACCGTCACCAAGGTCGGCGAGTTCAAGGGCTGTCCGCCGATCGACGGCGGCGCGGCGGCGACCACGGTTGCGGCGCTGACGCCGCCGAAGCGCTCAGGTTTCGACGAACGCGCGTTCGAGCACGAAATCGCCGGGATTGGCGACCGCCCCCTCGTCGAAGCCGCGGTCGATCAGCAGAGTCTTGAGGTCGGCCAGGACGGATGGGCCGCCGCACAGCATCAGCCGGTCGCGGTCCGGATCGAGTTCCGGCAGTCCGATATCGGCGAATAGCCGGCCCGACTGGATCAGGTCGGTGATCCGGCCCTGATTGACGAACGGCTCGCGGGTCACGGTCGGATAGTAGATCAGCTTCGGCGAGACCAGTTCGCCAAGGTCCGGATCGTTCGGCAGTCCGTCCGACAGCAGTTCGCGATAGTTCAGGTCGGCGACCTCGCGCACCGTGTGGGTGACCACCACGTGGTCGAACCGCTCATAGACCTCCGGATCGCGCACCAGGCTGAGGAAGGGCGCCAGGCCCGTGCCGGTGCCCAGCAGATAGAGGGTGCGGCCGGGCTTCAGTCCGTCGAGAATCAGGGTGCCGGTGGGCTTCTTGCCGACCAGGATCTCGTCGCCCTCCTTGATCTTCATCAGATGCGAGGTCAGCGGGCCGTCCGGCACCTTGATCGAATAGAATTCCAGTTCGTCGGCATAGTGGGCCGAGGCGATCGAATAGGCGCGCAGCAGCGACTTGCCGTCGATCTCCAGCCCCAGCATGACGAACTGGCCGCTGAGGAAGCGCAAGCCGGCGTCGCGCGTGGTGTGCAGCGAGAACAGCGACGGCGTCCAATGGTGCAGCCGGGTCACGCGTTCGACGTAGAAGGCCCCGCGGGCCTTGGCCGGCGCAGCGGCGGTGGCGTCTTGCATCAACTGTTCCATACTTTTCAGCGTCGCTTAGATGTCGCCGCCCACTTCGGTCGCGGGCGTGGCGTGGTCAAGATGGATACCGCATTCGGTCTTGTCGGATCCGGCCCAGCGGCCGGCGCGGGTGTCGCCGCCCTCTTCCACCGGCGCCGTGCATGGCCAGCAACCGATCGAGGGATAGCCGAACGCCACCAGCGGGTGCGGCGGCAGGTCGTGCCGGGCGGCATAGGCGTCGAGCTGCTCCTTGCTCCAATTGGCCAAGGGATTGAATTTGATTTGGGTTTCGCCCTGTTCGACCACTTGCAAGCGCACGCGGTCGCCGCCCTGGAAGCGCTTGCGGCCGGTGATCCAGCCGTCGAAACCCTCCAACGCCCGGTCGAGCGGCAGCACCTTGCGGATGTTGCAGCAGGCGTCGGTATTGGTCTTCCACAGGTCGCCGGCGGTGTCGTGCAGGGCCAGGTCCTGGAACTGCGGCCGCAAGTCGCGCACGCCGGTCAGGCCCAGCTTGGCGACCAGCGACTTGCGATAGTCCAGGGTTTGGCCGAACAGCATGCCGGTATCGAGGAACAGGATCGGGATGTCCGGCTTGATCTGGGCGACCATGTGCAGAAGCACGGCCGATTCCGACCCGAACGAAGAGACCATGGCCACCTTGTCGCCGAACAGGTCGATTGCGGCGCGCAGAATCGCCTGCGGCTCGGCGTCGCGCAGCTCGGCGTTCAGCCGGGCGACCAGGTTGGCCGCGTCTTCGCCGTCATACGCCATGATCGGCCTCCTGGCGCTCGACGAAGGCCGGCTCGCGGCCGTCCGCCGCGCGCTGATAGACGTGGCGGAAGCGGCCGACCACATGGCTCCACTCGGCCGGCGTCGCGCCGTCGGCGGGCTCGAACGCATCGATGCCGGCGCGGACCATGAAGCGGGCCTGTTCGCGCAGCACATCGCCCACCGCCCTCACCTCACCGGTGAAGCCGCGCTCGCGCAGGATGGCGGCCGAGGAATAGGCCTGGCCTTGCAGGTATTTCGGGAAGGCCAGGGCGACGACGGCCAGGCGCGGCAGATCGGCGACGATCTCCTCGACCTGCTCGTTGGGTTCGATGCGCACGCCGACCTTGCGGCCTTCCGCCAGCAGGCGCTCGCCCTCCGACTGGAAGCGCTGCAGGGAGACGATCACGTCGCCGCGCGGAATCGAATCCTCATCGCCGACGGCGGTGAACGGATCCTCGGCGGCCACGGCGCTCTGTACGGTCCATCTAATGAGCATCGGCATAGACGGCCTCCTTGAACGGGGCGAGGCCGGTGCGGCGGAAGGTGTCGAGGAAGCGTTCCTCACCCTTGCGTTCGCGGAGATAGACCTCGACCAGCTGATCGACCGCCCCGGCCACCCGATCGGCCGGCAGGGCGGGGCCGAGCGACTGGCCCAGGGTGGCGTTCGCCTCGGGCGAGCCGCCGAGGGTGAGCTGGTAGAACTCCTCGCCCTTCTTATCGACGCCCAGAATGCCGATGGCGCCAACGTGGTGGTGGCCGCAGGCGTTGATGCAGCCGCTGATCTTGATCCCTAAGTCGCCCACCCGCTCGGCCAGGGCCGGATCGGCGAATTTCCTGGCGATGGCCTGGGCGATCGGGATCGCCCGTGCATTGGCCAGCGCGCAGTAGTCCAGGCCAGGGCAGGCGATGATGTCGGTGATCAGGCCGCGGTTCGGGGTGGCCAGGCCGGCGGCGTCCAGCGCCCTCCAGACCGCCGGCACGTCGTCCAGCTTCACGTGCGGCAGGATCAGGTTCTGTTCGTAGTGAACCCTGGCCTCGTCCATCGAATAGCGTTCGGCCAGGTCGGCGACCGCCTGCATCTGCTCGACCGAGCAGTCGCCCGGCGTCTCGCCGGGCTGCTTCAGGCTGACATCGACCAGGGCGTAGCCCGGGACCTTGTGCGCCTTGACGTTGTGACGCGCGAAACGGGCGAAGGCCGGGTCGCGCTTGGCCGCCTCGAAGGCCGTCGAGGTCGCCGGCAGGGTCTGGAAATCCCGCGGCGCGAAGGCGGCGCGGATGCGGGCCAGCTCGGTGTCGGGCAGATCGACCTTGGCCTTGTCGCTGGCTTCCCACGCCTCGTCGACCTCGCGGGCGAAGCCCTCGGCGCCGAGGCTGGCGACCAGCACCTTGATGCGCGCCTTCCAGATGTTGTCGCGCCGGCCATGGCGGTTGTAGACGCGCAAGATCGCCTGCAGGTAGGACAGCAGGTGGCGCACCGGCAGGTGCTTGCGGATGGTCGAGCCCAGATAGGGCGTGCGGCCCAGCCCGCCGCCGACCATGACCTCGAAGGCCAGCTCGCCCTCGTCGGTGCGGTGTAGCCTGAGGCCGATGTCATAGACCTTGGTCGCGGCCCGGTCGGCCGGCGATGCGGTCACCGCGATCTTGAACTTGCGCGGCAGGAAGGAGAATTCCGGGTGGAAGGTCGACCACTGCCGGATCGCCTCGGCCCAGATGCGCGGGTCGTCGGCCTCGTCGGCGGTAGCGCCGGCATGCGGGTCGGCGGTGATGTTGCGGATGTCGTTGCCGCTGGTCTGGATCGCGTGCATCCCGACCTCGGCCAGGTGCTCCAGAATGTCCGGCGCGTCCTTCAGCTTGATCCAGTGCAGCTGCAGATTGGTGCGGGTGGTGAAGTGGCCATAGCCCTTGTCGTAGGTCCCGGCGATGAAGGCGAGCTTGCGCAGCTGCGCCGAATTCAAGGCCCCATAGGGGATGGCGATCCGCAGCATGTAGGCGTGCAGCTGCAGATAGAGGCCGTTCATCAGCCGGATGCGCTTGAACTGGTCCTCGGTCAGCTCCCCGGCGAGCCTGCGGGCGCACTGCTCGCGGAACTCGTGGACCCGGTCGGCCAGCATGTCCTTGTCGATGGCGTCGTAGCGATACATTTTCTGACGCCTCCCTTACTTGCGCCTGATCAATTCGATCCGGCCCTTGGACCGGGCCGCGCCGTGGGCGTGCAGCAAAGCTTCGATCGCCTCGCCGCCCTCGGTCTTCTTGCCGTGCTCGGGCTTGTTGGTCGGCCCGAGCGCCCGCACGCGCTCGCGGTAGCTCAGGGGCGCATAGCCGTTGTCCGAGGCGATGACGTCGATCAGATAGGGATCGACCACCACGGTCAGCTCGGTCTTGGCATGCGCCTCGGCGGCCAGGGCCGCGTCGTCGTCCTCGAACAGGTCGGCGTCGGCGAACCTCGGGACCCAGCGGTCGCCGCTGGCGAAGACGGCCTCGCCGTCGTCGAGCCGGTTGCCGGTCAGCGCCTTCATGATGGTCCCCGCGCCGCGACCAGATCGGCGATCTCGCTCGAGACGACAGGCGAGGTGACCGCCAGGGCCGCCACCTCACCGATGATCAGCAGCGCCGGGCCCTCGAGGCCCTGCGTCGCGTCGCCCAGGCCGGCCAGCGTGGTCAGGATGCGCCGCTCGTTGGCCAGGCTGGCGTTCTCGACCACCAGCACCGGGGTCGAGGCCTGGCGGCCGGCGCCGATCAGCCGCGCGGCGATGCCCGGCGCGGTCGTGAGGCCCATATAGACCACCACGGTCTGATTGGTTTTCGCGAGCGATGCCCAGTCCAGATCCGGCTCGCCGCCGCTGGCCGCGTGGCCGGTCACGAAGATCGCCGCCTGGGCAAGACCCCGATGGGTCAGGGCGACGCCGGCGCCGGCCGCCGCGGCCAGGGCCGCGGTGACGCCCGGAACCACATGCGCCTCGACTCCGGCGGCGCGCAGGGTCTGCAGCTCTTCGCCGCCGCGGCCGAACAGGAACGGGTCGCCGCCCTTCAGCCGCACCACGCTCAGCCCCTCGCGGGCCAGCGCCACCAGCAGCTGGTTGATGCCGTCCTGCGGCAGGGTGTGATGCGACTTGCGCTTGCCGACGTCGATCAGCCGCGCCTTCGGGCCGGCCAGGTCGAGAATCGGTTGCGGGGTCAGGCGGTCGTGGACCACCACGTCGGCGCCTTGAAGCAGCCTGAGCGCCTTGATCGTCAGCAGGTCCGGATCGCCCGGCCCGGCGCCCACCAGCCACACCACGCCCGCGCGGCTGGCCTGGCCCTTCAGGACCACCAGTCTGCCGTTGCGATGACGCGGGCCAGGATGGCGTGACATCAATAGGTCCTCTATATCCCTGCTTAATGCTAAGAACGGGG
This sequence comes from Caulobacteraceae bacterium, assembly GCA_041691315.1. Classification (GTDB taxonomy): domain Bacteria; phylum Pseudomonadota; class Alphaproteobacteria; order Caulobacterales; family Caulobacteraceae; genus Poindextera. The sequence goes on along the minus strand of JBEPUW010000004.1, from coordinate 13,386 downwards.
CGAGCGTTGCCGCCCGCCCCGCCAAAATTGCCGTCGCCAAAAGGGCCATCGAGGCGCCGGTCCTTGCAAAATGGTCGTTAGGCCGCCACTTCGCAACCAAGGACTTCTGCCGGGCTGTGCAGGAAAATTGATGGAACATAGACGCCGTTTGCCGCCGCTGAACGCTTTGCGCGCGTTCGAAGCGGCCGCGCGCCATCTGAACTTCAGCCGCGCCGCCGACGAGCTGTCGGTGACCCCCGGCGCGGTCAGCCAGCAGATCCAGAACCTGGAAGACTATGTCGGCGTCGCCCTGTTCAAACGCACGCCAAAGGGCCTGTTGCTGACCGATCCGGCGCAGATCGCCCTGCCGGCCCTGCGCGAGGCCTTCGATCGGCTGGCCGAGGCGGCCTCGATGCTCACCGCCGCGGTGGACGGGCGGCGGCTGACAGTGACGGTGCCGCCCTCCTTCGCGTCGAAGTGGCTGCTGCCGCGGCTGGGCGCCTTCGAGGCCCTGCATCCGGACGTCGACGTCTGGGTCTCGGCCGGCATGGAGCTGACCGACTTCACCAGCGGCGAGATCGACCTGGCCATCCGCTACGGCGCCGGCCGCTATCCGGGTCTCGAGGTCATGCGGCTGATGCAGGAGACCGTCATCCCGGTGGCCAGCCCCGAACTGCTCGCCAACAACCCTTTAGAAAATCTGGGCGACTTGACGGGCGCCATTCTGCTGCACGACGGCTCGCCGGATGCCGACGAGTCCTGCCCCGACTGGACCATGTGGCTGGCCGCGCGCGGCGTCAAAGGCGTCGATGGCGCGCGCGGCCCGCGCTTCAACCAGTCCAGCCTGGTCATCGAGGCGGCGGTCGGCGGTCGCGGCGTGGCCCTGGCCAAGCGCGCCCTGGCCCAGGCCGACCTGGACGCTGGGCGGCTGGTGGCGCCCTTCCAGATCGCCACCGCGGTCGATTTCGCCTACTACCTCGTGCATCCCAAGACCAAGGGCCGGCTGCCGCAGGTCAAGGCCTTCATCACCTGGATCACCGCCGAGGCCGCCGCCCACGAAGCGGCCCTGGCCAGCATCGACAACGGCGCCGGGATCTAAGGGTCAGGCGTCTTGAGCGACTTCAGCGCCTGCTCGTGGGCATAGGCGGCGATGTCGCCCAAAGCGCGGTCGAGTTCGGTGCGCACCGACTCCAGCAACCGGGTGCGCCTGGCGACATCGTCGCCCGCCAGCTCCGCCGCCTCGCACTCGTCGGCCAGGGCGAAGGCGCCGATGCCCAGCGCCGAACCTTTCAAGGTGTGCGCCGCGTCGCGCCAGCCCTCGGACGCCGGGTCGAGCAACCGCATCCACATGGCCGCCTGTTCGCGGAAGATCGCCAGCACCTCGTCGACCACCGCCTGGTCGCCCGCGGCAAAGGTCTCCAGATGCTTGAAATTGACCGCGCCGGTGAGGTCGCGCCTGGCCATGGATGCTCCCTTGCGACTCGCCGGACCGAGCCTAACCGAAGGCGCCGGCACAAGCACGACAGGGCGGCTTGTCAACAAAGCGAAACCGGCTATGGTCCGCGCCCTCGCGAACGGGCCCTCATCCGGCCCGTTTCGGCGGTGCGGGTGCATAGCTCAGTTGGTAGAGCAGCTGACTCTTAATCAGCGGGTCGTAGGTTCGAATCCTACTGCACCCACCAACCTTTTCAATAGGTTAGGTGAGCGGACGTAGTCTGCAATGGCACGATAAGGGGCCATTTGGGGTCACCTCTGCCACATGGCATTGATAGAAACTCTCGTGGCAAAATGGCATGAGCCGACAGGCTCGTGAAAGACATCCTTTGCACGAAAATCGAGTCAGGTCCCCTGACTCGCGGGTCACCGTTTTTGTCGGCCGCTATGAGCAAAGGACCTTTTGCACGTAAGCCAGACGGCGCAGATGTCCATGGCCGCGGGCTGGGTATCGAGCGCGGCGAGCGCGGGCTGGACGTGATCGAGTTCTGCGCCCTTGTGTCGGCCCTGGGCGAGGATCCTGCGAAGATCCTAAGGCGGCTGCTCGATCAGCTGCCGCGGAAGATCGAAATCTAGATCCATCTCAGCTTGTCTTCGGCGACGGGCATGGCGGGATCCGGCGCGTGGTAGTCAGCGTCTCGACCCGCATCGGCTGGCTACACTTTATCGATCGCGGGCGAGCACGCCGGACGACCATTTTTATTCTTTTGTCCATGATTCAGCCCTGTGCTCGCGGCCCGACCGAAGCCGGGCGATTGGTCGCGCGCGAACACGAGGAACGCGTCCTGGGTGTTCCCATGAGGTTCTGTATTCGCAGGCCGCCCACGTCGTAACCGCCGCTGAGCCACAGGCTGACCGCCGTCTAAGGCGCGGACTGAACCTCGCGCTCAACAAGCCGCGCCCAGGCGAGCATGATTCGTCGCCGCATCGGCCAGGTGAGCGTGCTCGAGGAGGACGCCAATTCGTCAAGCGCTGTAACGTCCCTCATCCTGTTGAGACACCGACCGATCAACCAAGCCGGCTCACCCAGCCGCTCAACAGCCAGATCAAAAAACGAATTGCGCAGGTCGTTGAGGGTCCAGGCGGGCATCGGCTGGGCCCGCTCCCCATCCCCCTGCAATCTGCGCTGCTGAATAATCCGGTCCAACCTGGCCTTTGCATGCCCCCAGCCCGACGGCGGCGTGCGACCCGTCGTGGAAAATATCAGATGCGAGCCAGGGGGCACGTCCCCTTTAGCAGTCTCGATGATCTTCAGGGCCGCAGGCGAGAGCGGGATGTGAAACGGCTGCTCGGCGTCGTGCGTACGGTCAGGCACCAACCAAGCTGGATCCCCGTTCAGGCTGATCAGGTCGATCCGGCGCAGGCCCGCGGCATCGTCACGACCGGCCATGGTCAAGATCATCAGTTGGATGATCGGTCCGAATGGACGCCCAAGTTCGAACGCGGCCAGCCAGATCTCAGCGATCTCCTGCAGGCTCAGTCGGCGACGCCGGGGTGACTCGGACTTTGTCCGACGAACATCTTTGGCGGGATCGTCCGCCATCAGTCCCTGTGTTCGGGCCCAGCCGCACATGGCGCTGAAATAGGCCAGGATCCGGTTGGCGTGGACCGGGCCGGTCACAGCCAAATCGTCGATTACGGCCTGAATGTCTTCCCAACGCAGTTCTGCGCATCTCGTGGCGCCAAGCGGGCTAACTATGCGCTGGAGAGAGCGACGTCGGTCGGCGCCTGATTTCATCTGCGACAGCACCTCCGCGTCGTAGCGGGCCATGAGGTCGCCAACCACTAGCCGCTTCGCCTCGGGCAAGAGAACGTTCGAACCCGCAACCCTTGGCCGACCGGTAGGAATCTTTACAGGCCGACCGTTGACCACGTCGGCTATGAAGGTCCTTCGTCGAGGGGCTTCGAACCTCAAATAACGTCGTGCCTCTTGGTCGGTCCATGGCCGAGGAGGTGGCTCGGTCGCGAGCGAGGCCGACGACGCACCGGTCATCCCGCTAACCCCAGCGGCGTCACTGCGGTGCGCGGCCGCCTCGCGGAGTTGGCGCGCAGTTGGCCAGCCGTGCTCGACGCGCAGCTCGGCCAGCCACCGCCAAAAGTCTGCCTCAGGCAGATTCGGAAATCGTGACCGAACCATCTGCCAATCTGCGGCTCCGTAGCGCGCGACATGATATCGAATGGCTTCGCAGACGATGTGTCGCCGCCACTGATTGGCGGTCATGTGAGCCGGGCGCAAGATTGTCAGCACGAGGGGGGTGCGGCGCGGCCTGACCGCACCTCCGATTTCAATCCCTGAAATTCGCGCGCTTGTTCGTCGGCTATCTTCGGCCAGGAGAGCTGGACGGAGCCGTTGCGGTGGCGCTTTTGCGGACACCAGCGCCCGTCAGGCTCAAGCGTGAGGTCGTCCCACCACATCACGTCGGGAACCTCCCGGCGTCGCCAACCGAGTGCTCGCATCGTCGCATCATGCTTGGTTTGATCGCGGCCCATCCAGCACCTCGCTGAGTCGCCATCATCTCGCCATCAGATCGCTCGCGGAGGAAGGGGCGCCAGCCTCGCAGTTTACGGACCGGGACTAGCTGGCAGTTCCCGCAGCCCTGAACAGCTCGGCAGGGCCAATCTTCAAGCCGCGGGCGATACTGAACAGCGCCTTGACGCCCACATTCCGCTCGCCGCGCTCGATGCCGCCAACGTAATTTCGATGCAGCCCCGAGCGCTCCGCCAGTTCCTCTTGGCTGAGCCCCTGAGCCTCGCGCTGGCGGCGTATTGTTTGCCCCAGTATCGCCAATTCCTGATCGACAGCCACGCGAGCAAGGTTGCTGTCGCCACCGACTAGGGCGATTGCGCGACAACAACCGGGTCGAGAACTCCCACCTTGTCATCCGACGACGAGAACGAAAGCAGCAGAAGTCCGGGACCGAACGGCGCAATCGATTACGCCGCCACGGCAGTCCGAACTCACCCCCTTCCAGGCCATGATCACCGAGGTGCGCTCGTAGAGCTTGCTGATCAGGTGGAACAGGAGTTGGCCGCCCGATTGGGCGAACGGCAGGTACCCCAGCTCGTCGAGGACCACCAGGTCGAGCCGGGAGAGTTGCGCCGCCAGAGCGCCGGCCCGGCCGCGGCGGGCGTCGTCCTCAAGCCGGTTGACCAGATCGACCAGGTTGAAGAAGCGGCCGCGGGCGCCGGCGCGCACGACGTTGGCGGTGATGGCGATGGCCAGGTGGGTCTTGCCCGTGCCGGTTCCACCGACCAGGCCGACGTTGCGCCGGCCGGTCAGGAATGACCCGTCATGCAGCGAGCGGGCGATTATATACCTTGCAACCACGCCTCGGGATCAATCCGCTCAGGTTGAAAAATTTCGCGACCTAGCCCGCAAGCTAGAGTGCGATGACGATGAAGCCGCGTTCGCTGAGAAGGTGAAGCGCATCGTGAAAGCGCCCAGGCAGGAAAGCCCGCGCCGAAGTAAGCTTCCGGGTGACGTCCGACCCCTGTATGACGGTTGCGTGACATACATCGTTCAGCACGGCGACGGCGCCAAGGTCGTCGAACACCCCGCCGAGTGGTGATGTCAGACCAAAATTCACCGGGGCCTAACCGGGTCGGGATAGGCCGGCCGGATGAAGCCCAAAGCCAAGGCGCCCAAGCCGCCGCCAGACATGTTCCGCTGGTTCGATTCATCGCCCGAGGTGATCCGCCTGGTGGTGATGATGTACGTGCGCTTCCCGCTGTCGCTGCGCAACGTCGAGGACCTGCTCTTCGAGCGCGGCATCGACATCTGCCACGAGACGGTGCGGCATTGGTGGAACCGGTTTGGCCCGATCTTCGCCAGCGAGATCCGCCGCCGGCGGGTCCAGCACATGCGGGCTTACACGCACTGGAAATGGCATCTGGACGAGGTCTACGTGAAGATCAACGGCGAGATGCGCTACCTATGGCGGGCGATCGACCACGAAGGCGAGGTGCTGGAATCCTTTGTCACCAAGGCGCGCGACAAGGCCGCGGCGCTGAGGTTCATCAAGAAAGCCATGAAGCGCCACGGTCGTCCCAAGACCATAGTCACCGACGGACTGCGCTCCTACGGCGCGGCGCTGAAGGAGATCGGCGCCCAGGACCTGCCGGCGCCGATCGGCCGCTGGCTCAACAACAGAGCTGAGAACAGCCACTTGCCGTTTCGACGACGCGAGCGGGCGATGGCCCGCTTCCGCCGCATGAAGACCTTGCAGAAATTTAGCTCGGTCCATGCTTCCGTCCACAACCACTTTGCTCAGGAACGCCACCTCGTCAGCCGCCAGGAATATCGGCAGAGACGCTCCGCCGCGCTGGCGGAGTGGCGGTCAGTCATGGCCTAAAGGCTGCATGGGTTAGGGTTCAGTGCGCCTTGACGGAGACAAGTTGCCGTTGGACTGACAGCACCGTCGAAAGGGGCAGCGCCGCGAGCGGCGGCGGGGCGGTCGACGTGGCTGACGATTGGCTGGTGCGGTTGCATCCAGTGAGCACAAATCCCGCGATGCTAAGCAGCGCCACGCCCGAAACGGTCGCCTTGTAAATCCGTCGATCCATTACCATCACCGCTTTGCTGCTCTGCCCCATGCAAAAGCGTGAGTATCGCAGGGGACATGAACGGCGGCGGAACGGGTTAAGGCGCGTCTCGGGTCAGATCGACCCGCCGACCGAGATCGTCGAGCTGCGCACTGATTTGGGAGGCAATGCCAAGCCGCCGGTCGCCGTTTTTCTTACCAGTCTGATCGCGCCTCGCCTTGCGTTTCTCGTATGAGCGAGGGCCTGCGCCGAAATCAAGGTCAGCAGGCGGAGCCTGCCCCGACTGATTGCGGCGCCGCCAAGTCGTGCGATCGGTGGCACCTGAGAGCGCTGCTCAGCCGCCACCGACAACCCGCGCTTTAGTAACCGTCTTGCTGGTGATGATGGTGGTGATGATGGTGATGGTCTTGATAGGGGGCGACGTAGGGCACGATTACGCGCGGCGAGTAGCCGTAGCGATAGCCGTAACGGTAGACGTGCCGCCGGTAGTGGGGACGATAGTAGGGGTGATAGCGCGGCACGACCACGTAGGCGTTATGGTGGTGGTGGTGGTGATGATCGTTGTATTGGGCTTTGATCAGCCGTGGTGTTACCGCGTCCTGCGCATCCGCGATCTTTAAGCGCTCGACCGCGTTGGGGATCGGGTCGAGCAGTTCAGCGAATGAGTGAGCCGGGGCCACAGCCGGCTGAAACGCAGCGGGAGCGCCGATGGCCATGCCTGGTAAGACGACTAGGGACGAGATCGCCCCTAGGATGCCTAGAGTCTTCGTTTCCATCTGTGTGTCTTCCTTATTGTCCAAGCCAGTTGGAGCCATCGATCGCGCGCCAACGGAGTTGCATCTGTAGTGGCGTAATCATCAACGCGGAAATCCACGTAGCGATCCTAGATGTCCACGATCGCAGGGGGCTTCTGAACTGGGGGTGAACGGAGCAAGCGTCGATCAGGCTAGACGCTCTTGCGTCTCCGGTCACCGGTGCACAGGGCGTTGCGGCCAGGGGTGAGTGGGAAGCTACGCGCCTTCTTCGACCGTGCGCCCGTTCATGCCCTGTTCAGCCGCTGGCGGCGATCGTCAAATATGTTCTCGTTGATACAGCCTAGCGCGCTGTGATCCGTCGTCGAGGAGAACGACCTGGAGGTTCCGATGAACAAGATTCTCATTGCCGGCATTGCGTCCGTTACCCTGATGTCCGGAGCGTTAGCCGCCGCAACCCCGGCATCGGCGCAAGATTGGGATCACTATGGCCATGGCGGCTACAATCGGGGCGATGACGGCGGTGGCGACATTGGCGCAGTCATCGCCGGCGGCATTGTCGGTCTCGCTCTAGGTTCGGCCCTGACATCGGACCGCTACGGCCAGCCCGACTATGAATACGACACGCCCGACTACAGGTATGTTCGGCCGCCCTACGTGTATCGGCAGACCAACTACGGCTCCCCATACGCCTATGGCGACCAGGGATATTACGGCCCAGGATACTACGATGGGGGCTATGATGGTTATTCCTACCCGGATCGTGACGACGATGACGAATAGTCTGGACTGGTGATGTTCGCCCCGCGCGAACTCAGATCGTCGCATTTCATAGCTGCAGAGTGGCCTTGGCACGGTGAAACGCCCGAGATGTGCATGCTGACCTTCGTCGCCTCGGCCCCCGCGACGTACGCGGCCGCGGCCAGTCTTCCGCCAAATCAGCCGCCGCGTTCGCGCGCCTTGGCCGCGCGCAGCATGTGCCGATAAGTGCCGTCGAAAACCGTTTTGGTGGACGACAGCCAGCGGGTGTTAGCCGACAGGAGGTCGCGGCTAGCGTGGATGCGGCGCGATTTGAGCTCGCGCTCGGCGGTGTGGCTTCCCCCATGGGTTCGAGCGTCAAGTCCGGCTCGGCTGGGATGACGATGACCTGCAGAAAGCCTTCGCCCTTACGGAACACGTGGGTGGCGCCCTTCGGCGGAGCCTTGAAGATGGCGAAGAACATCATTGGCCACCAGCTTGTGCGAATCAACGCCGGCACCGCGATCGGCACGCTTGAGGTCATATCAGCGTAGAAACGCGGGTGCGGCTCAGTGCGAACTGCCCAGGCGCCGTCGACCATCAAATCGAGCACGATTTGGTAGGAATAGAACCCTTCGCCGAAGGGGCGGAACGGCGGCCAATTGAGGCCACCACCAGGGTCCGGACCCCAGTCCGCTTCGAGCTGCACTCGACCACGATGGGTGCGGACACGTAGTTCCTGTTCGAATGGATAGAGGATCTCAATTCCGTAGCGCGCGCCCTCCGAGAACGGCGCGCAGTGCCAGATCTGTTCGTGCGAGCCGTCGACCCGCGGTTGCGGCTCGCCGGCCCATCCCGGCACTGGCAGCTCGGTCTGCCGCCGCGGCAGGCCCGTACCATGGACGCGGTATTTCACGACCGGCATAACGACATCTTTCGACACTCAAAAAGCGAGGCTAGGTGCTCCAAAGAGCAACCTAGCCTCTATGCCGCCCGATTAAATAGCCGATAGCGATGATCGATGTTCAGGGGCGCTACGGCTGCGCTAGGGTTCGGCGCGCGTTTGGTCGACCAGTTGGGTCCAGTTGGTCCAGTTGCGAGTGAATGCGCATGCGGTCGTCTTCAGGCAGGTTCCAGCCGTGAACACGAAACTCGCGCATTTCCTGGCTCTGAATCTGCCGAAGTTGGCCCATCAAGTCCCTGGCATCGTCGGACACGATCATATCGTCTCGAACACCGTCCTGGATTTCTTGGCGGATGTGCATTTCGATGGGGCGAAATTCAGGGTAGCTCCCGTAACGGGACTGGCGACGCTGATACCAGTCTCCCCGAGCTTGCCCGTAGCTCCCGGGGCTGCCCGTACTGTTGGCCCGCGTATGGTTGTCCAATATATTGCGCGGAGGCGGCGGCCGGAATGGATAAAGCCGCTATGCTTACGGCTAATAGGATCGTCGTTTTCGGAGTCATTGATACTCCTCGAATTACGCGACGCTGGCGCGTCGTTGCCCGCACATTTAGCTTCGACCCCTGAATGGCTTTGCAAGCTGGGCTTCAGACAGCGTTCATTTGTGTTTCGCGGGGGAAATAAGTTGTCACAGACGGAGGCTTTCCATCCCGCTGGCCACCGACAAAAGTCTTTCGCTCGATGAGCGACAGGCGACATTCCTAGTTTTTAACCTGACCCCAGGCTTGCTGTGCGTTCGGCGGCAGCTTGTCCATGTGCTTCAGAAAAAGGGCAAGCGTCCAAATCTGCTGGTCGGTCAGAGAGGCTCTCCACGACGGCATGCCGGTCAAGCGGATGCCGTGCCTGATCTTCCAATAGGAGAGACCTTCGGGATCGTCTTCGACCCCGTCGGTGGCCAGTTGTGGAGGGCGTTGGTATAGGCCCTTGGCCACCGGCGACGCTGAGGCGTCGCCCGCGGCCGTGCCGTGGCAGATGGCGCAATGATCACCGTATAGCCTCACGCCCTCGACGAGGTTGGCGTCGGTCGGCGAGACGGGATTGGGCTGCGTCGGCGCCTCTCGCGCGAGCGTCGCCTTTAGCGATGTAGAGGCTGCCCAGGTCTCCAAACGGCCTGGCGGGGCATCGGCGTTTGCAGGAAAGAGGCCACTTTGCAGAAACACATAACCGCCGATGAGCGCCACAACGATGGTGGCCGCAACGCCAACAATGAACCCTCGAACCATGATGGCCTCCTGGCGTCAACACGATGTCAGCCAATGCGGAAGCTATTCGAGCTGCGAGGAATATGAAAGATTATCAGCGCGAGCGCAGGCATTCGGCCGTAACATCGCGATGCCAAGTCTGCGCATCGCGCGCGGCGCTTTGCTGACTGACCTCAATACCCGACCGCTGGTGCGCAATGGGCTTCTGTATCGCGAGCTCAGTCAGACGAATACGTGGAGTCATGCACTATTCAGACGACATGGCCCAAAGTCGAACCATGAAGCTACGTTTCTGGGGATTTGCGGCGTGATGTTTGTGCGGGGTGGCCGTCGATCTCGAATTCGCTGGGGCTGAACGCAGCGCGCAGCAAGAGGAGGCCCGCGCGGCCGGGTCGGCCGAGTTCGACCCACGCCTAGCGGCTGGAGATAGACGCCTGCCTGCCGTAAATCCTTCGAAGCGCCTGACTAGCCGCCCCGCCTTCCGCCCCAAACGCCGCGCACGCGGGGCGGGCCAGCAACCTTTGCCCGGCCGAAGCGTTTGAGTCGTCGAGGGAAGACGAATCTGTCAAAACCCAGTGGAACCTCCTTTATGCTAAAGCTCTCCCTGGTCGCCGGCCTTGCCGTCGCGGCCCTAATTCCTTCCATGGCCGCTGCTCAGTCCTGCCAGCAGCAACGTGATAACCACGTCGCGGGCACGGTTGTCGGCGCTGGACTGGGCGCACTGGCCGGCAACGCCATCGGCGGCCGCCGCAACGGCGTGGCCGGGGCGATAATTGGCGGGGTCAGCGGCGCGGTCATCGGCAACCAACTCACCCGGCCGGCGTACGACTGCTCGCGCGCCTACGGCTATTATGACAACGCCGGCATGTGGCACGCGACCAATACCGATCGCGCCAGTGCCTCCGGCTATTACGACCGCGACGGAAACTGGGTGAACGGCGCCCCGAACGGCTACTACGACGGCTCCGGCCGCTGGGTCGCAGGCGCATCGAGCCAGACCCCGGACGGTTATTATGACAGCCGCGGCTACTGGGTCCCTGCTTCGGCGGCGGGCTATTACGACAGCGACGGCCAGTGGGTCGCCGCCGCTGCGCCCGGCCATTGGGAAAACCATCCCCGCTGGGTGGCCGGTCCCGCCACCGGCCACTATGACGCCCAGGGCCAATGGATCGCCGGGGCCCCGAGTGGCCATCGCAACGCCAATGGCGTCTGGGTTGCCGACGCCCAGCCGGGCTATTATGACGTCAACGGCCGTTGGATTCCCGGCTCGGTGATGGGCTACTACGACAGTCAAGGTCGCTGGACCGCCACCTCGTCCTCCACCCGCGACCTGGATCGCGACGTCAGCTACCAGACCCGCGATCGTTGGGCTGGCGCGCCGGCGGACACCAACGCGCGCGAAGACTGGCTAGAGCAGCGCATCCGCACCGGTATGGACAGTGGAAGCCTTAGCCGTCACGACGCCCGCGACGCGCTGCAGTCGCTGCAATCGATCCGAGCCGACGAGTCGAATATGATGAGCCAGGACGGCCGCCTCCACCGCGGTGACCGGGCCAGGATCGAGGCCCGGCTGGATGACCTGAACAACAGCCTGCGATGGTCCCGCGCCAACCGCGACGATTGACCCTCCCGACGACACTCAAAGCAAACTAGGTCTATTCCACATTCAAGGGATTCACTGGAGGGCAACGTGTGTTTCATGACCTCCACTTTATGCGGGGGGTTGTGAGGGTGAGAAGGAACCGCATCTCGAGCCGGCGAAAAGGCGAGTGGACCGCGTCTTTCGGTTGAGTCTCCACGTCGCTCCTCACCGTGCTGGCTTCGCCCGACCTGAGCCTCTTCGCGGGACCAGTGCGCGAAAGGCAAGCGGAACGAAGCTAACTTTGACGGTGCGTCCCATCTCGACCGTTTCACCGTCGAGCATCACCGGCACCCCTCCATGACCGGTTATGCTGACGGTCTTGACCCGTGCTAGCGATACGGATGTATCGTTTCGCCAGTCGTCGAACGCGGCATGGAATGCCAAGCCAAAGACTGCACCCGCAGTTTCGGGGTCCAGCGCGGCGGCTTCAAGCATCGGCTCGCTGGCGTCGAGGGCCCTGGAGATCAAAGGACAAATCACCGCAACGGCTTCCGCCGAACCTGTGACATCATCGCCAAATCTATACTCGAGGGCGTCTTCGAGACTGCGACGCGCCGCAGTCACCGATCGTTTTGCGGCAGCGACGAGGTCTCCCTTGCGGAGTGACTCGCGCGCGTTGGCCCAGAGGGACGGCGCGCCAAGCAACGCAACGCAGAAGAACCGGCGGTCTTCCGCTTTTCCACCGCTGATGTTGCGCAATTGTGGATTCGCGAGGGTGTCGGCCAGGGCTTCGCGCCACGGCCGCTCGCCATACAGCGCCCTTGGCAGCATGTTCATGGTGCCGCCTGGCAATGGAACAAGAACGCTCCCAGAGGCCCCGCACCGCGAGGCGGCCGCGCCGATAGTGCCGTCGCCGCCCAGCACCACCAGAAGGTCGCAGTTCGCGACCGCGTCGTCCAGGGCGGCCTCCAGCTTGTCGGGCCCGACGCTGATCACCTTCGCATGTGGAAGCCCAGCCGTTCGAAAGATTTCCTCAGCCTGGCCCGCGGATGCTACGTCACAACTGCCGCTCCCGGTGTTGAGGACGGCAATTATGCGCTGTTGGAGGAGGCTCTTCTCGCCTTCCGGAACGATGTTGGTGGAGGCATCCAAACTCATCAGGAAGTATGCCGAGCTGTCGCTGGCAGCGTATCGAGATGGCTCACCGGGAGCGCTCCTTTGGCTTGAGCGGGCTTGAACGTCTTCAAATGGCAGAGGTTGCCGATCTACGTCCAGGCAGGTGCGGAACAGATTATATAGTCTTTGGCAGCTCCTATCAGGAACGTTGCCTGGATATTCGCATTGGGCCCACAAGCCCTTCCCGGTCCGCAATCCCGTCGCTCGTCGTCGATCCTACACTATTGGAGCCCAGATGCTGCTCAACCCGGACACCACCTGCTGGCGGAGAGAGAAGGCTCAACGGGCGGCGCTTCTGATCGACATGGAGGCGTATTTCGACGCGGCGATGGATGCTATGAGCCGTGCCAAGCATTGCGTTCACCTGCTCAATTGGGCCTTTGAGGCGAGTACGCTCTTTCACCCGGATGCCGGCTGCACCGGTAAGGAAAGCGACCGCATCGGCAATTTTCTGATTTCTCTGGCAAAGAACCCAAACATCGATGTGCGGGTCTTGTGTTGGAAATCGGCGATGCCAGTTGCCGCCACTCAGCATTTCTTCACGTTCATGGACCGAAAGGCGTTTGCCGGCACCAACGTGAAGTTCGTGCTCGACGGCAAATTGCCCATGGGTGCGTGTCACCACCAGAAACTCATAGTTGTCGACGATGCTATAGCGTTCTGCGGCGGTGGGGACATCGGACCTGACCGCTGGGACACACCAGAGCATCTTGACGACAATCCACGTCGAGAGAAGACCCGTCGCGATAACAAGTGCTTCGATAGCCGTCACGAGGTTATGGGGCTGGTTGACGGCGCCGCGGCCGGTGCGCTCGCAGACCTTTTCCGCGATCGCTGGCAACGAGCCACTGGCGAGGCGCTAGATGTCTGTCGGCCGGTGAGCCGGATCAAGTGGCCGGGGAGGCTTTGTCAGCCCAAACTTCATGATGGGCTAATGGGCCGACACGTAAGTGGGCG